>JAJDNF010000036.1 GCA_022340805.1 Chromatiaceae bacterium
CACGCCTTCATCTGCAATCTCCGTCTAAGCGCTGGCATCCATTACCTGCGACCACCACCAGATCGTCCGTGGCCGCCGCTGCTCATTCCCTGACTGCCCGAACCAGGCATCTGCGAACGGCCGTACGATTTCGTCTGGGTCTCGTACTGCTTATGTTCGCGTGTCTGCACCTGATTGCGCACCTTTTCCCCGGATCCAGCCCCGGAAGAATCGTACAGGCGCTGGCGCGCTTGTTCCTGCTCACGGTTTTGCACCTGGTCTTGCGCAGCGACGATTTCCCGCAGCTGCTGGCTGTTTATACTATCAAGGGTCGGGGCGTCAGCTGCTATCGTTGCACCCGCAGAAAGCAGCATTGCGGAAAATGCGACCGAACCGAACACCTCGTAAGACGATTTGAACATCTCACTCCCTCATGAATGGTTTCTCTATTTGCAGGATGCACGAGGCCGGTTTCGCAGCTATTTCCGGCATGCGGTAAATTGTTTCGATCTGTTTCCGACGACCACCGCGCCACGATCGCGGTTATGCAAAGCACAGCCAAACACATCCTCGTCGTAGACGACGACAACAAGTTGCGGGACCTGGTCATTCGCTATCTGAGCGGCGAAGGCTTTGCGGTGTCCGGAGTTGCAGACGGCGCGAGCATGGATCGTCACCTGGACAAGAACCCGGTCGACCTGATCGTGCTGGACCTGATGCTGCCCGGCGAGGACGGCCTCTCGATTGCGCGCAGGCTACGCAGCACCACGAATACCCCGATCATCATTCTTTCGGCGCGCGGCGATGAGGTTGACCGCATCGTCGGGCTCGAAGTCGGCGCTGATGACTACCTGCCCAAACCGTTCAACCCACGTGAGCTGCTGGCCCGAATCCGCGCTGTGCTGCGCCGCCTGGACGGCCAGATGGCCGAACAGGAAGTGGCCGCCGAGGAGAAGCAGTACAGTTTCGGCGACTTCACCCTGGACATTCGATCGCAGAGCCTGATCCGGGACAATGAGGTCGTCGACCTGACGGCCGGCGATTTCGCGCTGCTCGAGGCCTTTGCGTCGCGACCCAACCGGATCATGAGCCGCGACGGACTGATCGAACTGCTGAAAGGCTATGAGCGCTCGCCTTATGACCGCAGCATCGACGTCCGCGTGACCCGCCTGCGCAAAAAGATCGAACCGAACCCGGAGCATCCGCAATATATCCGCACGATCTGGGGCAAAGGCTATATGTTCACGCCGCAGGGCAACCCGGTCCCGCAGTGAGCCGGCTGATCCGTCCTGCGACCCTGCTCGGCCGCACCATTCAGGCGCTGGCGCTGGCCTTTCTGCTGTTCGGACTGTTGGCCACGGCACTGCTCGAGTTCACACTGGTGCGACCCAATACCAAACAGGCGGCCGACGACCTGGCCGCGTTTCTGGTTCTGGCGGCACAGATCTGGGTCGAGCTGCCGCCCTATACCCGCCCGGATTACGAGAGGGAGATGATGGACAGGCATCATCTGCGGATCCTGCAGGCCGAGGCCCCCTATCCAGCACAGGCAGGCGTCCATTCTTATCTCAGTTACCTCGAATCGGCACTGGCCGACCATCTGCATCAGGCGATCCAGATCCACCAGCATCCGGATTATCCCGGCTGGCTGTGGGCGGACCTGCCGATGGGCGGACGCATGCTGCGCCTGGGGTTCCGGGAGAGCCGGCTGCAGAACCCCACCGTGCTGATCCTGCCCTTCCTGGCGGTCACCGGCCTGTTCATCGCGTTTGCATTGTCGGTAATGCTGGTACGCCGTGTCACCCGCCCGCTGGCCGCGATGGCAGAGGCGACCCATCGGATCGGCGAAGGCGATTTCAGCGCGACGATCCCGGAAACGGGGCCGCGTGAGATCGCCGATCTCGCGCGCAAACTGAACCTGATGGAGAACCAGATCCGGGAGCTGCTGGAAAACCGCACCACCCTGCTGGCCGGGATCTCACACGATCTGCGCACCCCGCTGGCACGTATGCACCTCGAACTGGAACTGCTCCAAGGTGCGCAAAACGGGGAACTCGTCGACGGCCTGCGCAGCGACATCGCCGAGATGGAGAAACTGATCTCGCAGACGCTGCTGCTCGCCAAGGGCCTGGGCGGCGAGGTCGAGGACGAGGTGGACATCAACGCGCTGCTCGACGGCATCGCCGCAGACTTGCGCAAGTCCGGCGGTGAGATCGTCTTCCAACCCAAGCACGGCTGTGTGCGCAAGGTGAAAACCAACGCCCTGAAGCGGGTCGTAAGCAACCTGGTGGAAAACGCGGTGGTCTACAGTGACGGCCTGCCGGTTAAGCTGGAATGCACCTGCGACGGCGAAGGGGTCGAGATACGCGTCATCGACCAGGGGCCGGGCATCCCTGCGTCGGAGCACCAAGCGGTGTTCCAGCCGTTTCATCGCCTGGAAAATTCACGCAGCAGGGCTACCGGTGGCAGCGGCCTTGGCCTGGCCATCGTGCATCAGCTCTGCCGCGCGAACGGGTGGAGTACCCAAATCATCTCGCCACCTGGGGGCGGCACGGTCTTCCGTGTCCACCTGCCGGGCAAGGGCAACCACCTTCAGCCCTGAGCGGCGCTCACTCGCTCTCCAGGATCTTCTCGACCACCGCCTGGCTCGGTCCGCCCCGGCCCTTGCTGCTGCCGGTCCGACCACCCCGATAGGCGGGGCCTTTGCCCTTCTTGCCACCGGCCGACTCATGTCCGCCAGCGTCGCCATCCTCATGGTCGTGGCTGTCCGTGTCGTGGCTGGCGGCATCATGGCTGTCACTGTCATGGCCACCACCGGCCCCTGCGGGCGGACCACCTCCGCCGTGCCCGCCCTTGCCACCTGCGGCGTGGGCCTGCGGTATACCGACGACGCCAGCCTGCCAGGCCAGGTCCTCAGGAACCGGTCCCCGGAACAGCACCAGCGCGGATACCGTCGCAGCGAATAAACGCCTGGTGAATATCATGCGCATCTACCTAACCTCCCGGGCGATTGCCGCCACGGTCCCGGGACGCGTTTCCGTGGCGGCTTGGCGTCATTTCTCCAACCGGCTACTGGTCGGCTCTGCCACCGACGATGCGGACTCCACGTCCGAACCGATGACGCCGTCATGCACGAACTCGATCACCTGAACCGCGTCGTCCGCGGCCTGGGGAAACAGGTAGATCCCCGAAAGGTCCGTGGTGACCTGCACTGCAGCGCCGTCGTCGTAGTCCTGCACCAGCGCCGCCGTGGATATCGCTTATCAGCCGGCCGAACGCCTCTCCCTGGGGGCCACTTACGAGGTAAGCGAGGACGACTACGATGCGACCCGCGTCGGCCTCACCGATGCAAGAGACACCGTCGCCACACTGGATGCCAGCTACCAGGCAAGCGAAGACCTGGACTTGCACGCCTTTGTCGGACGGGAGACCTATGAATCGCATCAGGCCGGCAGCCGGGTCCCGGACAGCGCGGATTGGTTCGTGACGAACAACGATACGGTCGACAGCGTCGGACTCAGGTTACTCTGGAGGCGAAACACCCGCCTGGAACTCGGTACGGACTACACCTTCAGCCAGTCCACCGGCGAGGTCAGCATGCAGAGCGACAACGCGCTGCCTGCGCTAAAGCAGTTTCCCGACCTGGAGTCCAGACTGCACAGCTTGAGGATCTATGCCGACTACAAGTGGCGCAAAGACACGACCGTCAAGCTCAGCTATCAGTACGAAAAGTACGAAAGGTACGAAAGGTACGAAAGGTACGACGAAGACGACTGGACGATCGATGGCCTCGGTCCGAGCTCGATCCCCGAGGTATTGCTGCTTGGCGAGCAGAACCCGAGCTACAGTCAACACGTGGTCGGGGTGTCACTCGCGATCCGGTTCTGAAGCCGCAGCGACCCTGACCGGCGCCGTGATGCCGATTTTTTTATCGGGCCGGCGGACCCGGCATCTCCAGCAGCGCGGCATGATGACCGGCATACCAGAACGGCTCGGCCTGGGCCTGCTGGCGGGCGAGGTCGGCAGCGGCGAGCGCCTTCTCGACCAGGTCGGGAGCATCGCTGTGCGCGGCCAGACGGATCAACACGGCTGAGGGTGCCGGCAGCGCACCCTCGGCCATTGCGGGCTCTTCACCCAGGCCCGGCAGCAACGGCTGGTCGTCCATCCTCCATCCGCCGGGGCCTTGGTAACGCTGCCAGGCCAGGTGCAGCAATGCGGCGACCAAGGTCCGGTCGACCGGGTCGTGGCTCAGCTCGGCATAACGGTCCATTCCATAGGCGACATAGGCATAGTCTTCGAGCGAGGCCTCGCCCAGTGGCTGATCGTTGGCGAGCGCACGCCGCAGCCTCTGGCCGTCCCACAGCCGATCCTTCAGAAAATCGCGGGTCCGTTTGGCAGCATCGCGAAAGAGCGGATCGTCCCAACGCTTTGCGGCCTGCGCGAACGCGGCCAGCATCAGGCCATTCCAACCCGCCAGCTCCTTGCGATCGACCGGCAGCACGCGCTGCCCGCGCACCGCGAGCAGACGTGCGCGGATCGACGCGATACGCGCCGCCAGATCCGCCTCGGTCTGCCCGGTCGCCGCGGCGATCTGCGCCAGGCTCTCACCCCGGCGCGGCAGATGCCCGCCATCCAGCGGGGCCAGATCCTGCATACGCCAGTATCGCCGGGCCAGCGCAGTGTCCGCCTCGCCGAGCACCGCGTGCAGCTGGTCGACCGTCCACAGGTAGACCCCACCCTCCTCCCCGGCCCCGTCGACCGCGGAAAAGCTGGCCACATAGCCACCCTGCGGGCCGGTCATCTCGCGGGAGACGAACTGGAGGGTGTCATGCGCGACCTCGGCATAGTCGTCCCTGCCCAGCACCTGCGCGGCGCGCAGGTAGACCTCGGCCAGCTGCGCCTGGGTGTACAACATCTTTTCGAAATGCGGCACCTGCCAGGAGGGGTCCACGGTATAGCGAAAAAAGCCGCCGGCGAGATGATCGCGCAACCCCTCGCCGGCCATCTTGTCCAGGGTCAGCGTGAGGAACTCGGCCAGCTGCTGATTGGGTGCGGCGGCCTGCAGATCGAGCAGAGCGAGCAGCTGCGGCGTCATCGGAAACTTGTTCTGGTCGCCGAAGCCACCCTCCATCGTATCGGCGATGCTGAGGGCCTGGCGCAACAGATCCTGCTGCAGCACCGGCCCGGACAGCGGCTCGACCTCGGCCACCTGCTCCCTGTTCAGCATCAGCTGCAGCAGCGTGCGTCGCGCCAGATTGCGCATCTGTCCGCGTTCGTCCTGCCAGGTGGTGTTCAGGCGCTGCAGGGCCTGCTGAAAGCGTTCGGGCGGCAGATAGGTCATGCCGATCAGCGGGTACCCCTCGGGGGTCAGAAACACGTTCAGTGGCCAGCCGGCGTGGCCCTGGGTCTTCTCGACGAAATCGATCAGGTAGGCATCCAACGCACCGTTGAGTTCGCGATCCACCTTCACCGGGACGAAATAGGTATTCAGAATGTCGGCGATCTTCGCATTGCGGTAGCTCTCACGCTGCATCACGTGGCACCAGTGACAGGAAAAGTAGCCGCTCGAAATGAACAGCAGCCGACCCTCCTTGCGCGCCAGCTCGAGCGCCGCGGGACCCCATTCCTGCCATGCCACGGGGTCGTTGCCATGCATGGCGAGGTACGGCGAGGGGTGATCGCGCAGCTGGTTTTCGAGTGCCAGGACCGGGCCGGCAAGGACCCAGACGAGCAGCAGGTGGAATGTCCTGACCACAATCCCCCCTTGGCCGGCCTCAGCCGTCGAGCTGCCCCAGGATGTTGCGCGCAACCTTGATCTGCTCGGCATTGCCCTCGCTGAGGATTTCGTAGAGCAGTCGGCGCGCCTCGCCATAGGCCTCGGTTGCACGCAGCGCAGCGACCTGCTCAAGTTTCGCCTCCACCATCGCCTCGCTCGCCGAGCGTGCCGGGAAGTCTTCCTCGTCGAGCATGTCGGCGCTGTCCGCGGCGGTCCACCCGTCGGCATCCGGGGCGGCGTCCCGGGCGTCCTCGGCAGCACCGGCACTCGTCGCGTCCGCGTCGTCGTCCGACGCTGTGGACGCGCTGCCCGCATCTTTCGCGGACGACGCGTCGAGGGCCTCGAACTCGGCCTCGATGCGCGCGAACTCGTCCTCCATCTCCTGCCCGTCGAGTGGCTTGAAATCACCGTTCGGCTGCCTGCCAGGGCCGGCCGCAGTCTGTACCGCAGGCTCCCTGCCTGCGCCGGGCGCGGCATCGCCGGACTCGTCCGGGCGCCTTCGATCACGCATCAGGATGCGCGAGAAAAACAGCCCGACCTCGAACAACAACCACATCGGCAGGGCCAACAGGGTCTGCGAGATCACGTCCGGTGGGGTCAGCAGCATACCCAGCACGAACGCGCCAACGATCACGTAGGGACGCTTCTCGGCCAGCGTCTCCGGCGTGGTGACACCCGCCATCACCAGCAGGATAGTGGCGATCGGCACCTCGAACGCCATGCCAAAGGCAAAGAACAGCCGGATCGCTATATCCAGAAAGTCGGCGATGTCCGGCATCACCTTGACATCTTCCGGGGTCACTCCGACCAGGAACGGGAACAGCAGCGGCAGCACCACCAGGTAGGCAAAGGCCCCGCCGAGATAGAACAGCACGATGCTCGACACCAGCAGCGGGATCGCCAGCCGTTTCTCGTGCTGGTACAGGCCGGGCGCAATGAAGCTCCAAAGCTGATACAGGAGATACGGCATGGCGACGAATACCGCCGCCACGAAGGCGAGCTTCAACGGCGTGAGGAATGGCGACAGCACCTTGGTGGCCACCATGGAGTTGCCTTCCGGCAGCGCGTTGATCACCGGTTGGGCGAGTACGTGAAAGATGTCGTTGCCGAACGGGAACAGCGCCAACAGCAACACCACTACCGCCAAAACCATGCGCATCAGGCGGTCGCGCAGTTCGATCAGATGGCTGATGAAGGGCTGCTCGGGCAGCGAGGCGTTGTCACTCATGTCGGTCTTCGGGAGGCGGGGCAGGCTTCTTGTTCGCCCCAACCGCAGACGCGGTTTCGCTCTTGATCTCGTCGAAGCTCTTCTTGGTATCTTCGACGATCTCGTGCAGCGGATTGCTCTGCTTCTGCTTTGCGAGGATCTGGCGCAGTTCGTCGGCCTTCATCTCGCGATCGATGTCCGCTTTCACCGAGTTGATAAACTTTCGCCCGCGGCCGACCCACATTCCGGCCGTGCGCGCGAGCTTGGGCAGACGTTCCGGCCCAACCACGAGCAAGGCCACGACACCGATCACTACCAGTTCGAGGAATCCGACGTCGAACATGTCAATGCCCTTCGCCCGGGTGTTTTATTGCTTGTCCTTTTCGCGCGTGGCCTCGCCATTGATGACCTTGTCATCGGCCTTTTCCAGGCGCTCCGGCGAACTGTCGGCGTTCTTCTCGTCGTCGCTCATGGCCTTCTTGAAGCCCTTGATCGCATTACCCAGGTCACCGCCCAGGTTGCGCAGGCGCTTGGTCCCAAACAGCAGCAGCACGATCACGAGAACGATTAGCAACTGCCAGATACTGATTCCACCAAAACCCATGTCTATCTCCGCTGATGACCCACTCTGTCGATGGTGGGTTCGAAAACTCGCTGCATGATACCTCAAGGCCGCGGCAGTGTGCTGCGATCCGCAAAACAGGGCGGTGAGCGCACCACATGCAGCCGTTTCACGGTCGACCGTCAGTCGCCGCGCGCGGCCTTCTCCTCGAGCCCGGAGAGGCCGAAACGACGCTCCAGCTCGGCAGTCACGTCGGCGGGGTGCAGGCCCTGGTGCGCTAGCAGGACCATGCAGTGAAACCACAGGTCGGCCGTCTCATAGACGATTTTCTGCCGATCGCCGTCTTTCGCGGCGATTACCGTCTCGGTCGCCTCTTCGCCGATCTTTTTCAGGATCGTGTCCAGGCCCTTGTGGTACAGCCTGGCGACATAGGAGCTGTCGGGATCGGCCCCTTTACGCTGTTCCAGCACCGCCGCCAGCCTGTCCAGTGTATCGCTCATGTGCCCCTCCCGGCGATTTGCCCAGGCCTCACCCGGGCGGCCCCGCCCCCGCTCAAAGCCGCACCTCGATACCGTGGTCGGCCATGTATTGCTTGGCCTGGCCGATCGAGTATTCAGCGAAGTGGAAGATCGACGCGGCCAGTACCGCATCGGCCCCGCCGACCTGCACACCGTCGACCAGATGCTGCAGCTTGCCCACACCGCCCGAGGCGATCAGCGGCACCGGGACGGCCTCGGCCACGGCGCGATTCAGATGGTTGTCGAACCCACTCTTGGTGCCGTCGCGGTCCATGCTGGTGAGCAGGATCTCGCCGGCGCCGTAGTCGGCCATCTTGCGCGCCCAGGCGACCGCATCAATGCCGGTCGGCTTACGTCCGCCATGGGTGAAGATCTCCCAGTGGTCATCGACACGCTTGGCATCGATCGCGACCACGATGCACTGCGAGCCGAAGCGATCGGTGACCTCTTTGACGAATTCCGGGTTGAACACCGCTGCCGAATTGATTGCGACCTTGTCCGCCCCGGCGTTCAGCATACGCAGCACGTCGCCGGCCTTGCGGATACCACCACCCACGGTCAGGGGTATGAACACCTGCGAGGCGACCTGTTCGACGACATGCGCGATCGTCTCGCGCTCGTGCGCCGTCGCGGTAATGTCCAGGAAGGTGATCTCGTCGGCACCCTCCTCGTTATAGCGCCGCGCCACCTCCACCGGATCGCCGGCATCGCGGATGTCGACAAACCTGACGCCCTTGACCACGCGGCCGGCGTCGACGTCGAGACAGGGAATGATGCGTTTGGCCAGGCCCATCAGGTCGTTCCTCGTCGGTCAGGCTGTGCCTGCAAAAAAGCACCTGGCATGGCCGGGGCTGCGCCTTTGCGCGTCACCCCTGCGCCAACTCGTCCGCCAGGCGCTGTCCTTCGGCCAGGTCCAGCGTGCCCTCGTAGATCGCACGGCCGGTGATTGCGCCGATGATGTTGTCGCTGTCCGCCTCGCACAGCGCACGAATATCGTCGATGCTGGTGATGCCACCCGAGGCGATCACCGGGATGCGGATCGCGTTCGCGAGCTTCGCGGTCGCTTCGATATTGACGCCCTGCATCATGCCGTCGCGGCTGATGTCGGTGTACACGATCGCATCCACCCCGTCGTGCTCGAAATGCTGCGCCATGTCGATCACGTCGTGACGCGACAATTTCGACCAGCCCTCGACCGCCACCTTGCCGTCCCGCGCGTCGAGCCCGACGATGATGTGGCCGGGAAACTGCAGGCAGATCTCGGACACGAAGTGCGGCTCGCGGACCGCCTTGGTACCAAGGATGCACCATCGTACGCCGGCATCCAGGTAGGCCTCGATCGTCTCTGCGTCACGGATGCCGCCGCCAACCTGGATCGGCAGGTCCGGAAAGGCCTCGGCGATACGTCGTACCGGCTCCGCATTCAGCGGCCGCCCGGCGAACGCCCCGTTCAGGTCGACCATGTGCAGCCGGCGCGCACCGGCGTCTACCCAGCGCTGCGCGACCTGCAATGGATCGTCCGAGAACACAGTGTGGTCCTCCATGACGCCTTGGCGCAGGCGCACGCACTTGCCGTCTTTGAGGTCGATAGCTGGTATCAGGATCATGGTATGGTGCTCTAAACGATGAATCGGCCGCGGTTGCGCGCCGGATCGTACCCCACCCTCGAGAGGGCCGGACCGCATGGAGTCTCTCAGATACTCCAGTTCACGAAGTTACTCAACAACTGCAAGCCGACGTCCGCGCTCTTTTCAGGATGGAACTGCGTGGCGAAAAGGTTATCGCGGGCAATCGCGGCGGTAAACCGCACGCCGTAGTCGGTGGTCGCCGCGATCAGCGAGACATCCTCCGGCACCACCCTGTAACTGTGCACGAAATAAAATCGGCTTCGATCCGGAATGTCCGCCCACAACGGGTGCGACAACTGCTGCTGAACCTGACTCCAGCCCATGTGCGGGATCTTTAGCGGCAGGCCATTGTCACCCATCGCCAAGCCATCGAATCGCCTGACCTCGCCGGCGAACAAGCCGAGCAGCGCAGTGCCATCATTTTCCTCTGAGCGCTGCATCAACACCTGCAATCCCATGCAGATGCCGAGAAACGGCTTCGTCCTGGCCGCACGCAGCACCGCCTGGTTGAGGTGGTGCTCGCCGATTGCGGCCATGCAGTCACGCGCCGCACCCTGCCCCGGAAAGACCACCCGGTCGGCCGCAGCGATATAGCTGGGATCATCGGTGACGCGCACCTCGGCGTCGCCGGCGACATGCTCCACCGCCTTCGACACCGAGCGTAGATTACCCATGCCGTAGTCGATGACGGCAATCTTCTGTGCCACGCGTGCGTCCTCTACAGACTGCCCTTGGTGGACGGAATGACGTCGCCAAGGCGGGCATCGGGCTCGATCGCCATGCGCAGCGCGCGGCCGAAGGCCTTGAAGATGGTCTCCGCCTGATGGTGCGCATTGGTCCCGCGCAGGTTGTCGACGTGCAGGGTGACACCCGCATGGTTGACGAAGCCCTGGAAGAACTCGTGGAACAGATCAACGTCAAAGCCGCCAATCATGCCGCGTGTGAACTCGACCCCGTACACCAGCCCGGGACGACCCGACAGGTCGAGCACGACCCGCGAGAGTGCCTCGTCGAGCGGCACGTAGGCATGGCCATAGCGCCGCAGTCCCTTCTTGTCGCCGACCGCCTTGGCCAGGGCCTGGCCCATCGTGATGCCCAGATCCTCGACCGTGTGATGCGCATCGATATGCAGGTCACCCTTGGCGAGGATCTCCAGGTCGACCAGGCCATGCCGGGCAACCTGGTCGAGCATGTGCTCGAGGAACGGCACACCGGTGTCGAGCCGCGCGATGCCGGTGCCATCGAGATCGATCGACACAGCGATCTGCGTCTCTAAGGTGTTGCGTTCAATGCTGGCGCTGCGGGCCACCGATAGCTCCGAGATTTGGCGGGTGATCTAGAGTGTGATTCTACGCGAATTCGCCGAACTGCGGGCAATCTCCACGGCTCAGGCGGGCAGCGGGCCCCGGCTCGGTCGCGCGGCGCGGATTTGCCAGGATTGGCTAAGACGCCAACCAGAAGGTCACGGGCCCGTCGTTGACCAGGCTGACCTGCATATCGGCACCGAATCGGCCGCTGCTCACCACGCCCGCGCGTCGCCGCGCCTGGTCGAGCATGTAACCGAACAAACGTGCACCCTGGTCCGGCGATGCCGCGGCCGAAAAGCTCGGTCGGCGACCCTTGTGCGTATCCGCCGCCAGGGTGAACTGCGGCACCAGCAACAGTCCGCCACCGGTGTCCAGCAGGCTGAGGTTCATCTTGCCCGCAGCGTCCGGGAACACCCGGTAGGTCAGCAGCCGCTCGAGCAGGCGGTCGGCGTGTGCCTCATCGTCGTCTTTCTGCACACCGACCAGCACCAGCAGGCCCCGGCCGACACGGCCGATCGACTCCCCCTCGACCGTGACCTCGGCGCGCGATACCCGTTGCAGCAGTCCAATCATCGGCGTCCCCATCTGCCGTTGTCGGCCAGTGGATTTTCCCATCCCGCTCAAGGAAATGCACTTGCGCACCGATGAACAGGGTAATATCTCGACTCTTTACGTGACGGGCATGTCGCCCGGCGACGGACTGCGGATTGATGCAAGCGAACACAAAAAAAATCCTCGCCGATTGGCAGGATGAAGTCACCCAGCAGCTGGTCCTGGGCTTCCGCCACCTGTTCGAATCCTCGAGCCAGGTGCTGCTCGAATTCGCCGATGCGGCCGAGAACAACCGTCTCCAGCGCCTGTTCTTCGACGCACAGCGCGAGTTCTACCTGAAGGAAGAGACCATCGTCGGTGAGTTCGAGCACAACCTGCGCAACAGCCTGATGTCGTTTGCCAGCGGTCCGTCGAATACCAACAGGCTGGGCGCCGACACGCTGAGTCTCGTCGAGGTCGAGGACTATGAGCGCTCACTGGCCCTCGAGACCATCGCCACGCGCACCGTCGACAGGCAACTCGGCGAACTGCACGGTCTCGCGCAGCGACTCTCTGCGCTACTCGGCGGCCGCCCCATTCCGATCGATCAGGTGCCGGCCAACCCGCTGCAGATCATTCGCATATTCGACCCCGTCAGCCGCAAGCTGGAGGTCGAAAAAGAGGTCCGGCTGGTTTTTTACACCCTGTTCGACCGATACGTGATGAGTCACCTGGGCGAACTTTATGCCTCGTTCAACCGTCGCCTGATCGACCTTGGCATCCTGCCCAACATCAAGTTCGAATATCAGCGCTTCGGCGTGGACTCAGGAGGCACTGCACCACCGGCGGGCCGCGCGCCCGGCCCCGCTGCAGCAAGCGCGCCGCCCGCCGGTGAGGACACAGTCGCCGCGGAGGGCTATGCGGACGAATCCGGTGCGCTTCCGCGCCTGCGCCCGACAACACCGAGCTCAGCGGAGACCCTGTCGGCGATCAGTTCGCTGCTGATGGCCAAGCGCCAGCATCAACGCCCGGCTCAGTCCCTGCACACCTCGGTGCCGATCACGCCGAGCGCCGCCAACGTGGGGGAGGCAATCGCCGATATCCGCGTGCTGCAGGAGGCCCCGCATCCCATACCAATACCGACTGGACCGGTCAGCGCCAAGGTGGTTGCGATCGACGCATCGCTGCTGCTGAAGGTCAAGAACGCGCTCGAGAAGCAGCGCCAGGTCATCAAGAGCCTGGTGGGCAAGGACAAACTCGATCGCCACGAAGAAGATGTCATCGACATCGTCGGTATGCTCTTCGAGGCGATGCTGAACGAAAAGCTGTTGCCCAACTCGGTCAAGACACTGCTGAGCCATCTGCACACCCGCTACCTGAAGATCGCGGTGCAGAGCCAGGACTTTCTCGAGAACACCAACCACCCGGCGCGCAGGCTGTTCGAGCGCATGCTCGATGCCGGTATCCGCTGGGTCCGCGAAGACAATCTGCGCGCCGGCATCTACCCACAGCTACAGGAAACCGTCACCCGGATACTGCGCCAGGAGTCCCTCGACGACAGCTTTTTCGTCGGCCTGATCGAGGACCTCGACAAGGCGGAAAAGAAGCTCGAACAACAGTCCAATGCCGCCGAGGAACGCACGCTCGAGGCCGAGCGCGGACGTGCGCGCCTCGAGCAGGCCAAGGCGATCGTCAAACAGACCATCGACGATATTGGCGGAGATATCGAAGTGGCTCCGGCAGTCGTCACCTTTCTGACCACGACCTACGCCGACTACCTAACGCTGCTGCTGCTGCGCAGCGACCTCGACATCGAGTCGACCACCTGGAGCAATGCCTACAGTGTCGGCGAGGCACTGGTTGCAGCCGCCGTCTACGCGGCCAAGGGTCAACCGCTCGGCAAGCCGATGCGCGACGACCTGACCAAGCGTCTGGAGACTACCGTGGGCAGCCTGATCCCGCACCACGAACAGAACATCCGCCGCGTCATTGACGCGCTGGACCAGGCTCCAGAAAAGCCCGCCACAGCCACTGGCGAACCGGCAAGACCTGCGAAGCAGACAGTGCCGCCCACGCCGGTGCCAGCCCCGGCCAAGACCCGCGAAAGTCCGAAGGAGGAAGCGCAGGCGCCGGTCACAGAAGATGACCAGCATGTCGCCGAAAAACTGATGCGCGAAGCCGGCAACTGGTTCGTGATGCAGGCTGAGGAAGGCAAAAAGGGCGAACAGGCCGTGAAACTGCTTTGGGTTAACCCGCATACACGCAACATGCTGTTCGTCGATCAGCACGGCGCAAAGGTGGCACTGATGCCGGCCACCACGGTGGCGCGCAAGATTCGGGAAGGCAAGGTCCGACCCATGCAGCAGGAGACCTCGAGCTTCGTGGCCAGGTCGCTGCGCCGCATACGACGCGCGCTCGAAGATTCCGTCAATGTCTGATCTCGACAAGGGGTAATTGTGGACGACCGCCGCAAGAGCAACCGAATAGACGCGCACGATGTGGGTTTGCGCGTCCGCAACGGCATCGACAAGGAGCCGCTCGGAGTCATCGGCAACCTGTCGCTGGGTGGGATGATGCTGATTACCACGCAGCAGTTGTTTACCGATGGAATTCTGCAGCTGCGCATCGACCCCCCGGCCGGATACGAGAGTGGGCCGATTTCGTTGGGCGTCAAGGTCCTCTGGTGCATCCCCGCAAACAGCCCGGACGAATACTGGGCGGGGCTCGAGACCATCGACATCAACCCCGCCGACCAGGAGGCCTTGTCGCTGTTGCTCGATTACCTGGCCGAAACCAGCTAAGCCGACCTGCTGGAGTCGGCGCTACAACGCCACCGTGTAGCAGCCGCCCGGTCCTGCAGCTTGCGCAGGGTGCGTCAGGCGCGCGCCTTAGCACACAGGATAACAGCGGTTACCCCGCGATTCGCGCAATGCATTGCACCCAAGATTTCGCCCTCACTTCTGGTGCGTTTCATGGCATGCAGCTCACCGCCGAACAGGTCTGCCCGGATCAGCGAGATGGCGCGCCATCAGCAGTACCTGGAATCCCGTTGAGACCTAAATAAAGCCCTCGTGGTGCCGCAATCAGTGAGGGGACTAGCAGTTCCTGACGGCTGCACCGGCAGACCTACCCGCACAACGAATCGCCTCCGCGGCGGAGGCACGACCGGTTGGCTGAGACAGGTGGCAGATGGTTGACGAAAACAACAATACAAACGGATACACCCCAGATGTCGAAGCCGACACGCCACGGAACGCCTGCCCCACCACTTTCGGCAGACACGGCCCAGAGCAGTGCCAGGCTGCCACCTTCATCGACGGCCGCGCCATTGCAAGGCCGCAGCGTGCACTTGGCGAGTGCGGCGAGTGCGGCGAGTGCAGCGAATGATGGATCGCGCTAGGGGAAACGCCTGATGCCTCCGGCAAAGTCCGACAAGGGTTCGCGCCGCGCGATGGGGGCACGCATGCGCCGCCTGGTGCTGGCGACCACCCAACGCCCGGCGGTGGTCCACGACAGGCTGCCGGAAAGCACCGCCACGGCGGGACTCTCCGACCAAGCGGCCGCGACCCAGGCCGAGAAATCACCCGCGGGGCTGGACGCCAGCGCGATCGCGCAACTGCGCAGACTCGGGAGCAAGCGCGGTCAGGATGTGCTGGCCCGGTTGGCACGACTGTTTCTCGACAATGCCGCACAGCTGACGGCCGCACTTCGCGAAGCGGCCAGCCGACAAGATATCCAGGCGGTCGCGCAGTCGGCACACGTGCTGAAATCGGCCAGCGCCAACCTGGGCGCGTTGGTTCTTTCCCGACACTGCGCCGCGATCGAGCGGGCCGCACGTGCCGGACAGATCGAGCAGTTCGACACCCTGCTGCGCGAATTCGAGCCCGTCGCCAGTGCCGCAACACACTCGGTCGAATGCTTGTTGACGACTGAGGTCAGGCAGCCAGACACAGCGCGACCCGCCGTGCGGCCGGCAGTTCGCAGGAAACACATCCTGATCGTCGATGACGACGCGGCCTTCCGGCTCGCGACCCGTGAGGTGCTCGAATCCGAAGGCTTCGATACCAACGAGGCCGCCAGCGGCGACCAGGCCCTGGCGATCATCGGCGATCAGCAGCCCGACCTGATCCTGCTGGATGCACTGATGCGTGGCATGGACGGTTTCGAGACCTGCCGCCGCATCCGCCGGCACCAACGCGGCCAGACACTGCCGCTCATCATGGTGACCGGGCTGGACGACGTCTCTTCCGTGGAGCAGGCATTCCATGCCGGAGCGACCGGCTTTGCCACCAAACCGGCCAGCTACCCGGTGCTGATACAGCAGATGCATTTCATGCTGCGCGCCAGCGAGACCGAGTCGTCGCTGCGCGAACACAAGGCCGTGCTGCAGGCGGCGCAGCGGGTTGCACGACTTGGCTACTGGCGCTGGGACCAGGCCACCGGTCTGTTCGAACTGTCGGAAAACCTGCGCGAGATGTGCGGCATCCCGCAACAGGACTTCCCCGGCACGCCAGAGGCCTTCCTGCGCATGATCCATGGCGACGACCGCGCGCGTGTCGACGCGCACCTTCGGGCGGCAGTGAGCGATCGGCAACTGCAGGCGTTCGACTACCGAATCCAAGGGCAGCGCGAGCAGCCTCTGGTGGTACAGCAGGATCTCGAACACATACCCACCGCAAACGGCTTCAGCCTGCTCGGGACTGTGCAGGACGTTACCGAGCAGCGCAGGGACGAAGAACGCATCCGCAGAATGGCCTATTTCGACGCGTTGACGGGGTTGGCCAGCCGCAGTCACCTGATGCAGCACGTCGAGGACACGATCAAGATCGCACGCCGACGCGAGGAACACTTCACGATACTGTTCCTCGACCTCGACGGCTTCAAGGACGTCAATGACAGCCTGGGACACGACGTCGGTGACCTGATGCTGGTCAGGATCGCCCGGCGTCTGCAAAGGGTGATCCGCGACGTGGATTTCGTGGCCCGGCTCGGCGGTGATGAATTCTGCATCCTGCTCGACGACAACGGTGACGAACTCGACGCGGCCGAGGTCGCCACGCGCTGCCTGGAGATCGTCAACCAGCCCATCGACCTGGCCAGACAACGCTGGCGACCACAGGTCAGTATCGGCCTGGCACGCTTCCCCGAGGATGGAGACACCGCCGGCCTGCTGCTCAAGGCCGCGGACAGCGCCATGTATGCCGCCAAACAGAATGGCAAGCACCGCTATGCCTTCTACCGGCCGCAAATGACCGAGGAGGCCGAGCGCCGCCTGCGCAACGAGCAGCTGTTGCGCGAGGCGTTGGAGAAGGGCGAGTTCGAGATCCACTACCAGCCGCAGATCGATCTGCACAGCGGGCAGATCGTCGCGGTCGAGGCACTGACACGCTGGCGTCATCCGCAACTTGGCCTGGTCATGCCGGGTGACTTCATTCCGACTCTCGAACGCATCGGCCTGATTCGCGATCTGGGCAACTGGGTGATGAGGACGGCTTGCCATCAGGCGATGGCCTGGATGGCCGAAGGGATTCCCGAGATGCGCATTGCGGTAAACATATCGCCACTGCACTTTCACGACCCCGGACTGCTCGAGGCGGTACAAAGCGCGCTTGCCGCGGCGGCGCTCCCCGCGCATCTGTTCGAGATCGAGATCACCGAGAGCTCGGTGCAGTCGGGCAGCAGCGCGCTGCAGGTCCTGCGGCAGTTGCGGGCACTCGGCATACGCATATCGATCGACGATTTCGGCACCGGCTATTCATCGCTGGGTTCGCTGAAGCACCTGCCGATCAACAGCCTGAAGATCGACCGGGTGTTCGTCGCCGACATGCTCGACAACGACCAGGATGCAGTGATGCTCGGCACCATCGTCGCGATGTCGCACGCGCTCGGCTACGCGGTGGTCGCCGAAGGGGTCGAGCAACGCGAGCAGGCCGCGGTGCTGGCCGCCCTCAACTGCGATCACGCGCAGGGATACCTCTTTTCGCGCCCGCTGGCGGCCGAGCAGATCCCCGCCCTGATCGCCCGCGGAAGTTTCATGCCTAGCGAGTTACCGGTGCCGTCGAGGCCCACGGCCGCTGGAGGCAGGGATGCCTGAACCGTCGCGTGCCAGCGGCGCGCCACCGTCGCGGCGGCCGCTCGGCATGGACCGGGTGCCGGTCCTGCCTCCAGGGGCACCCTTTCTGCTCGAGGCCCTGCACGACGACGACCTCAGCTTCACCGCGATCGCGCGCGCGATCGAGCGGGTGCCCAGCGTCGCGGCTAGACTGCTGGCGCTGGCCAATTCTGCCTGGTCGTCGCCTGCCAGCCCGGTCACGTCGATCGAGGTGGCCTGTGCCCGGCTTGGGCTGCGCGTCGTGCGCACCGCCAGCATTGCGCTCGCGGTATCCCAGCCATTCAATCCGGCGCGCTGCCCGGCCTTCATTGCCGCGACCTTCTGGACAACGGCGCTGCTCAACGCGGAGGCCGCGAGCTGGCTCGCGCAACAGTTCCTGCCGCCCGCACAATCCACGGTGCGGACCGCCGGACTCTTGGCCAATCTGGGCCTGGTCTGGCTGGCCGAGGCCCTGCCTGCAGAGACGGCGCTCGCGCTGGGCACGGCGGACCGCATCGCCCCGGGCAGCACCGACCTTCGCCTGGCCGAGCGCTGCGGCCTCGGTTACGTCGAGGCAGGCACGCTGCTGGCCGAGGCCTGGCGCCTGCCGGAAAACCTACGTGATGCGATCGCGCGGCAGTTGCACAGCGATGCGCAGCTCACGCCGCTGTGCCAGCTGGTCAGCGCCGCAATCCACATCGTGCGGATTCTGCGCCACCGCCAGCCATGGGAGACCGCCGACGAGCGACTGATACGCCTGGGCCTGGATGCGGCGCTGCAGGAGGCCGCCCGCCAGCACATGGTGGCGATACATACCAGGACCACGGCGCTGGCCGAGACGCTGTTCGGCCGCGGTGCTGGATGCAGCCGGTGATCAGGACAGCGCCGCGACGAAATCGTCGGTCGCCTCGACCAGGCGACGGCGCGTGTCGGGCTCGGCGGCCGAATGCCCGGCACCCGCAATGATCGACAACTCGCTGCCCGTCCAGGCGTGGTGCAGCTCCCAGGCGTTCTCGAGCGGACAGATCGCATCGTAGCGACCATGCACGATCACGCCGGGGATGCCGGCCAGCCGGCCAGCATCTTCGAGCAACTGGTTGGGGCGCAGGAAGCTCTGGTGCATGAAATAGTGGCACTCGATCCGCGCCATGCTCAGCGCCACGTGCGGCTGGGCGAAGTGCGCGGCAACGCGCTCGTCCGGCAGCAGGGTCGCGGTGCGTCCCTCCCACACCGACCAGGCCTTGGCCGCGGCCAGACGACGCAGTTCATCGGAACCGGTCAGCAGCCGATGATAGGCGCCCAGCATGTCATCACGTTCGGCGGGATCGATCGGACTGACGAAATCTTCCCAGTAATCGGGGAACAACTGGCTGGCGCCGTGCTGGTAGAACCAGGCGATCTCGTGCGGCCGACACAGAAAGATGCCGCGTAGCACCAGCGCGCTGACCCGCTCGGGGTGGGTCTGCGCATAGGCCAGCGCGAGCGTCGAGCCCCAGGAACCCCCGAATACCAGCCAGCGATCGATCCCGAGATGCTCGCGGATTCGCTCGATGTCGGCGACCAGGTCCCAGGTCGTGTTGTTACGCAGCTCGGCATGCGGGGTCGAACGACCGGCACCACGCTGATCGAACAGCACGACGCGGTAGCGCTCGGGATCGAAGAAGCGCCGGTGATACGGCTCGCAGCCGGCTCCAGGGCCGCCGTGCAGGAACACGGCAGGCAATCCCTCGGGATTGCCGACCTGTTCCAGGTACAGCGAATGAATGTCGTCGACGGCCAGGTGCTCCGCCCGGTAGGGGCGGATCTCGGGATACAGGTCTTTCATAGGCTCGAAGTCTAGCGCCATTGCCGACGCAGGTCGCGCGCCGACCCGGTCAGACGCGGCCGGAACGCTTGCGTTCGTGCTCCTTGAGGAACTTCTTGCGCAGCCTGATCGCACCTGGCGTGATCTCGACCAGTTCGTCGTCCTCGATGAACTCCAGCGCCTGCTCGAGCGTCAGGCGGATGGCCGGTGTCAACATGACCGCGTCGTCCTTGCCGGAGGCGCGAATGTTGGTCAACTGCTTGGCCTTGAGCGGGTTGACGGTCAGGTCGTTGTCGCGCGCATGGATACCGACGAGTTGTCCCTCGTACACCTCGTCGCCCGGCTGGACGAACATGCGGCCGCGTTCCTGCAGGCTCATCAGCGCATAGCCGAGCACCTTGCCGGTGCCGTTCGAGATCATCACCCCGTTCTTGCGCGGCGCGATACCGCCGTGCTGCGCCGGACCGTAGTGGTCGAACACGTGGTAGATCAGACCGGTTCCCGAGGTCGTGGTCATGAACTCGGTCTGAAAACCGATCAGGCCGCGCGACGGGATCATGTAGTCGAGGCGCACCCGCCCCTGACCGTCCGGCACCATGTCGCGCAGCTCACCCTTGCGTGCACCCAGCGCCTCCATGATCGCCCCCTGATTCTCCTCTTCGACATCCACGGTGACCTGCTCATAGGGCTCACAGACCTCACCATCGATCTCGCGGAAGATGACCTCGGGGCGCGATACGGCGAGCTCGAAACCCTCGCGACGCATGTTCTCCAACAGCACGGAAAGGTGCAGCTCTCCACGCCCGGAGACCTTGAACTTCTCCGGGTCGGTGCCCTCCTCGACGCGCAGCGCGACATTGTGGATCAACTCGCGCTCGAGGCGCTCCTTGAGCTGGCGCGAGGTCAGGTATTTACCCTGGCGGCCGGCAAACGGCGAGGCATTTACCTGGAAAGTCATCGACACCGTGGGCTCGTCGACGGTCATCGGCGGCATCGCCTCGACATGATTCGGGTCGCACAGGGTGTCCGAGACGTTCGGCGCCTCGATCCCGGTGATCGCGATAATGTCCCCGGCACGTGCCTCGCGTACCTCATGTCGATGCAGGCCGAGATAGCCGTAGACCAGTCCGATCTTGGCCTTATGCACCTCTCCGTCGTACTTGACCACCATGACCTGCTGATTCGGCCGGATGATGCCGCGCGTGACACGCCCGACCGCGATCGCGCCGACATAGCTGTTGTAGTCGAGGTTGGATATCTGCATCAGCAGCGGGCCGTCGGGATCAACCTCGGGCACCGGACAGTGTTCGATGATCGCCTCCAACAGCGGTGTCATGTCGCCCTCGCGCACAGTACTTTCACGCGACGCGTAACCGTTGATTGCAGAGGCATAGATAATCGGGAAATCGAGCTGCGCGTCGCTGGCCCCCAGATTGTCGAACAACTCGAACACCTGGTTCACGACCCAGTCCGGGCGCGCGCCCGACTTGTCGATCTTGTTGATCACGACGATCGGACGCAGGCCGTGCTTGAAGGCCTTTTGTGTAACAAATCGGGTTTGCGGCATCGGCCCTTCCTGGGCGTCGACCAGCAGCAGCACCGAATCGACCATCGACAGCACGCGCTCGACCTCGCCGCCGAAGTCGGCGTGACCCGGGGTGTCGACGATGTTGATGCGATAGTCGCGCCAGCGCAGCGCAGTGTTCTTCGCCAGGATCGTGATGCCGCGCTCTTTCTCCTGGTCGTTGGAGTCCATCACCCGCTCGACCTTGCCGAAGCGCTCGCCCAGCGTACCGGACTGCTTCAGCAATTCATCGACCAGCGTGGTCTTGCCATGGTCGACGTGAGCGATGATCGCCACGTTACGGAGATTCTCTATCACCGGGATTCACCAGACTGCTAAGTGGGAAAAGGCGCGAGATTATACCCGTGTAGCGGGCGCAGCGATATCTCGTCACCACCGCGATTCAGTCCGCGGCCGGATCCGCGGCCTGTTTCGCCCGCATCCGCTCGAGCAGCAGGCCTGCATCCAGATTGCCGTTGGCTGCAGCGCGTTCGAGCCAGACCATCGCCTGCGCGTGGTCGGCGCTGGTGCCGATACCCTCGGCCAGCATCACACCAGCCAGAAACTGGGCGCTCGGCAGACCCTGCCCGGCCGCCTTCAGCATCCAGCCGAGCGCCTCCGCATCGTTGCGGGTCGCGCCGTTGCCGCTCACCAGGCAGTGCGCCAGATTGAATTGCGCCTCAGCCAGGCCGGCCTCGGCCGCGTGCCGGTACCAGGCCACCGCACGTACCGGATCGAGCGGGAATCCGCCCATCCCATGATCGAACCCCGAGCCGACATTCAGCTGCGCCCAGGCATCACCGGCCTGCGCAGCGCGCAGCAGGTCCGCTGCGGCGGGCACGCCCGCGGGGTCCGCCGCGGGCGCTGTCTCCGCCAACCCCGGCCCGGCCGCCAGGCAAGCGGCAAGGAGCAGCCCGGTGCAGCGGTTGCTGGGTCGGAAGGCCGCGTTGAAAACTGTGGATAACTTTGTGGATTGTTTCACCGGCCGCGCGCCCGTGGTAGCCCGCAGCCATTTAGGACGCCTAAACCGGCAAATTAACACCTTGTTTTTCATAATCTTAACTGCAGCTCCTGCGATTCGTCGGCGAATTGACGCGGATAGCGGCAAAAAGCCCCGTGCGTCAGGTGTGAATAAATGTGCCGGCGCATGCTCCAATCCGCGCTGCCAATCTGCCCAGCGGTGAGAATCCATGACCCAAGCAATCGTCGACACCTGGCTAGCCCGTTTCGTCAACTCCGCGCTCGCGCATGACCTGGACGCACACATGGCCATGATAGCGCCCGATGTGCTGGTATTCGGCGTACCCGGCTTCGAAACCCTGGAATTTGCCGACTGGTACCGTCAGTGCGAGCACGAGTTCCCTCAGGGACTACTCACCGGGCTGACATACGACCGGCTCAAGATCCGCACCGCCGCCCAGGATCACGTCCTGTTCAAGGCGTTGGAGACCAGCCGCACCCGGGATGGCAACAGCACGCGGCAGGCGGTCGAGATGCTGATTCGGCATGACGCGGGCAGCGCGACCTGGAAATTGAAACAGATGCGCCTGCTGCCCGAGGACGAAGCGCGGCGCGACGGACTGATCTGATCCGCGCGGCGACGGCGGACGGTTCAGCTGGTTCGGAAGCGGCCTATCAGGCCCTGCAGCCTGGTCGCCACCGCGGTCAGTTCGCTGGTCGAGGACTCGAGATCGTGGGCACCCTGACTGGTCTGCTCGGCGATCTCGCTGATCGCCACCATGGTCCGATTGATCTCGTCCACGCTGCGGCTCTGCTCGACCGCGGCCCCGGCGATACTCCCCGAGGTGTGCGAGATGGTCGCGATGCTGGCGGTGATCTCCTCGAGGCTTTGCCGGGTCTCGTCGGCGTGCTGCACGGTATCGCGTGCCTGGCCACGCCCGGCGTCCATCACGCTGACCGCATGCCTTGAGGCCTGTTGCAGACGCTCGATCATGCCCTGGATCTCCTCAGTGGATTCCTGGGTCCGGCTTGCCAGGCTGCGCACCTCGTCGGCCACCACTGCGAAACCGCGTCCCTGCTCGCCGGCGCGAGCGGCCTCGATGGCCGCGTTCAGGGCCAGCAGGTTGGTCTGCTCGGCGATGCCACGGATCACGTCGAGGACGCCGCCGATGCGTTCACTGTCCTGCTCGAGTTCGTGTATTACCGTTGCCGCCTGCTCGACTTCCGCGGCCAGGCGGGTGATCTGCGACTGCGTCTTGGTCAACACTGACTGGCCCCGCTCGGCCGACTGCTGGGCCGAACTCGCGGCCTGCGCACCGGTCTGGGCCATGCCTTGCACCTCGTGCGCAGCGCTCAGCATCTGGGTGGTAGCGGCGGCAACGCGCTCGGTTTCCTCGCGCTGGCGCTGCGTCCCGGCACTCGCCTGCTGACTGACCGTGGTCATCTGGCTGGCCGCGCTGCTCACCCGGCCCGCGGTCTCCGACACCTCGCTGATGGTACGCCGGACCTTGGCCAGGAAATTGTTGAAGGCCTCCGCCAGGCGCGCCAGCTCATCACCGCCCTTGAGTTGGAGTTCACGGGTCAGGTCGCCGTCACCGCTGGCAATCTCCTGCATGGCCGAAACGGCCGTATTGAGCTTGTTGCTGATTCTGCTGCTGCTCCACCAGGCGACCAGCGTACCGGTCACCAGGCCGGCAAGCAGCAGGACCCACACCAGACCGCGCGTCGCCGCGGCGGAATCGGCCAGCTCGACACTCTGCGTGCGGATCTGGTCACGCAGGCCCGCGACCAGCGCGTGCGCCTTCTGCGACAGGCCGGCTACCAGTGGCCCGATCTCGGTGCGCACCAGGTACACGTCCGTGTACGCCTGTTCACCGCCGTGCACATCGAAGATCTTGTGCAGCGCCTCGATATAGGCGCCGCGTGCGCTGGTGAGCCGCTCGATCGCGTCGGCCTGCTCGAAGGTCAGGCGATCTTCGACCGCCGCCGCCTGCAGGCGGTCGAGCGCCAGCTGGTTCTGCTGTAGATAGAGTTCGGTGTTCTCGCGTAGCGCATTGTCACGAAAAGCCAGAAACCCGCGCATGCCGTTGATCACCTGACCCCAGGTGTAGCGCAGGTCCTGGATCGCGCCGAGTACACCGATACGCGCCTGAAGCCGGCCAATGGCCTCGCTGTCGACGACCGCGGTCAGGCTCCCGTATTCGTCGCGCGGTGCCGAGGCCAGCGCATTCAGATCGGCAATGATCTCTTCCTGTGCCTCCTGCTCCGAGGTCAGCATCTCTCCCATCGCCTGCAGGATCTCCATGTGGCGCGGGTTCAGGAATTGCTCGGCCAGCGACATGGCCGGCATGTTCTTGGCGCTCGAAGCGGTCAGTTCGAGGATCCGCGGCTCGTGGGCGGAGAATTTCTCGACCCCGTCAGCGATCGCCGCAAAGGTCACGATCGACGCCGGGTCGCCGAGTTTCTGCAGCGCCTCGCGCGCGGTCGCCAGTGCAGTCGACAACTCACGATTGTCGTGCTGGTACTGGTCGCGGTGCGCCGCCTCGCCGCTCTTGAGATAGAAGCCCATCGAGGCCGCGGACCTGTGCACCTGGTTTTCCAGTTCCATCACCGCGAGCACCGCCGGCTGTATGCGCTCTACGACCCCGCGCGCGTTGTGCTCGGTTCGCGATGCCCCGCGCAGCCCGGCAAGCGAGACAGCCAACAGGACCAGCAGCACTATGCCGAATGCCGCGCGCAGTTTCTGCTTGATGGACCAGGCGTCCAGGAGACCGTTCATCGCTCTACCATCCCACTCTCTCTAAGGCAGGGCCCTGACGAGCCCTGTGGGAGGTTAGCGACCGACCCTGGCGGGCCTTAAGAACGCGGACTAACCTGGATCAAGTACCGCTGGGGCGGTAACCCATCGACTGAGACCCGGTCAGGTCCCAGGAGAAGGTGCAATCCAGCTCGGACAGTACCGCGATCATCCCGGTCTCGCCGTCGCGCAGGATGATCGACAGCGGCGAGCGACGACCGAAGCGCCGGTGGCCCTGGCGCACCCAGCGTCCCGACATGCGTGGATTCAGCGGATAGGTGGTGCGCAGCGCATCGGCGATGCGCAACAGATAGCCGGCACGGCGCAGGGTCTCCGGGTCGTCTGGCAGCACATCGCTGCCCTCGCGGAATTTGTTTAGCGCCCGCGCGCGGACGTTTTCCGGCAGACACAGGACGCCCTGGATCTCGCGGGTTTCCAGCTCCCACGCATCCAGGAGCCCCATCACCGCCCGGGTGATCTCGCCAAGCGCCTGTTTTTGCTCTATTTCACTCATTGTCACTACTCCGGCAAGGGCCGCTCGCGACCGTCGCTGCCAAGGGGTTTGGGGACGCCGAAACCACGTAATTTAGTCGGATATTAGCACCAACTGCCGGGATACCTTAACCCCGCGCCCGTCAAGGGTGAACGCCGCGCGCCAGCAGGCCCCGGCCGTCCAGCTCAGGCAGAGAACAGGCGCCGCCACCAGCGCCGACGGCCGGCCGGTTGGCGCGCCGCCTCGAGATCTACCGGTGCCACACGGCTCAGCACCCAGCCAGGCAGCGGCGGGTTATTGCTGTAGCCGCAGGAGACGCCGAGATTGTGCGGATCGTAGACCTTGATCATCGCCGGCTCGCGCGGATTGTCGGCATACACGATCCCACAGTAATCGTGCTCATGCTCGCGTCGCAGCAGCTGGTCGATCTCGTCGACGAAGCGCAGTAGTTCCCGTTCACTCGCCACCTCGCCGGGCGGTGGCTCGCCCACTGCGTAAACGAACCAGCCGGCCGGTGCGGCACGCACCCTTTCCCACAGCGCGTCCAGCTGCGGCCAGCGCAGGGCCGAGGTGAAGCTGCCGCGAAAGGCTGTCATGTAGGGATTGTCGGCGGAATCGGTATCTGTCACGAGAGGCCCTGCCGCGCGCGGCTGTTAAGCGCCGATAAGATGCCAGCATATCGCCTGCAACGCTATACTTGCGCGCCTTACATCCACGTCCACGCGAGCGAGCCATGAGCGCCCTATACCACTCTGAGATTTCTGGACTGCGACTCATCAACCGTGGCAAGGTCCGCGACGTGTACGAGATCGACCGGGACCACCTGCTGATCGTCACCACAGATCGCCTGTCCGCATTCGACGTCGTGCTGCCACAGCCGATCCCCGGCAAGGGCGAGGTACTGACTCGGGTGGCGAGTTTCTGGTTCGGCCGCACACGCGACATCATCCCCAATCACCTCAGCGAGCTGCCACTCGACCAGGTCGTCACCGACCCGGCCGAACGGGCCGCGCTCGGCGACCGCGCGATGGTGGTCAAGCGGCTCAAGCCGCTGCCGGTAGAGGCGATCGTGCGTGGCTATCTGATCGGCTCGGGCTGGAGGGACTACCAGGCCAGCGGAGCTGTCTGCGGCATCAGCCTGCCGCGTGGACTACGCATGGCCGACAGGCTGCCGCAGCCGATCTTCACGCCCTCGACCAAGGCCGGGCTCGGCGATCATGACGAGAACATCGATTTCGAACGCACTGTGCAACTGCTCGGGGCGGAGCTGGCCGCCCAGGTGCGCGATGCCAGCGTACGCATCTACAGCGAATGCGCCGCGTATGCGCTGGAACGCGGCATCATCATCGCCGACACCAAGTTCGAATTCGGACTGGACGATGCCGGCACCCTGCACCTCATCGATGAGGTGCTGACGCCGGACTCGTCGCGCTTCTGGCCTGTCGACCAGTACCAGCCGGGCTCCAGCCCACCGAGCTTCGACAAGCAGTACCTGCGCGACTACCTCGAGACGCTCGACTGGGACAAGACGCCGCCGGGTCCGATGCTGCCGCAAGAGGTGATCGAGCGGACTGCCGAGAAGTACCGCGAGGCCGAGGCCAGGCTGACCGGCCGCTAGGCGGGTGACTGCCGCCTGCTGACCACCTCGATACCAAACCATGAGCACACCCCGCATCACCCTGTACAGCACCCGCAACTGCCCGCACTGCCGGCGCGTGAAACAATACCTGCAGCAGCGCGGGCTGCGTTTCCAGGAACTCGACGTAGAGCACAATGCGCGCGCTCGCAAGGCCTTCGCGCGAATGGGGGCACGTGCAGTGCCGGTGACCATGATCGGCGACCAACGCATCGACGGCTTCGACCGCCAGCGCATGGATGCGCTGCTGCGCGGGACTGGCAGCGCTTGACGCCTCCCTACGAACGCCTCACGCCCGACCTGATCCTGGATGCCGTTGCCCGCACCGGCCTGATGCCGGACGGGCATCTGCTGGCACTGAACAGCTACGAAAACAGGGTGTTTCAGGTCGGCCTGGACGATCAGTCGCCTATGGTCGCCAAGTTCTACCGTCCGGCCCGCTGGAGCGACGCGGCGATCCTCGAAGAACACCGCTTCGCGATCGAGCTGGCGGCGCAGGAGATTCCGGTGGTCGCACCCTGGCGGGCCACCGATGGCTCGACCCTGTTTCACCACGAAGGCTTCCGCTTCACCCTGTTCCCACGGCGCGGTGGTCGCGCCCCCGAGGCCGGCGACCTCGACCAGCTGGAATGGATCGGTCGTTTCGTCGGCCGCATTCACCTGGCGGGCCAGGCCCGTCTGTTCAGTCACCGGCCGACGTTGGCGCCCGCCAGCATGGGCTGGACAGCGCGCGACGACGTCATGCGCAGCCCGCTGTTGCCGGCACACGAGCATGACGCCTATGCGCAGGTCAGCGAGCGGCTGCTGCGCGAGATCGAGCGGCGATTCTCCGCGGTCGAGGCCAAACCCATCCGCCTGCATGGCGACTGCCATCACGGCAATATCCTGTGGACCGACCAGGGCCCGCACTTTGTAGACCTGGACGACTGCCGCAATGGCCCGGCCGTACAGGACCTGTGGATGCTGCTGCATGGCGACCGTACCGAGCGCACCGTGCAGTTGAGTGCGATGCTCGATGGCTACAGCCTGTTTCACGAATTCGAACCGCGCGAACTTGCCCTGATCGAGCCGCTACGCGGCCTGCGCATGATCCATTACAGCGGCTGGTTGGCGAAACGCTGGGGCGACCCGGCGTTCCCGGTGGCGTTCGCGTGGGCGGCTGAGGGCCATTACTGGTCACAGCACGTCCAGGATCTGCTGCATCAGCTGGAGGTCCTGGATGAACCCCCACTGCGCCTGTATTGATCGTCGCGGTCAGCCGACCACGCGTCGCCAGTAGGTTGAACGCCAGTAGTACAACACGGTCGTGTCTTCGTACGGGTAGGAATCAGCATATTTCTGGCCGCGCTGCGGCTCTTCGATATTATCGCGGGCGACATCGATCGGACGCCATTGTTCGTCACGCGGCTCGCCCTCGAACGCCGTGCGGGTCTGTCCGACCTTGCGGCGTTCCGCGGACCCCAGCCTGGCGTAGTTGCGCTGCGCCTCGACCAGGCTGACGTGGTTGGCGCTGCCAGGCATGGTCGGGAAGCGCAGCTGGTCCAGGCTGTCCTCCCAGCCACAGATCGGACATAGCTGGTTGAACCCGGGCTGGTAATCGAACACCCGGTGACCGCAACAGGGACAGGGAAACTTGTTGGAATACACGAACTCTCCCGATGATCTCACCTTCCCACTATACAATCATCGCCGGCGGCGGGTTCTCAAGGCGCCGTGGTGACACACAGCCACGTCGCAAGAGCGGTTACAATCGCCGCTAACCTGGAGGGGCAGGACAGTGCACGACTCACCTCAGATTACACCAAGGATCATGGTGACCACCGATTTCAGCATCGAGAGTGAGCGCGCGTTCTACCATGCACTCGCCTTCGCGGTCCGGCATCAGGCCCGCCTGACCCTGCTGCACACGGGCTCCGAGAGTCGCGATGCGGTCCCCTGGGAGCTTTTTCCCGGCGTACGCGACACCCTGGCCCGCTGGGGCCTGCTGGAAGCCGACGCACCACGCTCCGCGGTAGCCGAGCAGCTGAGGCTCGGCGTCGCCAAGATGGCGATGCGCGACGACGACCCACGCCAGGGCATTACCGACTACCTGCGCAAGCACCCAACGGATCTGCTGGTGATGGCCACCGAGGGACGTACCGGCCTGGCACGGCTGTTCAACTCCTCGGTGGCCGACACGGTCAGCTACACGACCAAGAGCCATACCTTGATGCTGCCCAAGCATGCGCCCGGTTTCATCGATCCCAAGACCGGCAGATCGAGCCTGCAGCGCGTGCTCTGTGCCCTGGATGCGGAGACGGATCCGCGACCGGCATTGAGCTATCTCGGGGAGTGGCTGGACATCCTCAGCGGTGACAACACCGTGGAGGTCCTGGTACTGCATACCGGCGAACCAGATCGCGGGCCCGAATTGCTGCTGCCGCAGCATCCGAATCAGGTGTGGCGCGAGGAAACAGCTGCAGGCGAGCCGCTGGCTGCGATCTGTGCGGCGGCACGTGCACTGAATGCCGGATTGGTGGCAGTCTCTGCGCGCAGCCCACTGCGCCTGATCGCGCGGATGCGCGGCAGCCTTAGCGACAAGATCATGCGCGAGCTCGGCCTGCCGCTGCTGTCGATCCCGCCGTTCTGACCGAAGCCATTGCGTCACGGCCACGCGCGCCGGTCACGGGCCGGGAACCGGCATTGTGGGCGACTGTGGCCACTGGCCGAACAGCGACACGGGTCGGCAACGAAAAAGGGCGCCGCAGCGCCCTTTCTCTGGCTCATGCCGGGTGACTCAGTTGACCTTAGGATCAAGCTCGCCGGACAGGTAACGGTCGGTCATCGCCTCGAGGCTCAGGACCTTGATCTTGGATGCGTTGCCCGCGGTACCGAAGGCCTCGTAACGATCTTTGCAGATCTGCTTCATACCCTTGGTCGCAGCGGCCAGGAATTTACGCGGATCGAACTCTTTGGTGTTCTCGGCCAGGAACTTGCGCACTGCACCCGTGGATGCCATGCGCAGGTCGGTATCGATATTGACCTTGCGCACCCCGTGCTTGATGCCCTCGACGATCTCCTCGACCGGTACGCCATAGGTCTCGCCCATGGTGCCACCGTACTGGTTGATCATCGCCAGCCAGTCCTGTGGCACCGACGAGGAGCCGTGCATCACCAGATGAGTGTTCGGAATACGCGCATGGATTTCCTTAATGCGCTCGATCGCAAGGATGTCCCCTGTCGGCGGACGGGTAAACTTGTAGGCCCCGTGCGAGGTACCGATCGCGATCGCTAGCGCGTCCACGCCGGTCTTCTTGACGAAGTCCGCGGCTTCTTCCGGATCGGTCAGCAGCTGGCTGTGGTCCAACACGCCCTCGGCACCGATGCCGTCCTCTTCACCGGCCATGCCGGTCTCGAGGGAGCCCAGGCAGCCCAGTTCGCCTTCAACCGAGACACCACAGGCGTGCGCCATCTCGACCGTGCGACGGGTGACATCGACGTTGTACTCGTAAGATGCCGGGGTCTTGCCGTCTTCACCCAGCGAGCCGTCCATCATCACCGAGCTGAAACCCAGCTGGATCGAACGCTGGCAGACGGCAGGAGAGGTGCCATGGTCCTGGTGCATACACACCGGGATATGCGGAAATTCCTCGATTGCCGCCAAGATCAGGTGGCGCAGGAAAGGTGCGCCGGCATATTTGCGCGCACCGGCAGACGCCTGCACGATGACCGGCGAGTCGGTCTCGTCAGCCGCTTCCATGATGGCGCGCATCTGCTCGAGGTTGTTGACGTTGAAAGCGGGTACACCGTAGCCGTGTTCGGCGGCGTGATCTAACATTTGACGCAGGGAAATCAGTGCCATTGTCTGCTCCTTGTACTGAGAGTCTCAATCAAAATTTATGTCGTTCGTTAACGAGACATGCTCGCCAACGCGTACGATCTTCATCACGTTCGTACCACCCGATACGCCGTTCAGATCGCCCTTGGTGATGACCACGAGATCGTCGTCGCGCACCGCACCACGACGCTGAAGCTCTTCGATGACCTCGGTGTTTGCGCGGCGCGAATCGATGCCGGGCTCGAGGTCGAAACTGACGGGATACACCCCCCGGTACAGGGTGACTTTTCTACGCGTGGCCACATGACCCGTCAAGGCATAGATCGGAATACCCGAGGAAATGCGTGACATCCACTTGCAGGTCGATCCGGACTCGGTCAACGCCGCGATCGCCGCCACGCCGAGGTGATTGGCGGTATACATGGTCGACATCGCGATCGCCTCGTCGATCCGCCCGAACACCGAGTGCAGGCGGTGATCCGACTTGCGCGTCTGTGACTGCTTTTCCGCCTCCTTGCACACCCTGTCCATCGCCTCGACGGCCTTGGCCGGGTACTTGCCGGCAGCCGATTCCGCCGACAACATGACCGCATCGGTGCCATCGATTACCGCGTTGGCCACGTCGAACACCTCGGCCCGTGTCGGAATCGGATTCAGGATCATCGACTCCATCATCTGGGTCGCAGTGATCACGACACAGTTCATCGAGCGTGCGGTACTGATCAGGCGCTTCTGCACCGCGGGCAGTTCGGCGTCGCCGATCTCCACCCCGAGGTCACCACGCGCCACCATGATCACGTCGGACGCATCGACGATCTCCTCGATGCAATCCAGCGCCTCGGCGCGTTCGATCTTCGACACGATGCCGCCCTCGCCGCCCGACTCGCGCAACAGCTGGCGGGTGACGTGCACGTCCTCGGCCGAGCGCACGAACGAGACTGCCACGTAGTCGGCCTCGATGCGCGCAGCAAACTTGATGTCCTCTTTGTCCTTGTCGGTCAGCGCCGGCGCGGAAAGTCCGCCGCCCAGCTTGTTGATGCCTTTGTTGTTGGACAAAATGCCGCCGATCACGACCTTGCAGCGCACCTCGGTGCCGTAGACCTCGTCGACCCACAGCACGATCAGCCCATCGTTCAGCACCAGGGTATCGCCGCGCGCGACCTCGCGGTGCAGGGTCGCGTAGGTTACACCGACGCGTTCCTGGTCTCCCTTCTCGAGATCCCAGTCGGTATCCAGGATGAAGCGGTCATCCGGCGCCAGCTCGATCTTGCCGTCGACGAACTTGCCGCAACGGATCTTCGGACCCTGCAGGTCGATCAACACGCCGACCTGGCGTCCACTGGCTCGTGCCCGGTTGCGCACCCAGTCGGCACGCCGTTCGTGATCATCGTGGCTGCCGTGGGACATGTTCAGCCGCACAACATCCACGCCGGCGCGCAGAACCTCATCCAGCACCTTGGGGTCGTCGGTTGCCGGACCCAGTGTCGCTACGATCTTTGTGCGTCTAAGCATCTATCCTTCTCGCGGGCAGGCCGATCGCCGCCCGCTGATCAAATTACTTTTTTGCGGCTTCCTCGAGCATGGCCACTGCCGGCAGGACCTTGCCCTCGAGATACTCAAGGAAGGCGCCGCCTGCGGTCGAGATGTAGGACACCTTGTCGTAAATGTCGTACTTCTGGATCGCGGCGATCGTGTCACCGCCACCCGCCAGGCTGAAGCCTGCCGCGTTGGCAATCGCCATCGAGACCGTCTTCGTGCCCTCGCCGAACTGGTCGAACTCGAACACGCCGACCGGGCCGTTCCATACGATCGTGCCAGCCTTGGCGATGATCTCTGCCAGCTCCGCCGCGGACTTGGGGCCGATGTCGAAAATCATCTCGTCGTCGGTGACGTCGTCCGCGCTTTTCAGCACGGCCGGTTCGTTCTCGGCGAAATTCTTGCCGACCACCACGTCGACAGCGATCGGGATATTGGCACCACGAGCCTGCATTTTCTTCATCAGGGCCTGAGCGGTCGGTACCAGGTCCGCCTCGCACAGCGACTTGCCAACGTTCTTGCCAGCCGCCAAGAGAAAGGTGTTGGCGATGCCGCCGCCGACCACCAGCTGGTCGACCTTTTCGGACAGTGCCTCAAGCACGGTCAGCTTGGTCGAGACCTTGGAGCCGCCCACGATCGCGACCATCGGACGCGCCGGGTTGGCCAGCGCCTTCCCCAGGGCGTCGAGTTCTTCGGCGAGCAACAGGCCGGCGCAGGCCACCGGTGCAAACTTGCCGACGCCGTGGGTCGATGCCTGCGCGCGGTGCGCGGTACCGAAGGCATCCATTACGAAGACGTCACACAAGGCCGCGTATTTCTTCGCCAACCCCTCGTTGTCCTTCTTCTCGCCGGCGTTGAAGCGCACGTTTTCGAGCAGCACCACCTCGCCGGCGGCGACGTCGAATCCGCCATCAATGTAGTCCTTGATCAGGCGGACGCTCTTGCCGAGCTTGGCCGACATGTCCTCGGCGATCGGCTGCATGGAGTTCTCTTCATCCGCCTTGCCCTCTTCCGGGCGGCCGCGATGCGACATGACCATCACCTTGGCGCCGGCCTTCGCACAGTGCTCTATGGTCGGCATGGAGGCAGTGATGCGTGCGTCCGAGGTAACCTTGCCATCCTTGACCGGCACGTTGAGATCGGCGCGAATGAGCACGCGCTTGCCGGCGAGATCGAGGTCGGTGAGCTTGATGAAAGACATGATACGAACTCCCTAAACAGGTCCGGATGTTAAGTGTTGAGTTTTGAACTTTGCGTACCGGCAGTGAGCGCCCCGTCCGGCAAAACCCACAACTCAAGACTCACGCGTTGCAACAGGATGGGCCGCAGCAACAGGACTGCTGCGGCCCGATCCGCATTACTTCGAGACGTGCTCGACCATGCGCAGCATGTTGCAGGTGTAGCCGTACTCGTTGTCATACCAGGCGACAACCTTGACAAAGGTCGGATCCAACTGGATGCCGGCCTCGGCGTCGAAGATCGACGGCGTGCTGCGACCACGGAAGTCGGTGGCGACCACCTTCTCGTCGGTATAGGCCAATACGCCGGCCAGATCACCCGACTGCGAGGCCGACTTCATCGCGGCGCAGATCTCGTCGTACTTGGCGCCCTTGCTCAACTCAACGGTCAGGTCGACGACCGACACGTCGGAGGTCGGTACGCGGAACGCCATGCCGGTGAGCTTGCCGTTCAACTCGGGCAGCACCTTGCCCACGGCCTTGGCCGCACCGGTCGAAGACGGAATGATGTTCTCGAGGATGCCGCGGCCGCCGCGCCAGTCTTTCATGGACGGACCATCGACGGTCTTCTGCGTGGCGGTTGCAGCATGCACGGTGGTCATCAGGCCACGCTTGATACCCCAGTTGTCGTTCAGCACCTTGGATACCGGCGCCAGGCAGTTGGTGGTACAGGAGGCGGCCGAAACGATCGCCTGTCCAGCGTAGGTCTTGTGGTTGACGCCGTAAACGAACATCGGGGTAGCGTCTTTCGAAGGTGCGCTCTGCACGACCTTCTTGGCACCCGCGTCGATGTGCTTCTGACAGGTCTCTTCGGTCAGGAAGAAGCCGGTACACTCGATGACCAGGTCGGCGCCGACGTCGCCCCACTTCAGGTTGGCCGGATCGCGCTCTGCGGTCAGGCGGATCTTCTTGCCGTTGACAATCATCGTGTTGCCGTCAACCGCGATGTCGCCGGGGAAGTTGCCGTGTACCGAGTCGTACTTCAGCATGTAGGCGAGGTAGTCCGGATCCAGCAGATCGTTGATGCCGACGACCTCGATGCCGGGAAAATCCTTTGCAATCGCGCGGAACGCCATACGGCCGATGCGGCCAAATCCGTTGATACCTACTTTGATAGCCATTTTGAATCTCCTCAGAACGTTATGCAGTTTCTACAAATGCATGAAAGACGAGGTGGCCGGCCGACGCTGCTCGCCTTGACCGGCCACCTGTATTGGTTTGCTTAACCCGCGACCTCGTCGATCGCCTTGCCGACGTTCTCCGCGGTAAAGCCGAACAGTTTGAACAGCTCGCCGGCCGGTGCCGACTCGCCGAAGGTATCGATTCCGATCACCTTGCCGCTGCTGCCGACATACTTCCACCAGCCATCGGTGACGGCCGCCTCGACCGCGACACGCGCGGTGACCGCCGCGGGCAGCACCGATTCCTTGTAGGCCGCTTCCTGCGCGTCGAACACGCTGGTGCATGGCATAGAGACCACGCGCACCTTCTTGCTGCTGGCCGCGGCCGCCTCGACCGCGATGCCGACCTCGGAGCCGGTCGCGATCACGATCACGTCCGGCGTGCCGTCACAGTCGCGCAGCACGTAGCCGCCACGGTCGATGTTGGCGATCTGCGCCGCATCACGGCTCTGGAACGGCAGGCCCTGGCGGGAGAAGATCAGGCAGGTCGGACCGTTGTGCTTCTCGACCGCCTTGCGCCACGCGACCGCCGTTTCGACCGTGTCGCAGGGACGCCAGACATCCATCCGCGGGATCATGCGCAGGGTCGGGATCTGCTCGACCGCCTGGTGGGTCGGGCCGTCTTCGCCCAGACCGATGGAGTCGTGGGTGAATACGAAGATCGACTGGATCTTCATCAGTGCCGACATGCGGATCGCGTTGCGCGCGTATTCCGAGAACATCAGGAAGGTCGCGCCGAACGGGATGAAGCCACCGTGCAGCGCGATGCCATTCATGATCGCCGACATGCCGAACTCGCGCACACCGTAGTTCACGTAGTTGGCGGCTGGCATGTCGCCGCGCATCGGCTTGTAGCCAGACCACTCGGTCAGGTTCGAGCAGCCCAGATCGGCCGAACCGCCAAACAGTTCCGGCAGCGCCGCCGCGTAGGCCTCGATCGAGGCCAGCGATGCCTGGCGCGTGGCCGGCGACTTGGCGTCGCTGTTGCACTGCGCGACAAAGGCGTCCGCCTTGGCGGTCCAGTCGGCCGGCAGTTCGCCGGCCATACGGCGTTTGAACTCGGCTGCCAGCTCCGGGTGAGCCGCTTCATAGGCGGCGAACTTCTTGTTCCAGGCGGCCTCTGCAGCGGCACCCTTTTCCTTCGCATCCCAACCCTTGTAGACATGGGCAGGAACTTCGAACGCCGCATGATCCCAACCCAGTGCGGCCTTAGTCAGGTTGATCTCTTCCTGGCCGAGCGGCGCGCCGTGACAGGCGTGACTGCCGGCCTTGTTCGGCGACCCAAAACCGATCGTGGTCTTGCAGCAGATCATGGTCGGTTTGTCGGTCATTGCCTTGGCAAATTCCAGCGCCTTGGCGATCGCGGCCGGATCATGCCCGTCGACGTCCGGGATTACGTGCCAGCCGTACGATTCGAAACGCTTCGGCGTGTCGTCGGTGAACCAGCCGTCGACGTGACCGTCGATCGAGATGCCGTTGTCGTCCCAGAAGCAGATCAGTTTGCCCAGGCCGAGCGTACCGGCCAGCGAGCAGGCCTCGTGCGAGATGCCCTCCATCAGGCAGCCGTCGCCGAGGAACACATAGGTGTTGTGGTCGACGACCGTGTGGCCGTCGCGATTGAACTGTGCGGCCAGCGCGCGCTCGGCGATCGCCATGCCGACCGCGTTGGTGATGCCCTGACCCAACGGACCGGTGGTGGTCTCGACGCCCGGTGCATATCCGTACTCCGGATGACCCGGGGTCTTGGAGTGCAGCTGACGGAAGTTCTTCAGGTCGTCGATGGTCAGCTCATACCCGGTCAGGTGCAGCAGGGAGTAGATCAGCATCGAACCATGGCCGTTCGACAGCACGAAGCGGTCACGGTCAGCCCAGTGCGGATTGCCCGGATTGTGCCTCATGTGGTCGTTCCACAGCACCTCGGCGATATCCGCCATACCCATCGGAGCGCCCGGATGACCGGAATTGGCTTTCTGAACAGCGTCCATACTCAACGCGCGGACCGCGTTGGCAAGCTCTCTGCGTGAGGACATGAGTCCCTCCTGTCAAAGACTAAGAATTCTCCGCCCCCGGACCGCAGCCCGGGGCGAACTGATTCGTTTTAATGCCAGGCCTGCCGTGCCTTGGCGAAGCGAGTGGCGGTGGTGTGTTGCACCTGCGCGACGGCGTCGTTCTGCCTCCGACGCAACCCCGGCCCGATGACCATAAAAAGGTCGGGTATTCTCACCTAGTCACTGGAACAGGGGCAAGAAGGGATTCCCCGAATATTCAAATACACCTATAAGCGCAGGAAATCAGCGCCTCATAGAGTCGCAAGCGGCTGTTTTGTATAGGAATATTATTGGATCATCCGATCCACTTGATTGAGCAGCCCATGCTCGGGATCTGCTCGGAGGGTCCTTTTCCGGTCTCCGCGACCTGCTTCATCGCCTCGAAAAGGTCGCGCCGGGTGTCCGCCGGGGCGGTCTCTTTACGGCTCGCATCGAGTTGCCCGCGATATTGCAGGCCGCCGGCGGCATTGTAGCCGAAGAAGTCCGGGGTGCAGACGGCGCCGTAGGCCCTGGCGACGTCCTGCGTGCGGTCAATCAGGTAAGGGAACGGGAATCCCTTGCTCGCGGCCAGGCGCTGCATGTTGTCAAACGAGTCCTCGGGATAGTCGGTGGGATCGTTGGACATGATCGCGACACAGTTCACACCCAGCGCCTTGAGGTCGACGGCATCGCGCACGATGCGATCGATCACGGCCTTCACGTACGGGCAATGATTGCAGATGAACATCACCAGCAGTCCCTTCTCGCCCATGCACTGATCGCGGGACCAGTCACGTCCATCGACACCCGGAAGGTTAAAGTCCGGTGCCGGCTTGCCGAACTCACATACCGGCGTCTGCAATGAAACCATTGGCTAGTCCTCTTAATCCCGTTCCCGCAGCGCGTCATTCTTCCAGAATGCGGAATATGCCTCAACCGTGTAAAATCGCGCGCCCCAGCGTGCTCGACACAGAAACGCCGCTACGTCTTTGAAAACAGCAGGAGTAAGCGATGTCCCGTAATTTCATCTTCACCTCGGAGTCGGTCTCCGAGGGCCATCCGGACAAAATGGCGGACCAGGTCTCTGACGCCATATTGGACGCGATCCTGGCCGAAGACCCGCACGCCCGCGTTGCCTGCGAGACCCTTTTCAAGACCGGCATGGCGGTCATTGCCGGCGAGATAACCACCAGAGCGAAGCCCGACTACGAGCAGATCATCCGCCAGACCATCAACGACATCGGCTACGTCAGCTCCGATATGGGCTTCGACGGCAATACCTGCGCGGTGCTGACCGCGATCGGCGTGCAGTCGCATGACATCAACCAGGGCGTGGACCGCGCCAGGCCGGAAGACCAGGGCGCCGGGGACCAGGGGCTGATGTTCGGCTACGCGACCAACGAGACCGAGGTGCTGATGCCTGCCGCCATCCTGTATGCCCACCGCCTGGTCGAGCGTCAGGCCGAGGTGCGCAAGAAGGGCATACTGCCGCTGCTGCGCCCGGACGCGAAGTCGCAGGTCAGCCTGCATTACGTCGGCGGCAAACCGGTTGCAATCGATGCCGTAGTACTGTCGACCCAGCACGCAGCCGAGTTCAGCGGCGCGGCGCTGCAGGAGGCGGTGATGGATGAGATCATCAAGCCGATCCTGGACCCGACCGGACTACTGACCAAAGACACCCGTTTTCACATCAATCCGACCGGCAGCTTCGTGATCGGCGGGCCGATGGGAGACGCCGGCCTGACCGGGCGCAAGATCATCGTCGACACCTACGGCGGTGCAGCGCGCCACGGTGGCGGCGCCTTCTCCGGCAAGGATCCGTCCAAGGTCGATCGCTCGGCCGCCTACGCCGGCCGCTACGTGGCCAAGAACATCGTCGCCGCCGGTCTGGCCGACAAGTGTGAGATTCAGGTCTCGTACGCGATCGGCGTGGCCGAACCGACCTCGATCATGGTCGACACCTTCGGCACCGGCAGCGTCACCGACGAACGCATCACCGAGCTGGTCCGCGAGCACTTCGACCTGCGCCCCTACGGTATCCTGCGCATGCTCGACCTGCTCAACGCGAAACAGATCAAGTACCGCAAGACGGCTGCCTACGGCCACTTCGGCCGTGAACACGAGGGCTTCACCTGGGAAGTCACCGACAGGGCCGACGAACTGCGCGAGGCCGCCGGTATCTGACCGGGTGCGCGTGCACGCAAAAAAGCCGACCCGGCGGGTCGGCTTTTTTGTTGCTGGGGAAGACATCCCCGGCAAGATGGTCGCGATCACTGCATCGCCGGCCGGCGCGACCCTGGTTCTCAGTCCGCCTTGACCGTCTCGCGATAGGCGTGCCAAGTGGCATGGCCGATCAACGGCAGGACGATCACCAGACCGATGTAGGCGGTGGCGAAGCCGACCAGCACCAGGCCCACGATCAGCGCGCCCCACAGGACCATCACGCCCTTGTTCTGCACCACCGCGGCCACACTGGTCAGCGCGCTGGTGATCGCATCGGTCCCGCGGTCGAGCATCATCGGCAGCGCGACCACACTGGCCGAGAACACGATGGTCGCGAATATCGAACCCACCGCGCTGCCGACTGCGAGGAACTCGACCCAGCCCAGCACGCCCAAGTCTTCACCGATCGGGAAAAACACATGCACCATCGAGGCCGCGCGCGCCCAAACCAGCAGCACGACCAGCATGACCAGTGCGAACAGAAGCTCGTTGCGCAGATGGTTGCGGCTCTCGGTCCAGCACATGCCCAGTCGCGGCTCGCGCCCCTGTTCGAGCTGTCGACTGATCGAATACAAACCGAAGGCCAGTACCGGCCCGGCCAGGATGAAGGCCATGCCGAGCGTGAACAGCGCCACCACATTGCCCCCTGCCCAGGCCAGCGCAGTGACCACGTAGGCGAACACCGCAAGCCCGATGCCGTAAGTGAGACTCTGCGCTCGGGCACGGTTTAGGTCTCGCCAACCCAGCCGGAGCCAGCGCAGCGGCGCATCCAGCCCGAGCCGGTTCGACGGGTAAAAAAGTGGTTCAATCTGAGGGTCAGTCCCTTCCGGGCGGACCACACCTGGTTCTGCCATAGATTCCTCCTGATTTGGTGCGCGCCCCGTTCAGCGGGGTCTGGCTATGTGCCGTCTTGAGCGGCTGTCCTGGAAAATAGCGCATAAACCCGGCCCCGGGCAGTAGTTTTTTGCCACTCCGCCCCCCCGGCCCGCACTTTTTCTGACCCGTGCCGGCTCAATACCCCAAATCACATGGTCAAAACCCCACTCTGCGGCACAGATGTGTAAAATCTCGCTCTCTCCCAGGTCACCGGGCTCGAGTTTCACGGCACTGCCACGCCACCAGGGAGACCACAATTCCTCCCCGAGGGGCGCTGCAACCTGATGAAAATCAGGCCAGGCTCGGCGGCGGATACAGCGATAGCAAACGGCGCTCACTCACGTTTATTGAACAGGAGTCAACAACCATGAGTGAGTTCACCGATTACAAAGTTGCCGACATGTCGCTGGCCGAATGGGGCCGCAAAGAGATGCGCATCGCCGAGACCGAGATGCCCGGCCTGATGGCGCTGCGCGAGAAATACGGCCGCGACAAGCCACTCAAGGGCGCGCGCATCACCGGCTCGCTGCACATGACCATCCAGACCGCAGTGCTGATCGAGACCCTGATCGAACTCGGCGCGCAGGTGCGCTGGTGCTCTTGCAACATCTTCTCCACCCAGGATCACGCCGCCGCCGCGATCGCCGCCGTCGGCATCCCGGTCTATGCCTGGAAGGGCGAGACGCTGGAGGAATACTGGTGGTGCACCGAGCAGGTGCTGAACTGGCCAAACGGTGAGCTGCCCAACATGATCCTCGATGACGGCGGCGATGCGACACTGCTGGTACACAAAGGGGTGCAATACGCCAAGGCCGGCGCCGTTCCGGAACCCAAGGCTGACGATCCGGAGGAATGGCAGGTCATCCTCGGCGTGCTCAAGCGCAGCCTGGCCGAAGACCCAAGGCGCTATCAAAAGATGGCCGAGTCGATCCGTGGCGTGACCGAGGAGACCACCACCGGCGTGCATCGTCTGTATGAAATGATGAAGCACGGCGAACTGCTGTTTCCTGCGATGAACGTTAACGACTCGGTCACCAAGTCCAAGTTCGACAACCTGTACGGCTGTCGCGAGTCACTGGTCGACGGCATCAAGCGCGCCACCGATGTGATGATCGCCGGCAAGATCGCGCTGGTGTGCGGTTACGGCGACGTCGGCAAGGGTTCAGCCCAGTCGCTGCGCGGCCTCGGCGCGACCGTGTGGATTACCGAGATCGACCCGATCTGTGCCCTGCAGGCGGCGATGGAGGGCTACCGCGTAGTCACAGTGGAAGACGCCGCACCGGTCGCGGACATCTTCGTCACCACCACTGGCAACAAAAACATCATCCGCCACGAGCACATGGCCGCGATGAAAGACGAGGCAATCGTTTGCAACATCGGTCACTTCGACAATGAGATCGATATCGCCAGCGTCAAGAAATACCAGTGGGAAAACATCAAGCCGCAGGTCGATCACATCATCTTCCCGGATGGCAAGCGCATCATCCTGCTGGCCGAGGGGCGGCTGGTGAACCTGGGATGCGCCACGGGCCACCCGAGCTTCGTGATGTCCGCCTCGTTCACCAACCAGGTGCTTGCGCAGATAGAGCTGTTCGCCAAGCGCGACCAGTACCCCATCGGCGTCTATGTGCTGCCCAAGGCCCTCGACGAGGAGGTCGCGCGACTGCACCTGCAGAAGATCGGCGCCAGGCTCACCGTACTGAGCCAGGACCAGGCCGACTATATCGGTGTACCGGTCGAGGGTCCCTACAAGGCCGATCATTATCGTTACTGATCCAGGACCGTGCAGGCACAGAGAACCCGGGGCACCAGCCCCGCGGGTTCCCTGTGATATGCGCGGCGGCACGGCATAGAGATGAATACGAAAGACAGAATCTTCAGCTTCGAGCTGTTCCCTCCGAAGACCGAGAAAGGCATTGCCAATCTGCGTGAGGCAGTGACCACACTGAACTCACGCAACCCGGCGTTCTTCTCGGTGACCTACGGTGCCGGCGGCTCGACCCAGACCAACACCTTCGCAACCGTCGACTGGATCAAGGATCAGGGCATAGATGTCGCCCCGCATCTGTCATGCGTTGGCAGCACGCGTGATGAGCTGCTCGATATTCTTCGACGTTATGCATCCCAGGGCATCGACCAAATCGTCGCCCTGCGCGGCGACTTGCCATCTGGCGCCGGCCGCGGTGCAATCGGCGATCTCAATCACGCCAACGAGCTCGTTGCGCTGATCCGCACGCACTTCGACCGGGCCTTTCGCATAGAGGTGGCCGCCTATCCGGAGATGCATCCGCAGGCACCCAGCTTCAGCCGCGACCTGGACAACTTCAGGCTCAAGGTCGAGGCCGGGGCCGATTCGGCGATCACCCAGTACTTCTACAATGCCGACGCGTACGCGGCATTCGTGGATGCCTGCGCAAAGCGCGGCATCGACATCCCGATCGTGCCGGGCATCATGCCGATCACCAACTTCAGCAATCTGGTACGTTTCTCCGATGCCTGCGGCGCAGAGATACCGCGGTGGCTGCGCAAGCGCCTCGAGGGCTATGGCGACGATACCGATGCGATCCGCAAGCTAGGTACGGAAGTGGTCACGCGGCTTTGTCGACAACTGCTCGACATGGGTGCACCCGGACTGCATTTCTATACCATGAACCAGGCCGAGCCGACGCTGGCGGTGTGGGACAACCTTGGCCTCGCCGGATCGCTTGGCTAGCGTGGTCCGCCGGCAACGCGCTCTATCACCAGGCGATCCGAAGGCTCCACTCGGCATGCGTATCCCACGCATCTTCATCGAACGCGATCTGCGTCCAGGCAGCGCGGCCGAACTCGACGAACGCGCCTTGCGTTACGTCAGCCAGGTGCTGCGCCTGCGTCCGGGTCAATCGATCGTGCTGTTCAACGGCGACGGGATCGATGTCGAAGCGGTGCTGACACGCTGTGACCGCAAGGCCTGCGTGGCGCAGCTTGGGCAGGCCCAGCCAGCGGAACCGCCCGCCGCCCTGCAAATCCATTTGGGCGTCGGTATCTCGCGCGGCGAACGCATGGATTTCGCGATCCAGAAATCGGTGGAGCTTGGTGTGTTCGCAATCACGCCGCTGCTGACCGAACGCGGTGTCGTGCAGCTCCGGGCCGAGCGCCAGGCCAAGCGTATGGCGCATTGGCAGGGTGTCCTAGTCAGTGCCTGCGAACAGAGCGGACGCAGCCGGATGCCGACCCTGCATCCGTCCGCCACACTCGGCGACTGGCTGGCAACTCAGCGCGATGGCCTGATGCTGTACCACCGGGCAGCCGACACGCTGGCCAGCGTGCCGCATCCAGGTAGCTCACTCAAGCTGTTGGTCGGCCCGGAGGGGGGATTGAGCGAGGAAGAACGTGCGATGGCGCTGGCCAGCGGCTTCCGGGGCGTCCGACTTGGGCCACGCGTGCTGCGCACCGAGACCGCACCGCTCGCGGCTATCGCCGCCATCCAGGCCCTTTGGGGTGATTTTCGCTGAACGCCCCGCAGCACGATCAGGGGGCCGGGAGCTGCGCCTGCAGGTAGTCGATGTCGGGCACCATCAGTTCCTCACCCGCAACCGACAAAGTCATCCGCACCGGCGACTCGCCATGCGTCCCGCTATGCGCCGACTCGACGGCCTCGCGATTGACGCGCAATAGGCGCGGAATTCCCTGCGCCACGAGCCCCAGCAACGGCCAGCCCCGTTCCGGGTCTAGCGCGTAGCAGACCGCGATGCGCTGCCGGATGCCGGCACCAATGTCCGGACGCCCCAGCATGCGTTCGAAATCAATCACCAGGATATCGCGCTGGTGCCAGTTCACCCTACCCTTCAGCCAGGTCGGGGCATCGGCGACCGGGTCGGGTTCACGGTAACCGATAATCTCGGCGACCGTGGCGTTGGGCAGCAGCAGGCGACCCTCACGCATCGGGATCAACATACAGCGGATTTCGCTATCGATCCGCCTCACAGCGCCGCATCCGCGAGCACTGTATAGATGTTTTCGAGAAGCTCGGCCTCCTGGTAGGGCTTGCCGAGGTAACGCTTGACACCCAGTTCGAGCGCGCGGTTACGGTGTTTGTCGCCGGTCCGCGAGGTGATCATGATGATCGGGATATCTTTGAGTTCAGGCGTGCTGCGCATATGCCGCGCCAGCTCGTAGCCGTCCATACGCGGCATCTCGATGTCCAGCAGCATCACGTCCGGGCGCTGCTCCTGCAACAAGGTCACCGCGTCTACACCGTCCTTTGCGGTCACCACGTGCATGTTGTGGCGCTCCAGCAGGCGACTGGTAACCTTGCGAACGGTGATCGAATCGTCGACCACCATTACCGACACACCCTTGCTCATTGGGGCGACAGACTCTAGCTTGGCCGTCGGCTGCTGTGTACTGTCGATGCGGACCAGGCTGTTAGTGTCCAGGATCAGTGCTATCTGGCCATCTGCCAGGATGGTGCCACCGGTGAACCAACGCACCGTACTCAACTGCGCACCGATCGATTTGACGACGATCTGCCGGTTACCGAGCAGACCGTCCACCTGGATGGCCACCCGGTGCTCGCCCGAGCGCACCAGCAGCAGCGGCAGCCAGCGAACGCCATCAGTGAGATGCGGGGCCTGGCTGCCCAGCATGCTGCCGAGGTAGCGTACGCTGTAATTGCGTCCACCATACTGAAAGCCTTCCTGCTCACCGGCGTAGATGGCGCGCAACTCTTCGGTCGCGATGCGCACCACCCCGTCCATGCTGCTGTGCGGCACGGCGAAGATCTCCTCGCCAACTGTGACCAGCAATGCATCGGTGATCGCCAGCGTGAACGGCAGGCGGATGGTGAAACTCGTGCCGCGCCCCGGCTGGGAGTCGATCTCCAGCGTGCCGCCGAGTTGCTTGACCTCGGTCAGCACCACGTCCATCCCGACACCGCGACCGGATACCTGTGACAGCTCCTGCGCAGTCGAGAATCCGGGCTGCATTATGACTTGGTACAGGTCGTCGTCCTCGATCGCGGCGTCGGCGTCGATCAGGCCGCGTTCCACGGCCTTGGCGCGGATGCGCGCACGGTCCAAGCCAGCGCCGTCATCCGAGAGGGTGAGCACGACATCGGTTCCCTCTCGGGCCAGCTGCAGCGTGATCAGGCCCTCAGGCCGCTTACCGTTGGCAAGGCGGGCATTGGCATCCTCGATGCCGTGCGATACCGCGTTTCTGAGCAGGTGCTCGAGCGGGCTCATCATGCGCTCGAGGATCGCGCGGTCCATGTCTTCCTCGCCGCCGATCACTTCCAGATTCGCCTGTTTGCCGACGCTGTGGCTGGTCTGGCGCACGACGCGTTCGAGGCGCGGGACGCGGCTGGAAAACTTGACCATGCGGGTGCGCAGCAGGCTGTCCTGCAGGTCGGTGGTCACGCGTGCCTGCTGCAGCAGCAGCGTGTCCGTGTCGCGGCTCAGATCGTTCAGCGACTGGCCGAGGTTTGACAGGTCTTCGACGGTCTCGGACAGCGCACGTGACAGCTGCTGAATCGCCGAATAGCGATCCATTTCCAACGGGTCGAAATCGGCCCGCGCCTCACCCTCACGCTCATGCCGCGACAGGATCTGGGCCTCGGTCTCGAGTTCGAGGCCGCGCAGCTGGCTGCGCAGGCGATCGATAGTCTGGCGCAACTCACCGAGGTTGAACGCAAAGCTGTTGTTCTGCTGCTCGATACGTGCCCGATAGATACTGACCTCGCCGGCATTGTTGACCATATGGTCGAGGGCCTCGGAGGCGACACGCACCCGCTCGCTGCCAGTGATCGGGGCCGGCGGTTCTTCGGGGATCGGCCGGCGCGGTACGAAGCCTTCGCCCTCCAGGATCTGCTCACCACTTGGAAACTGCACGATGCTCGACTCTTCGTGAACCACGGCACCGAGCGCCGCCTGCTCACCATCCGCCGCACCCTCGATCATGAAGCTGGAATCGCCGAGCAGTTCCGAGTCGGTCATCAACTGCGAGTCGGTAAGCAATTCGGAATCGTCGTCCAGATCTTCATCGGACGGAAACTCAGACGTCACCGCCTGCTCGGGCGGAGCCATCGCGGGCTCTCGATCGATCGCCGGGGGCTGCGGTTCCATGGCCGTCTCGTCGGCCGCGACGTCCTGCCAATCCCGGCCGTGCGCAGCATTTTCCAGGCGTTCGATCATGATCTGATGCGCGGCTGGCATGTCACCGCCGATCAATCGGTCGATGTCCTGGGCCAAGGTGTCGGTTGCGTGCCTCACGAGCTGCTTGAGGCGTCCATTTCCTTCGAGACGTTGCTCGACCACGCTCTCCAACACCGACTCGAGCGCATGACTGAGATCACCGACCGGTGCCACCCCGGCCAGGCGCGCCCCACCCTTCATGGTGTGCAGGGTGCGCTGCAGCTTCGCAACAGGCCGCCGATCATCGACAGCCACTTCCCAATCGGCCAGCTCCTTCTCTAAGGCCTCGAGCAGTTCCTTGGCCTCGTCGAGGAAGACCTCGAGCAATTCCTGATCGAACACCTCCAGCGACTGCGCCTCACCGCCCGTCCGTGCCTGCTGTTCGGGGTGTGCAATTCGACCCACCCAACCGGCGACCTCATCGCGCAGCGGCTCCCAATCCGGCACCTCGAGATGCGGATCCTCCACCGAGGCCAACAACGCCGACAGCAACTGGTGGCTGCGGCCGAGCAGGTCTAGGGTGCCGGCATCGGCACGCCGATGCTGGCCATACATGACGTTGCCAAGCTCCTCGAGCGCCTCTGCAAGCTCGGCCATCGGCGCCATGCCAGCTGCACGCGAACTGCCACGCAGCGTGTGCATGGCACGCCGCACATCGTCGTCGAACTCGATACCGTCATGGCGCGCAGCACTGCGTGCGATGAAATCTGCGATTACGTTGAGGTGGCCGAGCGCCTCGTTGATGAATACCGCGTTCAGGCTCGAATCGGCCGCGGTCATCGAGGGCGATTCGAACTCGCTGAATTCGGAATCCTGCACCTCGGCTGCCGTCAGGATCGACTCGTCCGCCGTGTCCTGCTCGACGCTGCCCGGATTCGCCACCTCTTCGACTGCCGCGCTAGCCTCTGTAAAGGTCCCTGCCCCGGCCCGCGGCTCGACAGCCTCTGCCGGCCATTCCAGCACAACCGCTTCGGCGCCCTGCGCGGCCTTTTCGAAGACCTCCTCGCCATTGTTGCCGTCGAACTGTTCCGAGGATTCGGTGGCCGGCTCCAGAACGATTTCAGCTGGTGCGGCCAATTCCGGCTGGGGCGCCTCGACCGCGACCTGTTCGGCAAGCGCGGGGGGCTCCTCGAGCACAGGTTCCTGTTCAACGGGGACCGCGGGCGGAATCAGCTCTGCACTTGCCGCTTCTTCGGCCTGCGGTTGAGCGGGTGCTGCCTCGGCCGGCACCTCGACATCCGCCAACTGGGCCGGCTCGGATTCAGCGAGTTGCGACTCGAGATGCCCCGGCTCGACGGGTTCGGGCTTAGCCGCGACAGACTCGGGCACCGCGGACGGTTGCGCCGCAGCCGTCCCGGAGGCCAGCGCAAAGGCCTGCTCGGACAGCGCCGACACATCGGTGCCGGGTTGCCCGGGCTGCGCACTCTCATCGACCAGCGCCGGCAGCACAGCGACCGCCCCGTCCATCAGTCCGAGTACCGCTGGTGACGCGGCAATGGTGCCGTCGATGACCCGGTTCAGCAGGTTCTCGACCGACCATGCGAACTCGCCGATGTTGTGCGCACGGACGATCCTGCCGCTGCCCTTGAGGGTGTGGAAAGATCGGCGCATGGTCAGCAGCGCATCGCGGTCCTGCAGGGCTTCGCGCCAGCGCGGATAGCAGTCCTGAATTACCTGCAGTTCCTCGCGCGCCTCCTCATTGAAGATCTCGAGGATCTCGGGGTCGATCTCTTCGGCCTGCGCGCTTTCGACGACGGCTGGCGGCGCAGAGTCTGCCGCGCTCTGGCCGATCGGCTGCTCCGCTGCCGAATCGCTTGGCATTGCCGGCTGCGCGACCTCGGCTACCGGCGGCAACGGATGCTGGTCTGCCCCGATTTCGGCCTCTGCCCACGACGGTTCTTCAGCGACCGGCGCCTCCTCGGCCATGGCCTGCTGTCCGGCCTCTGCCGGCACGGTTTGCTCGACCGTCGGCGGGGCGGACTGCTCGCCCTCCGCGTGGTGCAGCCCGAGCCGGCACAGTGCCGCCTCGGCGTAGCTGAACAGCTTGGACCGGTCACTGCCCGGTTCGATTGCCGACTGCATGTACAGCTCGGCACTGATCACCACGTCAGCCAGCGCATCGCGCTGATCGGCGTCGGGCACCGGCATCTGACCGCTTGCCAGCCCGGCGATGTATGGTTTCAACTCGTTCAATAGACGACCGGCCTCGGGCAGCTCCAGCATCTGCAGCACACCGGCAACCATGTGCAGGCGCGCGGGAACCTCGTTGAGGAGTTCCGGATGGGTGGGCTTGTCCAGGTACTCGAGCATCGAGTCCTTGATCTTGGCCAACTCGACCAGAGCCTCGTCGACCGCCGCCCGCACGTGCTGCTGCATCTCGCCATACGACAGCGACTGAGAGACGACCCCTTCCATCGGCTCGTCGAAATCGACCAGGAGGTCACTGTCCGAGCCAAGGCTGGTCAAAGATGACTCCACGAACAACAGATCCGAGGCCAGGGCCATCAGGCGCTCGTCACTGAGCGGCGTGCCAGACTTCTCCGCCTCGCGCAGGGCCTCGCAACGATGCTTCAGGCGGGTGCGCAGCTCGCCGCGCCCCACCATCCCGAGGGTATCGCCGATGCGCTGAATCGGTTGCGCGAGACCCGTGAGGCGGCCAAGCTGGCTGCGGTCACTACGGATATACAGGTCGAGCTGGTCCTTCACATCGCGCAGATCCTGTGCCAAGGCCTCACCCACGGCATCGAAGAGCTCGCGATCCGGCGCACCGAGGGATCCGAGCGCAGTTCCTTCCGCCTGCTGCTCGGGAAAGGTGTTGACCAGATCGGCGGCACGTTTGACCGCCACTACCGCAGGGTCAGTCGAATCTGAGCGCGCAATGTAATACAGCATGTTCTTCAGCAGATCGACCGGGAAATCGAGCATGGCCGACTCCTCACCCTGATCGATCACCTGCTTGAACACGCGGTCGAGTTTGCCGAACAGCGGCTTGACCGCAAGCGCCGGAGCTTCCTTGTCGTCGGTCAGCACCACGGCCAGAGCCTCGGCGGCATCCAGCAGGCGACGCAAGCGGGCTGTCCCCGCTGCACTGTTGAGCACGTCCAGTACGTCGCGGATCTGGCCCAGCGAGTCCGGCACGTCCTGGCCGCGTATCCAGCTCAACAGGCTACGATGATAACGACTACGCTGCACGTGTATGAGATGCGGCAGCTCGCGGTTGCCGGATCCTGGACGCACCGTCTCCGCAGCGATTACCGCGTTCAGCTTGGGGGCAAACAGCGAGGTCTCGGAGACCAGCGGGGCCTCGCGTGCAGCGCGCAGGTCGTTCATCAGCGGAAGCAAGACCAGCGGGACATCGGCGCCACCACCCTCGATCTTCTCCAGATAGGCGGGCAGTTGCACCATGCCGAGCATCAATGCCTCGGCCGCCGGCTCGATGCGCTTGGCCTGCCCCTGCGAGAGTGCGAGCGCCAGCTGTTCCATCTCGTCGGCCAGCATCGCCGCGCCATAGACCTGGACCATCTCCAGTGCCCCATGCACGTGGTGAAGCAGGTCGACACACTGATCCAGCCGTGACGGCTGACCCTCGGCGAAATCCTCCAGCGAGGTGCGGGCCTCGCGCAGGGTCTGATCCAGTTCGCCGCGGATCCAACGGAGTGCGCTTCGGTCCTGTCGCAGTTCTGGGAGCATGCGGGTGTCGTCCTTTCTCAGCCAACCATTGCGTCGTCATCCGGCAGCTTGAAGCGCGCCACCGTCTGGCGCAGCTGCTCGGCCATCTTTGCAAGAGTCTCAATCGATTGAGTCGTCTGCTCGGTGCCCTCGGAGGTCTGGCTGGTGATCTCCTGGATGATGTTCATCGTGTCGTTGATCGAGCCCACCTCTTGCGACTGCTGCTGCAGCCGCGAGGCGATCGCCTGCGTGACCGTGGCGATGTCCTGTGAGACCTGCTCGATTCTCTGCAGGGCCTCGCCGGCGTCCTCGGCCAGCTGAGCACCACTCACCACCTCGGAGGTGCTCGATTCCATCGAGCTGACTGCCTCGTTGGTATCGGCTTGAATCGTCTTGACCAACGCATCAATCTGCTTGGTCGCATTCGCCGAGCGCTCGGCGAGCCGCTGAACCTCGTCGGCCACCACGGCGAAACCACGCCCGGCCTCACCCGCCATTGCCGCCTGCATGGCCGCATTCAGCGCGAGGATATTGGTCTGGTCAGCAATGTCCTCGATCAGTTCGACGATGTTGCCGATCTCCTGCGAGCTCTCGCCCAGGCGCTTGATCCGCTTCGAGGTCTCCTGGATCTGCTCGCGGATATTGTCCATGCCCGAGATCGTACGCCGCACCGTGGCGCCTCCGGCCGCCGCAATGTCCACTGATTGCTGTGCGATGGCGGCCGAATTGTTCGATTCCTCGGCCATCTCGCTCATCGCCTGGGCCATCGTACGCACCGTATCAGAGGCCTTCTCGATCTGGTTCCGCTGGTGGTCAGAGGCCTCTTCGAGACGCAACGCGGTACCCCTGGTCTCCTGAGCCGATGCGGATACGCGCACCGAGGTCTCGTTGATCGTCGTGACCAGGCTGCGCATCTCCTCCACAGCCTGGTTCACCGAGTCGGCGATCGCTCCGGTGATGTCCTCGGTAACGGTCGCCTCGATGGTCAGGTCTCCGTCGGAGAGGTCGACCATCTCGTCGAGCAGGCGGCGGATAGCGGCCTGGTTGCGCAGGTTCTGCTGATCAGACTGCTGGGCCCGTGCCCGAGCCTCGCGCAGCAAGGCGAGTCCGAGCAGCAGCAGGAACACGGTGGCCAGCAGGCCAAGCACCGTCACCAGCGCGGGGCCGACCGAAACCGGCCCGATCTTTGCCAGGTAGCGATCACTGCTGTAGGCCTCGGCCAGCGCTGAGGTGGCCGTGTCGAGCGCATCAGAGGTGGGCGTGACCTCGCCGGTTGCTTCGAGCGCAGGTAGAATATTGGGTGCGGTCTCGATAATCTCGGCGACGTGATCGTTTATCGAGCGGAACAACTTGGCCGCCTCGGCGAGCTTCGCCTCGGCCTCTTGGTTGTCGATGCGTTCGACGTTGAGGCCGGTATCGCCGGTCAACATGCCATTCAGCACGCGACCGAAACGCTCAGTATCCTGACTGAACTGGTCGATCGCGGCCGCCGTCTCGGCACCGCCGCCGAGGACACGACTGACGTTGTCGCGCAAACGCTGCGCAAGCATGAGCTGGCGCGAGGCCACGTACACCTGCTGCTGGTCGGCCTTGGAACCGACCAGGATGCGCACGACGTCCTCCGACACCTTCTGCAACCCCGGTATGGTGTTGTTGATCACCTCGACGAATTCGCGAATCGACAGGATAGCGTTCTGGTTGAGCAGGATCTCATCGACGTAGGCGCGCAGGGCCAGCCAGCGGTTCTCCACTTCATGCAGAGGCTGCGCGACGGCCTCTGGCGAGGCCGGCAGGCCGGCCTGCGGCGCGCCGTTCTTAAGTTCATCCATCAGCGTGATGAATCGGTCCCTGGTCTGACGCAAGCGTCCGAACGATGTCTGACTGCCGGCCGATGCCTCGAGGGCATATTTAGCGATCTTCTGGCCGAGCACCTGCTGTTCGGACACTCGCACGAGGTACTGCTCGCCGTGCCCCTCGATTCGCGACACGTAGGCGAACGCGGCGATGGCCCCGACGATCGTGATCAACAGCAGCCCGGTAAGCAGGGGTATCGTGCGGTTGCCTTCTGTAGTCTTCTTGACCGTACTCTTCATAAATCGTTTCCTGAGACAGTTAGCACGACCTTAGCGGAACTCTGGATCGACGGACGTTTCTGGCGGAACGTCGAGACGACTCCGGCAGCCGCCGCAACAGCTGGTCGGTACAATTGTGGACTGAGCGCATCGCCATCGGATCCGAACGAGCGGGGAACGTCTTGACAAGCGGTGTCAGCACTTCCCTGCAGACTCCGCTGAATGGCAGCTCCATATGTCCGAATCATTTTTGCCCCTTGCCCAATCGACTTTGCATGCCGACTCACCCGGCCGCGGATCGAAATTCAGGATCCGCCGCCAGGGCATGCATGCTCAACACCGGCCACACACCCCCGTCGACGCTGAATGCCTCGTACACATATGCGCCGAGCACACCTTTCATTCGGGCATTCGGCAGGCGCTGCTTCAAACTGAAGTGGCGCATGCCCTGAACCGACGGAACCAACAGACCCACCACCAGTCCGCGCAGCCGCAACACAAGGATGCGGCTCGCCTTGGAAGGCACCACGGCCTTGGCGCCGAGAAAAACCTGCAGGTCGATCACCGGCAGCAGACTGCTGCGAACGTTGGCCAGACCAAGCATCCAGGCCTTCGAACCGGGCACGCGCGTGATCCGATCCTGATACGGGAGCATCTCACTCACCTCACTCATAGCCGCGGTCACGCGCACGCCGGCAACACTGAATACGAGGCCATTCCAGATATCCGTCACCGGAGCAGATTCCGGCAGGCGCTTGGCCGCCTCCCGGCTGCGCTGCTCGATATCGCTCAGCACACCGAGCACATCAACAGCCGACAGGGTATCTTCTAAGAGTTGCAGCATAGCGTTCAGGTAAGCAGTTCTTTCAGTGTCGAGAGCAGTTCGCGACCATCCACTGGTTTGACCAGATAGCCTTTCGCGCCCTGCCGCAAGCCCCACTCCCGGTCAGTCTCCTGGTCCTTGGTGGTCACCATCAGTACCGGGATGTGCCGGGTCTTCGGATCACGACTCAATTTGCGCGTGGCCTGAAACCCGTTGATCCCGGGCATTACTACGTCCATCAGTATCGCATCGGGCGACTGCGCCTTAGCGGCCGCGATACCTGCCTCCCCATCCGAGGCAGTCAGCGCCTCATGACCGCCCTGTTGAAGGATCTTTGCCAACACATGCAGTTCGGTGGGCGAATCGTCGACGATCAGAATCTTGGCCATTTGTCTCGTTTATTCCAGTCAGCGGATCCGCGAAGATCAGGCGGCTCGAGCCGCGTGCTTCTTAATCGCGCCAAGGAGTTCGTCGCGCGTAAACGGCTTGGTCAGGTACTGCTCCGAGCCGACGATCCGGCCGCGCGCCCGATCGAACAGGCCATCCTTGCTCGACAGCATGATCACCGGGATATCCCGGTACAGTTCGTTGTGCTTGATCAAGGCGCAGGTCTGGTAGCCATCGAGGCGCGGCATCATGATGTCGACGAAAATTAGATCGGGATGGTTGTCGGCAATGATCGACAGCGCCTCAAACCCATCCGTAGCGGTCAGAACCTCGCACCCTGCCTTGGTCAGCAAAGTCTCGGCGGTGCGACGAATCGTCTTGCTGTCGTCGATCACCATGACCTTCAGTCCACCGATATTAACTGCGTCATCACTGCTCACACGCTGCCCCTCTGTATACTGAATCGCTTGAGTCACTGGCGTGGCACCACCGTGGTCAGCCCCCAGAGCTGCCACATCTGCATGCCACCCCGGTAATACTTGATTTTCTCGCTTGGATATCCCAGGTTAGCCAGGCTCCGAATGGCGCGCGGCGACTGCCCACAGGAAGGCCCATTGCACCACAACACCAGGTCCTTCGCCGCGGTAAAATCCCACAGGTCGGTCTTGTTGCTGGTATCGGCCCAACCCCAGTCCTCGAGGAGTCCCTCGATCGCCCCAATCTCGCCGCGTTCCTTGGCCCCCAGGATTTTAAGCAACGCCACCAGTTCCGGGTCGTTCCGGTCTTTGCCGAACAGGGTGAAAGGATAGTTCACTGATCCAGGAATCGTACCCTTGCGGTGCCAGGACTCAGTGCGCGCGTCGATCAGCACCCCGCTGCCATCGCGCAACTTGGTTTCCATGAAGTCGAACATCTCGACCTCACCGATGACCGCGACACCGGGCACAGGGACGATCGGCTGGATGCAAAACGGCGGGCACTTGCGCGCGGTTTTGGCAAAATACCCTTTGAGCTCGTAGTCCGGATCCTGGACGCGCTGGACTTTTACCGAGCGACCTTCATGGATGACGTGCAGGAAAGGTTTACCCTCGACCAGCGGGATAAAATCCGTGGTCTCTCCAACCCTTACCTCATCCGCTGCATGGCTCGCACCGAGCGAAAGAAAGGCTATGCCGGCGATCCATCCGATGCGCCGCGCAGAGCGCACCGGAAACCTTTGAGCAAGGCGACGGACTACAGCAATAATGTTCCAAATCACGGATGCAAATACCTGTCTATGATCTTGCCGCGCAAATCCTCCATCGAGGCACCTGCGCTGTAATCGAGAAAAATCTCTTCGCGACTGCGTTCGGGCAACCTGCGATAGAAGCTGTAAGTGCCCACGTGCTGGTCCTTCAGCGATGCCTCAAAATCGGCGCGCGAGGCCAGGGCCTGCCCGGCGCGCGGCCCTTCCTTCTGCGTCGCCAGAGCGCCACCATCCCCCTGTGTATCGGTCGGAGCGGCCTCGACCTTAGTGACTTCCCTGTTGAGTTGTTGCAGATAAGCGTCTTCGGCAGCCTGTACCCATGGCGACAACAGGCACAACAGCGCCGCGCCGCAAAGGTGGCGAAGAAATCGATATAGGGGCATTCTGCTACACGGTGAAGGGGTCGTTCGGCTCATTGCTCCTCCGCACAATCGCCTGACGCCACAACCGTCTCGGTCCACCACAGCATACAAGAGCTAAGTGGCAGTGTTTCAAAGAGAAAATAGCAAGCACCCCAGGGCGTCTGCAACAATACTCAGGCGTCGACCCTATGGCTATCGGCCGTAGATTAGAAATGTGAACCCCCGATCATTTTGGAGGCACCCAGTAAATGGCTTTCTCGCTCGGAGTGGTGATGGATCCAATCGCCAAGATCAAGGTCCACAAGGACAGCACGTTCGCCATGCTGCTCGAGGGGCAGCGGCGCGGATGCCCGATCTGGTACATGGAGCAGGGTGACCTCGCGCTGCGCGACGGTCGCTGCATCGCACACATGCGCTCGCTCGAGGTCCGCGACGCCCGCGAACAATGGTTCAGCCTGGGCGAGTCACGCACCCAACCGCTCGACGAGCTCGATGTGGTCCTGATGCGCAAGGATCCGCCGTTCGACATGGAGTACGTTTACACCACATATCTGCTGGAACAGGCCGAGGCGCGCGGCAGCCTGATCGTCAACCGCCCGGGCGCCTTGCGCAATGCCAACGAAAAGCTGTTTACGGCCTGGTTCCCCGAGGTCTGCCCACCAACCCTGGTGAGCCGACGGCACGCCGACCTCGCCGCGTTCATCGAGTCCCACCAGGACGTGATCCTCAAGCCGCTCGACGGCATGGGCGGCGCATCGATCTTTCGCGTGCGTGCGGGTGACCTGAACCGCAACGTTATTATCGAGACACTTACCACCCACGGAACCCGTTACACGATGGCGCAGCGATTCATCCCGGAGATCCGTGACGGCGACAAGCGGATCATTGTGGTCGACGGCGAACCTGTCCCCTATGCGCTGGCACGGGTCCCCAGCGCAGGCGACAACCGCGGCAATCTCGCCGCGGGCGGCAGCGGCAAAGGCGTCCCACTGAGTGACAAAGACCGTGAGATCGTGGAGACTGTCGGCCCGCGTCTGCGCGAACAAGGGATCCTGTTTGCCGGTCTGGACGTCATCGGCGATTTCCTGACCGAGGTGAACGTTACCAGCCCGACCTGCATACGCGAACTCGATCAGCTATACGGCCTGAACATCAGCGCCACATTGATGGATTGCATTGAGCAGAAACTCGCAGTATGAGAACACCTGCCTTGCCGCGGCTCTGCGGCCTCCTTCTCGGATTGACGGTAGCTCTGGGGTTGGCCGGTTGCGACACACAGGACCCGGTCTCGCGTGGCCGGATCTTCGCCTTCGACACCACCATGGATATCACACTGATCGGCGTCAACCGGCAGCGCGCCGACGAGATCACTAAGATTCTGGCAGGCGATATGCTCTATATGGAGCAGGCTTGGCGCGCATGGGGCCCCAGCCCGGTGTCCCGAATGAACGCCCTGTTCAACGAGAGTGATGCCCCGTTCGCGGCGCCACCGTCGGTACTGCCCCTGCTGCGGCTGTCCAAGACGCTTTCCGAGCGCAGCGGTGAACTGTTCAATCCGGCGATCGGCCATCTGATCCGCGCCTGGGGTTTCCAGGGCAGATCGGCCGATTGCCTGCGGCCACCATCGCAGGACCTTATTGACCAGATCGTCAGCGCGAAACCCAGCATGCGCGACATCAAGATCGACGGATTCCGGGCCTCCTCGTCCAATCAGATGGTCAAGCTGGACTTTCGCGCGATCCAGAGAGGCTTCGCGATCGACCGTGCCATTGCCAGGCTGCAGGAACTGGGGATCAAGAGCGCGAGTATCTCTGCCGAAAGCAGCCTGCGGGCTATCGGTTCGCGTGACGGACACCCGTGGAGCGTCCCGGTGCGTGGTGCCGAGGTCGGCGGCGTGCTCGCCACGGTGCAGATCGAGGGCAACGAGGCCGCCTTTACCGTCACCGCGGACAGGCACAAGTTCTCCTGGGAGGGCAAGGTATACCACGACATCATCGATCCGCGGACAGGCTATCCGGCCGACCAAACGCAGTCGGTAACCGTCCTCTATCCCGACGCGTCCACGGCCGATGCTGCGGCGACGGCCCTGTTCGTCGCCGGCCCCAATGACTGGCACCGGGTGGCCAGAGAGATGGGCATACGCTATGTGATGCTGACCGACAACCAAGGCCGCATCCACATGAACCCGGCCATGCAGGCCCGTGTTAAGCTGAACGCCAAGAATCGGGAAATAATCATCAGCGAACCGCTGAGCTAGGGACCCGCGACGCGACCGACCGTGGACATTACAGGCAATCTGGCGACCAAGCGCTCAGGCGATGCCTTTGGGTTCGCCTTCGTGGCCGCGTTGGCCGTGCATGCCTTCGTGATCCTGAGTGTCAGTTTCGACGTCACGCGCGAGAAACCACCGTCACCCGAGCGCACCCTCGACATCACGCTGGTGCAACCCAAAACCAAACCAAAGCCGGTGGAGAACCCCGACTTTCTGGCCCAGCAGAGCCAGGAGGGCGGTGGCGACAAGACCATCAAGGAGCGGCGCACCAGTCCGCTGGGGAACCCCTCGGCTGACCCGATCCCGCACCCGGCCCTGGAACTGGAGCGCTCCGGCGCCGCCGAACCCGAACAGAAGCCGAAACCCGAGATCATCGCCACCACCGAGGCGCCACGCGCCGTACCTACGTCGCCGCCCAAACCGACCGTACAGGCCAAACCGCGCGCCAAACTGAGTCAGTTGCTGGCCAGCACCCAACTGGAAATCGACAGGCTGACCGCCGAACTGGACAGACGCAACCTGTCAGCCTCGCGCCAGGAGCGACGCAAGGCGGTCAACGCGAGTACCCAGGAGTACCAGTACGCCGCCTATCTCGAGGCCTGGCGCAGCAAGGTAGAAAAGATCGGCAACCTGAACTACCCGGACGAGGCGAAACGTCGAAGGTTGCATGGCAACCTGCTGATGCACGTCGCGGTGCGCGCCGACGGCAGCATCGAGCGGGTCCGCGTGGTGCGTTCATCCGGGCACAAGCTGCTGGATGATGCCGCCGTACGGATCGTGCGCTTGTCGGCACCTTTTGCCCCCTTCCCGCCGGAAATCCGTCAGCAGGTGGACATCCTCGATATAACCCGGACCTGGCAGTTTCTGGACGGCGACACCTTGTTTTCCTCGAATTGAACCCCCACTTGCTGTGTGACAACCCGCGCACGATACTTTTGTCATGAACCAGACCGCGTCGCTGAAAAACCAATTACTGATCGCCATGCCGAACCTGCAGGATCCGAATTTCGCCCGCACGGTGACCTATATCTGCGAGCATGGTGATCACGGTGCGATGGGTATTGTCCTGAACCGACCCACCGATCTACGACTCGTCGATGTCCTCAGGCACATGCAGATCGAGGGCGGCCTCGGTGAGGCAGGCGAGCAAATCGTGTACCTCGGGGGTCCGGTGGAAGAGGAACGCGGCTTTGTGCTGCATACCCGTACCGAGCCCTGGGGCTCAACCTTGGCGGTCAATGCGGACATCAGCATCACGACCTCCCGCGATATCCTGGAAGCCATGGCGCGCGGCGACGGGCCGGCGCAGGCCTTGGTCGCACTTGGTTATGCCGGCTGGGGCGCCGGTCAACTGGAGCGAGAACTGCAGGAGAACGCCTGGCTCAGCGGTCCGGCAGATCAATCGATTCTGTTCGAGCTGCCGGCCGAGCAGCGTTGGGAGGCCGCGGCGCGGCTGCTCGGCATCGACGTCAATCTGCTGAGCGGTGAGGCCGGACACGCCTGATGGGCGTGTTGCTGGGTTTCGACTACGGCACGCACAAGATCGGGGTTGCCGTGGGGCAACCGCTCACCGGCACCGCCACCCCCCTCGAGACCCTCCCGATGGTCAACCGCAGGCCCGACTGGGCGCGTATCGGACGCCTGCTCGAGGAGTGGCGTCCGGAAAGCCTGGTGGTCGGCCACCCTTTCCAGATGAACGACCGCGAGGCCAGCAATGCCGAGGGCGCGAAGCGCTTTGCACGCCAGTTGCACGGCCGTTTCCATCTGCCGGTGCACTTGGTGGACGAGCGCCTGACCAGCCGCGAGGCGTGGAGCCGCCTCGGCAAAGAGGCGGGAAAGGACCAGACCAGGGTAGACTCTTACGCCGCCAAACTGATCCTGGAAACCTGGCTCAATGACTGAAAGCACCTTGTTTATGAAGCACGATGCCATCCTCGACCTGATTCGCGGAATGGCCGAGGTACTGCGTAACCGCCTGCGTGACCGCGCGCTCGGAGATCCAGCCATGATTGGCATCCATACCGGGGGGGCATGGATCGCAGAGTATATGAATACCATGCTCAACTTGGGACAGCCGAGCGGTCTGCTGGATATCAGCTTCTACCGCGACGACTTCACACAGATAGGCGTGAATCCCCAAGTCCGGCCATCGAAGATCGATTTCGATGTCGATGGCCGCAACATCGTCCTGATCGATGACGTGTTGCACACCGGGCGCACCATCCGCGCGGCGATGAACGAGATCTTCGACTTCGGCCGGCCGGCCAGCATCACGCTGGTGACCCTGATCGAGCGCAGCGGACGCGAGCTGCCGATCCAGCCGGACGTGATCGGGCTGAGCCCGCCGCTGGGCCTGAACGACCGCATCAAGCTGAATGGCCCCGATCCACTGAGTCTGGAGATTTTCCACGGCCCGCGGACAGGGCGATAGGCACAGCTGTACAATAACGCGCGATGTCAACCCAGCGATCGCAAAATCTGCAGCTCAACGAACACGGCCGCCTGCGTCACTTCCTGACCATCGATGGGCTGAGCCGCGAGTTGCTGCTACAAATCCTCGACACCGCCGAATCTTTTGCCACACTGCCCGGCCGACCGGTGAAAAAGGTCCCGCTGCTGCGCGGCCGGATCATTACCAATCTGTTCTTCGAGAACAGCACGCGCACGCGCACGACATTCGAACTCGCCGCCAAGCTACTGTCTGCAGACGTCATCAACTTCAACATCAGCACCTCGGCGACCACCAAGGGTGAGACCCTGCTCGACACGCTGCGCAACATCGAGGCGATGCACTCGGACATGTTCGTGGTGCGCCATGCACAATCTGGTGCCGCCCACTTCATTGCCGAGCATGCGTCGCCGCGAGTCAGCGTGATCAACGCAGGGGACGGCCGGCATGCGCATCCCACCCAGGCGATGCTCGACATGTTCACCATCCGCAAGCACAAGGGTGACTTCACCCCGCTGCGTGTGGCAATCGTCGGCGACGTGCTGCATTCACGCGTCGCCCGGTCACAGATCCTGGCCCTCAATACCCTGGGGGTAAGCGAAGTTCGCATCGTCGGCCCGCGCACCCTGCTGCCCACCGAGGCGCGCTCGCTCGGGGTACACGTTTACCATGACCTCGCCGAAGGCATTCGGGACGTCGACGTGGTGATCATGCTGCGCCTGCAGAACGAGCGTATGGACGGCGCCCTGCTGCCCAATGAGCATGAATATTTCCGCCTCTACGGGCTGACCGACGAGCGCCTTGAAAATGCCAAGCCCGACGCGATCGTGATGCACCCCGGGCCAATAAACCGCGGGATCGAGATGGACTCGGCGGTTGCCGACGGTCCCCGGTCGGTGATTCTCCAGCAGGTCAGCTATGGCATAGCGGTGCGAATGGCCGTGATGTCGATGGCCATGCAGTCACAGGCCGACTTGGGGACTGAGGCATGAGCATCAGCATCATCAACGGTCGTCTGATAGACCCTGCACACGGCATCGACGATCGACTCGATCTGCACATCGACGGTGAGGTCGTGGTCGCGGTTGGCGACGCGCCCGCGGAGTTCGCCGCTGACGAGATCATCGATGCGCGCAACCAGGTGATCTGCCCCGGACTGGTCGACCTCGCCGCCAGCCTGCGCGAGCCCGGCTATGAACACAAGGCGACCCTGGCCAGCGAGGCAGCGGCCGCCGCGCGCAGCGGTATCACGACGCTGTTGTGCACCCCGGACACTAATCCGGTGATCGACAACGCGGCCGTGGTCGAGTTGATTCATCGCATGGCGCGTAAGCTCGCCCAGGCCAGGATCCTTGCCACCGGTGCCCTCACCCGCGGACTGAACGGCGAGCACCTTTCCGAGATGGCGGCGCTGAAGCAGACCGGATGTGTCGCGGTCAGCAACGCCCACTACCCACTGGCCTCGACGCTGGTGGAGCGGCGAGCGCTTGAGTACGCCGCCACGTTCGGCCTCACGGTCTTCCTGCGCTCCGAGGATCGCCATCTGCGCGCCGGCGGCTGCGTCCACGAAGGTGTCGTCTCGACGCGGTTGGGCCTGCCCGGCATACCATCGGCGGCAGAAAGCGTTGCAGTCGCACGCGACCTGGCGCTCGCCCAACACACCCAGGCCAAGGTGCATTTCCGCAACCTGTCCACGCAGACCGCGGCACGCATGATCCGCGAGGCACAGGCGTCGGGGATCCTGGTCACTGCCGACGTCGCCGCGCACCAGTTGCACCTGACCGATATGGACGTCGACGGCTTCGACGCCGAGTGCCATGTATCACCGCCGTTCCGCACCCTGAGCGACCGCGAGGCGCTGCGTCGCGCGGTCGCCGACGGAACCATCACCGCGATATGCTCGGACCACCAGCCTCATGAACCCGACGCCAAGCAGCGTCCATTTCCCGAGACCGAGGCCGGCATCTCGGGCCTTGAGACACTGCTCGGCCTAACCTTGCGCCTGGTAGAGGAAAAAGTACTCGACCTACCCACCGCACTGGCCCGGGTCACCCAGGGACCAGCCGACATACTCGGCCTGCCATACGGCCGCCTAGGCATCGGGTCGCCTGCCGACGTATGCATCTTCGAGCCGGAGCAGCGCTGGACGCTCGATTCGGCAGACATGCTCAGCGAGGGACGCAATACACCCTTCGACGGTTGGGACTTTCCTGGGCGCATCAGTCATACCATCTTCAACGGCCGCGTGGTCTACCGAGCCACGGATAAACGCTGATGGACAGAGCACACCGCGATACGATCCTGGTCGAAGACGCCGAGATCCTGAGCCACGAGCCGCATGCCGGCGAGCAATACGTGATGCGCGTCCGGGCACCCGGCTGTGCCCGGCGGGCGAGGCCGGGTCAGTTCGCTCATCTCACGGTCGACCCGCAGCGACCGATGCGACGCCCGATCTCGATCATGCGCGCATCGGCGGCAGACGGCTGGGTGGATTTCCTCTACAAGGCCGTCGGCGACGGTACCCGGCTGCTTGCCGCGCGCCGCCGCGGCGAGCAGATCAGCGTGCTGGGACCTATCGGTGTCGCGTTCGAGATCCGCGAGCGGCGCCCGCTGCTGATTGGCGGCGGCGTGGGCATGCCACCGATGATCTTCATCGCCGAGTCGCTCAGATACAGCGACAGCAAGCCCTTCGTGGTGCTCGGTTCCGAGGTACCCTTCCCGTTCACCGCCAGACCCTCGCAGTTCCCGCTGCCCGGCCTCCCCGACGGCGTGATTGCGGCGATGCCGCTACTCGAAGACTGGAAGATCCCCAGCCGCCTGGCCAGCCTGCAGGGCTATGCCGGATGCCACCAGGGGTACGTCACCGATCTGGCTCGCTATTGGCTGGATGGCTTGAGCGACCGGGAACGTGCGGAGGTCGGTGTATACGCCTGCGGTCCGCACGCAATGCTCGGCGCGGTGGTGAATCTGGCCCGCGAATATGATCTTCCGGTTCAGGTCTCCCTGGAGGAATTCATGGCCTGCGCGGTCGGTGGTTGCGCGGGTTGCGTCGTCGAGGTCAGCACACCGGGCGGCCCGGCCATGAAGCGCGTGTGTGTCGATGGTCCGGTATTTGATGGCTATACGGTCTTCTGATCTGCGTGGGCCGAATTGGCGATGAGGCCCTTCCGCGCCAGCCTCACTCCCGATAACCGGCAATTCTGTCCCAACCTCAATGCAAGGATGACTTCCTGAGAGGCGGTGGGGAGCGATGACCACTCACGTAATTTAAAATCGTGCGGACCAACACGTCCTGCATCACCGGCTTCACCAATTGATCGTGCATGCCTGCAGCCAGCGATGCCTTTCGCTCCTCTGGCGAAACATGCGCCGTCAGGCCAATGACCGGCACCTGCGCGCCGGCCTTGCGCATGCTGCGTGTAGCCTGCCTTCCGTCCATCTGCGGCATCTGCACATCCATCAGCACTACGTGAAACCGCTCCTGGCCGCCATTCAGGACCGCTGTCAAAGCGTCTTTGCCATTGCCCACCGTCGTGACCTCCGCACCCTCGGCCCTAAGCAGGGATTCAACAACGGTAAGATTGATCTGAGCATCATCTGCGACAAGTACCCGCACACCGTTCAGGTGCGTCCCCTGGCCCGCAACAGGCAACCGATCGTCGACAGGCACCTCCACTGAATCCTGCACCTCCCGCAGCGGCAGCCGTAACTCGAACTCGCTCCCGGCACCCGATTCGCTGTGCACCAAAATGTCGCCTCCCATCAAGATCGCCAGTGTATTGCTGATGCTTAGACCCAGTCCCGTGCCCTCGCGGTTGCGACCAGATGGGTCAGATCCCTGGTCAAATGGCTTGAACAAGCGGGCAATCTGCGCCGCAGACATCCCGATGCCGGTATCCTTTACCTTGAATGAATAGTTGTCGCCACCTCTGCTGACATCCAGCGTGACGCGGCCATGCTCTGTAAACTTGACGGCATTGCTCAACAAATTGATGAGTATCTGCTGCAGTCGGAATCCATCACCGATCACGCGCTCGGGGACATCCGCGGCTATGACCACTGGCATATCCAGACCTTTGAGGTCGATCCGCGGCTTAAGCATTGCCGCGGATTGCAGAACCGCCTTGCGTAATTTGAAAGGCTGCTCCTCAATTACCAGTTTGCCAGCCTCGATCTTCGAAAGATCCAGAACGTCATTGGCGATGTTCAGCAGGTGCTCCCCGGCTTCCAGGATCTGTTCAAAGGTGGTCGCAACCCTTCGGTTCTGACTCTGCTGCAGGCCAACCTGCGCCAACCCAAGGACTGCGTTCAGCGGCGTGCGGATCTCGTGACTCATATCGGCGAGAAAGCGGCTCTTCGTTTGCGCCTGCTTCTGTGCCCGATTGCGCGCCGCGACCAGCTCGCCGGTGCGCTCGCGCACTTCTGCCTCGAGGTGATCGCGATGCCGCGCCAAAGCACGTTGGACAGTTCGCACCTCGCTGACGTCCTGCATCATCCCCACAGCACGCAGTGCTCTCTCCGCCCCCACCACATCGAATTCTGCAATTGCATGGATATCGAGTTGCCTCTCCCCGATAAGCAGCCGGAACTCCACGTCCATACTTCCACCGGGTCGTCCACCGCGCCACGCCTTCAGTACCGCGCGCTTGTCCTCCGGGTGGACGAATGCGAGAAACTCGGCCCAGGTGTTCACGTGCGCAAGCAGGCCGTGAATCCGGCTTGCACCCTGACTGATATCGAAGCGCCCTTCGACCGGACGCCCGGTCCAACTTGCGACACGCGCCATCGCCTGGGCCAACTGAAGACTTTGCTCGCTCTCACGCAGGGCCTCGCCCGCGGCTGCATTCGCCTCATCAAGCATCTCGATCCCTTCGGACACTCTTTTGATCGCATCGACCATCACATCTATCTCGTCGCGAGGAAGGCCGTCGCGCGGGAAGTCCGGCAATTCTCTGCGCAGACGCGAATGAGACCGCTCCGCCAACAGCGGCAACGCGAAAACAACATCCTGAATTCGTTGCATTGGTCCCCACATCAACCCTAGGAGGATCACTTCCGAAAACAACAGTCCTGCCAGACCGAGAACAAAACTGTGGGTCGTGGCCTCACGAATAGCCTGCACCTGCCCCGTCACTCGATTGACTACCAACGCTGTCACATCCGGTTCGGACAGCGCGACTGGCGAGGCGAAGACTTCATACCACTCGGCACCTACCGGGATTCGGTACGGATGCTCAGGAAGGACACCTTGGCTCAGTTGATGAGTCAGGGCGTCAAGGACAGGCAGAACCCTCTCCTCGTGCGTGATCCCTACCAGATCCCGCTTCCAGGACTGAGCATCAGCGCCCGGTGAATCGGTGCCAGCGGACGGGCGACGAAGCAGCGCGATATCCGCCCCGGAAAACAGATGGAAGTCTTTCAAACTGTCACCGATGGACCGCTCAACGAGCAGGAAGCCCACCGTCTGACTCCGTTGCAAGACCGGCACCACAATAAGTTGCATGCAGCGCTTCTCGCAGGCCAACCTACCGTGGGGCGCCTCATCGCGCTGGACGAGTCGCAAAAGGCTCTCGACCTGCGGCGCCTCGCGGCCATCGGGCCAGGAAACAGCGGCCCGTGCCATCCTGTCTCCGGCGAAGAAGTGCACACCCTCGACGCCCCACTCGAAGTCCAAAAGCATGCCGTGTTCGGAAAGCGCCGCAAGAATGTGCTGCTCCTGCTGCAGCAGGCTGCCGGTCTGCGGGGTCGACAGGCGCGGAATGAACGACGCGAATATCGACATAGAATCAAACGCCTTGGACATCAGCGCTTCGAACTCTCGCGCCTGCGTCAATCGCTTGTTGGCCTGCGCTGCATCAAATTGAGCGGCCGCTTTGGCATAAACCAGATATGCAAACCCGGCATTCACTATGACAAGTGCCAAACTAAGCACAAGCAGGGTCTTCCACTTGAGACTGAAAAACCCGCT
>JAJDNF010000095.1 GCA_022340805.1 Chromatiaceae bacterium
TTCAATGTCGGCTACCTGCTGGATGTGTTGGGCGTCCTGGACACCGAGCAGGTGGAGATGGCGGTGATCGATTCAAACTCGAGCAGCCTGATGACACAAAAGGGATCAGCGGAATGTCGTTATGTGATCATGCCCATGCGGCTATAGGAATCCTTCGGGTAGCAACGTAGCACAGAGAGAAGAGACAGAAGGGGCCGGTCGGCCCCTTTTTCGTCGTACAAGCCAAACGGTGAGTCTTAGCGATCGTGTGGATTACTCAACTGGCGATAAATGACCTGCGGGTCATCGAGCAGATGAAGTTGATTCCCGGTAGGGGATTAAATCTCATCGTCGGCGACAATGGTGCAGGCAAGACGTCTGTTCTGGAGGCGATCTACCTTGCGGGTCGTGGCAGAACCTTCCGGCATCCGGAGGCGGGACCGATGATTCGGGGTGGTGCCGCGTCGACGATGGTAGTCATTGAGCTTGAACACGGAGATGGCGAAAAGCGTTCGATCCTTGGGGTGAAACGTGAGCGGCGGGATTTTGTGTGTCGGTTGAACGGATTGGACATAAAAAAGCGCTCCGTGCTGGCCGAGACATTGCCGGTGCAGTGGATTGGTTCCCAGCCGCAGCAACTATTGGCAATGGGGCCGGATGTAAGGCGGCGTTTCCTCGATATGGGAATGTTCCACGTGGAACATTGCTACCTCGGTGTTATGGCCGAATTTCAACGCGCGCTAAAACAACGCAACGCGGCCATTCGTCAGGGCATGCAAGACGCGGTAAGACTGTGGGTGAAGCCGTTGGCCACCGCGGCATCGAGTTTGAGCAGGATCCGGGAGACCTTCGCTGCGAACTTGCTGACCCGCACGGCAGAAATCATTCGTCAGTGGGACGTTGGCTTCGATGTTGACTACCGCTACCGCAGGGGATGGAGTGGGGGCGAAGATTCCCTTAGGGAACAGCTTGAGAGGAAGACGGAGCTGGACCTGAGGATGGGATTTACGACCATCGGACCACAACGAGCGGAGCTTGAGGTCCTTTCCCACGGGGCGCTGGCGGAGAAGAAGCTCTCGCGCGGCCAGCAGAAGATCCTGGTGGTGGCGTTGAATCTGGCTCTTATGGATCTGGTCATTGCGAAGACCGGCAATGCACCGGTATTACTGCTTGATGATCTGGGCGCAGAACTCGATCGACATAACCGGCAACGAATTCTTAGCGAGATCCATCGAAGGGAATGCCAGGCCTTCGTGACCCTGATTGATTCAAACCTGCTCGAGCCACCCGCTGATGAAGCCGCGACGATGTTCCACGTGAAACATGGCGCGCTGTTTTCTCCTGCAGCCCCGTCGGAATAGGGTGATCAAGGACAGCCCCAATGCCGTCGTACGGTCGCTTGCTGACCGATAATCCCCACTAAACATGTATAATGTCGAGCTTGAGTTCCACCTCCCACTTCTCGCATAGCGCAGCATGACCGAAACACCAAAGACCAGCAGTTACGACACATCTTCCATCAAGGTCCTGAAAGGACTGGATGCGGTCCGCAAGCGACCTGGCATGTACATCGGTGACACGGACGATGGCACCGGCCTGCACCATATGGTTTTTGAGGTCGTAGACAACGCGATCGACGAGGCGTTGGCCGGCTACTGCCATGAAATACGGGTTGTGATCCATCCGGATAACTCGGTCAGCGTCCGCGACGACGGTCGTGGCATACCGGTAGGCATCCACGAAGAGGAGGGTGTGTCAGCAGCTGAGGTCATCATGACTGTGCTGCATGCCGGAGGCAAATTTGACGACAACTCGTATAAGGTCTCCGGGGGCCTGCACGGGGTTGGTGTTTCGGTGGTCAATGCCTTGTCCGACAGGCTTGAACTCACCATCTGGAGAGACGGTGCGCAGCACAGCCAGACCTATCACCTCGGCGTGCCGGAGGCCCCTCTGGCCGTCGTTGGTGAAAGCGACAAGACCGGCACCAAGGTCAGATTCCATCCCAGTCCGGTCATCTTTACGGATACCGAGTTTCACTACGACATTCTCGCTAAGCGCCTGCGCGAGTTGTCCTTCCTGAACTCCGGGGTGCGCATTCACCTGCGTGACGAACGCAACGACAAAGAAGACGTGTTCGAGTACGAGGGCGGGATCCGGGCGTTCGTCGAGCATCTCAACCGAAACAAGACACCGCTGCATGCGAACGTGTTTTACTTCACCGCCGAACGGAACAACGTCGGCGTCGAAGTGGCGATGCAATGGAATGAGTCCTACCAAGAAAGCATTTTCTGCTTCACCAATAACATCCCACAGCGCGATGGTGGCACTCACCTGGCCGGTATGCGTGCAGGATTGACACGCACGTTGAATGGCTACATCGAGCAAGAAGGCCTAGCCAAGAAACAGAAGGTCAACACCTCTGGCGACGACGCGCGAGAAGGGCTCACAGCCGTGCTCTCGGTTAAGGTCCATGATCCAAAATTTTCGTCGCAGACCAAGGACAAGCTCGTATCTTCCGAGGTCAAGGGCATTGTCGAGGCGTTGCTGGCCGAAAAGTTATCAGAATACCTGGTCGAGAATCCCAGCGAGGCGAAGATAATCGCCGGCAAGATGATAGAGGCGGCACGAGCAAGGGAGGCCGCCCGTAAGGCGCGCGAGATGACCCGCCGTAAAGGTGTGCTCGACGTAGCTGGACTTCCGGGTAAGCTCGCCGATTGCCAGGAAAAAGATCCGGCACTTTCGGAGCTCTACCTGGTCGAGGGCGATTCCGCAGGCGGATCAGCCAAGCAGGGTCGAGATCGGCGCACTCAGGCGATTCTGCCGCTCAAGGGCAAGATCCTCAATGTAGAGAAGGCACGCTTCGACAAGATGTTGTCTTCCGCGGAGGTCGGCACCTTGATCACCGCACTCGGCTGTGGAATAGGCCGCGAAGAGTTCGATCCAGACAAGCTCCGCTATCACCGGATCATCATCATGACCGATGCCGATGTGGATGGCGCACATATCCGTACGCTGCTGTTGACGTTCTTTTACCGCCAGATGGCCCCACTTATCGAACGCGGTCATGTCTATATTGCCCAGCCGCCGCTATACAAGGTGAAGAAGGGCAAACAGGAGAACTATCTCAAAGACGACAGCGAATTGAACGCCTACCTGCTGCGGACTGCCCTCGAAGGTGCAAGTCTGCAGGTGAATGCCCAGGCGCCTTCGTTGGCTGGCCCGGCACTCGAGGACCTGGCGAACAAGATGGTCCTGGTGACGGCGATTCAGCAGCGCCTGGCCAAGCGTTATGACATCGGCATGCTGCGCAATATGCTGTATATGCCACGTGTGACCGACGCAATGATCGAAGACAAGGCCGCGTGGCACGCCTGGGTCAAGGAAATCGAGAGTCGCCTCAACACCGACAATCGGGTCGCAGACCGTTACGAGCTCAGAATGGTGGAGGCCGAAGAATCAGTCTCGGCCGGTCTGACGATCAAGCACTGGACGCATGGGATCGCTACCGACAAGCATCTGCCGTTGGATTTCTTCCACAGTTCCGACTACCAGAAGATTGCCGACATGGGTGAACATCTGGATGGCCTGTTGGATGCCGACGCCGAGGTGCGTCGTGGTGACAAGAGCCGTCCGATAGCAAACTTCGAGGAGGCTATGCAGTGGCTCATGGAGGAGGCGAAGCGGGGCCAGCACATCCAACGCTACAAGGGGCTGGGTGAAATGAATCCCGAGCAGCTCTGGGAGACCACGATGGACCCGGGTACGCGCCGGCTCTTGCGCGTCAATATCGAAGACGTCGTAGGGTCAGACCAGATATTCACGACCCTGATGGGTGACCAGGTCGAACCGCGGCGTGACTTCATCGAGCGCAATGCCCTGGCGGTCGGAAACCTGGATATCTGAACCCCGCCCGGGGCTCGCGACGAAAATTTTCATCCACCGGGTTATCCACAGATTTATTCCGCCAGGAAAGGCTTTGCCAAACGGCTTGCGATCGAACATTAGCGCCGTACGCGGTACAAAACAATGCAATGTAAGTGAGTAGTAACTTACGTCTTGTCTCTTGATAGAGGTAGCTCTGCCTGCCTGGCCTCGATCCATTCTTCGACATCCCGCATGATCTCGACGGCCTTGCGCCCGTGCGATTCGATCGCCGGACCGATCACGACCTGGATGGTCCCGGGAAACTTCTTCACACCCCTTCGCCGCCAGAACACCCCGGCGTTGTGCGCGATCGGGATAACCTTGGCGCCCGTGCGCTCTGCCAGTACACCACCACCGACGCCGTACTTTCTGCGTTCACCGGGGGCGGTACGCGTGCCCTCCGGGAATATCATCACGTAACGACCTTCGTCGAGGCGCTGTTTTCCCTGTTCGACCACCTTCAGCACCGAGCGGCGCCCGGCGGAGCGATCGATCGGGATCGACTTGGCGAAACGCAATCCCCAGCCGAATATCGGCAGACGCATCAGCTCCTGCTTCAGGACCCAGGACTGTTCGGGTCGCAGAATCCCGCGCAGACCGATGGTTTCCCAGGTGGACTGGTGCTTGGACATGATGATGCAGGGCCCATCGGGGAGGTTTTCAACCCCCGCGATCTGATAACGCAGGTTGCAGATTACGCGTTGCAGCCAAAGGTTCACCTTGCCCCATAGCGTGGCCATCACATCGCTGTATCTACCCGGCAGAAAAGCACCCAACAGCGCAATCAGCAGACCGAAAACGGCTGCCGATATCACCATTGCTGCGAAGTAGATCAGCGAGCGCAACAGGATCATGCGGGATGGGATCCTACTAGCAGGTCGTCGACCGCCGCGGCAAGATCGTCGAACCACGGATACTGTAAGAGTTCCGGATGCTCCTGCAGGGTCCGCAGTCCCTTGCCCGTGCGCACCAGCATGGGCTGCGCGCTGCAAGCGAGCGCCGCGTCCAGGTCGCGTTTACTGTCACCGATGAAAGGCACTTCCGACAGCGGTACTGCAAAACGCAGGCTGATCGCGCGCAGCAAACCGGGTGCCGGCTTGCGGCATTCGCAGTGCGCCTCAGGCGCATGCGGACAGAAGAATATGCCGTCGATGTGCCCCCCAACGCGGGCCAGCGCATGCTGGAACTTCGCGTGCATCTGGTTGAGATCCTCGACTGTAAACAGTCCGCGGCCGATCCCGGCCTGGTTGGTAGCGACCGTTACGGTGATACCTGCGTGGTTAAGGCGCGTGATGGCCTCCAGACTGCCGGGAATCGGGACCCAATCGACGGCCGACTTGACGTAGTCATCCGAATCTTCGTTGATGACCCCGTCGCGGTCGAGGATGACCATTCTAGGCAATCTGTTCATGCGGCGATCATAAGTCGGAGCGGGGACAGTAGCTAATCGAGGTCGCGAAATTCCGACACGCGGATGCGGCCGGCCACGATGCGCGATTCGCGCTGCATGAGCTTGTCCATCTTGGCCCAAAATGCGCGTTTCAGATCGAGTTTCGCGGCGATGTCAGTGCCCATGACCAGGATCAGCAGATCGGCAAGCTCTTCGGCCAGTTGCTGTGAACCGTGGCCCTTGGTGACACAGGCAGAGACCTCGCCCAGTTCCTCTGCCATCAGCGCGACCCGATAGGTCAACTCCTCGCCGCCGTTGTTGGGAAAATCATGCTTGTCGTGGAAGGCCTGCACGGCCGCCATCATGCTGTCCCAGGAGTCCATGTCGACCGGCATGATTCAGGCCTGCAGCAGCGACAGGTCGGCCACCTGGCCGAATTGCCGCGCCAGTGACTGCAACAGCGCCAGTCGGTTGCCCCTGACGCTGGCCTTTTCGGCCATGACCATCACATCGTCGAAGAAGCGGTCCACAGGAACTCGCAGCCGGGCGAGTGCCTGCAGCGTCGCACCGTAGTTGCTGTCAGCCATCAGCGGTTCGATCTGCATCGCCAGTGTGTCGATCTGCTCGAACAGGTCTTTCTCCGCGGTGAGCTCGAACAGCTCGCTGTCGACCTGGGTCGGAATCGACTCGTCGACCTTCTTCAGGATGTTACTGATGCGCTTGTTGGCGGCAGCCAGTGCCAGCGCGTCCGGCAGATTGCGAAAATCGCTCACGGCGCGGATACGATGTTCGAAATCCGCGACCGACGGGGGCTGCACCGCGGCGACTGCCTCGAATACGTCGTACGCCGTCCCGGCCTCGGTGTATAGCCCCTTCAGGCGTTCGAGCATGAATTCGTACACCGCTGCCGCACTGTGTTCAGCGCTCAACCTGCCGTCAAGCAGGCGCTCGGCCTCAGCCAGCAGCTCCTTCAGATTCAGCGGCAGGGCATGCTCGCGCAGGATGCGCAGCGCGCCCAGCGCCGAGCGGCGCAGCGCGAACGGGTCTTTGTCGCCGCTTGGCTTCATGCCGATGCCGAAGATGCCGACCAGCGAGTCGATCTTCTCGGCCAGCGAGATTGCGATCCCGGTCAGCGTCTCGGGCAAACGGTCGCCTGAAAAGCGCGGCATGTAGAATTCATCCATCGCCGTGGCCAGCTCGGCCGGTTCACCGTCGCGCTCGGCCTGGTAACGACCCATGATCCCCTGCATCTCGGGAAACTCGAACACCATCTCGGTCATCAGATCGCAGCGGCTCAGCTCGCCAGCGCGGCGTGCCAGGACGCGGTCGCCGCCGATCCGCGCGGCGATATACTCGGCCAGCTCCGCAACGCGCAGCGATTTATCGCGCATGCTGCCCAGGTCTTTCTGGAACACCACATGCTCCAGGCGGTCGAAATGGTCTGCCAGACGCCGCTTGCCATCCTGCTCCCAGAAAAACATCGCGTCGGCGAGGCGTGGACGTACCACGCGTTCGTTGCCCTTGCGCACCACTTCCGGTTGCGTGCTGTCCAGGTTCGCGATCGTGATGAAGTGATTCATCAGCCGCCCCTGCCTGTCGAACACGGGGAAGTATTTCTGGTTGCCCTTCATGGTCGCGACCAGGGCCTCCTGCGGCACGGCGAGGAAGCGCTGTTCGAAAGTACCGGCGATCGGCATCGGCCACTCGTTGAGCGCGGTCACCTCGTCGAGCAGGTCGTCATCCAGATCCGGAACTCCGTCCAGAGACCTGGCAGTTTCCTCGACCTGCCGCTTGATCCGCGAGCGCCGCTCTCCAAAGTGAGCGATCACTTTTCCCAATGACTCGAGGACTTCGGCATAGTCCTCCGGGTTGTACAGGGTAATCGCCTGAGGATGGTGGAAGCGGTGACCGAAGGTCAGGTTGCCTGCCACGGCGTCCAGCAGTGTGCAGGGCACCACCTGGGCACCGTGCAGGAAAACCAGCCAGTGCACCGGGCGTACGAATTGTGCCTCGGAATCACCCCAACGCATCCGCTTCGGGATCGGCAGCTTGTTCAGCGCGCCCTCGGCGATGCCGGGCAGCAGTTGCGCGGCGGGCTGACCGCGCTGGTGGACGTGGTAGACCAGCCAGGTGCCCTTGTCGGTCTCGAGCTGCTGTAACTGCTCGACCGTGGTGGCACAGGATCGCGCGAATCCCTCGGCCGCCTTGGTGGGTTTGCCCTGCTTGTCGAAGGCCGCGCTCAGCGCTGGACCGCGGCGCTCGATGTCGCGGTCGGGTTGAGCGGTCGCACAGTCCCTCACCAACAGCGCAAGGCGCCTCGGCGTGCAGTAAGCACTCACTTCTCCATAAGTCAGCCCAGCGTCATCGAGGCCCTTGACGAATTCCGCGGTGAACGCGTCGGAAAGCCGCTGCAACGCGACTGGCGGCAGCTCCTCGGTACCAAGTTCGAACAGCAGGTTCGCCTTGTCTGGCACGGCGCTGTTAGGCACTGGCCACCTCCTTGAGTCTGGCTGCCATCGGGAAGCCCAGTGCCTCCCGGGCGTCGTAATAGGCTTGGGCAACCGCCCTGGCGAGGGTGCGAACGCGCAGGATGTAGCGCTGCCGCTCGGTCACCGAGATCGCATGCCGGGCATCCAGCAGGTTGAAGGCATGCGAGGCCTTGAGGACCTGCTCGTAGGCCGGCAACGGCAGTCCGGCTTCGATCAGCCGCGCCGAGTCCTTCTCGCACTGATCGAACAGCGTGAACAGGAAATCGACGTCGGCATGCTCGAAGTTGTAGGCCGACTGTTCAACCTCGTTCTGATGGAAAACGTCGCGGTACGTGACCGGACCCTGCGGACCCGTGGTCCAGATCAGGTCGAATACCGATTCGACGCCCTGCAGGTACATGGCGATGCGTTCCAGACCATAGGTGATCTCGCCGGTCACCGGGCGGCAGTCGAGACCGCCTACCTGCTGGAAATAGGTGAACTGGGTGACCTCCATGCCGTTCAGCCAGACCTCCCAGCCGAGGCCCCAGGCACCCAGTGTCGGCGATTCCCAGTTGTCCTCGACGAATCGGATGTCATGCACCAGCGGGTCGATCCCCAGCATCTTCAGTGACCCGAGATAGAGTTCCTGAATGTCCATTGGCGACGGCTTCATCGCCACCTGGAACTGGTAGTAGTGCTGCAGACGGTTGGGGTTTTCGCCGTAACGCCCATCGGTAGGGCGACGCGACGGCTGCACGTAGGCCGCGTTCCAGGGCTCGGGCCCGATCGAACGCAGGAAGGTCGCGGTATGAAAGGTACCTGCGCCCATTTCCATGTCGTATGGCTGCAGGACCGCGCAGCCCTGTTCGGCCCAGTATCGCTGCAGGGCGAAGATCAGTCCCTGAAAGGTGGTTACATCCGGCGCGTTGCTCATGTTTCGAAGCCCCGTTGGAGCGCTTGTCGCTAAAAAGCCGCAATTATACAACTCACGCCGGGGACTATCCTTATAATGTCGCGCTTTTCATCGGTCGCTGCCGAAAGATGAGCAAACACCCAAAGGCCCTGGCACTGATATCCGGCGGACTCGACTCCCTGCTTGCCAGCAAGGTGGTGCAGGATCAGGGCGTGCACGTCGAGGGGATCAATTTTTTCACCGGGTTTTGCGTCGAGGGGCACACCCATGCGATCCGCAAGCAGGATCGGGCGCGACCGAAGCGCAACAATGCACTGTGGGTGGCCGATCAACTCGGCATCAAGCTGCACATCGTCGACGTCGTCGACGAGTACAAGCAGGTCGTGTTCAACCCCAAGTACGGCTACGGCGCGCACCTGAACCCATGCCTCGACTGCAAGATCTTTATGGTGCGCAAGGCCCGCGAATGGATCGAACAGAGGGGCTTTGACTTCGTCATCACCGGTGAGGTGGTCGGGCAGCGGCCGAAGTCGCAGCGCAAACACGCGATGCCGTTGGTGCAGCGCGACGCGGGTATCGACGACCGGCTGCTGCGTCCGCTGAGTGCGCGCAACCTGCCCGAGACGCTGCCGGAGCGCATGGGCTGGGTTGATCGCGACAAGCTGCATGGCTTCTCGGGGCGCAGCCGCAAGCCACAGATGGCGCTGGCCGCGCTTTACGGCTTCGAGGATTACGCCCAGCCGGCCGGGGGTTGCTGTTTCCTCACCGATGGTAACTACACGGTGAAGCTCACGGACCTTTGGAAATCACGCGGCGGGCGGCGCTACGAGCTCGACGACATCATGCTGCTCAAGGTCGGGCGGCATATCCGCCCGGCGCCGAACTTCAAGCTGATCGTGGCACGCGAGGAGGGCGAGGTGAATTTTCTGAGCGGCTACCGCAGACTGTTTCCGAGCCTGAAGATGGTCAGTCACAGCGGTCCGCTGGCGCTGCTCGACGGCGAACCGACAGCGGCCGACATCGAGCTCGCTGCACGCATCGTCGGGCGCTACAGTCAGGGCCGCGCCGCGCCGCTGGTCGAATTGGAATATGCGACCACTGGCGGCGAAAAGTCCCGGCTCAGGGTGGCACCGATGTGTGCCGACGACATGCCAAAGGGATGGCTGCTCTGAGCGCAGTTGCGCGCGCTGAGTGCTGCCTGCGTCGCCGGGATCTCCGGTATCATGCGCAGCCTATGACGACCCACCATCGCACCATCGACTGCCTGCGCCTACTGTGCCCCATGCCGGTCATCCGGGTCCAGGAACACGTCGAGACCATGGCCGCGGGCGACACCCTGACGGCGGTCTGCTCCGACCCCGGGGTATTGCACGATATACCTGCATGGTCACGCATCAATGGCCACCAGGTGGTGGCTACCGAGACGCGCGACGGTGAATACCTGGTAACGGTCCGGGTCGGTCCGGGGGAGGTCTGATGTCGGCAGGCCAGATCCGTGACAACCATCACCCCGGCGTGCATGCGGAGCGTGTCGAGCGCGGTCGCGAGACGCGTCGCGTCACCGTGGTCAGCGCTGTTGTCAACCTGGCCCTGTCCCTGGCCCAGGTCCTGATCGGCCTGGCGGCAAATTCCGCCGCGCTGGTCGCCGACGGGATCCACTCGGCCTCCGACCTGCTGTCGGACATCCTGGTCTGGTTTGCCTCGCGGCATGCCTCGATGGCGCCGGACCAGGATCACCCCTACGGTCACGGACGCTTCGAGACCGCGGCCACCCTGGGTCTCGGCATCCTGCTCATCCTGGTCGCGCTGGGCATCGTCTGGAACGGTTTGGAGCGCCTGCTCGATATGGACCGCCCGGTCCCGGGCCAACTGGCCGTATTTGTCGCCGCCATCGGCATCGTCGCCAAGGAGTCGCTGTACTGGTACACGATCGCGGTCGCGCGGCGCCTCAGGTCCGACATGCTGCGCGCCAATGCCTGGCACCATCGCTCGGACGCGATCTCTTCGATCGTTGTGCTGATCGGCGTCGGCGGGGCGGTAATCGGATACGGTTATATGGACGCGTTGGCCGCGATCGTGGTCGGCGCCTTGGTGGCAAAGATCGGCTGGGACCTCGGTTGGGGCGCGTTGACCGAGCTGGTCGACACCGCGCTCGAGCAAGAGCAGGTGGGCGAGGCAAAACGGGTCATCATGGCGATCGACGGGGTGCGCTCGGTGCACATGCTGCGTACCCGACGCCACGGCGCCGAAGCCAGTGCGGATGTCCATGTTCAGGTGGCGCCGCGGCTGTCGGTTTCCGAGGGTCACATGATCAGCCAGGCGGTCGAAGACCGCATGATCGAAAAGGTCGGGGCAATCACCGATGTGACCGTGCATATCGATCCGGAGGACGATGAAGACGCCCCGACCTGTCGCGGACTGCCGCTGCGCGCACAGGTGCTGAGCGCCCTCGACGCGGCCTGGCAGGGCGCGCAGCTTGCGCAGCCGCACGACACGCGTCTGCATTACCTGGGCGGAAAGATCGACGTCGAACTGATTCTGCCTCTCGCCAGCTATGCGGACGCCGAGACCGCGTCCCGTCTGCAGGCCCAACTGGAGGAGGCGGCGCGCAACCTGCCATGGTTCCGCCGGCTGCGCGTGCTCTATGGTTAGCACCATAATGGTGCGACCAGTGCGGTGGTGGCCCGATTTTGGTGCGTATCCGCGCTGCAGCGGCTGACGCAGTGCATCGCGTGCCAGGTTCCTTGCGCCCCAAATTAGCGCGAACAGGCCTGTAAATGCATGATTGCAATGCGATAAGCCGGGCCTCGGCGCCGCCACCCCGGCAGCTGGCGATCGCCCTTGACCGCGCGAGCATAGCGGTGGCATGGTTTCTGCCTTCACAATAACGCGCCGCGATGTCAGCCTGGATTGGCCGGCACGGCAACCCAATGTAACCGCTGTCGTGCCGACAGCCGCACTCACCGCTACTTTCTGGAGAGATCGAGAATGGCCGCAAAAGACGTCCTGAAAATGATCAAGGACAACGACGTCAAGTACGTCGACTTCCGTTTCACCGACACCCGCGGCAAGGAGCAACACGTCACCGTGCCCGCGCATACTGTCGAAGAAGACCTGTTCGTCGACGGCAAGATGTTCGACGGCTCGTCGATCGCGGGTTGGAAAGGCATCAACGAATCCGACATGATCCTGATGCCGGAAGCAGACACTGCCGTACTCGACCCGTTCACCGACGAATCCACGCTGAACCTGCGCTGCGACATCCTCGAGCCGTCGACGATGGAAGGCTACAACCGCGACCCGCGTTCGGTTGCCAAGCGCGCCGAGGCCTACCTCGCGTCCACCGGCATCGCCGATGCCGCGTACTTTGGCCCGGAGCCCGAATTCTTCGTATTCGACGACGTGCGCTGGAGCGTCAGCATGTCAGGCTGCATGGTCAAGATCGATTCGCAAGAGGCCGAATGGAACTCCGAGCGTGTATACGAAGATGGCAACATCGGTCACCGGCCTGGGGTCAAGGGCGGCTACTTCCCGGTTCCGCCAGTCGACTCCTTGCACGATCTGCGCGGCGCGATGTGCGACGCGATGGAAGAGATGGGGGTACCGGTCGAGGTGCACCACCACGAAGTCGCGACCGCCGGCCAGTGTGAGATCGGCACCAAGTTCTCGACCCTTGTGCAGCGTGCCGACTGGGTGCAAATCCAGAAGTACGCAACCTGGAATGTGGCCCATGCCTACGGCAAGACCGTGACCTTCATGCCCAAGCCGATGGTGGGTGACAACGGCTCCGGTATGCATGTTCACCAGTCGTTGGCCAAAGGCGGCACCAATATCTTCGCCGGAGACCAGTACGCTGGTCTGTCCGAAACCGCGCTGTACTACATCGGCGGGATCATCAAGCACGCCCGCGCGCTTAACGCGTTCTGCAACGCCTCGACCAACTCGTACAAGCGCCTGGTCCCGGGCTTCGAGGCGCCGGTCATGCTGGCGTACTCGGCACGCAACCGGTCGGCGTCGATCCGCATCCCCTGGGTCTCCAGCCCGAAGGGTCGTCGCGTCGAGGTGCGCTTCCCGGATCCGACGGCCAACCCCTACCTGGCCTTCGCGGCGATGATGATGGCGGGTCTCGACGGTATCCAGAACAAGATTCACCCCGGGGACGCCGCGGACAAGGATCTGTACGACCTCGAACCGGAAGAGGCGGCGGGTATCCCGACCGTGTGCTACAGCCTGGACATGGCGCTGGACGCACTCGACGCCGACCGCGAGTTCCTGAAGATGGGTGGCGTGTTCAGCGATGACCTGATCGATGCCTACATCAGACTGAAGATGGACGAAGTCACCCAGTTGCGCATGACCACGCACCCGGTCGAGTTCGACATGTACTTCAGCCTCTGATCCGCAACCGCGCATTCGCACAGCAACCCCGCCGAACCGGCGGGGTTTTTGTTTGCCGCACCGACATCGAGCCTGAGCCGCCAGGCCGATCGCATACCGGTATTCGCCAGCCGCTGCCGCCTGCACTATGCTAGCAGCATGAAACGACATGCCCTCCTTACCCTGATGTTCCTCCCTGGCCTGGCGCACGCGGTCATTTGCAAGACCACCGATGCAGACGGTGTGGTCAGCTATTCCGATGTGAGCACCGCCGAATGTCCGCAGCCGCTCAAACTTCCCGATTATTCGCGTTATGCACCGCGACCGGTCGAGCAGTCACCCACGGCGCCGTCTTCCGCGACCGCCACGCAGGTGCGTTTCGAGCGCTACCAGTCGATGAGCATCATACAGCCCGAGCAAAATGGCACAGTGCGCAGCAACGAGGGCAGCGTCGCGGTGTCGATAGCACTGCAGCCGCCGTTGCAGCAGGGCCATGTCGTCAAGATCTTCCTGGACGGCCGCGCGGTTTCGGGTGACTTCGATGGCCCGGCGATCGAGCTGGGCGGTGTCGAGCGAGGCACGCACAGTCTGCGTGCCAGCGTGGTCGACACCAGCGGCAAGCGTCTGATCGAGGCGGAAACCGTGCGCTTTACCCTGCGCAAGCTCGGCCTCAACGATGTGGCCAACCAGCCGAAGCCGGAGCCGCCGATCGAGAAGCCTCCGTATGCGCCGCCCGGCGCGCCCGACTACGGCGCCGGCAAGGCACCGGATTACAACGCGCCGGCGCAGGGTGGAGACTACGCGCCCAAGTCCGCCCCGATCTCGTCCACCCCGGGCAAGACCAACCCCGCATTTGCACCAAAGTTCACCCCTTGACCCTAGCCAGGGGGCACGCCGGGCGTGCCGCCGACCGCGCTTGGTCACCAGCGCCGACGCCCGATCCGGCGACGCCCGCGGCCAGACTGCACTATAATGGTGCAATGACCGACGCTGGTGCGTTCATGCTGGACGCGCCTCCATAACAGCGCTGCGCCAAGTCATTGATTTGGTGTGTCAAACGATTCCTCCTCTCGCAGTGCCACCACCTGCTGACTGGCCCGAACTTTGCTAACTCGACTGTATGCAGCTTTCAATGAAGCCCTTGGCGCTCTTGACCACCAGCGTCCTCGACAACCTCGCATCGGCCGTTGTCGTTTTCGATCGGGATCTGCGCGTCTGTTACATGAACCAGATGGCCGAGATGCTGCTGGCGGTGAGTGCCAAGCATGTCGTGGGCGAGCTGCCGACCAGCTGGATGGTGTGCCATGGCGAGGCGATTGTGGATTTGGTCAAGGCGGCCGGCATCGGGTCACCGATCACCAAGCGCGGTGTCGTGCTGCGCCACGAGCGTGGCGACGTGACCGTGGATTGCACTGTGACGCCGATCCTCGACGAGGACGGCAGTCAGTTGATCATCGTGGAATTGCAGCAGGTCGATCGCCATCTGCGGATCAGCCGCGAAGAGCGCCTGATCACGCAGCAGGCGCTGTCGCGAGACGTGGTGCGCGGTCTGGCGCATGAGATAAAAAATCCTCTCGGTGGGCTGCGCGGTGCGGCGCAGCTGCTCGAAAGCGAACTCGACAGCGACGAACTCAAGGAGTACACGCACATCATCATCCAGGAGGCTGACCGACTGCAGGAACTGGTCAACCGGATGCTCGGACCAAACCGGCGCCCAAGCTATGCCCCGGTGAATATTCATCACGTTCTGGAGCGGGTCCGTTCACTGGTACTCGCGGAGAGCGGCGAGCACATCGTGATAAACCGCGATTACGACCCGAGTATCCCGGAGCTGATCGCCGACAGTGATCAGCTGATCCAGGCGGTCCTGAATATCGTGCGCAACGCGACGCGGGCGCTCGGCGAAGCGGGCACGGTAACGCTGCGCACCCGCATCCAGCGGCAGCTGACCATTGGCAACGAACGCTATCGGCTGGCGGCGCATATCGAGATCGTCGACAACGGCCCGGGAATCCCGCCGGAGATCGCGGACACCTTGTTTCTGCCGATGGTCACCGCGGGCACCGGCGGCATGGGCCTGGGTCTTTCGATCGCACAATCGTTGATCAATCAGCACAAGGGCCTGATCGAGTGCAGTAGCCACCCCGGCGAGACTGTATTCACCATCTATCTCCCGCTCGGTGAAGAGCCGGGCAATGACAGGGGTAAGGAGACCGTTCCCCGTGACTGAAACAAACCAGGTATGGGTCATAGACGATGACCGATCTATCCGCTGGGTCCTGGAAAAGGCCCTGACCAAGGCGGGCATGCAGGTTACCTGCTTTTCCAACGCGAACGGCGTCATGGAGGCGCTGGAGCGCGGCCAGCCCGAGGCGATCATCAGCGATGTGCGCATGCCCGGCATGGACGGATTCGCGCTGCTGGAGAGGATCAAGCAGACCTATCCGGAACTGCCGGTGGTCATCATGACGGCGCATTCCGACCTAGACAGCGCGGTCTCTGCCTACCATAGCGGCGCCTTCGAATACCTGCCAAAACCGTTCGACATTGAAGAGGCGGTTGAACAGGTACAGCGCGCCTGCAAGCTGCGTCGCGAGTCACGCGCCAGCGCGGAGCACGAGACCGTCGCCTCCACCGAGATCATCGGCGGGGCCCCGGCGATGCAGGAGGTGTTTCGCGCGATCGGCCGGCTGGCGCGCTCCAACATCACCGTGCTGATCAACGGCGAGTCGGGCACTGGCAAAGAACTGGTCGCGCATGCACTGCACAAGCACAGTCCGCGTGCGGGTGGCCCGTTCATCGCGTTGAACATGGCCGCGATACCGCACGACCTGCTCGAGTCAGAGCTGTTCGGTCACGAAAAAGGAGCCTTTACCGGTGCCCAGGCACGCCGCATCGGGCGTTTCGAGCAGGCCAACCATGGCACCCTGTTCCTCGACGAGATCGGCGATATGCCGGCGGAATTGCAGACCCGCCTGCTGCGCGTGCTGGCCGACGGTGAGTTCTACCGGGTCGGCGGCCACGAGCCGGTCAAGGCCGACGTGCGTATCATCGCCGCAACCCACCAGAACCTCGAGCATCTGGTCCTCGAGGGTCGCTTCCGCGAGGACCTGTTTCATCGACTCAACGTGATCCGCGTGCACCTCCCGGCGTTGCGCGAACGGCGCGAAGACATCGCGCTGCTGATGGACCACTTTCTGAAGCGCGCCGCCCAGGAACTGGGGGTCGAAACCAAGATACTGTTGCCGGAGACCATAGCGGCACTGCAGGCACTCGAGTGGCGCGGCAACGTGCGTCAGCTGGAGAACACCGCGCGTTGGTTGACCGTGATGGCCTCGGGGCGGGAGATCCACTGCGAGGATCTGCCGCCGGAACTGCACCGCGAACAGGACCCCGAGGCAAGCGACGGCGACTGGCGCTCGACGCTGCGAGGCTGGGTGCGTAACAATCTTGCCGCTGGCAGGGTCGGCCTGCTTGAACAGGCGATGCCCGAGTTCGAGACCACCATGATCGAGACGGCGCTCGAATTCACCGGCGGACGTAAGCAGGATGCTGCTCGTCTGCTCGGCTGGGGCCGCAACACCCTGACCCGCAAGATCAAGGAACTCGGCCTCGAAGAGGAGCACCGCGAGGCGGGTTAGCCGCGAGCCTGCATCCAGCAGCGTGGCTGTAGCGCGTGACCGGCCACGCGGCACGCCGGACCGGACCCCCTATAATGCAGGTCTTTCAGCGTGGAGATCGCCGTCCGTGGACAGCACCAGTATCGAACTTCCTGGCTCGCAGATCGCCGCCGTAGTGGTCGACGGCGAGACCGTTCGCATTCGTTTCGAGCCCGCCTATCTGGTCAAGACCATGACCGGTTCCGTCGAGCGCACCCGTTGGTCGCAAAACGGCACACTGGTATTTGACGGTGCTGAACTCGATTCGGACGATCCGCTGCCGGCCCTGCCCGCCATATGCAGCGGCGGTGATGTCGGCGAAAATATCTACACCTATCGCGACATGGTCCCTGTGCCGCTGGCCAGCCACGGCCGCGCACACTGTGCCCTGAAGGTCGGTAAAGGCCTGATCCGTGTGCAGGCCTCCTCGGTGCGCCTGGAGATGGACGATGTGCCGAGATATATCGAACACCTGCGCCCGGCGTAGCGCGCTTCGCGGCACAGCGTGCTGGACTCCGCGGATGTTGCCGGCGGCTCAGGCCAGCAGCAGCGAATCCACCAGCTCGAGTGCCTTGGCTCCGGCATCCACGATCCTGATGCTGACTTCAGGTTCGGGCTCACCGAGCCCTAAGCGCGCGAATGCCGGGATCTCCTCGTTCGACGGGGACCGCCGGCTGCGTGCGTCACCGATCATCGCATGCCACTGCGCGACCAGCAGGAGGTCGGTGTAATCCGCTTCGCCCGGATGTTCATACTGCCAGTGATTGCACAGCGTTGCGGCGTGGATGATGTCGCGCGGCAGGTCCCACATGGTCAACAGTATCCGGCCCAATTCGCCCCGATTGCCATAGATCACGTTGTCCAGCGCGTCGTCGTCGGCCAGGTCGGGATGGCGTTCCGCGTAGCCGAGCATGACCGGTTCACCGATACTGTGCAGCAGGCCGACCAGGCGCGCCTTTTCCGGGTCGAAGCGCTCGCTGGTCCGCGCCAGATAGGCACTGATCGCCGCCACCCGAACGGTGCGTTCCCACCAGGCGCGCATCCGTCCGCGCACCACAGGCGAATCGCTGCGTAGCGATTCGCGCAATATGCAGTTGACCGCGAGCGCGAAGGTCTTTTCCGGGCCGAGGCGCTCGACCGCAGCCCGCGTGCTACGCAGCGCTGAACCCTCCCGGGCGACGGACTTGGCGGCGCGCAGGACCTTCAGCGTCAGGGCCGGGCAGACCGCCAGCGTCTCGCTGAGCCGGCCGGGGTTGGCGTCGAGCTGGCGGCCCAGCGAGCGCCCGACACGGATAGCGATCTCCGGCTCGGAGGGGACCACGATACGGCCGCGGTTCAGGTCGTCGAACACGTCGAACATCAGCGGGTGCGTCGCGCTGTCGTCGAGCAGCTCGTTGGGCTCGTCGAGCGGGAAGGTCTCCTCGACGACCACGCAGCTCGTCGGGGTGCTGTCGCAGTTGTCCAGCAGGCTCTCCTCGATGAGCATATAGCGCACCGTGCTGCTCGCATTGACGCGATAGCGCGAGGGACGCAGCCGCGAGACCGGCCCCGCGGCCGCGCCATCGGTATGCCGAACGAAATGCGCGGCGCCGTCCCCGGCGACCAGTTCGAGTTCGCCCTCGAGCAGAAACAATTGCCGTGACTCAGTGCAGCCAAGGTCGAGCAGGCAGGTGCCGGGTCTGGCGGACTGCACTTCGGCCTGCGCGGCAAGGTCGCTCAACTGGGTCTCATCAAGCCCGGCCAGACGCTCGAAGCGCTGCAATTTGGCGTTGATCAGGTTGAGTTCCATCGGCGGCATTCCGTGTTCCCCCCGCGCACCAAAGCAGATGCGTCGGATTAGGAACGAAATGGTATCGCCTCAGGCCGGGATTGGCTACGCGGCGTGCCGCGCGCGGCTCCCGAAAACTGCCGGCTTCAGCCGGAGAGCAGCTGGCGCGCGGCAGCCACCTCTTCGTGCGCGTCGTGCAGGAGTTCGAGACCCCGGTCGATCTCGCTCGGTGACAGGCCCAGTCGACCCAGCGCGGGGACGAGCGACGGATCGATGTCACCGCCGATGCCCTCGTGCAGTTGGGCGACGATTACCAGGTCCGCATAGTCGGCCTTGCCGTTGCCCTTTCGGTACCAGTTTTCCGCCTCCTTGGCGGCGTCGACCAGCTCGCTGGGCAGCTGCCACTTCGACAGAATCATGCCGCTGAGCTGGGTGCGCAGCGCGTGGATGCTGGATTCCAGAGCGACCGGGTTGTCCGCCACGTCGGGGACATCGCGCGCGTAGCCGATAACCGCGACCACCCCGATATCGTGAATCAGACCGGCCAACAAGGCCTCGTGGGAGTTGAAACCGCCGACCCTGTCGCCGAGCACCCTGGTCAGTGCCGCAATGCGCCGACAGTGTTCCCAGAGCGCCTGCATTCGCTTCTCGAGCTGCTTGGACGGTGTGCGGAACAACTCGCGCAACGCAAAGGTGATTACCAGGGTCCGGGTGTTCTGCATGCCCAGCCGGGCGACCGCCTCAGTCACGGTCCCGATCTGCGAAATCCCGCCGTAGCGTGCACTGTTGGCAGCCTTGACGATCTTCAGCGCGATCGCGGGGTCGGTCTCGATCAGCCTGGCGATCTTGCGGGCATCGGCGTCCTCGTCGTTTACCGCCTCACCGATGCTCACCGCGACATGCGGCAGGCTGGGCAGCAACAGCCGCTGCGAATTCAGGTCTTCATAGATCTGCAGGGTAAGTCGGTTCTCGGCCGCCATGTGGCCGAGATCGTCCTCTTCCTCGACCTGATAAGTGTCGAGCACCAGTGATGAGCTGGTATCGACGCTGCCGAGTGTCTGGTCGACCATGGCATTGTCGATCTTCAGGTAGCGGACCTCGGTTTCGGCCAACACCTGGTACTGGCTGGGGCGCAGCCGGGCCAGTGGCGCAAGGGCCGAGGGGTCGGTGTGGCTGACGACCTTGATGGCGCCGTCGAGTGCTATCAGGCGACACCTGCCCTCGAGAAGGTACAACGTGAACTCGTCAACCGCGCCGAGGCGCAGCAACTGCGTGCCCTTGGGCGCGACATGCACCTGCAGCTTGTTGCTGAGCACCCTGAGGTCGTCTTGCGCGAGATCGCGCAGGGTGCTGAGATGGCGTAGCAGGGCGGGGGACGGGTGATCGGAGGTTTCGGTCATTGAGATCCCGGTCGGATGATGCTTCTTGTTCCCCCAGCATCGGCGGACCGGGTGAAGTCTTGAGCGCCCTTAAACGGAAAGGCCCGCCAGTGGCGGGCCTTTCGGGCGAGCTGCCAAAGATCAGAACGCAGAGGATCCGACAATCTGGTGCGACAACTCGACTACGCGCATGGCTTTCTGCATGTAGATTTCGCGGTAGTCCTTTAGCAGGCCTTCCTGCGAGTAGTAGTAATCCTTGCCGGAAATGCCGCTCTTGTGCTCCATATCGATGAATTTCTTCTGCATATCGAGCATTTCGGCGATCAATGTGGCCTTTTCGGCCTTCAGGGTATCGATGTCACTCATGGTTCTCTCCAGATTCGGTTGAGAGTTTTCTACGCCCGCCGGGGGCGCGTGAGGCCGAGTATAACCCATTGCTAATGTTCCACGTCAATCACCGGCATCCATCCAGAGGGGCGCCGGTACCGATGCGGCGCGCCGTTTTCTCCCCGCGACCTGCGCGAAGGTTACGCAGCTGGCCGCTTTGGGCCGGGGGTGCAGGCCGCTAGCGCTTGACGGTGCGGTGTCAGGTCAGCAGCCGCACAGCGGCGTCGGCCTGGCGGTATTCAGGCGCAACGCACCGCTGATCTGGCCGACATGGTCGAGTTTGTGCCGATCGAGGTAGGCACCGATCCCCTGGTTGATCTTCGGCAGGATCAGCGGGTCGTAAAACAGCGCGGTGCCAACCCCGACCGCGTTCGCCCCGGCGAGCAGGAACTCGATCGCGTCCTCCGGTGTGGTCACGCCCCCCTGGCCGATGATCGGGATGCCGTGCGCCTTGGTGACCTGGTGCACCTGGTGCACCTTGAGCAGTGCTATCGGCTTGATCGCCGGCCCGGACAGACCGCCCTGGTTGTTGCCGATGTATGGCGTGCGCGATTCGATGTCGATGGCCATGCCCATCAGCGTGTTGATTACCGCAAACGCGTCGCTGCCTGCCTCGATGCAGCGGCGCGCATTCTCCGCAATGTCAGTCTGGTTGGGCGACAGCTTGGTGATCAAAGGCTTGCGGGTCACGCCGCGGCAGGCCTCTACCACGCGTGCCGACATGTCCGGGTCGTTGCCGAACGCGACGCCGCCCTCTTTGACGTTGGGGCAGGAAATGTTGATCTCGATCGCATCGATCGGCGAGTCGTCGAAGCGCCGCGTGACCGCGACATATTCCTCGACCGTCGACCCCGACACGTTGGCGATGAACCGGGTCTCGGCGAAGTCCAGCGTCGGCAGGATCTCATCCACCACCCTGTCGACACCCGGGTTCTGCAGGCCGATCGCATTCAGCATCCCCGCCGGGGTCTCGTAGATTCGGTGTGGTGCATTGCCCAGGCGCTGTGTCCCGGTGGTCCCCTTCAGGCAAACCGCGCCGGCATCGCGATTGGAGAAGCCCTGCACGCGCGTATACTCTTCGCCGAAGCCCACGCAGCCTGACAGCAGTACCAGGGGCGTTGCGAAATGCATGCCGCAGAAATCGAGGGCCAGGCGCGGGTCGTTTACAGTCATCGAGATCGAGTTTCTCCCCTTGTTTCACGTCGTTCTGTATCAGCCGGAGATCCCGCCCAACACCGGCAATATCATACGCCTGTGCGCCAACACCGGCAGCAGCCTGCACCTGATCCATCCGCTCGGTTTCGACTTTGACGACAAGCGTCTGCGACGTGCCGGCCTCGATTACCGCGAGTTTGCCGAGGTGCACCAGCACCTTGATTTCGCAGATTTTCTCGCCGCCGTCGCACCACCACGCTGGTTCGGCGTATCGACCCGCGGCGCGACCCGCTACGACAGCCTGCAATACCGGCCCGCTGACGCCTTCGTGTTTGGCCCCGAGACCCGCGGGCTGCCGCAGGCGATGCTGGACGGCCTGCCATGCGAGCGGCGGGTCCGCCTGCCGATGCGGCCGTGTCAGCGCAGCCTCAACCTGTCGAACAGCGTTGCTGTCCTGGTATACGAAGCCTGGCGTCAGCAGGGCTACGCCGGCGGAGCCTGATCCGGCAGGCTTCCCGGCCTCCGGCATTGGCGAACAACCCGCAAGGCCGTGCCTGCCCGGAGGCCCCGAAAACCGGTCAAGAAAGGACCCTGGCCGCCGATGACGTGTTGACGGTGCGCGCCGCCATGGGGCGACTGCGCGCTTTGCCAGCGGAGGCCGAATGGAGCAGCCTGATATTCAGTCAGCGGATTTGCAGATAGGGAAACACCGCGAACCCGGTGGCGCCGTCCACCCGCAGCGGCGCGCGCGCGACCAGAAAACCTTTCTGCAGTCGCTGTTCTTCCGCCCTGGCGGCGATATCACCCAGGAGCAGGGTCAGGCGGTCGCGCGCATCGTGCTCGCAGCCTGCGGCACCATGCTGTTTTTCGCGGCACGTCAGCTGGGCCGTGGTGACGAGCCGTTTCTGCTTGCGCTGGCCTATATGCTGGCGAGCTTTTTCTACCTTTCTTTCGTCTCGCGCAACAAGGACACGTTCCTGTGGCGCCGCTACCCGGTCATCCTGCTCGACCTCGGAGTAGCGAGCTACCTGACCGCACATTTCTCCAGCGCCGGGGTGGCATTCTATCCGCTGTTCCTGTGGGTGATGATCGGTAACGGTATCCGCTACGGCGAGCGTTTCATGCAGTTCGCCACACTGTTTGGCCTGCTCGCCTTCACCGGCGCGATGGCAACCAGCGGGTTCCTTTGGAACCATCCGGGGACCTACATCGGCCTGATGTTTGGCCTGGTGCTGATGCCGCGATTCTTCCTGGTCATGATCGACCGCCTGAGCGAGGCGAACAGCGAGCTCAAGGAGCAGAAGGAACAGGCCGAATTCATGGCGACCCACGACGTCCTGACCGGGCTGCCGAACCGCGCCTACCTGCACACCCGGATGGAGCAGACGCTTGCGCAGGCCCGGCGCGAACGCCGCAACGTGGCCGTCGCGTTCATCGACCTGGATTCCTTCAAATCGATCAACGACAGCTTTGGGCATGAGTACGGGGACTACCTGCTGTGCCAGGTTGCCGATGCCATGACCGGGGTACTGCGTGCCAGCGACACGGTCTCACGGCTGGGCGGCGACGAGTTCGTCGTGGTCATCGAGGACTCGGGCGACGGGGCGCGCATCGGTCGGGTAATCGAGCGGCTGTTCTCCTGCGTCGGCCGTTACTACACGATCGGCGAGTACGAGACCTATGTGACCTGGAGCTGTGGCGTGGTCATCTATCCGCGCGACGGCGAGGATATCCACAGCCTGCTTAAGCACGCGGACACCGCGATGTATGCGGCCAAGTCGCTGGGCCCGAACAACTACACCTTCTACGACACCGCCATGTCCGCGCTGGTCGGCGAGCAACTCGCGCTGCGCGACGAGTTACGCCAGGCACTCGAGCGTGAGCAGCTCGAGGTCTACTACCAGCCGATCGTCGACGCGCACAGCGGCCGCATCAGCTCGGCCGAGGCGCTGTTGCGCTGGAACCACCCCAAACACGGGCTGTTGTCGCCATCGCGCTTCATCGAGGTCGCCGAGCAGAGCGGCCTGATCAACCCGATTGGCGATTGGGTGTTGCGCCAGGCGTTGCGGATGGCGACCGACTGGCGTGCCCGCTCCGGGAAGGATGTCTCGGTACACGTCAACGTCTCCGCGCATCAGCTCAAACAGCAGGACTTCGCGCAACAGGTAGAGGCGGCGCTACAGGCCGCCGGGCTGCCAGCCCACGCACTCGATCTCGAGATGACCGAAAGCGCCTTGATCGAGGACGCCAACCGCACGGTCGCCCTGCTCGAATCGCTCAAAGCGATCGGCGTCAGGATCGCGCTGGATGATTTCGGCACCGGTTTTTCGTCGCTGTCCTACCTCAAGGAACTGCCGGTCGACTCGATCAAGATCGACAAATCGTTCATCGACGATCTGCCGGCCGGCGATCGGGACAGCGCGCTGGTCGAGGCGGTGCTGATGCTGGGGCAACGACTCGACAACCACATCGTCGCCGAGGGCGTGGAGAGCCGCGAGCAGCTCGAGTGGCTGGTGGCGCATGGCTGCCGTTACCTGCAGGGCTATCACTTCAGCAGGCCGGTGCCGCTGGCGCAGTTCCATGCGCTCGCGCCCGAGGTCTTCGAGATCCCGCGCATGTCGCGGCAGCAGCGCGTCGCCGGCTTCGCCGAGCGTGCGCGCTGACACCTTGCCGCGACCAGGTCTGGTGCGCGGCCTGCATCACATGCCACGACAGCCACGGTAGCGCGCAATAGCGCGGTGCATCTGTGGTTCCCAAGGTGCATTACGGCTGGCGCCTAATGCACGCTACGCGATCTGCGGGGCTGCTCGCCGACATGCCCCGCCCCACAACCAAATGACCTTGGGGTTCAATGGCGCAGCGCATTGCTGCGCATCCGCCGGGTCAGGTCTCCCCCGCGACAAGAGTCAAACAGAATGACGCACTACACTAGTCGGCGCCGGTCCTGATCTCGGCCAGGCCGCTGCTCAGGTCGATCCTCACCTCCAGAACACAGTAGGCAGGACTCTTGACCGGGTCGTCACTGCAGTTGCAGCCGCCCACGACCTCGCTGAAGAATACCCCGACCCTGGCCAGGACTCGGCCACCGTGCCGATCCACCTGCAGCAGCGTGGTGGACAGCTCGCTGTCGTCGATCATGCCGCCCTGACTGCAGCCGCCGTCGAGCGGAAGCAGGCCGACCGGCAGCGCCTTGATCTCCGCTGCAAGCCGCTGTGCCAGCTCGTGCTGATTCGCTGCCTGCAGGCAGCGTCCGAAATCGAGCGATCCTTTAAATGCCATTGACCTGTTTTTCCGCGCCGCTTGGGGGATGCCCTGAACAAACCCGTCCTCGACTTCGCAGAGCACGCTGCCGCGCACCTGCGATTCGCGCCACACTGCAGGATCCGGCGCTTGGCGCGGTCGATCTTGGCGCCACGTCCTTGCGCCGCGGAGGCGCTGACTTGATTACGGCTTGCCTCAGCTTGCCTGCGCCCGTCAACCGCCAGTTGCAGACCACGGCCGACCAACACAGCCGCCACGGAGAAAGCCGATGTCAGTCGCCAACGTCACGAAGATCATCGCATCGTCCAAGGAGGGTTTCGACATTGCCGTCGCCAAGGATATCAAACGCACTGCAAAGACCCTGCGGCATGTCACCTCCGCGTCGGGACGGGATCAACAGCTGACGACCGCCGGTGGCAAGATAACGGAGTATCGCGTGAACCTGAGGGTTGCCGTCATCCTCAATGACCGACCGCTCCCCGCCCCCGGCCCGGGGTCAACCCTTAAAGGCCTGCGGCGAAGCGAGATACGCCATTTCCTGCGGTGTGCTGGACCGACCGAGGATCGCATTGCGGTGCGGAAAGCGCCCGAAGCGCTGCACGAGTTCAAGGTGGTGCCGTGCAAAGCGCAGGTTCGATGCGAGCCCGGCACGCTCAAACAGGCGCACCGACAGCTGCTGATGTGCGAGATTCTCGCTGTGCATCAGCGGCATATACAGGAAGGCCACACGCTCGCCGGGTAGCAGCCGGTCTAGGCCGCGGCCAACCGCCGCGAGCGCAATCTCTATCGCCTTGGCCTCGCTGGCGAATGCGCGCGCCTGGCCGCGGAACATGTTGAGTGGGAACTGGTCGAGCACGATGGCCAGCGCCAGCGCGCCGTCAGCGCTGTCCAGCCAGCTGTCGAATTCACCGGCCGACGCGCGCTGCCAGGTGTCCTCGAAACGCTCGCGGATCTCCTGGTCCAACGCCGGGGTGGCGTTGAACCAGCGCTTCTGCATCCCGTCCGCGAACCAGAATTCAATGATCTCCTGCACCTCAGCCATGCTGTTGCGGCGGCCTCTCCCCGGTCTCGTTGGGCAAGCCCGGTTCGGGCGCCGCGCGCAGGCCGCGCCCTTTCCAGAGCAGGTAGATCACCGGGATCACGAACAGCGACAGCAGCGGTGCGGTGATCATGCCGCCTATCATCGGTGCCGCAATGCGGCGCATGACCTCCGAGCCGGTACCGCTGCCGAGAAAGATCGGCAGCAGGCCGGCGACGATAACCGCTACCGTCATCGCCTTGGGGCGCACGCGCAGCACGGCCCCGTCCATGATCGCGGTGCGCAGGATGGCCGGAGTGAGCGGCCCCTTCACGGCGTGTTCGCGCAGCGCGTTGTCGAGATAGACCAGCATCACCACGCCGAACTCGGCGGCCACCCCGGCCAGTGCGATGAAACCGACCCCGACCGCAACCGACAGGTGAAAGTCGAGAAGGAAGATCAGCCAGAACCCGCCGACCAGCGCGAACGGCAGCGAGGCCATGACGATTGCCGCCTGCCCGGCGTGGCGAAATGTGAGATACAGCAGCACGAATATGATCACCAGGGTCAGCGGCACGACCTGCGCGAGGCGTGCCTGCGCCCGCAGCATGTACTCGTACTGCCCCGACCAGCTGATCGAATAGCCGGCCGGCAGCGGGACCTGCGCGCGGACCGCTCGCTGGGCGCGCGCGACATAGCTGCCGAGGTCGACATCGCGGATATCGACGAAGGTCCAGCCGTTCAGCCGCCCGTTCTCGCTCTTGAGCATTGGCGGGCCGTCGATGATCTTCACCTCGGCCACCTGGGCGAGCGGGATCTGCGCACCGGTCGGGGTGACCAGCGGCAGTGCGCGCAGTTTCTCGAGGTCGTCGCGGCGCTCGCGTGGAAAGCGCAGGTTGACCGGATAGCGTTCCAGACCCTCGACCGTCTGGGTGATGTTGATGCCTCCGACCGCGGCGGCAATCACCTGGTTCAGGTCGTCGATGTTCAGGCCGTAGCGCGCTGCGGCCATGCGGTCGGGGGTGATATCAATGTAGCGGCCACCCGCAACCCGTTCGGAGTAGACCGAGGTGGTCCCGGGCACACCCAGCACCACCGTCTCGATGGCCCGTCCGATGCGCTCAATCTCGGCCAGGTCCGGCCCCGCGACCTTGATCCCGACCGGCGTTTTGATGCCGGTCGCCAGCATGTCGATGCGGGTCTTGATCGGCATCACCCAGGCATTGGTCACACCCGGGTATTGCACCGTTGCGTCGAGCTCCTCGATGATCTTCCTGGTCGTCATGCCCGGTCGCCATTGCGCGCGCGGCTTGAGCTGGATCACGGTCTCGATCATGGTCAATGGTGCCGGATCGGTGGCGGTGTCGGCACGGCCAATCTTGCCGAACACCTGTTTCACCTCCGGGACCTTCTTGATCAGCCGGTCGGTCTGCTGCAGCAGCTGCTGCGCCTTGCCGATGGAAAGGCCCGGCAGTGTGGTGGGCATGTACATCAGGTCGCCCTCGTCCAGCTCCGGCATGAACTCGGAGCCGAGGCCGTCGGCGAAGCGCGCCAGCCACGGGGTATCGTGGAAGGTCGCGCGCCAGTTACTTGCCAATCCCTGCTGGGCCTGCTCGATCCGCGCGGTCATCGGCTGTGCCTGGCCGGTAAGCGCCGCGGTGATCTGGAAAGGCCATTTGAGCGGGGCCAGAAAACCGCCCACGCCGGCGACCGGGATCACCAGGCTGAGCACCGCGAGCAGCGCCACCAGCAGGGTCAACCTGGGCAGGCGCATCACCGCGTTCAGCAGCGGCCGATAGAGCCAGATCAGGAATACGCTGAGTGGATTCCTGTCCTCGGCGGGGATCCTGCCGCGGATGAAGTAACCCATCAGTACCGGGACAAGCGTGATCGCCAGCCCGGCCGACGCGGCCATCGCGTAGGTCTTGGTGTAGGCCAGCGGTGCGAACAGCCGGCCCTCCTGCGCCTCGAGCGTGAACACCGGCAGGAAGCTCAGGGTGATGATCAGCAGCGAGAAGAACAGCGCCGGGCCGACCTCGGTGGCCGCGGTGGTGATCACGTCCCAGTGCTCGCGGCCGTGTGGCTCGCGGCCGTGCCGGTGTTTGTAGCGCTCGAGGTGCTTGTGTGCGTTCTCGATCATCACGATCGCCGCGTCGACCATCGCACCGATCGCAATCGCGATGCCGCCGAGTGACATGATGTTGGCATTGATACCCTGGTGCTGCATCACGATGAACGAGGCCAGGATGCCGAGTGGCAGCGTGACGATGGCAACGAACGCCGAGCGCAGGTGAAACAGGAACACCAGGCAGACCAGCGCGACCACGACGAACTCCTCGATCAGCTTGTCCTGCAGGTTCTGAACTGCACGCTTGATCAGTGCCGAGCGGTCGTAGGTCTCGACGATCTCGACCCCGGGCGGCAGACCCTGGCGCAGTTGCTCGAGCTTGGCCTTGACCCGTCCGATGGTCTCGAGCGCGTTCTCGCCATAACGCATCACCACGATGCCCCCGGCCACCTCTCCCTCGCCGTCGAGATCGGCGACCACGCGGCGCATCTCCGGCCCGATCTGGACCTGGGCGATGTCGCGCAACAGCACCGGCGTACCGGCCTCGGTGACGCTGATCGGCACGTTCTCGATATCCGCGACGCCGCGCAGGTAACCGCGCGTGCGGACCATGTACTCCGCCTCGGCCAGCTCGATCACCGACCCCCCGACCTCGCGGTTCGCGGCCTTGATCGCCGCCGAGACTCTCGCCAGGGTTATGCCGTAGGCACGCAGCTTCTCGGGTTCGACCACCACCTGGTACTGGCGCACCATGCCACCGACCGTGGCCACCTCGGACACGCCGGCCACGGTCTGCAGTTCGTACTTGAGAAACCAGTCCTGCAGGCTGCGCAGCTGGGCCAGGTCGTGCTGGCCGCTGCGGTCGACCAGCACATAGTTGTAGACCCAGCCGACCCCGGTCGCATCCGGGCCGATGCGCGGCTGCACGCCCTCGGGCAGCCCGGCGGCCGCCTGGTTAAGGTATTCGAGCACCCGCGAGCGGGCCCAGTACAGGTCTGTGCCGTCCTTGAAGATCACGTAGACGTACGAGTCGCCGAAAAACGAATAGCCGCGCACCACCTGGGCACCAGGCACCGACAGCATGGTCGTGGTAATCGGGTAGGTGACCTGCTCCTCGACCACGCGCGGCGCCTGGCCCGGGAAGCTGGTGCGGATGATGACCTGCACGTCGGACAGGTCGGGGATCGCGTCCAGCGGGATCTTGTGCAGCGCCACCCAGCCCCAGCCGCTGATCACCAGCGCGGCGAGCAGCACCAGGAAACGGTTGTTGATCGACCAGGCGATCAGCCCCTTCAGCATCGCCCCGGCCTCAGTGGTCGGCAGCGGCCGATTCGGAATCCCCCATGCGCAGGAAGCTGGCCTGCAGGCTGGACTCCGAATCGATCAGGAACTGCCCTGATACGACCACCTCGTCGTCGCTGTTCAGGCCGCTGAGGATCTCGACCAGGCCGCCGCTGGCCATGCCGGTGACCACGTCGACCGGCTGGAAACGGCCGCCGCCCAGCGCCCGTACGACACTGCTGCGCTGGCCGGTCTCGATCACCGCCTCGGCCGGCACGGCCAGCACCTCGCGCCTCGGGCCACCATAGATCACCACGTCGGCAAACATGTTGGCCTTGAGCAGACCATCCGGGTTGTCGAACGCCAGGCGTACCCGCAGCGTGCGCGATTTCGGATCGAGCTCGGGGTAGATGTACTCGACCAGGCCCTCCCAGCTGCGTCCGGGATAGGCGGGCACCTTGATCTCGGCGGTCTGGCCCAGCGCCAGCCATTCGATCTGCTGCTCGTACACATCGACCAGGACCCAGATGCGTGCCAGGTCTGCGATCGTGACGATCTCCATTTCCGGCTTCACATACATGCCTTGGCGCACGCCAAGCTTGGTCACGACGCCGTCGGCATTGGCCACCACCGGCACGGTGTTCTGTGGCTCGCCATTCTTCTGGATCGTCGAGATGGTCGGCTCGGTGACACCGAGCAGGCGCAGGCGGTTGCGCGCCTTCTCGACCCGTTGCTTGTTGCCGGTCTGGTCGAGCGCAATCAGGAAGTCGACCTGCGCCGACAGGATCTCCGGCGAATACAGACGCCCGAGCAGTTGCCCCTTCTCCACCGGGTCACCCTCGGCGCGCAGGCTGAGTTGCTCCATCCAGCCCTCGGCGCGCGGATGCACGTGCGTCAGGCGGGTCTCGTCATAGTCGATGCGCCCGACCGTCTGGATATACCGCCACAAGGTCGCGTTGCGCGCCTTGGCCGTACGCACGCCCATGCTGTTGATGACCGCGCTGCCGATCTCCACCGCGGGATGTTTGCCGCTCTGCGCGTCGACCATCTTGGCCACCAGGTCCATGCCGCAGATCGGGCAGTTGCCGGGCTCATCGCGCACGATCTGCGGATGCATCGGGCATACGTACTTGGGATCGAGGTGCTTGGCGGCATGCTCGAGTGCGGTGTCTTGCACCGCATCTGCGGGCGGCTCGCTCGGCGAGGGCGTCGAGTCCAGGCAGCCGGTCAACAGCAACGCGACGGCTAGGGATAATACCGCCGAGGCACGGTAGATGTGAGCACTCACTTATTCTTGAGCCCTTTTTAAGACGATAGAGGTCTACCCGCGCTGCGCAATGGCCTGCCCTCATCCCTTGTTGGAGGCGGCGTTGTCGATCCGGCCGATCGCACAGCTGACGAAAGACTTGGCCTTGGCCGCCGCGGCCTTCATGCCCTCGACCGAGCCCACCTCCGGATAGCCCATCCTGGCCAGCGCGATCACCACCTGGTCGCGCCACGCCGGGTTGCCGCCGATCTCGACCAGCCCCTGGGCAATGTCGACCTCGACCGTCTGCGCGAGCTGCTTCTCCAGGAGCTTGCTGCGAATGGTGTTGGCGCAGCCGCCGCACTTGATGTTCTCGACCGCAATCGTATAGCTCATGACCTGGTCTCCTGTGAGTCGTCGATGCGCGCAATGATCGGACAGGCGCCCGCGCTGGCGCGGCACTGGTTCACCAACTCGGCCAATTCGTCGCGCAGCCGGCTCAGTGTCTCGATACGCTGCTCGATGGCCGCGAGCTTGGTCTCGGTCATGCTGCGCACATCGCTGCGCACATCGCCGGGCTGCTCGCGCAGCAGCAGCAGCTGGGCAATCTCGTCCAGGCTGAAATCCATCGCCTGGGCCCTTTTCACAAAGCGCAGGCGGGCGAGCTCGCGCGAGCCATAGCGTCGCTGGCCGCCGGAATTGCGTTGCACGCTGCCGAGCAGACCGATGCGTTCGTAGTAGCGTAGCGTGTCGTGCGAAAGCCCGGTCTGCGCAGCGATCTCGCCAATGCTCATGCCCATCTGCAGTGCCGCGCCGGTGTCGTTTAATACTCAGACTAATAGCTGGAGCTGACTCCAGGTCAAGCCTGCCGGTTGTGCGGATTTGGCCACTACAGGCATGCGCGGCAGTCAGTGCGCCGAACGACGGCTCTTACTCTGATTTAGCCTCGCGGCTCAGCAGGTTTTGCACCGCGGTTCGCGGGTCAAGGCCCTGGTAGAGAACCCGGTAGGTCTGCTCGGTAATCGGCATCTCGACACCGAGGGCGTTTGCCTTGGTATGCACCTCGCGTGCAGTCGCGACGCCCTCAACCTCCTGGCCGATCTCTCGCTTGGCCGCGGCGATGTCCAGACCCCTGGCCAGGGCCAGCCCCATGCGCCGGTTGCGTGACTGGTCGTCGGTACAGGTCAATGCCAGATCACCCAGCCCGGCGAGGCCCATGAAGGTCTCGGGGCGGCCACCCATCGCCAGTCCGAGCAGGGTGATCTCATGCAGGCCGCGCGTGATCAGCGCCGCGCGGGCGTTGGCACCAAAACCCAGGCCGTCGGAGATGCCGGCGGCGATCGCCATCACGTTCTTGGTCGCGCCGCCGACCTGGACGCCGATCAGGTCATCGCTGGTGTAGGCGCGGAAGTTATCGCCATGCAGGTAGGAGGCAACACGATCGGCATGCATCGGATTGTTCGACGCGACCGTGATCGCGGTCGGCAGGCCGCGTGCCACCTCGCCGGCAAAGGTCGGACCGGATACCGCGGCCATATCGCAGTTCGGCAGGTATTGCGCGGCGACCGTGCTGAGCAGTTCGTGGCTGCTCGGGTCGAATCCCTTGGTCGCCCAGCTCAGCGTTTTCAGCTGCGGGCGGACCGCGACGATCTGGGCACAGACCGCGGCGAAGGCGTGACTCGGAACGACCACCAGGACCTCGTCGGCATTGCGCACGCTGCCGGCGAGATCAGCGGTCGGGTTCAATGTCTCCGGGAAACCGACACCGGGCAGATAATGCCGATTCTCGCGGTCATGTCGCAGTGCCTCGACCTCGCGCGGGTCGTGCCCCCACAACGCGACGTCGGCGCCGTTGCGCGCAAGATGGATCGCCAGCGCCGTGCCCCAGGAGCCGGCCCCGAGTACGGCCAGCTTGGTCTGCGTTGCGGTCAATTCAGTGTGCGGCGCCACTCTCGGCCGTGGCCGCCTGGGCCGCCTTGGCCTGACGCTGCTGCGTGTAAAGGGCCTCGAAATTCACCGGCTGCAGCACGAACTGCGGAAAACTTCCCCGCGTCACCAGGTCGGAGATCACCTCGCGTGCATACGGGAACAGCACGTTGGGTGCGGCGATGCCCATCAGCGCATCCGCTTCGTCGTCGTTGAAACCCTGGACGTGGAACAGGCCGGCCTGCTTGACCTCGACCATGAACACCGTCTTGCCTTGGTGCTTGGCCTCCACGTTGACGCTCATCACCAGCTCGACACTGGCGTTTTCCAGCTTGTGGACCTCGCTGCCGAGGCCGACGTTGATCTCCGGAGACCAGTTCTCCTGAAAGATCTGTGGGGTATTCGGTGCCTCAAAAGAGATGTCCTTGGTGTAGATCCGCTGGACCATGAATTGCCGCTGTGGCTGTTGCTCGTCGCTCACTGTGTTCTCCTGCTGGACAACTTATTTCCGTTTGACGGGCAGATTGGCGCTCTGCCACGCCAGCATGCCGCCCCGTAGATTCTTCACATTCTCGAAGCCGTGCTTGCGCAGCAGGCTGCAGGCCGCGCCGGAGCGCGAGCCGGATCGGCAAACCGCCACGATTGGGCGATTGCGATGCTTCTCCAGTTGTTTGAGATTGTTGCCGAGACCGTTCAGTGGCACGTTTATCGCGTTGACGATATGGCCGTCCTTGAACTCGGCCATCGAGCGCACGTCGAGCACGACGGCCTCTTCGTGGTTTATCAGTGCGGTCGCGCCCAGCGGGTCCACCGCATCCTTGCCGCCGGACTCCGCCACCAGGTTCCAGACCAATGCCGCCGCCACGGCAACAAAGGCCCCAACCAGCAGGGCGTGGTTACCTGCGAATTCGACGAATTGCTCCATGAATCCTCGCTAGCGTCGTTGCTTCACCTAGACGCCACAAACGACGAAACGGGAGGCCTAGGCCTGCCCGTTCGTGGAAAAACGGCCCGGATCACGCGCGAAAGCGCGCTACGGCTCAGTGCTCATGGCTGCAGAACACCTCACGCATCATACAGATCAAGCGCAGGGTGCGGTTGTCACTGACGCGGTAGAAGACCCGGTTGGCATCTTTGCGGGAGGTGAGAATACCCTTATCGCGCAGGATGGCAAGGTGCTGGGAAATGTTACTCTGCGATGTCCCGACCTCGTCGACGATATCCTGCACGCTGACCTCTTTGTCGCCCAGGGTGCACAGGATCTTCAGCCGTAACGGGTGGGACATGGCCTTCAGGGAGCGCGAGGCGCGGTCGATATCCTCATCGCCTTCAAGCAGCGAAAGCTCGCTATCAAATTCGTCATGCATAGAAACGATTGCTTTCTCGTGAAGTTTCACAGCCGAACTCCTCCTCTGGGCTATTTACTAGCCTCTAATCTAATAATAGACCGCTATTGAAACAGCAAAAAGCCACGCGGGGCGAGCATTTTTCTTCAATTTACGGACAATATTCTTTTATGACCCGCGCTGTATCGGGCCCTCAACTGGCGTGCCCCGAACTAACATGGTTCAATATGCGCCGCGGAACGCGGCGCCGAAACCATCCCGGGTTCCCGACATTTTTTTGTCATTATTCATGGGGTTGATCGGGAGCCGGGGCACTGATGCCGGGTCGCTCCGAATTAGGCAGACGATGAACAAAAAGGTACGCCCAGCAGTTCTTCTCGTCCTCGATGGATGGGGAATGAGCGACAATGCCGACCACAACGCCATTCTGGGAGCACGTACCCCTGTCTGGGACCGCCTCTGGGCGGATTATCCACACACCGCAATCCGCACCTCCGGCTCGGCGGTCGGTCTGCCCGGCGGGCAGATGGGCAATTCAGAGGTCGGGCATCTGAATCTCGGCGCTGGCCGGGTCGTCTACCAGGAATTCACCCGCATCGGGCGCTCCATCCGCACCGGTTCGTTTTTTTCCAACCGCACGCTGACCGACGCGGTCGACCTGGCGGTGGCGAATGGAACCGCCGTGCATATTCTGGGGCTGTTGTCGCCCGGCGGGGTGCACAGCCACGAGGAACACATCCACGCGATGGCCAGGCTCGCGGTCGAGCGTGGTGCGCGGCAGGTCTATCTGCATGCCTTCCTCGATGGGCGCGACATGCCGCCGAAGAGCGCTGAGCCGTCGCTGAAGGCGATGGACGAGGTGTTTGCACAGCTCGGTCGAGGCCGCATCGCCACCTTGATCGGTCGCTACTATGCGATGGACCGCGACCACCGTTGGGACCGGATAAAACAGGCCTACGACCTGATCACCGAGGGCAAGGGCGTACACTGCGCGACCTCCGCGGTCCAGGCGCTGCATGATGCCTACGCGCGTGGCGAGAGCGATGAGTTCGTCAAGGCCTCGTGCATCGGCCCGCCGCTGAAGGTCGCCGATGGTGACGTCTTAATCAATATGAACTACCGATCGGACCGGGCGCGCCAGATCACCCGGCCGTTCATCGAGCCGGATTTCGATGGCTTCGAACGCGAGCTAAAGCCGCGGCTCGCGTCATTTGTCTCGCTGACCGAGTACAGCAAGGATTTCGATATACCGGTGGCCTATCCGCCCGAGCACCTGGCGAACACCTTCGGCGAGTACATCGCGAATCTCGGCCTGCACCAGCTGCGCATTGCCGAGACCGAGAAGTACGCCCATGTCACCTTCTTTTTCAACGGCGGCATCGAGGCCCCGAACGAGGGTGAGGAACGTATCCTGGTGCCGTCCCCGAAGGTCGCCACCTACGACCTGCAGCCGGAGATGAGCGCCCACGAGGTCACCGACCGGCTGGTCGAGGCGATCCGTGGCGGACGTTTCGATGCGATCATCTGCAACTACGCGAATGGTGACATGGTCGGGCATACAGGCAACTACGAGGCTGCGGTCAAGGCGATCGAGGTGCTCGACGCGTGTCTCGGCCGAGTGACGGACGCGGTCATCGCGGTTGGCGGCGAGCTGCTGATCACCGCCGATCACGGCAATGCCGAGCAGATGATGGATCCCAAGGCCCATCAGGTGCACACCGCCCACACGACCAACCCGGTGCCGTTGATCTACGTCGGTAACGGGGCCCCCGCGCTGATGGAGAACGGTGCCTTGTGCGACGTAGCCCCGACCCTGTTGCAGATCATGGGACTGCCGCAACCAGCAGAGATGACCGGGCGCTCCCTGCTGGTGACGGCCGACGCCGACGCCGACGCCGCCTGAAACCCGCCACGCGCCCTGGCGTGGTACCGGCGAGGCTGCCTGATATGCTCTTGCCATGCGGACCCCAGCAATCCAGATGTCGTCCCTGCGTATCCTGCTGATCTGCGTGCTGGGTCTCGGCCCCGCCGCAGTCGGCATGGCTGCGGAATCTACAGCGGACGGCCAGCGCGAGCAGCTCGATGCGCTGCGTGAACGCATATCCGGACTTCGCGCAGCGATGGAGTCGAAGAGCGGCGAAAAGACCGTGCTGTCGCGCCAGTTGCAGGATTCGGAGCAGGAGATCGGGCGTTTCGCGCGCCGCTTGCGCGTGCTCGACGGCCGCCTTGAGCGCCAGCGCCAGCGCCTGCACGAGCTGCAGCGAGAGCACCTCGCGCAGCGCGACGCACTGGAGATGCAGCGCCGCGCATTGGCACGCCAGACCCGCGCCGCCTATGCAATGGGGCGGCAGGAGCGTCTGAAGATACTGCTCAATCAGCAGGACCCGGCCACGGTCGGCCGCGCGATGGTCTACTACGATTACCTGAACAGGGCGCGGGCTGAGAAGATTCGCCAGATCAGAGGGCAGATGGAGCGCCTGGCGGAGACCGAGCGGGTGATCCGTGACGAAGAACGCAAGCTCGCCCAGCTGCACGAGGAGCAGGTTCGAGAACTCGCGGCCATGCAGCATTCGCAGGATCAGCGACGTGCGGTGGTAGCGATGCTGACCCGCGAACTCAACGACCAGAGCGAGCAGCTCGATCGCCTGCAATCCGACGAGCGCGAGTTGCAGACCCTGCTCGACGGCATCGGGCAGGCGCTGGCGGATATCCCGGTAGAAGATCCGCAGCAGGTCGATTTTGCCGGGCTGCGCGGCAAGCTGCCTTGGCCGGCGACCGGACGGATCGTGAACCGCTTCGGCAGCCCCAAGCTCGGAAGCCTGGTCTGGGACGGTGTTATGATCGCAGCGCCCGAAGGCCGTGAGGTGCGCGCAGTGCACCATGGTCGGGTGGCGTTTGCGGACTGGTTGCGCGGCTTCGGTCTGCTGCTGATCGTCGATCACGGTGACGGCTATATGACCCTGTATGGGCACAACCAGAGCCTGTTCAAGGAGGCCGGAGACTGGGTAGGGGTCAACGAGCCTGTGGCGCTGGTTGGAAGCAGCGGCGGTCGTGAGAAGGCCGGAGTTTATTTCGGAATCAGGTACCAGGGGCGTCCGGTCGATCCGGCCAAATGGTGCCGCCGTCCCACCGGCAGCAAGGTGGGTTGACACTGCATCCGCTATGGTGGGGCAGCATTTTGAGGTAGTTATGAAGCACAGCTTGGCTGCGGTATCTGCGGTCGTATGTCTCGTGGTCGCCGGCGGACTGGCCTATGCCGATTCGGCACCGGCCGAGGAAACGAATTCGACGTCGGCGCTGCCGCTCGAGGAACTGCGCGTGTTTGCCGAGGTGTTTGGGCGGATCAAGAGCGACTACGTCGAGCCAGTCGACGATCGCAAGCTGCTGAAGTACGCCATCGAGGGCATGTTGAGCGGTCTCGATCCGCATTCGGCCTATCTCGACGAAGAGGACTACCGCGAACTGCGCGTCGGCACCAGCGGCGAGTTCGGTGGGCTGGGAATCGAGGTCGGCATGGAGAACGGCTTCGTCAAGGTGATCTCGCCGATCGACGACACCCCGGCCCAGCGGGCCGGCGTGCTAGCGGGCGACCTGATCATCCGTCTCGACGACCAGCCGGTGAAGGGCATGTCGCTGGACGATGCGGTCAAGCAGATGCGTGGCAAACCTGGGACCAAGATCCGTCTGACCATCGTGCGCGAGGGCGGGGACAAGCCGATAACGATCACGGTCGTGCGTGACGTGATCAAAACGGTCAGCGTCAAGCAGCGCATGCTCGAACCCGGTTTTGGATATGTCCGGATATCGCAATTCCAGGCGCGCACGCCGGAGGATATGTTGACCGCGATCGGTGGCCTCAAGCGCCAGGCCGGGGGGGCTTTGAAGGGCCTGATACTCGACCTGCGTAACAACCCGGGCGGGGTGTTGAACGCGGCGGTCGCTGTCAGCGATGCGTTCCTGACCGACGGCACGATTGTGTACACGGAAGGCCGGGTCGGAGACTCGCAGCTCAAGTTCAAGGCGGCGCCGGATGATGTGCTCGACGGTGGACCGATGGTGGTGCTGGTGAACGGGGGCTCGGCGTCGGCGTCCGAGATCGTCGCCGGTGCGCTGCAGGACCAAAAGCGGGCCGTGATCATGGGCCAGCAGACCTTCGGCAAGGGTTCCGTGCAGACCATCGTCGCCGTCAACGAGCGGACCGCGGTCAAGTTGACCACCGCACGCTATTTCACGCCGAACGGGCGATCCATCCAGGCCGAGGGCATAGTTCCGGACATCACGCTCGGCAACGTGCGCCTGACCAAGGGCGAGGACCCGGCCACGCCACTCAAGGAGGCAGACCTCGCTGGCCATCTGGTCAACCCGGAGAACAACGGCAATGGCAATGGCAATGGCAAAGCGAAAAAGGCGGCACCGGATGCGGCCGCCGCCGAGGCCGCCGAGTCGGATTATGCCCTGAGCGAGGCATTGAACCTGTTGAAAGGTCTGGTCATCCTGCGCCCCGGCGGCAGCGCCTGAGCGGGGGCCACGCGATGCGCTGCCTGCTCATCCTGATCTGCTCGCTTCTGGCAATGCCGGCGGGTGCGCAGAGGCCGGCGCGCATCGCGATCATCATCGACGACCTGGGCAACAATCTGCACCTTGGTCGTCAGGCCGTCGCACTGCCGGGTGCGCTGACCTATTCGATATTGCCGCAGTTGCCGTACAGCGCAGAGATCGCCCGGCGCGCACACGCCCAGGGCAAAGAGGTCATGCTGCACCTGCCGATGCAGACCGGTGACGGGCGTGCGATGGGTCCGGGCGGCCTGCATCTGGCGATGGACCGCGACGAGTTTGCCCGCGAGGTACGCGCCGACCTGGCTGCCGTGCCTTATGTTTCCGGCGTCAACAACCACATGGGCAGCCTGCTGACCGCCCATCCCGGGGCCATGCGCTGGCTGATGGAAGACCTCGCCTGTTTCGACCGGCTGTATTTCGTCGACAGCCGGACTGACGTACGCACGGTGGCTCGCAGATACGCGAGAGAGGCCGGCCTGGCGAACGCGCAGCGCGACGTGTTTCTCGACAACCTGCAGGATGCGGCCTCCATCCGCAGCCAATTTAAGCACCTGCTCGCGACCGCCAGGCGGCGCGGTTTCGCGATTGGCATCGGTCATCCCTATCCCGAGACCCTCGCGGTGCTGGCGGCGCAACTGCCGACCTTGGCCGGCGAGGGTGTTGAACTGGTACCGGTCTCGCGACTGGTTGAAAAGAAGCGGAGCGAAAGGCTATGGCACGCGTCCTCGTCCCCCTTGCCAACGGTTGCGAAGAACTCGAGGCAGTAACCATCATCGATCTGTTGCGCCGCGCCGGCATCGAAGTCGTGACGGCCGGACTGGGCGAGGGGCCGGTGACCGCGAGCCGCGGCGTGGTGCTGATTCCCGATCGTCCTCTCGATGATGTCCTGAACGATGAATTCGACATGATCGTGCTGCCGGGCGGCCAGCCCGGGGCCGACCATCTGGATGCGGATCCGCGCATCCATGCCCTGCTGCAGCGGATGGCCGAGTTGAACAAATACACTGCGGCGATCTGTGCAGCCCCGAAGGTGCTGCTCAATGCCGGCGTGTTGGACGGCCACAAGGCGACCGCCTACCCGGGCGTGATCGATGGCCGCCTGGCGGCGACTTCCGTGCTCCTGACGGATGCGGTGGTTTGCGATGGCAAGGTCGTGACCTCCCGCGGTCCCGGCACCGCGATGGATTTTGCACTGACCCTTATAGAACAGCTGCTGGGTGCCGATAAGAGACAGGAGGTCGAAAAACCGCTGCTGCGGCCGAAAGGATAGACAACGATGATGCGACGCTCCACCAAACTGCTGCTTATCCTGCTGATCCCGGCGTTGGTCTACGGTGCCCTCAAGGGATTCCTTTACTACAAGGCCAAGCGCGCCATGGACGACATCGTCGTGGCTGCAGCCAACCAGGCAGATGTCCGCTACGCCGATATCGGCACGGATCTGCGCGGCGCGGTGACGGTGAGCGGGATCAGCATACAGCCGCACGGTTACAGCGACAGGGTGGAAATCGATGCGCTGCGCGTCGCCAGCGACGACCCGCTGTTTTTCTATTACGGCGCGCAGTGGCAGCCCGGCAAAAATGCGCCACCGCCACAGATGTCGTTCGCCATCGACGGGCTGCATGTGCCGTTATCGGCGGATATGTTGCGCCAGCTAGAGGACGCGCCGGATGCGGCCAGCACCGGTCCCTGCGAGCAGGGATTGCAGATCGACGCCGCGTTGCTGCAGAAGCTGGGTTTTGCCGAGTTGAGCATGGATCTGGACGGCCACTACCGGGTTGACGAAGTGGCCCGTACGCTGGATTTCAGCATGAACATGGAGCTGCGCGACATCGAGTCCCTGCGGCTGGCGGCGACACTGAGCGATGTCGATGTAGCCGAGCTGTCGGGCGGTCGTGGCGCACCGCCGAATCTCGCCGAGCTGGATGTGTCGCTGCGGGTATCGCCCGAGTTCGGCCGCAAGGCCCTCAAGTTGTGTGCAATGGGCAGCGAGCTCAGCGTGCAGGACTGGAGCAACAGGCTTGCCGACATGGCACTGCAGGATTCCGAGCGGCAGGGCCTCACGCTCGGCACCGGTCTGGCCGACGCGCTGCGCGAGTTCTACCGCAGCTGGGGCGAGTTCAGGTTGCGGGCAGCACCCGAGCGGCCGGTCGGCCCGCTCAGCCTGATGGTCATGCCGCCGGAACAACTGGTGGACGCGTTGTCGCTGCAGCTCAGCCTGAACGACAAGGCCATCACCGACACGAGCTTCACCTGGCAGCGCCCGCAGGCGCCGGCCTTGGCGGCACTGTTCGGCAATGATGATGCAGAGGCGGTATCCAAGCAGCAGGCCGCGCCGCAGCGGATCCTCGTGCGCCGCCAATACGAGCCGGTTGCGGTGCAGGACATCGCGAAGTACATCGATTCTCAGATCCTGATCAAGCCGCGCGGTCTACCGCCGCGCGAGGGCGTGCTGAAGAGTATCAAGGACAACGAGGCCGAGGTTGAGCAGAGCCTGCAGGGTGGCAAATTCACCGCCTATGTGCCGTTGAACGACGTCGAATCGCTGCAGGCGCTCGTTCAGCACGAAGTCCCACGCTAGTAGCCCGCATCCGTCGCCGGCCGGAAAGCAGCTGTGGCGTAACGGGCTGAAATCGCGCTAGATGATTGGATCTGTTCGTGACCCAAGATAAACGCCCTGTTTCCGCTGCCAGCCTATCCCGGTCCTGGCGGTATCTCGCTCGCGCCGGCTTGGTCTTCACTCAAGTGGTAGCTACAGCGACCACTTTCGCTCCAGCCCGGCGCCGGACCGGCTGCGAAATCCGCCAGCATCCGTGATGCCGGTGACAGATTCAGGCTGGCGGGGTGTCCCGCATGCCTCGAACCGTGACGCCAGCGGGTGCATTCCAGGCGCCGCTCCATTCTCCCTGCGCGAGTTGCAGGGCCGCCTGCCGATAGCAGGCTGCGCAAGATAAGACCCAAACGCAATGACGTATCACGTCGAGCCGGACTTGCCTCGTGCCTGCCTGGGCAACGCCGTTCAGTTGGCCGGTTTTTGCAGCACGCGGATCAGTGCGCTGTGGTCGAGGTTGCCGTCGCCCCGCTCTATCAGCTCCGCGAACAGCGATTTGCTCAGCTCGGTGGCGGGCAGAGGCTGGCCCAGCAGTGCGCCCAATTCGGCGGCCTGACGCATATCCTTGTATTGCGTGACGACCCGTGCCCCGGGTTGGAAACGCTGCTCGATCATGCGTTGCCCGTGTACCTCGAGGATGCGAGAGCCGGCGAAGCCGCCAAGCAGCGCCTCGCGCACCTTGCCCGGGTCCACACCCGCCGCCTGGACCAGCGCCAACGCCTCGGCCACCGCGCCGATGTTCAGTCCGACGATGATCTGATTCGCGGCCTTTGCCACCTGGCCGGCACCGACCTCGCCGACATGCGTGATGCGGCTGCCGAGCGCAGCGAGCAGCGGCCAGGCCCGCGCCAGTGCAGCCTCGCTGCCCCCTGCCATGACGGTCAGACTGGCGTCGATCGCGCCAATCTCGCCGCCTGAGACTGGTGCATCGACATAATCGACACCGCGCGGCGCAAGGCGACGGGCGAATTCACGGGTCGGCATCACCGCGGTGGTACCCATGTCGATCAGCAAGGTGCCGGCGTGCAGCCCCTGCTCGAGGCCATCCGGCCCGAACAGGATCTGCTCGACGACGGTCGTATCAGCCAGCATCAGCACCACGATATCCGACGCGCGCGCCAGTGCCGCGGGGCTGTCGCAGATCTGCATGCCCGGCCGCACGAACGCCTCGGCGGTGCTGCGGGTGCGATTCCACACCTTCAGGTCGGCGCCTGCGGCGAGCAGGTTCAGGCACATCGGCCGGCCCATCAGCCCGAGGCCAGCGAACCCGACCCGAACGCCGTGCAGCGTACCGGTATCCTCGTGGGCCATGTCAGTCGCCCGCCGCTTGCAGGCCGACGCCGACGATCCCCGCGATCGCACAGGCCTCGTCCTGCTCGGATGCCGCGCCGGCGACCCCGACCGCGCCGAGAATCAACCCGCTGGCGTTGCGCACCAGTACGCCGCCGGGCAGCGGGATGATGCGCCCGTCCGACATCGCGTTCAGCGCCAGCACGAATCCCTGTTGCTGCGCATCCTGCGCATAACGTGTGGCGAGATGACGCGTGTCAGTCCCCATGGCCAGTGCCCCCCATGCCTTCGCCTGGCAGATATCGGCACGCATGAATGAGACACCGTCCTGGCGCTGCATCGCCTTCAAATGTGCGCCGTCGTCGAGCACCGCGACCGCCAGCGGCGGCAAGTCCCTGCGGGCCGCCTCTGCGAAAATGCCGCCGATCAGTTGGTTGGCCTGGTCTAGGGTCAGTTGTGTCACGTCGCTTGCTCCAAGTTGGCTGTGCCCCGGTGCCTAACGCCGATCGCATCGCAGGTATTCTGCCAGGTACCGTCGCGCGCTGAACGGTTGGCCCGGTGTGTCTGCGAGCGCCGCCCGCGTCAGCAGATAGGCCTACTATATTATCCATTGCGGGCTCGCAGGCTGCTGCACCTGACAGCCGCCAGTGCGGCCGCTGTGGCCATGAACCCTCGGCGAGGCGATTGCGCCTGATGCGCGGGTCATGCCGGGCCTGGTTATCCGAACCACCGGGGCGGTCGCGGCAGGCGAAAACCCGGATGAAAATTACCACCCGGCGGAACGCGTTGAGCAACGCCGCAAGCCAAGGTCTAATAGAACGATGAATGCAAAACACACGGTCCTGGTGACACGCCGCCTGCCTCAGGCAGTGGAGGAGCGCCTGCAGCGCGACTACGACGCCCGACTCAATACACGCGATGAGCTCTATTCGAGCGCGCAGATTCTGCAGCTGGCGGCTGGTGCAGACGCAATCATTCCCTGTCATACCGAGCACCTGAGCGCCGAGATCATCGCCAGCCTGCCGGACAGCGTGCGCGCGATCTGCAGCTTTTCGGTAGGTTACGACCACATCGATCTGGCGGCGGCGAGGTCGCGTGGGATCATTGTCACCAACACGCCTGACGTGCTCAGCAGTGCCACCGCTGAGATCGCGATGCTGCTGATGCTGGGTGCCGCACGACGCGCCCACGAGGGCGCCCGCATGCTGCGCACAAACACCTGGGCGGACTGGAGCGCGATCGGCCAGCTCGGTATCGAGGTGACCGGCAAGCGCCTGGGGATCATTGGTATGGGCCGCGTCGGCCAGGTGATGGCTAGGCGCGCGCGCGGCTTCGACATGCAGATCCACTACTACAACCGGCACCGCCTGAGCCCGGAGATCGAGCAGGGCGCGAGCTACCATGCCGATCTGAACGACTTGCTGCCGCACTGTCAGTTCCTGTCGATCCATTGCCCGGCGACGCCCGAGACCCACCATCTGCTCAACGCCGAGCGCATCGCGCGGCTGCCCGACGATGCCGTGGTAGTCAATACGGCTCGCGGTGCGGTGGTGGACGACGATGCGCTGATTGCCGCGCTGCAGTCCGGCAAGCTGTTCGCCGCCGGTCTCGATGTGTTCAATGGCGAACCCGATATCGACCCGCGTTACCGCGATCTCGACAATACTTTTCTATTGCCTCACATCGGCAGCGCGACGCGCGAGACGCGTGACGCGATGGGATTTCGTGCGCTGGACAACCTGGACGCTATCGTGGCCGGTCAGGAGCCGCGCGACCGTCTGGTCTGACCCGGGAGCCGATACCGTGCCACATGCGGTGACGCGCGGCTGTTGTTCGGTTCATAGACGGCTTCCGCGGCAACCTGCCCGCCAAGTTGCAGGATACGGGGCTCACCCGGCGCCAGCGCGCGGGACCGTCAGTTGGATTTGGCGCGGAAGGTCTGCCAGAAGTCGTAGATCGCCAACAGCGACACCAGCGTGATCACGATGATCAGGTCGATGTCCGGCACGAACACCGCGACTAACGCGACAGAGGCAATCATTGTCGCCAGGGCCAGGATTGCCATGATCTTGTCTGTCATATCTCTAATCCTCCCTCAGGCCTGACGCGTTCAGGCACCTAGACTCCGTACCAGCCAGCGCGCGGTGCGCAGCAGGCGTCCATCATCGTTGCGTGGCCCGACCAGCTGCACCCCGACCGGCATCCCATTGGCGCCGGTCAGCAGCGGCAGGGTCACTGCCGGGACGCCTGTCAGCGACCACAAAACATTGAATGCGGCACTGCCGGTGCTGCCCAGCCCCAGTGGCGCCTCGCCCGGCGCGGCTGGGGTGACGATTGCATCGAAGCGCTCGAAGATCTCTTGCAGCCCGGCGTACAGCGGTTCGCGCCAGTCATTTGCGGCCAGGTAGTCGACCGCGGCGATCGAGCGTCCCTCTTCGATCGCGGATCGGGTCTGTGCTGCGAGCCGCTCGGACCCCCGGTCATAGTAGCGGCGCAGGTTGTGTGCAATGTCTGCCATCATGATGCGGCGGTGTGCCGTGGCACCCTCGGCGAAAACGTCCGGCAGCCCGACCTCGTCACAGGCGTCGCCGAGCGCCTCGACCAGTTCGGCAAAGCCCTCGGCGCAGTCGGGATCGATGTCCGCCCAGGCCGGCGTCCTGACGAATGCCAGCTGCGGTGTCACCGGCGGTTCGCTCAACGCGGTCTCGAGAAGGCGTGGTGGTGCCATCGGCCTGGTATCGGGATCACCCGGATCGCAGCCGGCCAGTGCATCGGCGAGCAGGGCCGCATCCTCGATGGTGCGGCCGAAGGTGCCGACTGTGTCGAGCCGCCGCGAGGTGCGCAGCACACCGTTGCGCGGGACCAGGCCGAAGGTCGGCTTGAAGCCGACTACCCCGCAGTACGAGGCCGGCCGGATCACCGAACCGCCGGTCTGTGTCCCGACGGCAAACGGCACCATGCCACTGGCCACCGCGGCCGCCGACCCCGAGGAGGACCCGCCCGGCGTGTGCCCGGGGTTGTGCGGATTGCGCGTCTTGGCCGGGGCCAGGAAGGCGCACTCGGTTGTGACGGTCTTGCCGAGGATGACTGCACCGGCGGTACGCAGGCGCGTCACTATGGCGGCGTCCTGTTCGGGTTGCCGGCCCGCATCCAGCGCATTGCCGTTCTCGGTCGGCAGGTCCTGGGTATCGATGATGTCCTTGATGCCTACGGGTAGGCCGTGCAGCGGCCCCAGCGGCCGGCCGGTCTGGCGGTAGGCGTCGAGTTGCTGCGCCTGCGTCAATGCGAGCTGCTCGTCCAGGCAGGTCCAGGCCTGGACCGTTTCCTCGCGCGCCGCGATCCGGCGCAGACAGGATATGGTGAGCTCGACCGCGCTCAGCGCGCCGGTGGCGAGGCGCTCGCGTGCGGCGAGCGCGGTCAGGTCGGCCGGGTCCGTGATGCCAGCGCTCAACAGTGTCGGCTCAGCGCCCATAGACCTGGTCCGGCAGCCAGAACGCGATCTGCGGGAACTGGTACAGGATGATCATCGCGAATACCACCATCGCCAGGAACGGGTAGTTGCCCTTGAAGATCTCGTTCAGCTGCACGTGCGGCGGCGCTATGCCTTTCAGATAGTACGCCGACATCGCCATCGGCGGTGTCAGGAACGAGGTCTGCAGGTTGAGCGCCACCAGGATGCCGAAGAACAGCGGGTCGATGCCAAAGTGCGGCAACAGCGGCAGGAAGATCGGCACGAAGATGATGATGATCTCGGACCACTCCAGCGGCCAGCCGAGGATGAAGATGATCACCTGGGCCATCAGCAGGAACATGATCGGTGAGATATCCAGACCGGTGACGAACTCGCTGATGATCTGCTCGCCGCCGAGATACGAGAACACCGACGAGAAGGTCCAGGATCCGACGAACAGCCAGCACACCATCGCGGTCGTGCGCACCGTCAGGTATACGGATTCGCGCAGCCGCTGCCAGGTGAACGCGCGATACGCAAAGGTCAGCAGCAAACCGCCCAGGGCGCCGACCGCAGCCGCCTCCGAGGGTGTCGCCAGGCCGAACAGGATCGCACCGAGCACCGCGAGGATCAGGAACGCGAGCGGGAAGAACGAGGTCAGCAACTGCCAGATGATACCCAGCGTCGTGATATCGCCGATCTCTTCCTTGGTCGGCTTTGGCGCCAGGTGCGGCTGCAGCATCGAGCGCACCACGACGTACACCACGTACAGGCTGGCCAGCAACAGCCCGGGGAACAATGCCCCCGCATACAGCTTGACGATCGAGACCCCCGAGGCCGCCGCGTACACGATCAGCATGATCGATGGCGGGATCAGGATGCCGAGCGTGCCGCCCGCGCAGATGACGCCCGCGGCGAGGCTGGTGTCATAGCGTGCCTTGAGCATCGCCGGGAAGGCCAGCAGCCCCATCAGCGTAACGACCGCGCCGACGATGCCGGTCGCGGTGGCGAACAGCGTGCAGGTGATCAGTGCGGCGACTGCCATGGATCCGGGTACGCGCCGCGCCGCAATGTTCAGGGTCTGAAACAGCCGTGCGACGATGTTCGCGCGCTCGACGATATAACCCATGAACAGGAACAGCGGTACCGCGGTCAGCACGTCGTTCGCCATGACCGAGTAGGTCTGGTTGACGAACAGGTCGAAGATGCGGTTGTTGAACAGCCCCTCGACCCATAACTCCATCTGTGTGAACTGATCGGCGCCGGCCTCGACCGCCTTGTGATAGGCGCGCCACATGCGGTCGGCATCGAAATAGGCGTAGTAACCGAACCCGATGCCCATCGCCATCAGGGTGAAGGCGACCGGGAACCCGAGCAGGATGATGAACAGGAAGATCGCCAGCATGGACAGCGCGACAACGGGATCAGACATGGCTCAGCTCCGCGGCAGGTCGGTGTATTCTTGTTTTAGCCCGTGCGCATCTTCGCGGGCCGTATCTGCGGCGAAATGGCCGGCTTCCTTTTCCTCGCGCGCCAGGCGCACCTCCGTCTCCTCGACGTCTTCGGCGGCCCTGATCCATTCGCCGGTGCGGATGCAGATGATGCAGCGGAACACCTGGGCGATGCCCTGAATGAATAGCAGGATGCCGGCGGCGACGATCACGGTCTTGAACTGAAATATCGGAATGCCGGCCGGGCTGTTAACGCTGATTTCGAGGTAGCTCCAGGAGCGGGACGCATACTTCCAGCCGGAGATGATCAGTGCGATCACGCCGGGGAAGAAAAACAGGAAGTACAGCACCAGTTCAACGATCCCCTGGGTACGCGGTTTCCACAGCCGGTAGATGAAATCACCGCGCACATGCCCGCCGCGCGAAAGCGTGTAGGCCCCACCCATCATGAACAGCGTGCCGTAGGTGATGTAGGACAGATCGAACGCCCAGCTGGTCGGCGCGTGAAAGATATAGCGGACCACCACCTCGTAGCCGATCCCTATGGCCATGACCATGATCAGCCAGGCAAAGGCCTTGCCGAACCAGGCCGACAGGCGATCGGCAAATTCTATGTAGCCGAGCATCCGCTTCCCCTCACAATTTCGTTGAGGACCGTCAGTCACCACGGCGGCACCGCCAGGATACCGCCGTGGGCCTTTGGACTTCCCGTCAGATCAGAGCTTGAGCTTGCCCGGGAAGTAGTGATTATAGGCCAGGGCATAGTCCGGCGAGTTCATAAGCTCGTAGTACACGACCCGGTCGACCCAGGCGCGCTGGCTGTCCAGCACCTTCTTCATGAATGCATCCTTCTCCAGCTCCGGGATGATCTGGTCCCAGGCCTTGAGCTGCGCATCCAGGATATCCTGCGAGGTGCGCTCGACGTTGACGCCATCCTTGGTCTGCAGGGTCTGCAGGTCCTTGGAGTAGTTGTCCATTGCCATTGCGGTGTTGGCCGTGCTGGCCGATTCGACGCCGTAGTGCAGGATCGCCTTCAGATCGTCATCGAGATCGTCGTAGAAGTCCTTGTTGAAAAGGAACTCGAAGCTCTCACTGGCCTGGTGGTAGGACGACAGGTAGTAGTACTTGGCCACATCCTGCGCGCCGAAACGCATGTCGGATGACGGGTTGTTGAACTCGAACGCGTCGATAACACCGCGCTCCATGGCGGGTACGATCTCGCCGCCCGGCAACTGGGCCACGCTCATGCCCATTTTCTGCATCAGGTCGGCCGCCAGGCCCACGGTGCGGTACTTGAACCCGTTCAATTCCGCAGCGGTAGTGACAGGCTTTTTGAACCAGCCGAACGGCTGGGCGAACATCGGGAAACCGAGGAAGCCGTAGACGTTCATCTTCATGATGTCCTGGGTCAGTTCCCGGTACAGTTCCTTGCCGCCGCCGGTATTGAACCAGGCCAGCATCGTGGTCGCACTGCCGCCGAACACCGGGCCGGTGCCGAACAGCGACGCGGCCTTGTGCTTGCCGTACCAGTAAACAGGCACCGTGTGCGCCGCGTCGATCAGGCCATCGTTAACCGCGTCCATCACCTGGAACGCCTTGACCACCGCGCCGGCCGGCAACAGGTCGATCTTCAGGCGGCCGCCGGACATCTTCTCGACCCGCTCGGTGTACTGGCGTGCAAAGTCCATCCAGATGTCCGAGGAAGGCCACGAGGTTTGCATCTTGATGACCTTCGGGGCCGCCGCGGTGACTACCGCCGGGGCGCCGAGAATGCCGGTGGCTGCCCCGGCCGCGGCGGCAAGGCCGCCCTTCAGGAATTTACGTCTGCTGTTGGTTGGTTCGGCGACCCCGTTTTCGACCGCGGTGCCCTGGTTCGCTTCGCTCATCGGATTCCTCCAGTTTTGCTGTTATCGCTGCGGCATGACCGCCCCTGTCCTGCAGGGCCCCGGCAATGCCGCAGCATCTGTTTAGTTGTCGGCAACGACAACCTGGACCGCCCGGGTCTGCCAATCAAACCCATAGATGCCAAAGCGGTCCTGCACACTGTTGCCGACAGGCGGCAACGAAAAATGATCCAAACCGAACTGCCCGTCTTGTCCGTCGGTGCGGATTGCGACAGCTCGCAGCGTCCAAACGCCCATCCCATACGGATCAGAACCAAGAGCCCACCAGGCCGAGGCCGCGCACGTCGTCGCCAACCGTGTCGGCCCATGTGCACGTCGTCGCGATCATCGCGCCCTTCATTCCCGCCGCTGCAGTCGCTGCGACCCGATTCGGGTCGGTCGTCACAGAGCCACGCCCGGCGAAGTGAGACAATTTGACCCAGCCGCTGTCTCTTTTCGACCCAGCGAGACCGGCGGTGATACCCCGATCCTGCGGCTTTTGTGCGCCGGATTGCTCTCTGCGGCCCACAGCTACGGGGATTGCCCCGGCTGTCGATATTCGACGCAAGTGCAGGCGAAGCACTTTTCAGACCAGTGTCGTCCAGCCGCAGGATCGTTGCCGCCGCGCAGTGCCTGCGCATCCTCATGCAACGCACTCGACCGTCAGATCGACCGCTGCCCGCAGCGTATTGGCCGCAATGCAGCCGCGCTCGGCGATCGTCACCAGTTTCTGCAGCTGATCCGCCGGCTCGCAGCTCGCGCTGACGCGCATGCGTATCGCAGTGTAGCGCTGCGGCGCGTCGGCCAGGTCGCCCTCGATCTCGGCGCGCGCGTCGTGCAGTTTGACGTCGCGGGCGATGGCCGCGGCGAGCAGATTGCTCATGAAGCAGCCACCAAGGCCCATCAGCATGGTCTCGCCACCCATCGGCCCCTTGTTCTGTCCGCCCTTGGCCTCGGGTCGGTCCATGGTCAGGTGGTGGTCGCGCGCCACGCCCTCGGATGACGAGTGGTCGAGCTGGGTGACAGTCGCATACGCGGTAGGCATGGCGTGATTCTCCTGTGTCGAGCGCCCTTTCAGACGATCTCGTGATTGGCCAGCAGCTCAAGCGCCCTGGCCATCGCCGAGTGGTCCAGCCCGGACCAGCCCTGTCCGGCACAGGCATTAAACAGTTCCTGCGCGGTGGCGGTATTGGGCAGGCTGACGCCTAGCGCGCGCGCGCCCGACAGCGCCAGATTGAGATCCTTCTGATGCAGTTCGATCCGGAACCCCGGATCGAAGGTGCGCTTGATCATGCGCTCGCCATGCACCTCGAGAATCTTGGAGCCGGCAAAACCGCCCATCAGCGCCTCGCGCACCCGTGCCGGGTCCACCCCTGCCTTGGAGGCAAACAGCAGCGCCTCGGCGACTGCCTCGATATTCAGCGCGACGATAATCTGGTTGGCGACCTTGCAGGTCTGACCGGCACCGCTGTCGCCGACCAGCGTGATGTTCTTGCCCATCAGTGCGAACAGCGGTTTGGCGCGCTCGAACGCGGTCTGCGATCCGCCGACCATGATGGTCAGCGAGGCCGCCTTGGCGCCGACCTCGCCGCCGGAAACCGGTGCGTCCAGATAGTCGCAGCCGGCGGCATTGATGCGCGCCGCGAAGTCTTTGGTCTCGATCGGTGAGATCGAGCTCATGTCGATCACCAGCTTGCCGGCGCTCAAACCTGCCAATACCCCTTCTTCGCCGAACAAGGCATCGGCCACATGCGGCGTGTCGGGGACTATGGTGATGATCACCTCGGCCCGTTCGGCGACCTCGCGCCGCGAGGCGCAGGCCACCGCGCCGCCGCTGAGCAGTTCCTCGGGTAGCGGCGAGCGGTGCTGGCACAGGTACAGTTGGTGGCCGCCATCCTGCAGGTGTTGCGCCATGTGGCGGCCCATGATGCCGGTGCCGATAAAGCCGATCTTGCTCATTGTCTCGGATGCCCCGTGTTTCGACGACCGCTTACTTCATCGTCGGCATGTGGAAGTCCGCGCCGGCGCGGATGCCGGTCGGCCAGCGCGAGGTGACGGTCTTCAGCTTGGTATAGAAGTGCACCCCCTCCATGCCATGCATGTGCACATCACCGAACAGCGAGCGTTTCCAGCCGCCGAAACTATGGAACGCCATCGGCACCGGGATCGGCACGTTGACCCCGACCATGCCGACCTGCACGCGCGAGGCGAAGGTGCGTGCGGTATCGCCGTCGCGGGTGAAGATCGCGGTGCCGTTGCCGTATTCGTGCGCATTGACCAGGGCCAACGCGCTGTCGAAGTCCGGCACGCGCACCACCACCAGGACGGGGCCGAAGATCTCTTCCCGGTAGATCCGCATGTTCGCGGTGACCTCATCGAACAGGCAGCCGCCGAGGTAAAAGCCCTCCGGATGTCCGGGAACCTCGATACCGCGGCCATCCACCACCAGCTTGGCGCCCTCGCTGACACCGAGGTCCACATAGCCGCGCACCCGCTCGTTGTGCGTGCGGGTGATAAGGGGCCCCATCTCCGCTTGCGGATCGCTGGCCGGGCCGACCTTGAGTGCTGCGACGCGCGGTGCGAGCCGCTCGATCAACGCGTCGGCGGTGTCTTCTCCGACCGCCACCGCGACCGAGATGGCCATGCAGCGTTCGCCCGCCGAGCCGTAGGCCGCGCCCATCAGCGCATCGGTCGCCTGTTCCAGGTCGGCATCCGGCATCACGACCATGTGGTTCTTGGCGCCGCCGAGTGCCTGTACGCGCTTGCCGTGCTCGGTGCCCGTGCGGTAGACATGCTCGGCGACCGCGGTCGAACCGACGAAGCTCACCGCGGCCACGTCCGGATGGGTCAGAAGGGCGTCGACCGCCTGGTGGTCCCCGTTGAGCACATTGAATACCCCGGGCGGCAGACCGGCCTCGCTGAACAGCTGGGCCAGGCGCAGCGCGGTCGATGGGACGCGCTCGGAGGTCTTGAGCACGAAGGTGTTGCCGCATGCGATCGCCATCGGGAACATCCACATCGGGACCATCGCCGGGAAGTTGAACGGTGTGATGCCCGCGCACACGCCGACCGGCTGGCGCACCGAATGGCTGTCCACATTGGTGCCGACATTTTCCGAGAAGGTGCCCTTGAGCAGGTGCGGCGCGCCGCAGGCGAACTCGACGACCTCGATGCCGCGCATCAGCGAGCCACGCGCGTCGCTGATCACCTTGCCATGCTCCGCGGCGATCAGCTCGGCAATCTCGTCGGTATGTCCGTCCAGCAGTTCCTTGAATCGGAAAAGGATGGCCGCGCGGCGCAGCGGCGGGGTGTCGCGCCATGCCGGGAAGGCCGCAGCGGCGGCCTGAACGGCCGCTTCGGTCTCGGTCGCTGAGGCCAGCGGCACGCGCGCCGCCACTTCGCCGGTGGCCGGGTTGAACACGTCACCGAAGCGGCCACTGGTGCCGGCCACCAGGGTGCCATTGATGTAATGAGAGAGCGTTTTGCTCATGCAGGATTCCTCTGTCGCGATGTGCCGTTCTTTTAACCAAGCTGGGGGCGCAGGCGCGCTTTAATCTTAGGCGGCTTTCGCCTCTGCCTTGGTCCGATGTGGCCAGGGCTGCTGCAATTCCATTTCACATCGTGCAATAGCTGCGCCGGTCCGCGTCCCGCGCTGCCGGCATCTGCCCCTGGAGCGCAGCAGACAGCGGTCCAGGGTGCGGCTACAGTTGCCGGATGCGCCGCGCAGCCGCTTAGGCGCCATATCCAACACGAACAGGAGAGGTAGCAATGGCGAAGATTTCCTCCAGGGGCGAAATCGTGGAGACGAGCGGCGAGCTGCCGGAGCTGGGCAGCAAGGCGCCCGATTTCGCGTTGCGCAAGGCAGACCTCTCCCCGGTCGCGCTTGCCGACTATGCCGGCACGCGTCTGGTGCTGAACATCTTTCCGAGCATCGATACGCCGACCTGTGCCAAGTCGGTGCGCCAGTTCAACGAACGTGCGGCCGCGCTGCCAAACACCCGGGTGTTGTGCGTGTCGGCGGACCTGCCGTTCGCGCTCGGTCGATTCTGCGGTGCAGAGGGTATCGACAACGTCGAGACCGCCTCGGTATACCGTTCGCCCGCGTTCGGCCGGGACTACGGCGTGTACATGGCCGACGGACGACTCGGCGGGCTGCTGGCGCGCGCCGTCGTGGTGGTCGATGAGCACGGCAAGGTGATCCACCGCGAGCTGGTCCCCGAGATCGCGCAGGAGCCCGACTACGACGCGGTGATCGCGGCACTGTAGCGTGCTGTTCACGGTTGTCGCTCAGGGTTTGCCGGGGCGGTGATCGGCGACCCGTCTGCGCGCTGACGTGGTCGACACCTCAGGTACTGGTTGGGGTAGCGCACCTCAGCACCCAGGTCTGCGGCCGCGTGCCAGGCCCAACGTGGGTCGTACAACATGCCCCTGGCGAGCGCGACCAGGTCGGCCTTGCCCTCGGCCAGGATCGACTCGGCCTGCAGGGCCTCGGTGATCATCCCGACCGTCACGATCGTCAGCGACGTGTTGGCCTTGATCTCTGCGCCAAACGGCACCTGATACCCCGGGCTGTCGGGAACCTGCTGCAGCGGGCTCAACCCGCCAGACGACACGTCGAGCCAGTCGCAGCCACGGGCCTCGAGTGCGCGCGCGAACGCCAGGCTCTGGGCCATGTCCCAGCCGCCATCGATCCAGTCGGTCGCCGATAGCCTCACCCCCAACGGTCGGTCGTCCGGCCAGACCGCACGCACCGCGTCGAACACCGCCAGCGGAAAGCGCATGCGGTTTTCCAGCGAACCTCCGTAGGCATCGTCGCGCCGGTTGCTGAGCGGCGACAGAAACTGGTGCAGCAGGTAGCCGTGCGCCGCATGCAGCTCGATCGCGTCGAAGCCGATGCGCTGTGCACGTTGCGCGGCCGCGGCGAAGTCTCGGACCAGGCCCTCGATCTCGGCCGTGCTGAGTGCGCGCGGCACCAGGTCGTCGGCCGAGGCCGGGATCGCGCTCGGCCCGACGGTCGGCCAGCCGCCGGCGCCGGGCCGCAGCGGCTCGCGGCCCTCCCATGGCGGCCGGGTCGAGGCCTTGCGCCCCGCATGGGCGAGCTGCACGGCCAGCGCGGACGCGGTGTGCAATCTGCAAAAGTCGATGACGCGTTTCAGCGCCGCCTCGCAGGCGTCGTCGTACAGGCCCAGGCAATGCGGCGTGATCCGACCCTCCGCGACTACGTTGGTCATCTCCACGATCAGCATCCCGTTTCCCCCTACCGCGAGACTGCCGAGGTGCATCAGGTGCCAGTCCTGGGCGCAGCCATTGACCGCGGAGTACTGGCACATCGGCGAGACCACGATGCGGTTCGGCAGCGTGACGCCACGCAGCTTCAGGGGCCGAAACAGGTGGGGCGGTTGTTGGGTCATCCGGCTCGGACTCGCTGTCTCGTGGTGCGCAGGGGCGGAATACCCTGTGGTGCGCCGTGGTTATTTTGCATTTGTAATTATGAATTATTTTGGTCTAGGCTCAAGCCCAGATGTTCTGGAACCCGAGGCGCATGGGCACCCCGATCGAACAAAAGCCCCTCTACCTGGAGGTCGCGGACCGGCTCCGCGAACGCATCTACTCGCAGGCGCTCAGGCCTGGCGACTGGATCGACGAGAAGGTGGTGTGCGAGGAGCTGGGGATCAGCCGCACCCCGCTGCGCGAGGCGCTGAAGGTGCTGCACTCGGAATCCCTGGTCGAGCTGGTGCCGCGACGCGGCTGTTATGTAAAGACCCTGGACGGCGATGGGCTGCAGGAGCTTTTCCCGGTCATGGCCTCGCTCGAGGGACTGTGTGCCCGGCTGGCGGTGCAGCACTGCACGCCGCAGCAGTTACGCGAGTTGGAGCGCATGCACGCACAGCTGGAGAAGGCCGCCGCGAGCGGCAATGTGAACAGTTACTTCGATGAGAACCATGTGTTCCATCGCGCCGTGCAGGAACTGTCCGGCAACCGCTGGCTGCAGCGCATTACCAGCGATCTGCGCGGTGTGCTGCAGCTGGCGCGGCACAGGCAGCTGACGCTGCCGGGACGGCTGCAGCAATCGCTCGCCGAACATCGCGAGATCATGGAGGCCTTTCGTCGGCAGGATCCGATAGCGGCCCAGCAGGCAATGGAGCGGCATCTGTGCCAGCAGCAGGAGGCGCTGCAGAACCCCAAACCAAACCCGGCCCGATGATCCCACGTACGCGGTGGTTTCGCGCCGTCGCTGCTCGAACGTGGCTGTGATGCGGGTGTTTCAGCAAAAAAAGACTGGAGGAGAGACATGAAGATCGATCAGAGAGTCCGCCCCTTGATGGCGGCAGTACTTGGCGTGGCCATGACGTTCGGCGCCGCACAGGCCGCCGATATCCAACTCAAGGCCTCGCATCAGTGGCCCGGCGGCAAGGGCGATGTGCGCGACGAGATGGTGCAGCTCATCGCCCGTCACATGCAGGAGGCCAAGACCGGTGTCGAGATCCAGATCTACCCGGGTGCCTCGCTGTTCAAGCCGAAGGAGCAGTGGGGAGCGATCACCAAAGGCAAGCTGGACATCACTGCATTTCCGCTGTCCTACGCCGGCGGCCGCCATGCGGAATTCAACCTCACGCTGATGCCCGGCCTGGTGAAGAGCCATGACCACGCCCGGCGCCTGAACAAGTCCGAGTTCATGCAGCGCATCAAGAAGATCATGGACGAGCAGGGCGTGATGGTCCTCGCCGACACCTGGCTGGCAGGCGGCTTCGTATCGACCAAGCAATGCATCCTGGTGCCGGACGATGTCAAGGGCATGAAATTCCGCGCCGCGGGTAAGGCCTTCGAGCAGATGCTGCAGGCCGCCGGCGCCTCGATCACCTCGATGCCGTCATCGGAGATCTATTCCGGACTCCAGACCGGCGTGCTGGACGGCGCCCTCACCTCGTCATCGTCGCTGGTCTCTTACCGCATCTATGAGCAGGTGAAATGCCTGACCGCGCCTGGCGAAAACGCGTTGTGGGTGATGTACGAGCCGATCCTGATGTCCAAGTCGAGCTTCGCAAAGCTGAGCGCAGAGCAGCAGGCAGAACTGATGAAGGCGGGCGAGATGGCCGAGGAATACGCCTACAAGGCCTCGGTGGAGGCAGACAAGAAGCTGGTGGAGGCGTACAAGAATGCCGGCGTGCAGGTGGTTGAGATGAGCGCCGAGCAGGCGGCGATGTGGCGCAAGATCGCCGATGTGTCCAGCTACAAGGCATTTGCCGATGATGTGAAAGGCGGCAAGGAGCTGCTCGATATGGCCTTGAGCGTGGACTGACGCGCGGCGTGCGGAGCGGTCTGCTCCGCATCTGCGCCTGGGGCGACGGTCACGATGACCGTCGCCCGGTCTGATCCACTCTCAAGCCGACCAGTCTCGGGGGGTTCATGATGGGCACCTTCATCCTGCTGACCGACCGACTTTCGCGCCTGCTCGGGGTGGTGTCAGCGGCGCTATTGGTGACCGCCGTAGCCATCGTCTGTCAGATGGTCTTCGTGCGTTACGTGCTCGGTGAGTCGACCTATTGGCAGACCGAGCTGGTCACCTACGCGCTGATCGCATCGACCTTTCTCGGCGCACCGTATGTGCTTCTGACCCGCGGGCACGTCAATGTCGAGCTGGTGCCGCTGGCGGTAGGCCCGCGCAGCCGATTCATGCTGGCGCTGATCGCGTACGGAATGTCGGCGATCCTGTGCGGCGTGCTCGCCTACTACAGCATCCTGTTCTGGTACGAGGCATGGGAGGGGAACTGGGATTCCGACACCATCTGGGCGCCCAAGCTGTGGAAGGTCTATCTGGCCATGCCGGTCGGCTTCATCGCGATCAGCCTGCAGTACGTGGCCGACCTGTGTTGCCTGCTCAGCGGTCGTGAGCCGCCGTTCGGCATCGCGGACGTGAATGCGGAGGCCGCCTGATGGACCCGTTGCTGCTCGGTCTGCTGGCCGCCGTCGCACTGATCCTGCTATTGCTCATCGGAATGCCGGTCGCGTTCGCGCTGGGCGCTACCGCGATCGCGTTCCTGTTCTTCCAGGATGGCGTGGGTGCGTTCGAGGTTGCCGCGGACACGCTGTTCGGTGCGCTCAACGAATTCACCCTGCTGTCGATACCGATGTTCCTGCTGATGGGTTCGGCGATCGCCGCGTCGCGCGCCGGCTCGGATCTGTACGAGGCGCTGGACCGTTGGCTGTACCGGGTGCCGGGTGGCCTGCTGATCTCCAACATCGGCGCCTGCGGCCTGTTTGCCGCGCTGACCGGTTCGTCGCCGGCGACCTGTGCAGCGATTGGCAAGATGGGCATCCCGGAGATGCGCCAGCGAGGCTACCCGGCAAGTCTGGCGACCGGTGCGATCGCGGCCGGCGGCACCCTGGGTATCCTGATCCCGCCCTCGATCACGATGATCGTGTACGGCATCGCCACCGAGACCTCGATCGGCCGGTTGTTCATGGCCGGCCTGCTGCCCGGGGTCATGCTGATGCTGCTGTTCATGCTCTGGTCCTGGTTCTACGCCTATAGCAAGGGCTATCGCTTCACCGAGGATGACAAGCATTTCACGCTGCGTGACAAGCTCGTGATCCTGCCCAAGATCCTGCCGTTCCTGCTGTTGATCGTGCTGGTGCTGTGGGCGCTGTACGGCGGTATCGCGACGCCGTCCGAGGCCTCAGGTGTCGGCGCGATGGTGTGCATCGTTCTGGTGATGGTGATCTACCGCGTCTGGCGGCCGGCAAGGCTTTGGGAGATCGTCAGCGGTGCCACGCGCGAGTCGGTGATGCTGATGATGATCATCGGCATGGCCGGCCTGTTCAGCTACATGATGTCGAGCCTGTACATCACCCAGGGCATCGCTGAGTGGATCGCGGGACTCGACGTGAACAAATGGGTGCTGCTGTTCTACGTCAACATCTTCCTGCTGGTCGCCGGTTTCTTCCTGCCGCCGGTCGCGGTGATCCTGATGACCGCGCCAACCATCGTCCCGATCATCACCCAGGCCGGCTTCGATCCAATCTGGTTCGGGGTGATCCTGACCCTGAACATGGAGATCGGCCTGATCACGCCGCCGGTCGGGCTGAACCTGTACGTGATCAACGGCATCGTCAAGGACGTCGACCTGAAGACGGTCTTGTGGGGCGCGCTGCCGTTCATGCTGTGCATGGTGCTCGGCATCTTCCTGATCACCGTGTTTCCGCAGATCGCGACCTGGCTGCCCGATTACCTGATGGGCGAGGCGCGCTGAGGAACCGAGATGCGCAATGAGTTCTCCAGCTGGGGTGTGCAATGCCGGGGGTGAAGTGGCTCGAGCGCCTGATGAACACGGTTGCGGACCGCGGTCGCGAACTGCTCGGCCTGCGCGAGGACGAGAGCCGGGACGGGCTGCCGGATTTGTGCCGGCGCCTGATCGCTGGGCGCGGCGAGGCCTCGAACATCGCGCTGGCGCGCGAGATCCTGCAACGCTTCGAGATGCTCGACGAGCAGGACAAGACCGGGTTCCTGATCACGCTGGCCGAGGAGTTCGGCCCGGACGCCGGCCGGATCAGCGACGCAGTCGCGGCTTTTCGCAATGACCAGCCAGCGACGCTGGTGCGTCTGCTCGAGGCAGTCGAGCCACCACGTCAGGAGTTGTTCAGGCGCCTGAACATGGCGCCGCTCGGCACCGCATCCCTGGTGGCCATGCGCGCGCAGCTACTCGACCGCCTGGGCGACCATCCGCTGTTGAGCGCGGTCGATGCCGACTTGCGCCATTTGTTGGCGTCCTGGTTCAACCGCGGCTTCCTGCGCCTGCAGCGCCTTGACTGGCACAGCCCGGCCGTGGTGCTCGAGAGGCTCATGCGCTACGAGTCGGTCCACCCGATCCAGGGCTGGGATGATCTGCGCCGGCGCCTCGGTGTCGACCGGCGCTGCTTCGGTTTCTTTCACCCGGCATTGCCCGACGAGCCGCTGATCTTCGTCGAGGTTGCGCTGACCCGGACGATCAGCGCTGAGATAGCGCCGCTGATCGATCCGCAGGCGCCGACCAGTGACCCGGATGCCGCCGACACCGCGATGTTCTATTCGATCAACAATGCGCTGCGGGGGCTGCGCGGCATCAGCTTCGGCAATTTTCTGCTCAAGCAGGTCCTCAGCGATCTGGCCACCGAGTTGCCCCAGCTCAGGCACTTCGCAACGCTGTCGCCTATGCCACGCTTTGCCGCGGGCCTGCAGCGCCTGTTGAACGGTGAGATCGAGGACTGGCCGACCGAGCGGCTCGACGCGGTGCTCGCCGATCATCAGGCCGCGCTTGCGCAGCATGGCGGCGAAGCCAGTCCCTGCGCGGCGCTGCGCCAGCTGCTGAGCGCCCCTGCAACGCGCGACGAGCCGCTGCTGGCCGAGCCGCTCGCGCGCCTTGCCCTGGTGTATCTGTCGGAGTTGAAACAGCCGGGTGGCGGCTGCCTCGATCCGGTTGCGGCCTTTCACCTGGCCAACGGCGCCACGTTGGAACGGATCAACGCATTCGCGGACCGCACGCTAAAGGGCGAGGCCCAGTCACACGGCATGATGGTCAACTACCGCTACGATCCCGACCAGGTTGTGGCCAACCACGAGGCCTTCGTGCGTGCGGGCCGCATCGTCATGTCGCGCGCGCTGCAGCGCGAATACGACAAGCACATTGCGGGTAAACACTGATGGACCTGCCGACGCTGCTCGTCTCCGGCGCAGTGGCCGGCACCCTGGCCGGCCTGCTGGGGATCGGTGGAGGAGTGATCATCGTGCCTATCGTGACGCTGCTGTTCGAGGGCCACGGGGTGCCGCACGGCATGGCGATCAAGATGGCGCTCGGGACTTCGCTGGCGACTATCGTGGTTACCGCGATGTCCAGCATCTATACCCATCATCGCAAGGGCGCGGTCGACTGGGGGCTGTTCCGGATCATGGGGCCCGCGGTATTCGTCGGCTCGCTGATCGGGGCCGGTCTGGCCGACATCATTCCCGGGGATGCGCTGTACATTGCCTTCATCCTGTTTCTGTTCGCGATCTCGGCGCAGATGGCGATGGGCCGCGTGGGCGCGCACCGTGCTCTGCCCGGAAAGGCCGGGCTGGTGGCGGTGTCGACCGTGGTCGGTACCCTGTCGGCCCTGATGGGCATCGGCGGCGGCGCGATGCACGTGCCCTTTCTGAGCTACTGCGGGATACCGGTCAAGCGCGCGATCGCCACGGCCGCCGCGGTCGGCCTGCCGCTTGCGCTCAGCGCGAGCGCCGGCTACATCGTCGGAGGATTGAACGAACAGGGTATCCCGGCGGGCAGCATCGGCTATGTCAATCTGCCGGTGTTCGGCGGCGTGGTGGCGGCCAGCCTGTTGTTCGCCCCGCTTGGCGCGACCCTGGCGCACAAGCTCCCCGACATGCTGCTGCGCCGGCTGTTTGCGGCTTTCCTGTTCGTCCTGGCCAGCCGTATGGCCTACAAGCTCTTCTGAAGGACTCGACAATCATGAGTAACGCGAACCTGTATGCGCTGTTCCTCGAGCGTTTTCCCGACGACCCGAGCGCCCTGTTCCTCGACGACGTCGGCGGGCGTCGACTGTATTACTCCGAGATACCCCGGCGCAGCGGCCAGATCCACGCCCTGCTGCACCAGCTGGGTGTAGAAAAGGGCGATCGCGTGGTGGTCCAGGTCGACAAGTCGATCGAGGCGGTACTGCTGTATCTGGCCTGTCTGCGTGCCGGGGCCATCTATATCCCGCTGAACACCGCGTATACGCCCAACGAGGTCGCCTATTTTTTGCAGGACTCGACCCCGCGGGTGTTCGTCTGCACGCCGCAGAACAAGGCGGCCTTGGCGCCGATTGCCGCCAAGGCCGGGGTGTCCGCGGTGCTCAGCCTCGGCGCGTCCGGCGAGGGTGAGCTGACGGATGCGCTGGCTGGAGTGGCCGCCAGCGAGCAGATCGTCGAGGTTGCTGCCGATGAGCTGGCCGCGATCCTGTACACGTCCGGCACCACCGGGCGCTCCAAGGGCGCGATGCTGAGCCATGCAAACCTCGCCTCGAATGCACAGGTGCTGTTCGACTACTGGCACTGGCGAAGCGACGATGTGCTGTTGCATGCGCTGCCGATCTTTCACGTGCACGGCCTGTTCGTCGCGCTGCACTGCGCACTGCTTGGCGGATCGCGGGTGATCTTCATGGCGCGCTTCGATGTCGGCAAAGTGATCGCCAAGTTGCCCGAGGCCAGCGTGATGATGGGTGTGCCTACCTTCTACACCCGACTGCTCGAGCGCCCCGACTTCACCCGCGAGACCTGCGCCGGCATGCGCCTGTTCATATCCGGATCGGCGCCGCTGCTGGCCGAGACGCACCGGGAGTTCGAGGCGCGCACCGGGCATCGCATCCTCGAGCGCTACGGCATGACCGAGGCCGGCATGATCACCTCGAACCCTTACGACGGGGAGCGCATCGCCGGTACCGTCGGGTTCGCTCTGCCCGGGGTCAATGCACGCGTGGCCGACGAGCACGGCAGGGAAGTGCCGCGCGGCGAGACCGGTGTGCTCGAGATCAGTGGGCCGAACGTGTTCAGCGGCTACTGGCAGATGCCGGACAAGACCGCCGAGGAGTTTCGATCGGACGGTTGGTTCATCACCGGCGACATCGCATCGATGGCCGGCGACGGCCGCGTCACCATCGTCGGGCGCGCCAAGGACCTGATCATATCCGGTGGCTTCAACGTCTACCCAAAGGAGATCGAGGCACAGATTGACGAGCTGCCGGGGGTCCGGGAGTCCGCGGTGATCGGCGTACCGCACCCGGACTTTGGCGAAGGGGTGGTGGCAGTCGTGGTACCCGACGGCAGCGCCGGGGTTTCCGAGGAGTCGGTGGTCGCCGCGCTGCGCGACCGGCTGGCGCGCTTCAAGCAGCCCAAGCGCGTGTTCATTGCCAGCGAGTTGCCGCGCAACACCATGGGCAAGGTGCAAAAGAACGTGCTGCGCGATAGCTACCAGGACATCTTTGCGTGAACGCGGCCGCAGAGCTGCAGCGCAGGATCGACCGGTCCATCCCGTTGAGCTCGGCGATGGGTTATCGCATCACCGCGCTCGACGACACCCGGATCAGCGTCGCGGCACCGCTCGCGCCCAACATCAACGTCCACGGTACCGGCTTCGCCGGCAGTCTGTATGCGTTGGGGATCCTGGCCGCCTGGGGACTGTGCGCGCACATCATCGCGCGCGCCGGGCTGAAGGCGGACCTGGTGGTTGCCGAGGCAACGATTCGCTACCGGGCACCGGTGCGCGGCGAGATCGTCTGCAGTAGCGCAGTCGCCGATGCGCAGGCGCGGGATTTCGTCGATCAGCTGGCGACCAGCGGCCGTGCGCGCATGGTCTTGCAGGTTACGGTCGGTGATGGCCCGGCCGCGGCGATCGAGGCCTCAATGCACGCCACCCGCACTTGACTGTTCGCGCCTAGCCTGCAGATTGCATGAAGGGTTTGGGAATCAGGGTGTGATGGGCAAAGCAGTTGGGCTGATCGGCCGAAAAAGCATAGCCGAAGCTATGCTTTGAGGGGGATCGGCACAAATGCAAAGTCCAGCGCGGCCTGAGCCCGAACAGGACAG
>JAJDNF010000024.1 GCA_022340805.1 Chromatiaceae bacterium
GCTATGGCACCCTACCGGCAGCCTGCGGCCGCCTGTTGGGCGGGGCCGTATCGGCGCGCCGGCCTGCCATCCGCGTAGGGTGTATCAGGCGCGAGCCGTGATGCACCTGGTTGCGCCGCGATGCGGTGCAATACGCCGCGCTATTGCATCACCCTACCCGCGCCGTCGGCGCATCAGGCTACAGGTCCCCGGCAGCAGCCTATGCGGCGTCGACCAGACGGTCGATCACATAGCCTGCCGCTACCAGCCCGAAGGTCGCGGTCACCGGCATGCAGGCGCCGTAGCCGGCACAGTTGAGCGCCCCGCCCGGAGTCGGCCGGCACGGACCCGTCGGCGCCGACAGCGGTTCGTCGGACCACACCACCGGCACCTCGAAGCGGCGCTTCGGATTGGCCGGAAAGCCATATTCCTGGCGCAGCAGCCTGCGCGTCTTGGCCAGCAGCGGATCCTGTTCGGTCTTGCGCAGATCGCTGACCTGGACGCGGGTCGGGTCGCGCTGCCCGCCGGCACCGCCGACCGTGATGATCGCCTGCCGGCGGCGCCGGCAGAACGCAATCATCGCGGCCTTTACGCGATAGCTGTCGATGCAGTCGATCACCCAGGCGTGCGCTGGGGCGATCAGCGACTCGAGATTGTCGGCGGCGACGAAATCCTCGATGGTGGTGACGCGGCACTCCGGGTTGATCTGCGCGATCCGCTCGCGCAGCACCTCCACCTTGGCCCGGCCCAACTGCGGCTCGGTGGCCTGCAACTGGCGGTTGATATTGGATTCCGCCACGTGATCCATATCGATCAGTGTCAGCCGGCCCACGGCACTGCGCGCCAGGGCCTCCACCGCCCAGGAGCCGACCCCGCCGACGCCGACCACACAGACGCTGGCCGCCCCGAGTGCCACGAGCCCGTGTTCACCATACAGGCGCGCGATACCGCCAAAACGTCGCAGATAATCCAAACTGGCGCACCCCATCCGGGCATGACATGCATGTATATTACCGTTTTCGCCGAGCGCCGCGGGGCGCCAGACAAGCGCCCAGGGCGTGCGCATGCACGCCCTGCGGACACGCGGATCGGGGCCCTGCAAGATGGATAAATCGCACCGCGTATTGCCACAGATGTCGACTGCCGAACTGAAGGAAATCAACGATCTGCGTGAATTGTTCCTGCACGACGTGCCGCTGCTCGACGTGCGCGCGCCGGTGGAGTTTGCCGAGGGCGCGTTTCCGACCGCCGAGAACCATCCCCTGATCGACGATGCCGAGCGTCACCGGGTCGGCCTCGCCTACAAGGAACAGGGCCAGGCTCAGGCGATCGTGCTCGGCGAACAGCTGGTCAGCGGCGCGATCAAGGCACAGCGCATCGCCGCGTGGCGGGCCTTTCTGCAGCGTCATCCGGACGCGGTGCTGTATTGCTTCCGCGGCGGGATGCGCTCGAAGATCAGCCAGCAATGGCTGCTGCAGGAGGCCGGCCTGGACTGCCCACGGGTGCGCGGCGGCTACAAGGCGATGCGCCGCTACCTGATCGGGCAGCTCCAGGAGAACAGCACCACGTGCCGGCCGGTCGTGATCGGCGGCCGCACCGGCGTCGGCAAGACCCGCCTGCTGGAACGCTGCGCGGCGCGTATCGACCTGGAGCGGCTGGCCAACCACCGTGGCTCGGCGTTCGGTCATCATCCGCAGCCGCAGCCCTCGCAGATCGATTTCGAGAACGCGCTGTCGATTGCGCTGCTGAAACAGGTCGACGCGGGCAACCGTGCCTTCGTGGTCGAGGACGAGAGCCACAATGTCGGCAGCCGGCACATCCCGGACGCGTTCTTCGCCCGCATGCAGACGGCACCGATGGTGCTGCTCGAGGCGAGCGACGAGGAACGCATCGAGATCACGCTGCAGGAGTACGTGCACGATTCCCTCGCGGAATTCCAGGCATACGCCGGGGCCGAAGCCGGCTTCGGCCAGTGGGCGGACTATCTGCGCGGCAGTGTCGACCGCATCCGGCGGCGGCTCGGCGGAGATCGGCACCTGCAGGTGCGCAGGATGCTCGAGGACGCGATCGAGGCGCATGCGTCGAGCGGCAACACCGAGGCGCATCGGGCCTGGATCGCCTACCTGCTGCACCAGTACTACGACGGCATGTACGAATACCAGCTGGCGAGAAAGACCGAGCGCATTGCGTTCAGTGGACGCGCGGATGCGCTCGCCGACTACCTGCGCGAGACATACGCGATCGAATGCGTCGCCGCGACCTGAGCCGGGAACCTCGCACATCCCGTCCGGTCTGATATGCCGCATATCGCGGCGGGCGCCGAGTTTCCCATCCCCCGGAGAGGTGACATTGCCGAGCTACAAGTCATTGCTGCTGCTGACCCTTGCCTGGCTGCTGGCGTCGCCGCAGGCCATGGCGTTGGATTCACAGGCCGTGTTTCAACGCAACGAGAACGCGGTCTACCAGGTCCGCGTGATCAACCGCGAGACCGGCGAGAAGAGCACCATCGGCTCGGGATTCATCTTTGACCGGCCGAACCGCCTGGCGACCAATTACCACGTGGTCAGCCGCTACATCGAGAAACCCGACACCTATGAACTGCGCTACCTGGCGGCCGGCGGTGCCGAGGGACCGCTGCAGTTGATCTCGGTCGACGCGGTGCACGACCTGGCGCTGGTCGAATCCGAGCATCCGCTCGGCATACCGCTGACGACCGGCGCGCCGCCGGCCAAGGGCGCGACATTGTTCGCGATGGGCAACCCGCTCGATCTCGGCCTGACGATCGCGGCCGGCACCAACAGCGGCGTCCTCAGCCAGACCGACGACAGCCGCATCCTTTTTTCCGGCAGTCTCAATCCCGGGATGAGCGGCGGGCCGACGTTCGACGACCAGGGCGTGGTGGTCGGCGTGAACGTCTCGACCGCGAGCAACGACATCAGCTTCATCGTGCCGGCGCGTTACCTGCAACCCCTGACCGCCACGCGCCTGGCCTCGCCCGAGTCGCTGCTCAACGAGATCGCCCGCCAGATCCACGATTACCAGGTTCGCTACCTGCAGCGCATCAACACCGCCGCGTGGCCGCCGACGACGCTTCGACGGATGCAGGTGCCGGGGGCCGTGTCGCCGACCATCCGTTGCTGGGACGCCAGCCCCAAGGTGAAGCCCGAACAGCTGTATCGGCGCTACAGCATCAGCTGCAAGAACGAGAACGATATCTACCTGACCGACCGGCTCGAGGTCGGCAAGATTCTTTATGAATACATCTGGCTCGAATCAGAGCAGCTCGAAGCGCTGCGCTTCTACCGTTTGTACCGCGCGCTCAACAGCAGCCAGTTCAGCAGCGAAGCCAGCAAGGACGACGTATCGCGGTTCAAATGCGACACCCAGTTCGTCGACGTCGCCGGACAGAATTTCAAGGCAACACTTTGCGCGCGTGGCTACAGCAATTACCCGGGCCTGAGCGACGTGCTGTTCAGCGCCGCAATGGTCGGCAATGAGCATATCGGGTTTATCTTCAATCTCGACTTGTCGGGCACGGACTTTTCGACCGCACAACAACTCATCGTGCGCTTTCTCAGGGAAATGAAATGGCAGCCTTGATAGTTGAAATCCTCGGCAGGCATGGCCACCAATACCACAAGATAGATAAGCCTGCGGTGCGCGTCGGTCGTGCGCTCGACAACGACATCATCCTGCCCGACCCGGCGGTGTCACCCTATCATTTCATCCTCCGCCAGACTGCCGGCGGCATCTACGAACTGGTGTCGCTGGCCGATGAAAACGGCATCCGCATGGGCCGTCAGCGGATCGATCGGCCGCTGTCGCTGCAGCAGCTGCCGCTGCAGTTCGATGCCGGCCGGACCCGGGTACGTATCCTCGACAGCGCCCAGCCCGTCGAGCCCACCCGGCTGATCAGCTGCCGGCACGGCGGCGCATGCCTGTTTGGCCACTGGGGCTGGGCGCTGGCACTGTTTGCCGGCATGCTCATGCTCAGCGCGTTCGACAACTATCTGTCGACTCCACGCACCCTGGGTTGGGAGTCTTTCTGGCGTGATCAGCTGGTGATCACAATGTCTGCGATAGGCCTGTCTGCCGGCCTGCTGGTGGTCAACCGCATCACCTCGCATCGCTGGGACTACCCCTCGGCGTTGAGCTTCGTCAGCCTGATGCTGATAACCGCGTTCGTGCTCGACCAGTTCATTCCGTTCGCCGACTACCTGTTTACCTCTGCGCTGCCCGGGTACCTGGTGAGCGTCACCTGGTTCGTGCTCGCATTGCCGTTCGCGCTCGGCTGGTACCTGATCAGCCTCAATCACGGCAGCACCGCGACCAGCATCCTGATGACCATCGTCCTGCTCACTCCCGCGGCCTACATTCAGCTGAAGGGCGTGGTGACACATTACGACCTACTGGATGATTTCAGCAAAAAGGCCTTCTATAGCCAGTCACTCTATCCCTGGGACAAGCGCCTGAAGCAAACAATCTCTATCGATCAGTTTGCGCAAATCAGCGCACATTCCGTATCTCCCGATATGGCCAAGCGATAAACATCATATTTTCAATAAACAACAACCAGACAATTCAGTCATTGCAATTTAGATCGCTCGTCGCTATATTTTGTCGCAGTAGATTATTCTACTTCTTAGCCCCCGAATCGAAGGGGCGTTGGCAAAATCTAGTATTTGGAGCCCATGTTAATGGCAAAGAAGAACTTGTCAGAGTTGAGTTCTGACGAACTGTATCAACTCGCGCAGGAGCGCGAGCAACAGGAGGCGGAAGAGGCAAAGGAGGCCATTCGCGCCCATCTGGACGAGTTGCGTAGCGCACGACGCGAAATGCTGGCGCGTCACCGCAAGGAGATCGCGGCTGTCGATGCAGAGATCCGCAAGCTTGGCGGGCGCGGCGGGCGCGGCAAACGCCGCGGCTCCGCTGACGGCAGTGTCACCGAGCACGTGATGGAGATCGTCAGCAAGGCCAAGAAGATCTCGACCAAGGAGATCAAGGCGGAGCTGGACAGTCGCGGCATTGTTGCCAACAACCTTGCGCAAACCCTGGCCTACCTGAAACGACAGGGCAAGGTCTCCTCGCCGGCGCGTTCGATTTACTCCCCGGCCTGAGCAACCGCGCAGTCGCCTGGATCTGCAGGCGGCTGCGACCCCCTCCCCCTCGACCACTGGCGACATCCGCACCGCCCGATCCGTTGTCCGGTCGCGCGCGCTGCGCTAGCTTTGCAGGCGAGAACCCATGTCACTCTGCGTCTGAGAACCGCGCATGCCCCTGCCCCGCAGTATCCGCCTGCTGATCGCCATGGCCGTGCTGGTGCTGAGTCTGGCCGCGCTGCTGCTGGTACTGACCATCAGCGAGGTGACGCTCAACATCCACGCCCGCCTGCTCGAGGCCCCGGGCTGGCTGCGCTATGCCTGGTGGGGGCTGCTTGCAGCGGCCAGCCTGCTGGTCACCTGGCTGCTGTGGCGCATCCTGCGTCCACGCCGGCCGTCGCCCGGCGACGCCGACAGCGCGTCACCCGCCGCGCCTACCGCCGAACAGCTCAACACCGCCCTCGAACGTGCAGAGGAGCACGGTGCCGACACCGCGCAGATCCGCCGCGAGCTGGCGGAACTGCAGCGTCGCCGCGTCAGCGGTGAAATCCACGTGGCGCTGTTCGGCGAAATATCGACCGGCAAATCGGCGCTGGTGCGTGCGCTGCTGCCGGACGCACAGGCGCACAGCGACGTGCGCGGCGGCACCACGCGCGATCTCACGCGTTACCAATGGCGCAGTCCGGGCGGCGACGTGCTGCTGATCACCGACATGCCAGGTACCGGCGAGGCCGACGGCAGCCTGGACCGCGTGGCGGCCGACGAGGCCAAGCGTGCCCACATCGTGATCTACGTCACCGACGGCGACCTCAATCGCGCCCAGCACGCGGCGCTGCAGGAATTGCTGGGGCTGCGCAAGCCGCTGCTCCTGGTGCTGAACAAGACCGATCGCTACAGCGCGGCGGATGTCGAACGTCTGGCCGCGCGACTGCGTGGCCTGATCGAGGATCGCGACTACGCGCAGCTGGTGCAGGTCTCGGCCGCGACCCGTCGCGAGGTCGTGCGACAGCTGCCGGACGGTAGCGAGCAGTCCGAGACCCGCGCGATCGCGCCGCAGGTGCAGTCGCTGGCACTGGCCCTGCAGCGCATGCTCGACGGCAACCAGGCGGTCCTCGAGCGGCTGCGCGACAGCGCCACCTTCGTCCTCGCCGCACAGCAGCTTGACGAGGCACTCGCCGCATCGCGCCGGGTCCGCGCCGACAAGCTGGTCGACGGCTACGCGGTAAAGGCGGTGTTCGGCGCACTGGCCGCGATCACTCCGGGTTCCGATCTCCTTATCCAGGGTTACCTGGGCACGCAACTGGTGCGCGACCTGGCCGCGCTGTACGAGACCAAGGTCGGCAAGGTCGATACCGAGCTACTGCTGCGGCTGGTGCAGCAACACGCCGGGCGCGCGCACACGCTGCTGCTGGCGGTCGCCGGGAATGCGCTGAAGGCCTTTCCCGGCGTGGGCACCCTGGCCGGCGGCGCGCTGCATGCAGTTGCCTACGGGATCATTTTTCGCACCCTGGGCCGCGCGCTGACGACGACCCTGGCGACCCGCGGCGAGCTGCATCCGCGGCAGGCCGCAAAACTGTTCGAGGAGAAGCTGGGTGAAGATCTGGAAACGTCTGCGCGAGGCCTTGCCCGCCTGGTTATCGAGCAGGCCGGCAAGACCAAGCGGGACTGAGGCCGACGGCGACAGCCATCTCGCGCTGGCGCGCGAGAGCCTGCGCGAACTGCTCGACGACCAGCGCGTGCCGGCCGAGGTGCGCGCCTCGCTCAGCGAGGACTACGCGCAGGTGGAATCGATGCTCGACAAGCTCGAGCACGGCCACATCCATATCGCGGTATTCGGCCGGGTCAGTGTCGGCAAGTCGGCACTGGTCAACGCGCTGCTCGGCGAACAGCGTTTTTCGACCAGCCCCCTGCACGGCGAGACGCGCACGGCGCAGAGCGGCCGCTGGGAGGAGTTCCGCGACGGCAACGTGTTCCTGATCGACACGCCCGGGATCAACGAGGTCGACGGCGAGGCGCGCGAACAGCTCGCGAAAGAGGTGGCGGGACGCGCCGACCTGATTCTGTTCGTGGTCGACGGCGACCTGACCCAGGCCGAGATCGCCGCGCTGCGCGGGCTCGCCACGCTGCGCCGGCCGCTGATCCTGGTCCTGAACAAGGTCGACCGCTACAGCGTCAGCGAGCGCCAACAGTTGCGCGAGGCCCTGCAGCGCCACAGCGCGCCGTTTATCCAGCCGGACAAGCTGGTCTTCGCGGCCGCACAACCGGCCCCGCAGTGGATCGTGCGGGTCGACGAGCAAGGCAACGAGATCGAGCAGCAGCGCGAACGCGGCGCAGACGTGCACGAGCTCAAGACGCGCCTGTGGCAGGTCCTCGAGCAAGAGGGCAAGACCCTGGCCGCGCTGAATGCGTCGCTGTTCGCCGGCGACCTCAGTGACCAGGTCGCGGCCCGCGTGCTGGCCGCGCGCCGCACCTTGGGCGAGCGGGTCATCCGTACCTGGTGCATCGCCAAGGGGGTCGCGGTCGCCCTCAACCCGGTCCCGGTCGCCGACCTGATCGCCGCCGCAGTGGTCGACGTGAGCATGGTGGTGCACCTGTCGCGTGCCTACGGACTGCCGCTGACCCGGGCCGAGGCCGGTGGCCTGGTCAAGACGATCGGCGCCCAGATGCTGTTGCTGATGGGTACGGTGTGGGCGGTCCACCTGGCCGCCTCGGCGCTCAAACTGGGCACCGGCGGCCTCTCCGCGGTCGTCACCGGGGGCGCCCAGGGGCTGGTCGCCTACTACAGTACCTACGTGGTCGGACGCGCCGCCGAACGCTACCTCGCAAACGGTAAGTCGTGGGGCGATGCAGGTCCGAAGCTGGCGATCCGCGAGATCCTCGACAGCCTCGATCGCGAGTCCATCATCGACCAGGCCAAGGCCGATATCCGGGCGCGCCTGGGCAGCGGCTGAGCGTAATGGCCCTTGCCCCGAATGGCCGGCGAGACTGGCAATTCAGTATCTTCTGCTTTACTGTACCTACTCCAGGTCCTGCAACGATCGAATGCCGGCGGCGTGAACCGCCCCGGCGACCACAACTCTGCCGGAGAACACACTATGCCAGTCTGGGCACTTATTGTTTGGTTGGTCATTGGCGGCGCTGCCGGTTATCTCGCGCAGCGGATCATGGGCGGACAATCCCCCGGTGGCCTGCTCGGTGACCTGGTGCTGGGCATCCTCGGGGCGGTCGTCGGCGGTTACGGCCTGTCGCTGCTCGGCATCTCGGGCAATGGTGGACTGGTGGCGACCTTCGTCGTCGCGCTGGTCGGGGCCCTGCTGCTGATCTGGGTCGTCCGCCTGCTGAAAAAATCTAGCTGACAGCGAGGCCAGCGTCATGACCGACAAGAACTGGTTCGACACCCTTTCCGAGATCCTCAGCAAGCCGCTGCCCGGCACCGAGCAACAGTCCCAGGCGCCGGTCGACAAGCCGATCGTGTTCAGCGACGACGATGACGACGACTCGCTGCTCGACAAGATCACCGACATCCTCAGCAAACCGCTGCCAGGCACCGAAAACCCGGGCGGCGACGCTGCAGGCAAGACGCCGAGCCAGCCGGAGAACCCGGGCGAGACCGCGGTGCGCGAGGCCGGTGCGGCCGATGCGGATCCTGTCTCGACCACCGCGGCCGCCGGCGCGGACTGGATGCAGCGGGAATACGAGCGGTTCAATGCGCACCAGGAGCAGAACCGCCAGGCGTTTGCGCAGCAGCAGCGCGTCGAGCAGGAGCGGTTTGCCGCCTATCAGCGCGCCCAGCTGGATCAGCTGATGCGTTCCCAGGAACGCGAACGCGAGGTGTTCCGACGTCACCAGGAGGCACGCTTCCAGATGTGGCAGCAGGATCTGCGCCAGGCCTACGCGCCGCCGCAGGGTATGCCGCCACCGCCGGGATTCCCACCCGGGATGATGCCTCCACCGCCTCCGCCGCCCTGGTGGCGCAAGCGCTGAATCGATCAGCTTTCGGCAGGCTGAGGCACGCTGATTCGACTGGGAGCATGCGGCGCGGCGCCATGCACATCTGCGCCGCAGCCTGCGCTGGGAGGCCCGGTACGGTCCCTTGGCGGCCGTCCTAACCCTCGGCGGCGACGCGCATCACCAGCTGCACCACCCCCCATACCGCGAGAATGAATCCCAGGGTCAGCAGGATGCCGACCATGATGAAGTCGCGCGCCCGGCCATGCTTGAAATCGCGTTCACGCGTCGCGTTCTTCTGCACGCCGAGAAACGATGACATCACGCTGCCGAGGACCTGCAGAAACGAGAGTTTTTTATCTTCGCCGGACACCTTCGAACCGCCCCTGTCTGATTGCATCGACGCCTGTGCACAGTTTGCCAGAATCCGCGCCGCCCGTCCGACTGCGATCGGGTAAAGCCGCCGCTGGCACAGCCGCTAAGAGGATCATTCGCAGACATTGGGGAAATACGTGGCCGGGATCCGTATCAGCGAACTCTTGGTGTTGGTGGTCGAGCCCTCGCCGACCCAGCGGCGGATCGTCTGCCGCGCCCTGTACAACAACGGGGTGACGACGGCCCTGGAAAGCGAGACCGGCGAGCAGGCCCTCAGGCGTCTCGCCGCGGACTCACCGGACCTCGTGGTCAGCTCGCTGTATCTGCCGGACATGACCGGCACCGACCTGGTTTACCGGATCCGCGAGTCGGCGGCCCACGCCGACACGCCGTTCATGCTGATCTCCAGCGAGACGCGATTCCGCTACCTGGAGGCGATCCGCCAGGCCGGGGTCGTCGGCATCCTTCCAAAACCGTTTTCCGACGCCGAGCTGCGCACCGCGCTGGGCGCGACCGTGGACCTGCTCGGCGAAGACTCCGACCTGGCCGAGGACCTGGAAGAGCGCGCGCTGCGCGTGCTGGTCGTGGACGACAGCGCCCTGTCGCGCAAGCACATCGCGCGCGTGCTGGACTCGCTCGGCATCACCCAGATCGACCATGCCGAGGATGGCGTGCAGGCCCTAGACCTGATCAACCATCACCTGTACGACTTCGTGGTCACCGACTACAACATGCCGCACATGAACGGCAAGGAACTGATCGACCACATCCGCCACGACTCCGGCCAGTCGTCGCTGCCGATCATGATGGTGACCAGCGAGCACAACCAGAACCGCCTCGCCGCGGTTCAGCAGAGCGGCGTGTCCGCGATCTGCGACAAGCCGTTCGAGCCCGCGATGGTGCGCAATCTGGTGCGCCAGATGGTGGCCGGTTGAGGCTGCCCGTCACATCCGGCGCTTGGTAAAGCGCGTCGCCTGCGCCGCAGCCGGGTCGTCCGGCCAGTAGTGCTTGGGATAGCGGCCGCGCATCTCCTTCTTCACCTCGCCGTAGGCGCCGGCCCAGAACGCGGCGAGATCGGTAGTCACCTGCAACGCCCGCCCGGCCGGGGACAGCAGGTGCAGCACCAGCGGCAGCCTGCCCTGCGCAAGTCTCGGTCCCTCGCGCATACCCAGCATCTCCTGCAGCGGCACAGCCAACAGCGGCGATCCGTCGACGTCGTAGCTGATACGCCGACGTGTCCCGGCCGGGGTATCGAAATGCGTCGGCAGCCACTGCTCGAGGCGCTGCATGCGGTCCCAGCCGAGCCGCGTCGTCAGTACCTCCTGCAACTGGATCGCGCGCAGCTGACGCGCACCCTGGCCGGGCTTGAGCCAGGGCAGCAGCCAGTCGTCGAGGGACGCGAGCAGGGCCTGCTCGGAATAGTCCGGCCAGTCGCCTGCCGGGTCGAGCTCGCGGACCAGCACCACCCGCGCTCGCAGCTCGGCCGGGTCGGCAAAGAAGGCCGCGAGGCCCTGCGCACGGATCTGCTGCAGCAACAGCTCGGCGACCGCATCATCCGCGCACAGCGTGACCGCCTCGTCGCCGAGTGGCAGCGCGTCCAGCCGGCGCACCGACCTGGCGACCACGTCACAGCGCTTCGCGTCCCAGCGCAGTTCACGCTGCACCACCACCTGGTCGCCGAACAGGGACTCGAAGGTCTCGCGTTGCAGCGCGGCCGCCAAACGAACGACACCGTCACGGCGTCCTGCATCGACGTCAGCGATGGCGAGAAACTCGCTGCCGCACAACGCATCGGCCTCATCCAGGAACGCCGCGCGACCGTTGCGCATCAGGTAGCGTCGAGGCTGGCTCGCATCGCCCACGGCGACCCGGTCCGGGTAGGCCAGCGCCAGGCAACTGCCGGCGTCCGGCCGAACTGATCCGCTGTCCCGTCCCGCGTCCGCGCACAGGCGCAGGAATTGCTGCGCCACCCGATCGACCTGCTGCACCGCGGTGCGGTCGGCGCCGGTCGGCAACGGGCGGCGATCGCGCAGCGCCGCCAGCGCGCTCAGGCGCACGTCGACGTCGACCCCGGCGGTGGCGGATCGGCGCATCGGATCGCGCTCGGACAACAATGCCGCCAGGTCCGCGGCGAGCCGCTGCTCGCCGGCATCTCGTGCGCGGACCAGCATGTGGGCCAGGCGCGGATGTACCGGCAGGCGCGCCATCTCGCGCCCGACCGGACTGATCCGCCCGTCCTCGTCGAGCGCATCCAGCTGGCCCAGCAACTGCACGGCCTGCTGCCAATGCGCCGCCGGTGGCCGGTCCAGCCAGCGCAGCGCATCGGCACGCGTCACCCCCCAGTTCGCCAGCTCGAGGACCAGCGGCGCCAGATCGGCCTCGACGATCTCCGCCGGCGTCCAGTCCTCCAGGCGCGCGTGCCGCGCCGTGGTCCAGGTCCGATAACAGCGCCCGGGACCCAGGCGCCCGGCACGCCCGGCCCGCTGCAGTGCCGAGGCCTTGCTGATCCAGCGCGTCTCCAGGCGGGTCAGGCCGGTGTTCGGGTCGAACGACGGCCTGCGTGCGAGGCCGCTGTCGACCACCGCCTCGACGCCTTCTATGGTCAGGCTGGTCTCCGCGATGTCGGTCGCGATGATGGCCCGGCGACGCGGTCCGCACCCCTGCAGGACCGCATCCTGCGCCGCGGCCGGCATGTCACCGTACAGGGTCAGAGCATCCAGCTGTCCCGCCCAGCGCGACGCCACCTGGTCGTGCAGGCGCTGGATCTCGCGGCGACCGGGCAGGAACACCAGCACGTCGCCATTGCAGTCGTCCACGGCCGCCGCGAACGCCTGCAGACAGGCCGGCAGCGGATCACGCAGTTCGCTATCGCGCTCCGCCTGGTGCACCTCGACCGGATACAGGCGGCCCTCGGCGCTGACCGCCGTCGCCGGCAGCAGCGCGGCAAGCGGACCGGCATCGAGCGAGGCGGACATGACCAGCAGGCGCAGGTCAGCGCGCAGGCCGGCGCAGACATCCAGGCACAGCGCCAGCGAAAGGTCGCCCTGCAGGTTGCGCTCATGGAACTCGTCGAAGATCACCAGGCCGACACCGGGCAGTTCCGGATCGGCCTGCAGACGGCGCAGCAACAGGCCCTCGGTCAGCACCTCGATACGTGTGGCGGCGGACACCTTGCGTTCGAAGCGTACCTGGTAGCCGACCGTCTCGCCGGCCTGCTCGCCGAGCAGCGCGGCCATGCGCCGCGCCGCCATGCGTGCGGCCGGCCGACGCGGCTCCAGGATCAGGATCTTTCTCCCCTCGAGCCAGGGCTCATCCAACAGCAGCAGCGGCACCAGGGTGGTCTTGCCGGAGCCGGGCTCGGCAGTGAGGACCGCATGCCCGGCAGAAAGCGCCACCTGCAATTCCGTGACGCTGTCGCGTATCGGCAGATCGGGCAACTCGAGGTGAGTGGTTTTTTGTCGCGCCAATGACTATCTTCCGGATTCGGCAGGCGCCCTCGCCCGCGCGCGCAACGAGGACATCACGTGACCGCGTACTATAGCCTCAGCCCTGCTAAGCCGGTAGCAGAGCCGCACTGATGCTGACGTCGGCAAGGACCCGGCACGCCCTTGCCATCGGCCTCGCTGCGAGCCTGTTGCTGGCCGGCGCGGTGGGCCTGCTGACCCTGCTGCAGCGGGAAAGACTGCCGCTGCTGCAGCGTATCGAGCGCGCCGGCGTGCTGGTGGTGGCAACCCGGCGTGGGCCGACCACCTACCACCAGGGTCCGCAGGGCGCGGACGGATTCGAGTACGCGCTGGTCCGGCAGTTTGCCCGCGACCTTGGTGTCGAGGTGAGGTTCGTGTTCCCGGACACCATCGATGAGCTGCTCGATGCGACCGCCCGGGGCGCGGTGCATCTCGCCGCGGCGGGTCTCTGCATCACCGCTGAGCGACAAAAACACCTGGATTTTTCCGATCCCTACGAATATGCCAGCGAGCAGCTGATCTACCGCCGCGGCAGCAAGCGACCACGCTCGCTCGCCGAGATCGGGCCCGGCGAGATTCAGGTGATCGCCGACTCGGGTCACGAACACATCCTGCGCCAGCTGCGCGACACGGCGTTCCCGGAACTGTCCTGGCAACGGGTGCCGGGCGTGGGCGTGCAGCCGCTGCTCTCGGCACTGGACCAGGGGCTGGTCAAATATACCGTGGCGAGTTCGAACGAGGCCGAACTGAGCCGACGCCTGTATAGATACGCGTCGACCGCGTTCGAGCTGGGCGAGCCACTGCCACTCGCCTGGGCAATCCGGAAGACAGATGACCACAGCCTGCTGGACGCGATCAACGCGTTTCTCGGGCGCACCCAGCAGGACGGGCGACTGCAGCGCCTGCACGCGCGTTACTACGGACACGCCGGCAGGATGAACTTCGTCGAAACGCGCCAGTTCTGGCGCAATGTGCGCGACCGCCTGCCGGCGTTACGCGGCCATTTCGAGCATGCCGCCGAGATCACCGGGATCGACTGGCGTCTGCTGGCGGCGATCGCGTACCAGGAGTCGAACTGGCGCGTGGATGCGGTGTCACCCACCGGGGTACGCGGCGTGATGATGTTGACCCAGTCGACCGCCAGGCAAATGGCCATAAAGGATCGTGACGATCCGCAACAGAGCATCGTCGGTGGCGCGAAATACCTGCGCATCGTCGAGAACAAGATCCCCGCACGCATTCAGGAACCCAACCGCCTGTGGCTGACCCTGGCCGGGTACAACATCGGTTTCGGGCATCTCGAGGATGCCCGCATACTCACCGAGCGCGATGGTGCGAACCCCGACCTGTGGCTCGAGGTCAAACAGCGCCTGCCGCTGCTGGCGCGCAAGGAATACTACTCGACCGTCCGCCGTGGCTTCGCGCGCGGGCAGGAGCCGGTCGACTACGTCGACAATATCCGCAACTTCTATGATCTGCTGGTCTGGTACACCACGACCAGTGACTACGAGACGCGCGACCGTCTGCTGGTGGAGGATAAACAATAGCGCCGCCCGCCGTTGTCGCAGCATGCCGCCGTTTGCGATGCAGCTATCGCGTCGCGACTGGCAGCGAGGCGCAAGCCGGACCTGCGCCCCAGTGTAGTGCTGCGTATTTGGCGGCACATTGCATCGAATGCCTCGGCGGTGATGGTAGGGTGCAGTAGCGCAGCGTATTGCAGCGTTTCCGACGCTACCCGGTGCATTTCGGCTTACGCCTGATGCACCTACCGGGGTTGCCGGACCGCGTCAGGACGCGGAGCGGATTTCCGGAGCACGCAATACCGTTGGTGAGCTTCTGATTTGCTTCGCATTGAACAGGTTCTTCGACCAAAATCCCAATTCCAACGCGCAGGCATTGGTGAAGGCCCAAAAGACGATCCGCCTTACCGTGAGAGGACGCCAAAGCTGCCCGGCGGGCTGCAGAATCTTCTTGAACCATTGGTGCCTCAGGTTCTGCTTTTCATGGTGGATCTCATCGATATTCCAGTATTGGTCGCAGCATTCGACGTACTCATCGTTCGGACATTCCCTCAGCGTTGGCCTAAAACGGTCCGCCATCTTTTTCCCCGCAACCAGGTCCGAACCATCATGACCTACTGCCGAAACAAGTCTGATATAGATTTCACCACCGAGGCGTGAGGCACGAATCCTGTCGGCGTCGACCGGCAACGGAATCCCCGGCAACGCCTTCGTCACTGGCATGTGTCCAAGCCGCTCGATGACGATCGTGTCTTGATAGATGACACCCGCCGTTTTCGCGACCACCTTGAGCTTCACGCAGCGCAACTCAAGGCCGGTTACCGTTCTCAGATTCATCAGACAAACAGGTGAACCGGCGTCTGCACGCACTGCGATCAACTGTGAATCATATTCGACTGCCGCGCCGACCCGGTGCCAGTCGGATCGAGACTCTCGGTGTTCCCAGTAACGGCGATCTGATGCCTGATAAGCGGCTAGGAATAGCCTCTTTCTCGCCCCGCTAACGATTCCACCCAATGGGGTCAATACACTTCGTGAAAGCATCATACCGCCCGCCAAGAAAAGGGTTCAGCCATTGTCGTCATTGCGCTGAGGTTGCATTGCTATGTCGAGGAATACAGCTGGAACTTGAGATCCAGGCTCCACCCACGAATGTTTTCTGGCGCTGGTTCGCAGTTCCGTGGGAATCAACTGTCGCGGACACCTTCGATTCGCCCAAGGGTCCAGGCCATGAGCATGTACCGACTTCACGACAGCCGCGAGCAAGGGCTAGTCTGCAAATTGCATGAAGGGTCTGGGAACCAGGGTGTGATCGGCAACGCAGTTGGGCTGATCGGCCGAAAAAGCATAGCCGACGCTATGGTTTGAGGGGGATCGGCGCAAATGCAAAGTCCAGCGCGGCCTGAGCCCGAACAGGACGAGCTGTCAGGTCGAATACAAGAGCCGAGGGACACATCGAACGCCTTCCGGATGCCGCGAAACACCATGTGCCCGTCCGCCTTCATGCCATTTGCAGGCTAGGGACTTCCGGATGGGGCCTGATGGCAGAAAACGCTCCTGACGCATCATTTGGCAGTGATCCAAACCAGGCTCACGCCTGAGACGGTCGGTCCGACAGAAGGTGATCTGAGCCGGGGCGATTTTCGACCTATCCAGCCCCCAGCGCGTTGGCTCGGCAGATTCCTGCACTGCGCGAGAACGCCGGCCCCCACCATTCATAACCGTGGTCGTGGTGCTGGCAATGGACGCCAATATCTGCTGCACATCTACTGCAATTCCGCTGCTAGTCGGTATCGCCAGTCCATGGCTGCAGACTGCGAATGAGCAAACCAAAGTCTGCCGTATTGCGCGCGTAGTAACTGCCCGCCCCCACTGACTTCGCCGGGGTGGCCAGCGTGATGCCGTAGTCGGCAAACGGACCCTTAAAGACCAAAAAATGAACTTCCTGTAGGTTGTCGTTGCCTTCGATTGTCGCTTGCAAGCCGACAGCGCGGGCCTCGCTGAACCCATCCCCGGCAATCGGGACCTTCTGGCGCGTCCAGAGGACCTCGCCAAGCTGGTATCCCATCGCATTGACGACTTGTTGCTCCAGGGCGATCACGAAAGCCCACCATGGCGTCGCATCCTCGCTCTCCGGTATATCGAGCGCCACAACGCGTAGAATACCGAGCAGTTCATCCTGCTCGCCCGTGCGCATCATCTGGCAGCCCTGCACCGCCGCCTCCGCGCTTTCGATCGGAACGTTGAACCAACCCTTCGGCGGCGCGACCTGCAGGCCGCGCACCTTGCAGACTGGCGCAATTTGATTCGTAAAATCAATTACTTGCTCATCGGCAAGGGCTGCACAACAGGTACCGAAGACAAGCAGTCTGGCGAGTGTGTTCAGAAGCATCCGCATAGTGAGCTCGCTGCCGGTGCGTATTCGATTGCGTACTACCAACAATAGCCGGAAGCTTCGTGGCTGAATATGGTCGAGCGGTTCTTTCGTGACATCACGACCGAACGCCTGCGCCGCCGGGTGTTCACCACCGCACCCGAGTTGATCAAGGCCATCGACGACTACTCGCTCATCGCGACTAGAACCCCAAGCCGTTCATCTGGACTGAGAACGCGCGCGACATCCTGCAAAAGGTCATCGCCGCCAATAGCCAACTGCGTTGGAAACAGCAAGAAGCACTACACTGGGGTGGCCTGAGTGGTGCACGGTGGACCGTTCAGCGCTCGCCTCGCGGGTCGCCGATCAGTCGACCGAGCCGACGCTGATCTTCTGTATGTTGAGCACGCCGGACTGGCTCTGGCTGATGCTGTTGACCCGGGCCTTGGACTTGACCCGAGCGGTCGGTTTCGCGCCCTCGAATCTGCCCAACCTGGTTTCCTGCCTGTTGAGCACGCCCGACTGGTGCAAGGTCAGCAATTCGACCTCGGCGTTGCTCGGACCGACGAACCGGGTGTCACCGGCATCGTCCGCCGCCAGGTAGTCGGCGACGCCGCAGCCGGGCAGCAGCAACAGTAAGGCGAGACAGGTTTTCATGATGGCCACCCCCTGGGCTCTGTTCGAAGACAGGGGGTTGGAACCGGTCCCGGCCCCAACCCCCGGCTGGTCGTGCA
>JAJDNF010000061.1 GCA_022340805.1 Chromatiaceae bacterium
AGTCCAGCGCGGCCTGAGCCCGAACAGGACAGACTGTCACGTCGAATACAAGGGCCGAAGAACGCATCGAACGCCTTCCAAATGCCACGCAACACCATGTGCCCGTCCGCCTTCATGCAATTTGCAGGCTAGTCCAGCTCCCAGATTAGTCGCCGGTTCATATTGTCCATCCTGGCGCCCATGGTCCTCGCCACAAGTTCATGAACCACGGCCATTTCCCCGGCCTTCTCGGCGTCCAGAAAATAGAGCACCGAAGGCCTGTCAGCGATCACCGATGCGGTTCGTGTTTTCGTCACGGTATAGCTGGACAGTTCACCGATGACCGAACCCGGGCTGAATTTCCTGACGCGCTGCAACAGCCCCTGACCTGTACTGACCACCGCGGACATGGAACCTGACTCGAGAATAAACAGGCCCGTGCCGGGATCACCCTGGTGAAACAGAAAATCGCCGCTTTGACACTCGTGTCTGACCATGACATCCAATAACAGCTGGACCTTTTTCTTGCTACCCAGCAGATCCATGAGATGATCCCGAACCGAAACCGAATGCGTGTCATCCGAATATTTTTTCAGCAGGATCTCTTCCATCTTCTCCAGCGCAACATCTGTTTCGGAACAGATCAGCGGGCCGCCCGCGGCATTGCTCACTGCATCGAGCGCGATCAGTTGTTCCCCGGTCTGCTTGTCATTGCACGAATACAGCAACTGCACATCGTATGCATCGCATATCTGCTTGATCTGCACAAACGCATTCATAGCCGATGCATCGATTCCGGTGACCCTGCGCAAGTCAAGCAGTAACAGCGTAAAGCTGCCGCTTTCGATATCGCCGCGAATAGCGTCCCTGATCGTATTTGCGGTACCGAAGAACAGATAGCCGCGCAGGGTGTATACCTTTGCCTCGGCACCATGCTTCCCTAGGGTCAGGCCGGACGATAGGGATCGCTCGACCGAGCTGCGCTGGTCGTTCAGCGAATACTGATTCTGAATGGCGGGGATCCTGCTGTAGCGCAGAACGAACACCAATACGGTCAGGATAATGCCGATCAGCACCCCCTGCATGAAGCCCAGGATTACGACCGCTGCAAAAATAATGCAGACAATCGCATAATCCGACGCGCTGAAATTGCGCACATTGAGATACATCCAATCATAGAACAGCTTAAAAGCGAACAGGAAAATCGTCGCCGCAATCAAAGCCTTGGGCGTAAAGCTGACCAGCCAGTCACCACTCAGTGCAACCAGCAGGCACACTGCGCCTGACGTCAGCGGCATCCAGCGGGTGCTTGCACCAAAGCCGGCAAAGAGGATCGATGCCGATGCGTCCGTATAGCCAGGGGGACTGCAAATGATGCCGCACAACAAATTGCCACCACCCAGTCGTTTCATCTCATCAACAGTGCGAATTTTTGCCTTGAGATTGATGGCGGCCATCGCTGACAGGTTCATAGATGCGGCCAGCATGGTCAAAAAAACTATGGTTATCAGCTGCGGTACTACCGAGACAATAAAGCCGGTATCGACATCGGCGAAGCTGAGGTTGGTCAACATCTGCGAAATCCCACCCTCCGCCGCCTGAATATCGAACATCCAGCCATCTGCTCGCAAGGCAGAAACATCATGGCCTGCCAGCGCCGAAATGCCGTAAAAAAGCGCGACAATGGAGGCGGCGGCCGCGGGTAGAGACCAGTTTTTCTTGACCTTGCCGGTAACGGCGACCAGATATACCCCACCCGAAACATACAGCAGCAATTTGAGCAGATCATCGTCCTGCTGCAGATGCCGCCATAACTCGATTGAAATCGAGGTGTCGATGGCGACCATAACGCCAGCATCCAATAACAACCAGCCGATGCCCGCCATGAATCCGCAGATAACCGGATAGGGCAACAATTCGAGCAGGCGCAATATCTGCAGGCGACATGCGAGGAAAAAGGCGATCGAAACCGATAACGAGACGATGCTCATTATCGCCAGTATGGTCGACAGGCCTCGCATCGAAGCAGCCTGTTCACCAAGGCTGGCAATCATGGCCAGCGCGACAGATCCATTCAACTCCACCGCCTGTTCATCGATCGCGATCAGATGTACCGGCGCCCTGCTGCTAAGGGCGATGAAAACCGTTAACAGTGCCCACCCTCCCAGCATAATAACCAGGCCGAGCGGTAGAAAGATTGTCAGCACATTGGCAAAAATGATGCTCGCAAAGGCGTAGCACCACAGTGCCGAATCGATACCATCGACGACCCCCAGTGCGATATTGGGCAGTAAGACTTTGCTGTCGTAACCGGTTTTCTGGAAAATCATTCGAGCTGGAGTATAGGCCGCAACAGCCCTTTTTTTGGCGACATTACGCCCGTACCTTGCCCCGCGGCATTGCCAGGCCGCCACCAGGGCTTTTTCGCCGTGGCACCTCTGTGCTCGTCGCGGTATATCGCAATCGGGCGATTGCGTTACCCTTGCGCGTGTTCACGCGCCCGCTGGCTCGACCGATTCCGACAACCGCTACATGAGCTGATTCACCGAATGGCCACCCCTGCTGACCGCAAGCCTGACGCCCCTCCGCGAGGCACCGCATCCCCGCATCGCCTGTGGCGCTGGTTTGATCGCAACATCCTCGAGTTGGGCCGCGAGATGCGGCTGTCTTTCCTGCCACCGTTGATGGTCTATGCAGCTGCCGGCATTTCCGGCCTGACCGGCATCGTAGGAACCTTTTTCGTCAAGGACTACCTGAGCCTTTCCGCCGAGTTCCTGGCCGCGCTGGCTTTCTGGGCCGGCATCCCCTGGGCCCTGAAGATGCCACTGGGCCACCTCGTAGACCTCGTCTGGCGTTACAAGGCCGGGTTGGTGTTTCTGGGCGCTGGCATGATCACCGGCAGCCTGCTGATCATGCTCGGGCTACTCGCCGACCCCGATGCGATGGCGCGGATGATGCGGGTCGAGGCCTGGTATGTCTTCAGCGTGCTGTTGGCCCCGGTCGGTTACGTGGTCCAGGACGTGGTCGCCGATGCGATGACGGTGGAGGCCGTGCCCCGGGTCGATGCGCATGGTGAGGCGTTTGACGCCGCGAGCCGACGCCTCATGCATACGACCATGCAGACCCTCGGCAGGGTCGCGATCATCGGTGGCGGTGTATTCGTGGCTCTGCTCAACGTGCTGCTGTTTCAAGACGTCGAGACGATGCCGGAAACGCAGAAAGTCGCGACCTATATCCGCATCTACGAGTTCGCGCTCGCCATCCCGATCGTATCGGTGCTCGGTGTGGCACTCGGCGGTTCGATGAAACGCCGCCAACTCACGCGGTTGCGCGAAAGCGGCATGGCCGCGGGTGAGGCCGAGAAACTCGCCTTCGGCCAGAACGAGAAAACGGAACCGAATTGGTGGATTCTGGCAGGTGGTATTGGATTCGTCGTGTTCACCATCGCCATGGGGCTCAGCGAGATCGACTACAACAAGGAAATCATCTTCGCGGGCTCCATGGCGATCGTCTTGTTCCTGATGAGCCGGCTGATCAGGGTACTCGAACCGGAGGACCGTCTGGTTCTGGTAGGCACGGCGGTGATCATCTTCATCTACCGTGCCATGCCCACGCCGGGTGCCGGCCAGACCTGGTGGATGATCGACGAACTCGGCTTCGACCAGCAGTTCCTGGCCGTGTTATCGCTGATCAGCAGCGCCCTGACTTTGTTCGGCATGTTTATTTTCCGCCGCTTCATGGCGGAGCGCTCAATCGCCTATGTGATCGTATTTCTGACGCTTGCCGGATCGTTGCTGTACCTGCCGATAGTCGGCATGTTCTACGGGCTGCACCAATGGACTGCCGCGCTGACGGGTGGCATCGTCGATGCGCATTTCATCGCCCTGGTGGACACGGCATTGGAATCGCCGCTGGGTCAGATCGCGATGATCCCGATGCTCGCCTGGATCGCGAACTCCGCACCCAGGCATCTCAAGGCGACCTTCTTTGCCGTGATGGCATCCTTCACCAACCTGGCACTGTCGGCGAGCCAGCTCGGGACCAAGTATCTCAACCAGATCTTCACGGTGACCCGCGAGGTCAGGGACCGCGCCACCGGTACCATCACGGTCCCCTCAGACTACAGCGATCTCGGATGGTTGATGTTGACCGCCATGCTGCTGGGGTTGTGCGTACCGATCGCCGCGGTATTGCTGATAAGAGCCACCCGCTTGAAAAGCGCCTAGTGTGGTGCGTGGCCCTGTTTGGCCGTTGTTGTGGGGGCCCATAGGGGCAGGCACTCGGGCGATTCTAGGCGCATGACCTAACGCGCCGGATTACCGCGCTCAGGCTGCAATACGCTGCGCTATCGGACCCTACCGTCATTGTCGAGGCATGCGATGCAATGTGCCGCTAAATGCCGAGCAACGCACCGGCCTCCCGGGCCCTCCGTCTCCCCGACCCTACCGTCCAGTCAGCCCGAGGAACGCCAGTACCCGTGCCTCCACATAGGGATAAAAGGGGTTCCAGCGCAACCGCAACATGTCCGATGCGGGGATCAGGAGCACGCCCCGCTCGCCGCGCAGCGCGATGTCACCGAGGTGGATGCCCGGACTCTTCGGCGCCGGCCGGCTGCCGTAGAGCGGGTCCGACGGTGGAAACGGCAATGCAACATGGGCCAGTGAATACACGTCCTCGGGCCAGGAGAGAGCGAGATCCGATTCGATCAGCTCGGCGTCGCCGGGTCGCTTGCTTCGTGAGACCACCCTTCGACTGTAGGCATTTTCGTTGCTTACCAGGCTCAGCGTATAGGGCGGATCCAGGTCTTTTCGCAATGCCCCGATCACGCCGATGGGGTCTGATTTCATGATTGGCTCTATCTCGACCATACGGTTGATGTCGAACAGCACCAGCTCGTGATCGCCCTCCGGCAGCCGTTCGAACAAGCCGTCGACCAGCGCCGTGGTCGACACCGTGGCGTCGACCACCGACGAGAACGCCAACAGCGGTGGGAAATGCGCCAATCCGCCGGTCGCGCTGAGTCTATCCAGGCCTTTCTGGATCCGGTTGGTCAGGCGGTACACCAGATCCCCTGCGTTGACCGCGAAAGAGCTGTATTTGTAGGGATCGTATTCAGGCTGGATGGCGTTCCAGGCGAGCTTGTCAAGCCCGAGCAGATGTCCCAGGCGCGCCTGCCAAACGGCAAAGGCCGCAACCGAGGCAACACCAATGGCGGGCGACAGCAGGACCAGGCCATCGACTTTCGGCAGCCCCCCATCCTCCAAGCTCTCGAGCGCGTAGTGCACGGCCAGGGCGGCCCCGTTGGAGTAGCCGACGATATAGATCGGGCGCCCCGCTGCCTGATCGGCCAGGTGCCGTACGGCGAGGCGCACCGCCGCGGCCATGTCCTGCCAAGTAACCTCGACCAGTCCCGACGGCGCCGTGCCATGCCCGGGCAGACGTAGGCCCAATACCAGTGCGCCGGCGGCGTTGAGCCGCTGGCCCAGATTGCGCAGACTGTAGGGCGAGTCGGACATCCCGTGCAGCAACAGTACAGCGGCCTTGGGTGCCTCGGCTGCGAGCACGAAGCTGCGATTCCAGTTCGGTGACCAACGCGCCGGGTCCGACAGGCTGCCCCTGTTGTAACGGTTGAGCTGGCGCCGCTGTTCGGGCGGAATCTTGTTGTAAACCTGTTCGTTCAACTGGGCGAACAGCCGCTCCTCCATTGCCAGGTAGTCCGTGAGAGTCTGCGCCTCGGAGTGAGCGGTGAACTCCCGGTCCAGGTCCACCAGGTGCCAGAGGTCCAGGTCCGGCCGGCTCGCCATGTAAGCGACGAAGCCGACGATGAGTACTAACAGCGCGCCGCTGGCGCTGTAGAGCGCAGCGGAGACCAGACCCCGAACCAGCCGCGTCGCCCGAATTCGCATGTTGGTTCCTCGCGTGGTTGAACACCGAAAGACGTGGTCGCTCGCGTACAGCTGGCCCGGGCAGCGACAGCCGGCCCGCTGCCTTTAGACGGTAATCGTACGCTTCTCCCTGGCCGCCACCCGCCGCTGCCAGGACTCGCGCGCGGCTTGCGGCAGGGACTTATAGTTGATCAATATCGAATCGCTCCACCCCGGCCGACTGATGGCCTTGCGCACTTCCTCCGCCACTTGCTCGGGACTGTGGCATTCGGTCAGTTCCAGGTAAAGCCCTGACTCTCCACTCGTGAACTTGGATTCGATGAAAATGCCCATGCCTACGCCCTCTCGAGTTATGCAGGTGCAGAATGGTATCGGGCAGGGGCAGTGCGTGACCTGTCTCTGCACGCCATTCGCTTGTCCCGTGGAAAGCAACAACCCGCATGAGCAAGGCGGAAAATGTCAGATCACCCGATTCGACCGCTGCTCGGCGGGGCCGGATCTGGGCTCAAGGTGGCTCGGGTTCATGCCGACTTCGAACGGCCTAAATCTGCTAGCCTAGCAGCATCATCGCGGTCGATAGTTCCAGTGGAGGAAAGAATGCCGACCAACCGTGCGGTAATCAGCAAGAGGATGCGCTCAGCACTGCTGTTATCGGCCGTAGCCCTCGCATCGGCCAGCCTGTCGGCGGCGGAAACGACCATGGAACAGGCCGCAATCGAGGCACTGCAGCAGCAGATCCGCGACCTCCAGGTACGCGTCGACAGACTGGAGGGAAAGGTCCAGCAGGGTCTGCCGGTCAACGCCGCACAGACGGTGCAACCCATCCCCGGTGGCTGGCGCAAGGCAGCCAACTGGAGCCTGCTGATCAAGGGCATGACCGACGGTGAGGTGATCGATATCCTCGGCGAGCCGCAGCAGCAGCGCTCCGCCAACAAGTTCGAATTCTGGGAATACGGCGACGGCATGGCGAGGCTGTACATGCGGCGCCTAAAGAGCTGGGACATCCCGACCGGCATCGACGACCAGTCGAAGCTGAATCCCTAGCCCCGATTGCCGCCCGGTCCTTGGTTCAGGCCTGAATGGCGAACACGGCGAGCAGGGCCGCCAATATAGGCTGCCTGGATGGGCATCGACCCCTGGCTGGATTTTCGCCTGCCCGGTTGGGCGCATTTCGCAAATCCGGCTAAAACCCATTGTCCCCCCATATGTTATCGTCAGCTTTGTCGCGCATGCATGACAAGGCAGCACCAAGCGGTACCACTGCGCACCAGCCATACGCGCGCCACTGCATATCCAACGGGCTGCTCATGAGTCCAAACCGATTAAGGTTCGGTTGCGGGTGACCGAAAAAGATATAACCAAGACAATCCAACGGTGATCAGTTACCTAGGTACTGATGGTACGAGCAACACGAGCATGTGGCACTGTTTCCAATACCAAGCAGAGACGTGCAATCAAAGACAAGTCCGCGGTAACCGGCGGCGGCGCGACCTCGAGTGTCGCCGCGCACGTATCCGGGCTCTTCGCCGTCTCTGGTTCCGGGTTCGAATCCCGCATTGCCGTCGAGACTGACGCCGTCATCGGTGCAGCCCACCGTGGCTACTGCGTTCAGCGTAAAGAACCCTGCGAGCCCAATTCGGGCTCTCCGAGCAAACGGAAAAGCATTGTTGATGGATAGCCAGGGGTCGCGCAGACGCGTAGTTCTGATGGGGCCCGTGTTGCCTTATCGGGGGGGCATAGCGCAACACACCACCATGCTGCACCGGGCACTGCCCGAGCTGGCCGAGCGTCTCACGATCTCTTTCAGCCGCCAGTATCCGGCACTGATCTTCCCCGGCGAAAGTGATCGCGACCCAAGCCATGAAGGACATTGGGAAATCGGTGTCGAGTACCTGATCGATTCCCTGAACCCGCTGTCCTGGCGTAAGGCAGTGAATCGCGTTCTGGCCTACGATGCCGACATCGTAGTGCTCCCGTGGTGGTCAGTGTATTGGGTCGTCTGTTTCCGCTACCTCGCGCGCGCTCTGCGTCGCAGAGGACTGACCGTGGTGTTCTTCTGCCACAATGTGATCGAGCATGAATCCGCTGGATGGAAGACCGCGCTTACCAGGTCGGTACTCAGGCACGGCTGCCGTTTTGTCGTGCACACGAAGGAAGATGCCGCCCAGCTCCGGCGCTTGATCCCGGGCGCGTCAGTCAGCGTGCATGCGCACCCGATCTATGACCAGTTTCCAGAGCCGAAACACGAGCTACCCAAGCGTGGCAGCCTGGAGCTGCTTTTCTACGGCTTTGTACGTCCCTACAAGGGCCTGGATGTGCTTGTCGAGGCCATGGCCCGAACGTCAGAAGGCACCCAGCTGACTATTGCCGGGGAGTTCTGGGCAGACGAAGAGCGGATACGCAGCCGTATCAGAGACCTCGGCCTATCCGATCGCATCGAGCTGCGCTCCCGTTATCAAACGGACCAGGAGACCGCGGAATTGTTCGCGCGCAGTGATGTTGTCATTCTGCCCTACCGCAGTGCCACGGGGTCCGGGGTGGTGCCAGTCGCATACCACTACGACAAGCCGGTAATTGCGACCCGAGTTGGTGGCCTACCCGAGGTCGTGGATGACGGCAAGACGGGAATACTAATCCCAGCTGACAGCGTCGATGCCCTGGCTGAAGCGATCAATGGCCTTACACGGGATGACGCTGCCGGCATGGTCCCCGCTATCCGGGCTATGAAACATGGCATGACCTGGACTTCCCTGGCATCCACGTTGTTGGATGCACCCAAGGTCAGCGCTTGCTCCCCGGTGTATTAAATCTCCAGCCCCGACGTTGATGATAGGGCGCAATAGCGCAGCGTGCTGCATCGCAACCGTCATTGTCAGGTGCATTCCGGCCTTCGCCCGATGCACCCAACGAGGATCACAGCCCCGTCACGCTCTACCGCGCAGACACCTAGGCCACCTGGCGCTCCCCGACCCGCTGCACGCCCAACTCGCACGCCGGGCGCAGCGGATCAGCGCCTATAGTCCCGATCAGGCCAACGACATAATCGGGATCTTGCACCCGCTCCAACTGTGCCTTGGCCATCGCGAGACGCGCCGGCACGTCCAGCCGCTCGGCCTCGTCGGCATAGGCCGCCAGCCCCAGGAACTGTTGCAGGCTGTGCACATGCCGGCGCCACAGGGCAATGTCACGCTCCTGTTTTACCAGCAGGCGTTCCCGGTACCACTCCGAGCCGAGCAGGTAGTCACGGCGGAACATGGTGCGGAACGCCGGGTGATGTGCATCCATGCCCTGATAGCTGCCTTTCGCCATGATGTGCAGCAAGGCACGCAGTGGTGGGCAGGCGTCGTCGACACTGCCGTCATCCAGATAGCGCTGGGCGACCCGTTGCTGTGCCTCGATGATGTTGTCGATACCGTCGACGAAGCAGTCCAGATCCTGGGTCTCGGGGCGCAGGATGGCCTCGGTCAGCACGGCACTCGGGTTGTCGAATATCTTGCCGAGGAAGTCATGCACGAAGCGGTCAGTGATGCGGTAGCCGAGGCGGCTTGCCAGCACCATGCGGCCCTGGTGCGGGAAATCCTGCAGCGCCTCGAGGTAGCCATTCTCGATCAGGAACCCCGGCTCACGCTCGCGCGGCTTCAGGCGGGTCCAGATCTCCGGGATCAGCAGGCTGATGTCGTGATCGACGCGTACCCGAGGCCCGATGTGCCCAGCCGAGCTGGAGAAGCCGGCGTAGCCGGTCAGGATGTAAGAGACCAGGGCATTGTTCAGATCCGCGGTGGGGCGCAGCGCGTTGAACGGCCCCTTGGTCAGCGCACCCTCACTTCCCGCGCCTGTGGTCGACGGCGACTTGCCGGTGAGCGAGCAGACGAAGTCCATGAACAACTCGGGCAGGTCCTGGTAGTGGATCGGGTTATATACCGCCAGCGGCCGGATGCCCGGCTCGGGCGGGTTATTGCGCCTGCCGGCCAGCACCGCGTCGACCGGGTGACAGATCGGTTCGTGCAGCGGCAGCTTGCGGTGCAGGCGGGTGCCGATCTCGGCGGCATACTTGCGCACTGGCCGAATCAGATCCGGGCGGGTCTGCAGGTAGCGGGGGTTCTTGGAGGGTTTACCGTCAACCAGGCGGGGATGTGCCGATGACACCACGTAACCCTTGCCATCCTTGTATGCAGTCTTGAGCAGCCTGCGCATCGGCCGGGTGTAGTCGGACAGGGTCAGCACGTCCTCGACGATCCGGTGAAGGGACTCGCCGCCGAGCGGTTCGTAGTTGGCCAGGAAGTTACCGGGTCGCGCCATGTCCGCCTCGGTCTGCTTGTCGAAACCGGGATGGATCGCGTCGTCGGGGCGCTGGAACAACCGGTACTCGCAGTTCCTGACCAATTTCACGCTGCGCACCGCATCACCGTCGGGGCGGCACCCCTTGACACATTGCGCCGGCACGACCACGGCGGCACTGATGTCGTCCTCCATCTGTACCTTTTCGGCGGCGATGTAGTCCTGGCGCACCTTGAACGTGCGCCACTTGCCGTCAGTGTCGAAGCCCACTCGCAGGTAGGAGCCAATAATGCGCCGGCCATGCAGCTTGAGTTCGTGACCCGGTGCGCCGTCTACCTCGTCGACCGAAAGATGCCGGCGCCAGTCGCGGCCCCACTCCTGGCGGTAGAAGCGCTTGATCAGGAAGACCAGCGCAAGAATGCGCGGCGGTATGGATTCCAGCCAGGCATTGTAATCCGGCGTGTGGCTCTTGGATGGGGTCAACAGTTTGATGACCGAGCCGAGGCTGCGCTCCGAGCTGAGCGGCTGGCGGCTTGCGTCTTGATCTTCGTGCTCGCAACCCGGGCGGAAGCGCTTGCTGTAATCGCGGTCAAACACCTCCTGGACACGGTCCAGATCGCGTTCGAAACTGTCGACGAATAGCGGACCGTAGATCACCGCGTCCTCGATCGACTTGGAGATCTCGGATTTGCCGCCGCCTGACACGGTGGAGGGCTTGTGGCAGAAGGTGCCTTCCGGGTCGGTCCCGACCAGGCGCCAGGAAGGCGCGCCAGGGTGCTTGAGCATCTCGACCTTGTAGCCGTTGGGCTGCATGTAGATCTTGCCCGGCTGCAAGCGGATGGTCTGGGTCGCAGCGCCACGTTGCCAGGTGATGGTCTGAGCGTTCAGATCCATGCGCAGCTTCTGCGGCACATAGATGATGTCGCGGAAAACCCTGTCGATCGCGTAACCCTCGGGCTGCACCTCCATCAGATCGCCGTAGCGTTTCAGCATGTCATCGAAGGAATAGCCCGGCTCGCGGGTGCGGCTGTCCACGCCATACTCTTCACCATGGTTGCGCCGCTGGAACGCCAGCGCCCCGCCCGCATGCTCCTCCTCTGCCAGACCGTACAAATTCGCGGCAAAGCTGATCTGGGTCTTCACCTCCTTTTTGCAGTAGCCGTAGTAGTTGTCGGCCAGCAGGGTCACGATCACGCCCGACTCGTCGCGCGCGGTAACCTTGAATGCCTGGCCGTCGTTATAGCGTTCACCCTCTTCGCGCCAACACATGCCCTCGCGGCGCTGCCGTTCGCTGGCGTGCTCCCAATGAGGCAGGCCCAGTTCGGCCTTACCCAGGCGTGTCAAATGCGGGGCCAGGATCACGCAGCCGGAATGCCCGGTCCAGTGCTCAACGTCCAGCGCAGCGTCCGACTCCGCCAGGTTCGGGTTACCGCCGTTGCCGAAGATGCTCTCGACGAAATCCAGGTTGCTGACCAGGTTACCCGGCGCGAAGAAGCGGATCTCCATGGTCTTCTCCGACGCCCCACACGGTGTCGAAGGGCACACCAGCGGACGCAGCAGCAGCGACACGAACATGCGCGCCGGCGTGGCTTGGTGCACCGTGAACGGCAGGGTAAGCAGTTCTGGAGGCGGATTCAGCGCCGCCGCCAAGAGCCTGGCAAACGCCTGCTTTGGCACCGCCTTCTTGTCACCCGGGATGGGCAGGCCACCCTCGGCGATATGAAACGACCCCTTGGTGGTACGCCGGTCGCTGGCCGGATTGTGCAACACGCCCTGCTTGACGCGGTAGCTGGAGACGATGTCGGAGTGGAACTCATCGCTACCCATCGGCAGCGACAATTCGCGCGCCACACCGTGTTGATCGGCGATAAAGGTCTGGGTAGGCAGCGTAGGCACAGCGTCCAGTTCCAGATCCTCGAGATAGCGGTTGAGGAAATCCTGGATACGCCGGTCGGCCGGGCAGTGATAGTTGGACAGCAAGCGGTTCTTCTCGCGGTAGGACTTGAGGAGGTCCTTCGCGGTGTGCAGAAACTCCGCGCCATCCCCACCGGCACAGGTCGGCTGACCCGAGGACGCCAGTTTCAGGTTGATGTACAGCTGCAGCTTGCGGCGCCCGGATTCCACATCGGCCTCCGCTCTGCCAAGTCCAAGCGCTCGTTCGAAATCCATACCTTTTCTCCCGCGCAGGCCACACCGTGGCGGCCGAAGCGCGTCCGTGTTGTCTTGTCAGGTGGCGCCTGCGTCGGTGCAGCCCGCACACCAACCCTCAGCCGCTTGGGCGTGCCGGCAGCACACAGGATCCGGGTCACAACGCAGGGCGCCATCGTCCCGAAAGCCACTGCAATGATTGCGCCGACAGGGCACGACATGGTCGGCGGCCTCGCCGGGCCCAGCTGCATCAGCGAGAACGCATGCTGCATACGCCCGCGGCATCGCGATCTCATCGACCAAGCCACGGGCGGGCGTCAGGCGGGACCCCGCCACTTGCATCGCTTTGATGCACCTACATCCTCGGCTGCGCCAACCTGGCGCGCAACCAAGCCGTGGCCGCCGCATCAAGAGATCGCGCAGCAGGGACAAACCGAACTGACGGAGATGCATTATGCAGCATGCCCCGATACCGACCGCCCCGCGCTACTGCCGACTTGATCAGAAGCCGCCGCCGGTGCGGAAACCACCGCCTCCGCCGCCACCGAGACCACCCCCGCCGAATCCACCGCCACGACCACCGCCACGACCACCGAAACCGCCGCCGCGGCCGAGACCGCCGAAGATGTCGCCGAGATCGCCCAGACCGCCGTTCCACACGGTACCGCGACCGAAGCCTCCAGAGCCGAAGCCGGGGTCCGAACGCTGCGGCCGATAACGCTGATACTCTTGCAGCGCCTTCCACAGCATACCGCGGTCCAGCATGCCGCCAAGGAACTGCCCCAGCAGCAACGGGAGCATGGCATCGTTCGTGAATACCGAACCGGCCCGGTCGTAGCGATGCATCTTGAAGTCGGTGCGCAGTTTCTCCAATTCGAGCAGTCGCGCCTGCTGCTGCTGCACCGCATCGGTGAGACCGCGCACGCCGGTCTGCAGGCGTTGCCGTTCCACCTCGCGCTGCAGCATCCGGCTTACGATCACGTCGTCCTCCGGATAGGGGGTCCGAATCGCTTCACTGCGCAACTCGGTCAGATCGTCACGCTCGAACTCGTTGGCCAGATAGTCCACCGCGCGCAACATCTGCCGGTCTTCGCCGGCCGCGTGTCGGGACTGCTCCGCCAACAGGTCCTGCTCCAGCGTTTCGTTTTGCGCGATCTGCTCGTCCACCTGGTCGAGCCGCCCCTGTTCCTCGGCCACCCGTTGCTCCAATGGCGGAATACCATCGGCGGCGCGCTCGCGCTCGTCGCGTTCCCTGAGCTTGACGAACTCGGATTCCGCGAGGGCCTGCAGATGCGTGGCGTGTTCGCGCAGGCGCACCGGGATCTCGTTCAGCCGATCGTAGTTTGCGCGCGCATCGGCGTAGCCGATCAGGCGCGCCACCTTGCCATCCAGCCAGCGCGTCAAACCACCACCCTGATAGCCGGGCAGACCGAACCTGCGCTTCCACAGGTAGGTGAACAGCGGGTCGTCACGGTAGGCCTGGCCCTTGCTCTCACGCTCCTCCTCGCTGCGCGCCGCCTTGTCGTCCGCGTGCGCCGCCTTACGCTGGGCCTGCTCGGCACGCTCGCGCTGGCCGCGGTAGTCCGGCTCCTCATCCAGTCTCGCCTGGGTCTTCGCCTCGGCGTGATCGACCGTGGCGACCGCCTGGTTCAGCCGCTCTGCCTGCTCGCCACGCTGCTCTTCCAGCTGCTTGCGCAGCCGCTCCACCTCCTCGAGCTTGCGGCGCAACTCCGCTAGAGCCTCGGCGCGCTGTCTGAGCAGAGCGACGGCCTGTTGTTCGGCATGATCCAGATCGTGAATGAGCATGTCGCGGGACAACTGCCCCAGTCGCACCCGGGCCAACTCACGATAGTCCTGGGCCTGCTCCTTGTTCAGTGCGAGCAGCCTCTCACTACTCGCGCCGACTTCGTTCTGCAGGTCACTGACCTGCCGGTGCACCTGTTCGAGTGCCTGATCGATGGAGCCCAGCGCCTGACGTCCCGAAATCATCAGCCAACCCTCACCAGCTTGTGATCATCCCGCCACGGTTCGGCAATTCATACTCAGGGTCCAGGTGTCCCCTGGACTTGGCACCAACGCGGTCGCCCTGGATGATGCCGTCATCCTGCTTGTCGCGCCTGACCGCCTCGAACTGCGCCTCATCTACCCGGATCCCCCAGGACTTGACCGTTTCGGTCTTGCCGGTTTCCTCGTTGTAGACCGGCACGCTCTGGCGCTCACCCGACGGGCCCACTGCCTCGACAATGACGTAGTAATTGCGGGCCTGCCGATTGAGGTCGGGCACGCGCCACACGCCAGACTTCTCGCCTGGGCGGTTCACGATCTTCACGACATACTCCTGTTCGAGCATCCTGGACAGTTCGCCGAGCTTTTGCAGGGCCTGTTTTGCGCTCGCGCGGTCATCGCGCTGCAGCGCGGCCCTGCCAGTCTCGTAGATTCGCTGCACTGCGAGGCGCGCCTCGTCGGTCTTGGCGACCTGCGTCAGCTCGCTGTAGCTCTGGCTCAGTTTCTCCGGCAATGCCCTGTCGGGCGCCACCACGGTGAAATAGTAAATGCCTGCGGCCAGCACGGCCGCCGCCAGCGCACCACCGAGCCACTTGCCCCAGCTGGCGCGTGTCACGTATAGCATTGCCAGCCGGTGACCGAAGCCTTTTTGCGGGGGTTTGTAGGTGAAGCGGTCTTCGCGCAGCGCCGCGACGCCCTGCTCGATGACATGATCTGGCACGTCGATTCCCTGCTGCTCGTAGATGCGCTTGAGGCGCTGCTTGAGGTCCTCTTCGCGACCCAACTCATCGAGCTCGCGCGTGACCAGGCGCTCGCGCCGGCGCAGCGTATCGACCACGTCCATCGCCAGCATCACATCATCCAGCGGTGGCCGATCCGCGCCCGCGACCGGCGACGGGGAGGCGGCCGGGCCGGTCATGCCTTGAGCTCGAGCGCCAGGCCCTTGCCCTGTTCGGACAGACGCGCCAGCTGGCGCTTGCCGTCTTCAACCGCGTCGCGGATCTCATCCGCATTTTGCGTCGCCAGGCGCCGCATCTCGTCGATGATCTCGTGTGAACGGGTCTGCCAGTTGACCACCGAGTCGACCAGCTTCTTCACCGACTCGGCGCGAATCGTCGGTCCGTAGCCCGCCTTGGTAGCGGCCTCCTGAATCTTGCCGCCGATCTCTGCCAGGTCTTCGAGCGACTTGCTGACCCCGTCCTTCATCGCCTCGATCGTCTGTGTACCCTCGTACAGACCGAACATCCCGGTAAAGGATGCACTCAGCGCGGTCAGCACGACCTCGTTGGTACCGAAAAAGGACACCGCCTGGGCATAAATGCGCTCCTTGGCGGTGGTGGTCTGCAACAGCCGGGCCATCACGACCTCGGAGGTGTTGTAGCTGACCGTCAGGTTGTCCGACAGGTCCTTGGCGATCTGGTAGCGCTTCTCCTCGTTCTGCAGGCCGCGGACCTTTTCGTCACGTGCCAGTTCGAGGCGTGCCCGAGCCGCGGCATCTTCGCCGGTATAGTCCTCTACCGTCTGCATGGCCTCGGTCAATGCCTGCTTTGCCGCCTGCAGGTTCGTCTCGGCCTTTTTCAGAACCTCGAGGGCGAGTACCTCGGACTCCTTGAGCGCACCGCGAAAGTCCTGGTACGCCTCGAGGATCTTGTTCTCGCGCTGGATCTGATCGTTGGTCGCCGCCGTGACGTCCAGGTAGGTGTCCTTGATCTTGTCGAAGCGTGTCGGGATGTCGCCACGCGTGACCTTCATCCACACGTTGCTGATGCGCTCGAAGGTGTCGAGGCGGCCGTCGTCAATCTGATCGACCATGTTCTTCGCATCCTCGCGGATACTGTTGAACGCGTTGGTGATGTCCTCGTAGCGCTCCCCGATGTCCATCGCCTGAACCTGTTCGCGGACCACGTCATTGAACAGCGAGGCCTTGTCCAGCGTGCGCGCAATCGCCGCGATGCGCTGCTCGTCGAGATCCGAAATCAGGTTCAGCAGCGCGATGATCGGCGCCTCCTGTCCACTGCCGTCGCTCGGAACCAATCCCATGTCGTGCAATGCATTCAGGGCCTTGTCGAGATACTGCATGGGGCTCGTGGTGGTATTCATAGCGGCTCCTCCGAAACTGTTTATGCTGAATGTTCGCCGTTGTCCCCGGCATTCGGTGCCATGCCCATGCAGCCCGACCGGCACCCGCGGTCCTATCGTATGCCGTGAACCGGCAGATGTGGAGCCCCGATGTGGCTGCAGCCACACGGGTAATGCCATGCAAAATACGCAGATTCCGGCGTCAGGAATACAGCAGGGTCGTGAAGGGTTCGACCTTGACCGGTTCACCCTCGGCCACGCCGGCACAGTCCTCGGCGAGGAGGATGAAGCAGTTCGCGCGACTCATCGAGGTGAGAATGCCTGAGCCCTGGGCACCGGATGGCCCCACCGTCAGGCGCCCTTGGTCGTCGTAAGAGAGGATCCCGCGCACGAACTCGAAGCGGCCGGGGCGTTTTTTCAGGCTGACCTGGCAGCGCGCCTCGACGACCAGCGATGTCGGCCAGTGGCCGCTGGCCAGGCAGCGCAGCGCCGGTCGCACGAATTGCTGGAACGTGAGCATGACCGCAACCGGATTGCCTGGCAGGCCAAAAAACATCGCCTCGCCGATCTTGCCGAATGTCAGCGGCCGTCCCGGTTTCATCGCGATGGTCCAGAACGACATCTGGCCCAGTCCCTCGAGGACCGACTTGGTGTAGTCGGCCGCGCCAACCGACACCCCACCGGAGGTGATCACCACGTCGGCCATACCGGACGCCCGCACAAACGCCTCCTGCAGGGCCTGGCGATTGTCCCTGACCACGCCGAGATCGAAGATCTCGGCGTCCAGCTCGGTCAGCATCGCATGCAGGCTGTAGCGATTGCTATCGTAAATCTCGCCCTCGCCGAGTGGCTCGCCGATTGAGCGCAGCTCGTCGCCGGTGGAGAAAAAGGCGACCCTGGGTCGGCGGCGCACCTGCAGCTCACCGAAACCCAGCGAGGCCAGCACCCCAAGGTCGGCAGCGGTCAGCAGGCGGCCGGCCTGGAACACGTGCGAACCGCGCGCGATGTCCTCACCGGCCTGGCGCACATTCTGTCCGGCGCGGTGGCGCGCATCAATCCGCACACGCTGATCGTCGAGCAGATCGACCTGCTCCTGCATGACGACCGTGTCGGTGCCCGGCGGCATTGGTGCCCCAGTCATGATGCGCACGCATTGTCCGGCTGCACAGCGGTCTGCCAGGGTCTGGCCCGCCAGCACCGTCGCGATCACCGTGTAGTCACGCACACCCTGCGAAGGCAGGTCGGTTCCGGCCAGCGCGTAACCGTCCATCGCCGAGTTGGTGTGGCTGGGCACATCGATCGGCGATATGCAGTCGGCGCCCAGCACGCGCCCCAGGGCGGAGCGAATCGGCACCTGCTCGATCTCGGAGATCGGCGTCAGCGCGTTGCGGATCGCCTCGCTGGCCTGCTGCACGCTGACCGACAGCGGGTCGCTGGCATCGGCGCAGGATGGTTGTGGGGTCACGTTACGAATAGACATGGATGTCTTGCTGCTCAGCACGCCAGGTCGGGACGCAAGCGCTCGCCGCGCCCGATGAACTCCAGAATGAAGGCGGCAATCTCCGCCGGCCGATTGATCGACAACTGCGGCAGTGGACCGGGGTCGACGGCCAGTTGGCCCTCATCCGTGGCTATTGCGACGATGTTGGTATCGCCCGGAAACAGCAGCGGGCTGTGCAGTGCAGTCCGGTGCAACTCGATCTTTGCGAAGGGTTCTCGCTTGAACCCCTCAACCAACACCAGATCCAGCCGCGTCGGATCCAGCATCGCCAGGGTTTGCGCCAGGCTCGGCTCGCCATGCCCATCGCTGCATTCCCGAATCAACGCGGTCCGGCAGCGCGTCGCAACCAGCATCTCGTCGGCACCCGCAGAACGCAAACGATAACTGTCTTTGCCCGGATAATCCACGTCGAAGGAGTGATGGGCATGCTTGACTACGGCGATGCGCATCCCGGTCGATTTGAGTAACGGCAGCAGTTTGAGCAACAGCGTGGTCTTGCCGGTCCCGCTGAAGGCCGCGAAACCGATCAGCGGTACCGGAAACTGGACGGCATCAACAGAAGAATCCATGCGTTAGCCCTGCAGTGTTGGCCCGCCGACGCTCGCATAGTCTTCCGGCGTGTTGATGTTGCTGAACTGTTCGGGCACATCGCTGAAGTCCACCGTCACCCAGTTGTTGCACGGGTACCAGCGGTCGATCTTGCGTTCACCGTCGTCGAGCGCGCGGCGCAGGCCTGGCGACACGCGCCGGTGCAGCAAAGCATACACCGGCTGCAGGCGCTGGCCATCGTGCGCCACCGCGATATCGGCCTTGGCCGCGTCGACAGCATCGGCCAGTCGCCGGGCCAGGTCGGGCACGACGACGGGTCCATCGCACGGCAGGGTCAGCAGATAGTCGGTACGCATGAACTCCAGCCCGGCGAGAAATCCGGCCAGCGGACCCTGGAAGCCGTCGATCGGATCGGCGAGCACCGGAAAGCCGAACTGCCGATAGGCGTCCTGGTTGCGATTGGCGCTGATCAGCGCGGCGCCGACCTGCGGGAGGATGGCATCGAGCACATGCCCGGCCAGCAGACCGGCGCCGTACGGCAGCAGGCCTTTGTCCCTGCCGCCCATCCGCCGGCTCTTGCCGCCCGCCAGCACGAGCGCGGTTATATCCTTTGCATCAATCACGACTCTGCTTCCGATGGTTGTGCGCCGCCCCCCCTGACGGGGCCGATCGGCATCCCGATGGCTCGGCGCACGGCACTATACCGCGTCGCTCACGCCCGCGAAGTTGCACTCCGTTCGGTCGGATTGTGCAAGACGGATGCCAGCATGCGACGGCTCGGTCAGCAAACCCTGTGATCTCCTCGGGCGCCGTGCGAGACGCGATCTGTCAGGATCGGCGCAAGCCCGCCGCGACAAAATGTCCCAGGATTCGCTAGACTGCAAAGACACAATGGACCAGCCGGCACACATTTCCGCCCACGTCCCAGGCGAATTGGTCGGAGGTTTCCGCCATTTTCCCAGGGTTTGGGGATTGCTGGCCGCTACAGTATAACTAAAGTTAAAAATCGACACGGCACCCCTATGGTCTGCACGACAGAGACGCTACGCAACACCCTTTCGGATCACGCCCCTGGAAGCGAAGATCGGCGAGAATCCGGCAAACGCCTCAATTCTGTGCTGATCGTCGACGATGAGCCCGGCATCCTCAGCTTTCTGCAAAAGGGCCTGTCCCCGCAGTTCAGCCTGGTCGAGGTTGCCGCCGACGCAGATGGCGCAGATGCACTGCTCAAGCGTTGTCACTTCGACCTGATCATCTCGGATATCCGACTGCCCGGCCGTTCCGGCGTCGAGTGGGTCAGCCAGTTGCGCGAGCAGGATCAGATGACGCCGGTGGTGTTCATGACCGCGCATGCGGACCTGCAGACCGCGATCACCGCGCTGCGCGCCGGGGCCTCAGACTTCATCATGAAGCCGTTCCGGATGGAGCAGATGCAGGCCGCAGTCGGTCGCTGCATCGAACGCCAGCGTCTGCAGAAGGAAAACTTCCTGCTGCGCCGCCAGGTCGCAAACATGCACGACGAAAGCGGCATTATCGGCTCGTGTGACCTGATCCGCGGCGTCTGCGAGGTCATCAAACGTGTCGCACCGATGCCCTCCACCGTCCTCATCCAGGGCGAATCCGGGACCGGCAAGGAGCTGGCCGCGCGGGCGATCCACCGCTTCAGCGGACGCAGCGGTTCCTTCGTGCCGATCAACTGCGGAGCAATGCATGCCGAACTGCTCGAGAGTGAGCTGTTCGGCCACGCCAAGGGGGCCTTTACCGGCGCGGTCAAGGCGCGCGAGGGCCTGTTCTCCTACGCCAACGGCGGGACCCTGTTCCTCGACGAGATCGGCGAAATGCCGCTGGGCATGCAGACGCGACTGCTGCGCGTGATGGAAGACCACGCGGTCCGGCCGGTCGGCGGCAACCGCGAAACCCCGGTCGACGTGCGCATCCTGGCCGCCACCAATCGTGACCTCAAGGCCGAGGTCGACAAGGGCAACTTCCGCGAGGACCTGTATTACCGCCTGAACGTGTTGAGCATACGCATGCCGGCCCTGCGCGAGCGCATCCAGGACCTGCCCGAGCTGATCGATCACTTTGCCGCCAGCATTGCCGCCGACCTCGGAGTGGCTGCCCCACGGATTGCGGACAGCGAACTTCACCAGCTCGCTCAGCACCAGTGGCCAGGCAACATCCGCGAGCTGAAAAACGTGATCGAACGTTGCCTGCTGTTGAACCATCCACCGAGCCACAGCCTGCCGGGTTGTGCAGCCACCGCCGTCGGCGGAGACAGTTCTGTGGATGACGACGATCTGACCCTGGAAAGCGTCGAGCGCCGCCACATACTGCGGGTGCTGGACATGGAAGGCGGAAACAAATCTGCCGCCGCGCGCCGGCTCGGTGTCTCGCGCAAGACCCTAGAGCGCAAATGCCAGAGTTGGGGCGTCGAGCGTTGAGCGCTGCCAGCGGCCCGGAAACCGCTTGACCGGCAATGCGGTTTGTCCACTCCATGGGCCGCAGAATCCGCAGCAGCGTTCGCCACAAGCTGCTGGCACTGGCGCTGCTGCCGGTGGCGCTGGTACTGCCGATCGCGCTGGCGGGACTCACGGTCTGGGGCGCATCTTTCACCTACGAGCAGCTGTATATCAAGGTCAATACCGACCTCGCGGTGGCACACGACCTGTTCAAGCGCATCCAGAAGGACCATCTCGGCCAGCTCGCGCGCCTGAGCGAGTCGTATGCGTTTCGCAGCGCGATAGGCAACCGTGATCACGCGGCCGTCCAGGCTCTGATCGACCAACTCAAGCGCGAAGGGTCGTTCAGTTTTCTACGCGTGATCCCCGCATCCGGCCTGCTCCCCGGCGAGCAGCTGCAGCCCAGTGTCGGTATCGAGATACTAGGCCCGGATACGCTACAGGAGCTGGACCCCGCATTGGCCGAATCCACGCGCCTGCCGCTGGTACAGACCCGACGCGCCACGCCTACCGAACGGACCATGGAGGATCGCGGCATGGTGATCCGGGCGCGTCAACCGATAGTCAATGCCGACGGCACGGTGGACAGCGTATTGGATGGCGGCGTGCTGCTGAACAACAACTTCACCTTTGTCGATGCCATCCGCGACCTGATCTACGGCCGTGGCAGCCTGCCTGCAGGCAGCATAGGTACGGTTACCGTGTTCCTCGACGACGTGCGCATCTCGACCAATGTGCCACGGCTCGCCGGCAAGCGGGCACTGGGTACGCGGGTCTCCGAGGAGGTCAGCCGCACGGTGCTCGGCGAAGGCAAGAACTGGATCAACCGTGCCTTCGTCGTGAACGACTGGTACATCTCGGCCTACGAGCCGATCGTAGACCTCACCGGCAAGCGCGTCGGCATTCTTTATGCTGGCTACCTGGAGGCACCGTTTCGCGCCGCGCTGTGGCAGGCCCTGGGCCTGGTCCTGCTACTGGTGCTGGTACTGCTGACGCTCTACGCCGTGCTGGCCATACGCGGGGCGAAGTCTATCTTCCGCCCGGTCGAAAAGATGTCCGAAGTGGTCCGTGCGACGCGCCTGGGACGCAGCCTGCGGGTCGGTGCCGTGGAAAGTAGCGATGAACTGGCCGAGCTTGCCCACGAATTCGACGCGATGCTCGAGCGACTCGAACAACAGGCTGCGGCAATGCAGAGCTGGGCCTCGCAGCTGGAGGCAAAGGTCGCCGAGCGCACCGCCGAGTTGCAGCAGCGCAACGACGAGCTGCAACGTACCATCAGAGTGCTGCGCGAGACACGCCGCAAGCTGGTCACCGCGGAAAAGCTCGCCGCGCTCGGCGAATTGACGGCCGGGGTCGCGCACGAGATCAACAACCCGACCCAGGTGATGCTCGGCAACCTCGATATCCTCATCGCCCAGCTCGGCGATCGACTGGACCCGGTGCGCCCGGAGATCGACCTGGTCATCGAGCAGGTCTACCGCATACAGGCGATCATCGAGAAGTTGTTGAAATACGCACGGCCCGACGAATATGCCGGCTATCTCGCCGAGATCGACGTCAACCAGGTGGTCCGCGATACGACCGCATTGATCTCGCACATGCAAAAGCAACGCGCGTTCACCTTGCAGCTAAAGCTCGAGGCGACACGGCGAATCACCATCAACGAGCAGGAACTGCAGCAGGTCCTGGTCAATCTGGTCAGCAATGCCGCGCATGCCCTGCCGCAGACAGGCGGCGAGATCGTGGTGTCCACCGGGGACTGGGCCGACCGCGGCGTGTGTATTGCGGTTACCGACAACGGCTCGGGCATGGACGAGGACCAGTGCAACCAGATCTTCAACCCGTTCTACAGCACCAAGCGCGACGGCGAAGGTACCGGCCTCGGACTGTCGGTCAGTTACGGCCTGATCCGTCGCTACGGTGGCGACATCACGGTCGCATCGCAATCCGGCGTAGGAACCAGGTTCAAGGTCTGGTTGCGGACCGAGCCGACCCTCGTGGAAGATGCCGAGACGGTTGCCGAACAGCTGCACGCCGCCGAGGCACAGCAGCCGGGTGGCGAACTGGAATCGACCGAAAAGGCAACGCATTGCTGACGCCGGTGCTGCGCACAGCTTCGGGCAGGTCCAGGCATCGGATGCACAACACAACGGGATTCACGGCATGACACCGGGGCAACGCGAGCGCTACGCGCGCCAGATTCGCCTGCAGGCGGTCGGCGAGGCCGGCCAGGAAAGCCTGCTGGCCGCACGGGTGTTGCTGGTCGGCCTCGGAGGACTCGGCTCGCCGGCTGCGATGTATCTCGCTGCCAGTGGCGTCGGGACGCTGGTACTCAGTGACTTCGATCGCGTTGAGCCATCCAACCTGCAGCGCCAGATCATCCACCGCGAGGCCGATCTCGGCGAACTGAAGGCGGCCTCGGCCAGGCGCACGCTGCTGGAAATCAACCCGGCATGCCAGGTCATCGCGCTCGACTGGGAGCTCGACGAGGCCGAATTGCGCCGCGAAATCCGGAAGGCCGACCTGGTGCTGGACTGCACCGACAACTTCGCCTCGCGCTTCCAGCTCAACCGCATCGCGATGGCGGAAGGCAGGCCGCTGGTGACCGGTGCCGCGATCCGCCTCGAAGGCCAGATCATGACCTCGCTGGCGCATGGCGGCCCCTGCTACCAATGCGTCTACCCGGGCGAACTCGAGAATCAGGAGACCTGCGCAATAGAGGGTGTGCTGGCGCCCGTAGTGGGCGTAATCGGTACCCTGCAGGCGCTCCAGGCGGTGCGCGTCCTGACCGGACACGGCGAAGACCTGCGCGGCGTGCTGATGCTGTTCGACGCCGCGTCCATGGAATGGCAGCGCATCCGCGTGCCGCCGCGGCCAGGCTGCCCGGTGTGCGGTGGACACTGATCGATCGGCAACCGTGCGGAACCCAGCGCCGCATTGCCCAAGCCAGTCACCCCATCAAGGATCGACCACCGCTCTGACCGGCAGACCTCGACCACAAGCGACCACCGACGTTCACCGCCCCAGTCTGCGGTCGACGCGGTCGCGCCACACCGCCGTGTCCTCTTTGGTCCAGGGTTCGTGCCCCTCCGGCTTCTCACCGAGACCGGTGCTGGCGGCGTCCGGCGGCGCGTGGTGAGTGGCAGGGGCGTCAGGGCTGATCCGCATCGCGTACCACAGCATCGCAACGAATGCAGCGCCAAGAATGATGATCTTGAGGTTCAAGGTTCCAGCTCCGGTATGTGCGAAATCACCATGGCCTTCCCCTGCAGCCTAGTCGATCCTGCCGATCCGGGTGCAGATCCGATACTGCCGCGGCCGTCAGGTCGCCGGCCCGCGCGAGCATAGCCAAGCCACACGCCAGCCGGCAGTCAGCTGGCCCTGTTCTTGCTTTTCCGGGTATTACGTCGATCAACGCCCCGGCGGCAGCGCCACGCTGTATCCTCGTGGCGCAACGCTGGAACAATCCGCCCAAGAAACGTGCACATTCCAAGGAAATAGCCATGAAACTCAAGAAATCCAAGAACAAAACCGTCGCGGTCAAGGTCGTCAACGACCCATTGAGCGTCGGTGTCGAGTCGAAACCCTGTCTGGTAACCCTGTTCGATGCCAAGGAAGTCTCTCCGGGCACCAAGGCACTCGGCCCGTTGGCCGGGCTCGACCTGACCGGCTACGCCGAGTACCGCCTGACCCTGCACTTCACCGGCACGGAGGGCACGGCGTTTTCTATTCGCGAGATGTTCGGCCCGGCCGGCGCGATCGACCTGGTCGCGTTCGACGTCGGTGGCGGCCAGATTGGCCCGCGGGGGATCCTGAACTACCGCGCGATCTTCGAAGTCTTCGGTCCGAAGAACCTGTTCATCCAGGTCTCTAACGACGGTCACGAGCCATTTCAGCTCAATGGCACGCTGTACGCGGTGCGCTGAGGTAGGCTACTCCTGACCCCAGATCATCTCCCCGCTCTCGGCGAAATCGTAGCCACCGAGGGTATCCGCGAGCCTGCGGCACTCGCCGGACTGCAGCCGACTGAGGAGTTCCTGGAACAGCCGCCGGAACCAGATATTGCGCGGCAGCGCGAGATCAAAGCCCTCGACCCCACAGGGGATGAACGCGAGTCCGGCCTCGGTGGCGGCGGCACGCGGGCCCGGCGCGACGTCGGCCTGGCCGAGCACGATCGCGGCAGCCGCCTCGCGTTCGGACAGCGCGGTCGCGGTCACGTTGAGTTCCTCACGCGGCGCACTGTTGCGACGCATTTCCAGCAGGAAGCGCTGCGCGCCCGCCCCCGCCTGGCGCTGCACCCAGCGGAACCGGGGCTGCATCAGGGCGTCTGGATCGTTGGTCTGGCTCGCGATATCTGGCCGCACCATCAACCCCTGCTCACGCGTGAAGGCGCGAATCAGGACCCAGTTGCGGTGTTGCGGGTGCTGACGCAGCAGGGCCGGATGCCGGGTACGACTCTCGGCGTTCGGCCCCCAGTGCAGCGCGCTCACGTCCACCCGCCCAGCCTGCAGCAGATCGAGGCCAAGGCGCGCACCGGTCGGCGTGTAGCTGACCTGGGCGAGTGCGTTGACGTCGAGCGCGAAGGCCGTGATCACCCGGTACAAGAGTGGATCATCACTGCCCGCGATCACCAGGCGGTCGGTCAGCAGTCCGCCATGCGCGGAATCCATCATCCAGCGATCGATCAGTTCGCGCGGAAACATCCACTTGCCGGTCACCTTGGTGGCCGGGATCCTGCCCTCGTTTACCAGGGCATAGACCTTCTTCTCATTGAGTTGCAGATATGCGGCGACCTGTTTCACGCTCATGAAGACGTCGTTCTGCGGCATCAACACTGCAGACATGGCACATCCCCTCCCCGGACCTATCCCTGTCCGCCCGCTTGCCGCGCACGCCGCGCCGCACTGCCCGGCGCAGTCGCCGCCGGAATGGCGTCGAAGGAAATCTGATCCGCACCGTTATAGACCAGGAAATGTTGGCCCTTGGCCCGCGCGATCAACACCACCCCGATCTTTTGCGCCAGTTCCAGGCCTCGATGGGTGACTCCGGAACGCGACAGCAGGATCGGTATCTGCATCTGCGCGACCTTGATCACCATCTCGGAGGTCAACCGGCCGGTGGTATAGAACCATTTGTCCCGGCCGTCGATCGCGTTCAACCACATGTACCCACTGATCGCGTCGGCGGCGTTGTGTCGCCCGACGTCCTCGACAAACAGATGGATCTGCGGATCACTGTCGGCCGCAAAGCCACACAGCGCGCAACCGTGCACCGCCCCGGCCCGTCTGTAGACCTCGTTGTAATCGCTGATCTGCGCCAGCAGGCGGTAGATCAGCGATTGCGCCACCGACGGTCTGGGCAGGCGTATCTTCTCTATCTGGTCACCGATCCGGCCAAACACGGTACCCTGACCACAGCCCGTCGTGACGGTGCGGTGTTTGAGCTTTTCCTCGATGTCGCTGATGCGCTCGAACGTCGCGACCCGCACCTCGCCTTTCTCCCAGTCGACCGCGACCGAATCGACGGATTCGAGGCACGGCACCAGGCGCTGATTCAACAGGTAGCCGAGTGTCAGCATCTCCGGGTGGGTGCCGAGCGTCATCAGGGTCACGATCTCCCGGTCATCCAGGAACAGCGTGAGCGCCTGTTCCCCGGCGATGAAGCCGCTGCGAGGCTGACCGTATTCGTCGACCGCCACCACTTCGTGCGCGGGGCGCAGGCCGGCGTCGCTCATCACCGGGCAATAGGGCCGCTCGTCCCGATCGCCTCGGTCGCTGCTGTGCGGCACACGGCTCATGTCAACTCAGCCCCCGGTGTGGTTCATGTGACGAAAGATCACCGGCTGCCCGTGCAGGTCGAAGTCGTGTCCGCGCGGCTTGATCTCCATCGCCGACACGATCGCGCGCTTGAGCGCCTCGTCATCGCCGGGATTGGCGCGCACCACGCGCCGCAGGTCGACGCTGTGCTCCTGGCCCAGGCACAGTAACAACCGCCCCTCGCAGGTCATCCGCACCCGATTGCAGTGGTCGCAGAAGTTGTGGCTGTGCGGCGATATGAAACCGACCCGGGTGTCGTCGACACCGGCGATCCTGAAATAGCGCGATGGCCCGCCAGTCGATTCGGCGGTCGGGATGAGTTCGAAGTGCCGCGCCAGATCGGAGCGGATCTGGTCACTGGAGTAGAAGCACTCGGCACGGTCGTGGTCACCGACGACGCCGAGCGGCATCTCTTCTATGAAGCTGATATCGAAACCCCGCTCGATCGCAAATCCAACCAGATCCTGGACCTCGTCATGATTGCGATTTTTCAGCACCACGGTGTTCAGCTTGATGCGCGGGATACCGGCCTGCTGAGCTGCATCCAGTCCCGCCATGACCTGCTCGATCTTGCCGTTGCGGGTCAGCGCACGAAACCGCTCGGCTTGCAGCGTGTCCAGGCTGACGTTGATGCGGTTCACCCCGGCGGCATGCAAGTCATGCGCGAAACGCGGCAGCTGGGTCCCGTTGGTGGTCAACGTCAGTTCACGCAGGCCCTCCAACTCGCCCAGTTCGCGGAACACCTTGAGGATGTCCCGGCGATGTAGCGGCTCTCCACCGGTGATACGGATCTTGTTGACGCCCAGGTCGACGAAATTTCGCCCAACCTGCACGATCTCCTCGAGCGAGAGCAACCCGGCACGCGGAATGAACTTGACGTCCTCCGACATGCAGTAGACGCAGCGCAGATCACAACGATCGGTCACTGATATGCGCAGGTAGGTCACGCGCCGCTGGAACCGATCGATCAGCGCCCCTTCCGGCCGTGCAGACTCATTGCTGTGTTCGCGCATGCTTGACCCCTGAATGATGACGTAGAGCAGCAAGAACCGTTCCGCAAGCGGATTCGCCCGCTGTTCTGCCGCGCGGGGCCGAGTCTAGCGCCAAAACCTGCGACCGGTCGCGGTCACTGCGCGCCGCCAAATGCGCAAATTTGTCCTCATTGGTGTCACCAGGGTGGGACAATTTGGCGCAATAGCTGCCGTGCACGCGAGGCTTGGTTGCATTGCTGCGCACGCCGCCTGCGTGTGCAGGCTCTGGTACGCAACTTGCTCGAGTCCGCGGATATGCACAGGGGCCAGTAGATGACGGACACGACTTCCGAACCGCAGGTGACAGAAATCGGCCACCTTCCGGTCGTGGTCATCCTGGAGCGTCGGATCGCCACCAGCCGCTGGGCGGATTATGTATGGAGCGCGGCCGGGATAACGGTCGGTCGCGGCACCGGTGGCACCGACCGTCTGCCGCATTTGATCCGCGAGGATCAGAATACCGCCTATTTCGCCGTCGAAGGACTCGAAGTCGCGTTGTACGTCGACGAATGCGAGAGCTACTACTACAACCTGATCAGCGACGCCCCGCAGGCCTACGTGCTGGCTCACGCGGCCGATGACAGCGCACAACCGCAGCCATTCCGCGTCAGCATGAGTTTCGATGAGGCACATGCCTACCTGGAGGGTGACGATCAGGTCTATGCCGTCGCTGTTCCAGCCGAGCTGTATCGCTGGACCGAGGCATTCGTGATTGCCAACTATTTCCCCGAGAAGAAGCGCAAGCGCAAGCTGCGCGACTGGACCGCAGACGACTCCGTGGATCCGGCATCATGAGCGACAAGCCGCGCCCCCTGCCCGCTGAAGAAGAGCTGCCGCGGCCGGATGAGTCATTCCTGCAGCGCTTCCACCGCCGCAAGATGGAGGCCCGCCAGAAGGATCTGCAGGAGATCCCCGACCACGCTGGCGACGACGTCGCGACGGTCGCCGCCGATGACGAGATTGAGCCCGACCCCGAGCCAACCGATGCGGACATGCCCCCACTGGAATCGCTGACCGCAGATTCCGACTATCGTGGCTTCATGTCTTCCAAGGTCAGTGAGTCACTGCGCCGAGCGGCCCTGAAGAAGCTGTTTCTCAGCGCCCAGTTCAACGTCATCGACGAACTCGACGACTACGCCGAGGACTTCACCACCTTCCAGGCGCTGGGCGACCTGGTGACCGCGGATATGCGTCACCAGATCGAGGTACAGGCACGCAAAAGCGCCGAGGCCTTGGGCCGGTCGATGCTGGAGGACGAATCAGGGGCAGACGAACAGCATCCGGCCGGCACGGAAAGTCAGTCGGCGGCGGCCGAACCGGTGACCGCCGACGCGGCAGACGAGACGCCGCCCGAATCAACACAGACCTGAGCGAGGAGCAGCAAGCACGCATGTCGGAACCCGAACACACCTTGCAGAACACGCGCAACACCCGGGCGCGCGCTGCCGCGCAGTCCGCCGTCGAGCGGCTCGTCGTCGAGCCCACCGGGGTCGTGCACTTCAGCTCGCGCGGGCGCGTGGTCGTGATCGGCGGCGAAGAGGCGCAATGGCTGGCCGCCCGCCTGCAGCCACCGCTGCACGCCGAGATACTGTTGACCGAGGGCGACGAGGATGCCGGCGTGCCAACGACCTCCCTGGGAGGCCGGAATCTGACGATCTCGGGCCACCTGGGCGCATTCACACTCGAACTCGGCGAGAAAGACAGACACAACCACCAATCGCTCCATACCGACATGGTCCTGGACCTGGGCGCCGAACCGCTCATCGACACCGAGCTGCCGCCACCGGGATACTGGCACTTCGGCCGCGAACCCCAGGACCTCGACGCGGCGCAGCTTGCCGTCGACGGGATGGTCGGCACCTTCGAGAAGCCAAGGTACTTTGCCTACGATCCCGCCATCTGCGCGCATGCCAGGTCCGGGCAGAACGGTTGCCGTCGGTGCATCGACGCGTGCCCGGCCGAGGCGATCATCTCGATCGGCGAACAGGTCGAGGTGAACCCGAACCTTTGCCAGGGCGGCGGCATCTGCGCCACTGTCTGTCCCACCGGTGCGATGCGTTATGCCTATCCGGGCCCGGCCGACACCGCCGAACGCGTTCGGCTGCTGCTGCTCAGCTACCTGGATGCCGGCGGCGCGGACCCGGTAATCATGTTTATCGCCGAGACAGACGTCGCCGACCTGCCACCGACTCCGCCGAACCTGCTGCTGGTCGTGCTCGAGGAACTGGCCAGTGTCGGTCACGAAATATGGCTGGCCGCGATCGCCTGGGGTGCGCGCCGCGTGCTGCTCGTGGATGGCGGCTCGGTCCCGGACAGGGCCCGCGCGGCCCTCGATCGGCAGATCGCGTTCAGTCACGACCTGCTGCGCGGGCTCGGGCTACCGAGCGATGCGCTGCAGGCGGTCGACAGCCACGCCATCCCGGTGGAACAGCCGCCAGACACCGGCATCACCGCCGGCGATGCAGCCCGGTTCGCAGCCGTCGACGGCAAGCGCCAGCTGGCAGGCCTCGCGCTCGACTTCTTATGGGGGCGGCCGGGTACCCGACCGGACAGTTTTGCGATCCTGCCCGGCGCCCCCTACGGACGCATCCAGGTGGACGCGGAAAGGTGCACGCTGTGCATGAGTTGCACCTCCGTGTGCCCGGCCCAGGCAGTCAGTGCCGGCGACGAAACCCCTCGCCTGGTGTTCTATGAGGCGAACTGCGTGCAATGCAGCATCTGCGCGAACAGCTGCCCCGAACGGGCCATCACGCTCGAGGCGCGCTATATGGCGGACCCCGAACAACGCCGCCAGCCGGTGGTATTGTACGAAGAGCCGCCATTCTGCTGCGTTGTCTGTGGCAAGCCGTTTGCGACCCGCCGGGTCATCGACAACATCCTCGCCAAGCTGGTCGGGCATGCGATGTTCCAGAGCGAACGCGCGCGGCGCCGGCTGCAGATGTGCGAGGACTGCCGCGTGGTAGATGCGGTACAGGACAGCGAGGCGATGCAGGCCGGCGTGTTTGCCAATAGCCCCCACAAGACCGACAGCGAACGCCCATCATGAGTACACAGATGCCGCAGCAAACCCCACAGGCCCCTCGCAGTTCCGCCGACCCACTCGCCGAGGAACAGGCGCGCAGGGCCAGCCTGTACGGGCTGCTGGCCGCGCTGTTGCGCGACGTCCCGGACGATCGGGTACTGGACTATACGCGCCAACTGGAGGCCGACGACCCCAAGGACAAGGGCGAACTTGCGGTCGCGCTCGGGACGCTGGCGCTGGCGGCGCGGCACAGCTCCCTGGCGTCGGTGCGCGAAGAATACCACCGCCTGTTTATCGGCCTCGGGCGCGGCGAACTGGTTCCGTTCGGGTCCTGGTATCAGACCGGTTTCCTGATGGAGCGGCCGCTGGCTCTATTGCGCGCGGACCTGCGCCAGCTCGGGTTCGAGCGCGCCGAAGATGTTCACGAGCCCGAGGACCATATCGCGGCGCTGTGCGAGGTCATGTCGCTGTTGATCCAGGACGGCACCGAGGTCCAGGTGCAGCGGCAGTTCTTCGACAGCCATATCGGCAATTGGGCGGGCGCCTTTTTCGCCGACCTGGCACAGGCCGATTCGGCGGTCTTGTATCGATCGGTGGCGCGGCTGGGGATCGTCTTTTTGTCCCTGGAGGCCACCTACCTGTCCCTGCTTGACTAGACAAATTGTTACACCGGGCAACGAGAACCCATAAGCGACATAAAGCGATGCCCATTTAGACCCAAATTGGTTGTTATTTTCCCCAACAACCTGGCGTGTGGCTTGCACATATCAAATATGTGCGGCCCGGGTCACTCGGCGAGCAGCACATTAACTGCCGAACCAGCGAAGTGCATTACAGGAGCCATTGCCATGAAGAATCCCAAGCAGCAGGTCTCGCATTCACGGCGCGAATTCTTGCGCGAAGCCGGCGTTTCGGGAGGTCTGGCGGCGGCCGCCGTCGGTCTGCCCGGCATTGCCTTGGCCGAGGCTCCACAGGGCGACGCAGATCAGAAGCCGGAACAGGGTTACCGGCTGACCCAACACATTCTCGACTACTACAAGAGTGCTGCCAGCTGAGCCACGCCCGACGAGGAGCGCAACATGAAACTGAAAAAGATTTCCGATCAGGTCGGCACGGCTGCGGCCACCCAGACACCAAACACAGCGCATGGCGAGACAGGACGCAAGCTCAGCCGGCGCGACTTCCTGCGCCACTCGGGCATCCTGGCCGGAGGAACGGCGCTGGCCACCGGCCTGGCCCCGGGCATGATGCGCAAGGTCCAGGCGGCGCCGGGCGCAGCCGCCGGCGAGGCCACATCAGTCCGCACCATCTGTACCCACTGCTCGGTCGGCTGCGGCGTCATCGCAGAGGTTAAAAACGGCGTGTGGACAGGCCAGGAACCTGCCTTTGATCACCCGTTCAACCTCGGGGCTCACTGCGCCAAGGGCGCCGCGGTGCGCGAGCATGGCCATGGCGATCGGCGCCTGAAATACCCGACCAAGCTGGTCGGCGGCAAGTGGCAGAAGGTGTCCTGGGACGAGGCAATCAACGACATCGGGGACCAGCTGGCGAAGATTCGCGAGCAATCCGGACCGGATTCCGTGTACTGGCTCGGCTCGGCGAAGTTCAACAACGAGCAGGCCTACCTGTACCGCAAGTTCGCCGCGATGTGGGGCACGAACAACGTCGACCACCAGGCGCGCATCTGTCACTCCACCACCGTAGCCGGGGTTGCGAACACCTGGGGCTACGGGGCGATGACCAACAGCTACAACGACATCCACAAATCCAGGGCGATACTGCTGATCGGCTCCAACCCGGCCGAGGCACACCCGGTATCGCTGCAGCACATCCTCAAGGCCAAAGAGGAAAACAACGCACAGGTCATCGTGATCGATCCGCGTTTTACCCGCACTGCCGCACACGCCAACCACTTCCTGCGCCTGCGCCCGGGCACCGACGTGCCGTTGATCTGGGGCATGATGTATCACATCTTCAAGAACGGCTGGGAGGACAAGGAGTACATTCGGCAGCGCGTCTACGGGATGGACGAGGTCAAGGCCGAGGTCGCCAAGTGGACGCCCGACGAGGTCGAGCGCGTAACCGGCGTGCCGGAAAACCAGGTCTATGCGGCCGCCAAGGCGATGGCCGACAACAGGCCGGGTACCTTCATCTGGTGTATGGGCGGCACCCAGCACACGATCGGCAACAACAACACCCGCGCCTACTGCGCCTTCCAGCTGGCACTGGGCAATATCGGCGTGTCCGGCGGCGGCGCCAACATCTTCCGCGGCCACGACAATGTGCAGGGCGCAACCGACCTCGGCGTGCTGGCCGACACCTTGCCCGGCTATTACGGTCTGGCGCCCGGCTCCTGGGGACACTGGGCCAGGGTCTGGGACCTGGATCCCGCCTGGATCAAGAGCCGCTTCGACAACGTGGCCTATGACAAGGACGGCAAGGAATACATCGGCGAATACGACGAGAAGGACAAGGCCGAGCACGTCATGAACACCAAGGGTATCCCGGTGTCACGCTGGATCGACGGGGTCCTGGAAGACAAGGGTGCCATCGCGCAGCGCGACAATGTCCGCGCGATGTTCATGTGGGGGCACGCACCCAACTCGCAGACCCGCGGCCCGGAGATGAAGAAGGCCATGGAAAAGCTCGACCTGCTGGTCGTGGTCGATCCCTATCCGACAATTTCGGCCGTGATGCACGACCGCACCGACGGTGTCTACCTGCTGCCGGCCAGCACGCAGTTCGAGACATACGGGTCGGTCACGGCATCCAACCGCTCGATCCAATGGCGCGACAAGGTCATCGAGCCGTTGTTCGAATCGTTGCCCGATCACACGATCATGTACAAGCTGGCCAAGAAGCTCGGCTTTGCCGATGAGTTCACCAAGCACATCGCGGTCAACAACGACGAGCCGCTGATCGAGGACATCACCCGCGAGTTCAACCGCGGCATGTGGACCATCGGCTACACCGGCCAGAGTCCGGAGCGTCTGAAGCTGCACCAGCAGAACTGGGGCACCTTCGACTACACCAGCCTCAAGGCCGAGGGTGGGCCCGCGGACGGCGATTTCTACGGCCTGCCATGGCCGAGTTGGGGCACGCCGGAGATGAAGCATCCGGGCACCCCGAACCTGTACGACACCAGCCTGCCGGTGGCCGAGGGAGGGCTTACCTTCCGTGCCCGCTTCGGCGTCGAGCGCAATGGCGTGAATCTGCTCGCCGAAGACAGCTATTCGGTCGGGTCGGACATCAAGGACGGCTATCCGGAGTTCACCGACGCACTGCTGAAGAAACTCGGCTGGTGGGACGACCTGACGGATGCCGAAAAGGCGGCCGCCGAGGGCAAGAACTGGAAGACCGACCTGTCCGGCGGTATCCAGCGCGTCGCGATCAAGCACGGCTGTGCGCCGTTCGGCAACGCCAAGGCACGCACGGTGGTGTGGACCTTCCCCGATCCGGTGCCAATCCATCGCGAACCGCTGTATACCAACCGGCGCGACCTGGTCGAGAAGTACCCGACCTATGAGGACCGCAAGTCGTTCTGGCGCCTGCCCACGCGCTACGCCTCGATCCAGGCCAAGGACTACTCGAAGGAGTTTCCGATCATCCTGACCTCGGGGCGCCTGGTCGAATACGAGGGTGGTGGCGACGAGACGCGGTCGAATCCGTGGCTGGCCGAGTTGCAGCAGGATATGTTCGTAGAACTGCATCCACGCGACGCCAACAATGGCGGCATCAAGGATGGTGACGACGTATGGATCGAGAGCACAGAGGGTGCGCGCATTAAGGTGAAGGCGATGGTCACCCGCCGTGTCGCTTCAGGGGTGGCCTTTACGCCGTTCCACTTCGGTGGGCACTTCGAGGGCAAGGATCTGCGTGACAAGTATCCTGCCGGATGCGACCCCTACGTGTTGGGCGAGGCCTGCAATACCGCGTTCACCTACGGCTACGACTCGGTGACGCAGATGCAGGAAACCAAATGTACCCTTTGCCGCATCTCCAAGGCTTGAGGAGGACTCAGACATGGCAAACATGAAGTTCTACTGCGACGCAGAACGCTGCATCGAATGCAATGCCTGTGTTACGGCCTGCAAGAACGCGAACGAGGTGCCCTGGGGTGTCAACCGCCGCCGGGTCGTGACCATCAAGGACGGTGAACCGGGCGAGCGCTCGCTGTCGGTGGCCTGTATGCACTGCTCCGATGCGCCCTGTGCAGCGGTCTGCCCGGTGGATTGCTTCTACACCACCGAAGACGGCATCGTGCTGCACGACAAGGACATCTGTATCGGCTGCGGCTACTGCTTCTACGCCTGCCCATTCGGGGCGCCGCAGTTCCCGAAGGCCGGGGCATTTGCCTCGCGCGGCAAGATGGACAAATGTACCTTCTGTGCCGGCGGACCGAAGGAGACCGGCAGCGCCGACGAACACCGCATGTACGGCGCCAACCGCATCGCCGAAGGCAAGCTGCCGCTGTGCGCCGAGATGTGCGCGACCAAGGCCCTGCTCGCCGGCGATGCCGATGTCGTGTCGGAGATCTACCGCAAGCGGATCATCAACCGCGGCGCCTCGGTGCTGAACTGGGGTGTGAACTACGACAAGGCCAGCCTGCGCGCGCCGCGCGACATGTCAGGCAAGGCCAGCAGCGAGGGCTAAGCGAGGCGCGGCTTGCCGGGTCTGGAATGCCCCGGCAGCCGCGTTACTCGGACCAGTCGATCTTGCGACTGGCAGAGCGAGAATCATAACAACTGGTCGCGCCAGTCAGGAGTAAAGCGATGCCGCTCACTAGCCTTAGGCATACGATCACGCAGCTCACCGGCCTGTTATTGGCGGGACTGTTGCTGTTCGTTGCGCCCACAGCCTTCGCCGGCGACACGGATCCAAGTTCACCGATCATGGTCCCCAATCCTGGCGCCGACCTATGGCGGGCGGTACGCCAGCGCGATGGCGTGCACCTGACCGGCCAGACCCAGGTGCGTGGCGTCGAGACCGGTGTGCTGATCACCCAGACCGGCGAGGAGTTTCGCAACTACCGGCGAAATGATTTTATCGGCAATGCCGGCCTTGTCATTGCCGCAGCTGCCGGCGTGATCCTGCTGTTCTACCTGATCCGCGGGCGCATGCGGATCCCGGGCGGTCGCTCTGGCAAGCGCATCAAACGCTTTGAAGATTTCGACCGTACGGTCCACTGGCTGGTCGCCATTCTGTTCATCTTTCTGGCACTGACTGGGCTGATCCTGCTGTTTGGTCGATTCATCGTGCTGCCGGTTTTCGGGGCCGAGGCATTCGGATTGATTGCGAGCGCATGCAAAGAAGGTCATAACCTGTTCGGGCCGGTGTTCCTGGTGTCGCTGGTTCTGCTGTTCCTGCGCTTCGTCGCGAAGAACCTGCCAGCGCGCGGCGACCTGAAATGGTTGCTCAAAGGCGGCGGGATGATCGGCAAGGGGCATGTCAGTGCCGGGTACTTCAATGCCGGCGAAAAGGCCTGGTTCTGGGGCGTGACCGTGCTGGGTCTGACGGTATCCCTTACCGGGCTGGTGCTGATCTTCCCAATCCTCGGCCAGGGGCGTGAGGTGATGCAACTCGCCCTGATCGTGCATGGGCTGGCCGCGGTACTGTTCATCGCCGGCTCATTCGGCCACATCTACATCGGCACCCTGGGTATGGAGGGGAGCCTGGAGAGCATGACTACAGGCTACGTCGATGAGCACTGGGCCGAGGCACATCACGACCGCTGGTATGCGGAGGTGAAGGGGCTGTCTGACCCGACGGACACCGGGACTTCCGACAGGGCCGCTAGTGGCGGTCTGCACCCCACGCCGGACAAGGCATGAGGACCGGCAACGCCCCCGTGCGAATCGATAATCTGCAACAAGAACCGGAGGTCGAGCGGTGAGCTTCAGCGAGTTTGTGGACGGGCCATTCTGGTATTTCTCGGCCACGGTGTTCGTTATCGGGGTGCTGTGGCGCCTGATCGGGATGCTGAGCATGGGTAGCAAGACCGATTACAGCGTACCGCGGAGCTCCGGGGCCGCCGGTGCTCTGGGCATCAACATCAAGCGGTTTTTCCCGCGATCCGACTTCTGGTCGCGCATCAAGCTGCAGGTGGTGGCTGGCTATCTGTTTCACGTTGGCCTGTTCGCGCTGCTGTTCTTCGCCGCGCCGCACATTGAGTTCTACCGCGAATACGTGACCGGTTTCGGCTGGACCGCTCTGCCCGAATGGGCCTTCATCCTGGTCTCGGAGATCGCGTTCCTCGGCCTGCTGTTGCTGATCCTGCACCGCTTGATGAACCCGGTCACCCGGATGATCTCGGATCGCGGCGACTACATCGGCTCGATCCTGATCTTCCTGGTGATGCTGACCGGCTGCCTTGCGCTGGCGCGCTCGCACGAGGCTCTGCGGGTGACGCATTTCTTTCTGGCCGAATTGTTGCTGCTGTACTTCCCGTTCAGCGCCTTGATGCATACCTTCACGTTCCCGTTCAGCCGCGGCTTCGCCGGGGCCCACTACGGCCGGCGTGGTGTAAAGGTCTGAGCCGGGAGGCCCGGGCCCGAGTGCAGGCACCCGAGCGGCGCATTGCAGCGTGATTATGTAAACCGCCATACATGGCACTCGATATAGGAAGTGGATCATGGCCATCGATATGAATGTGTTTCGCGGCTTTGCCGAGCAGATCAAGATGCTCCCGCAGATGGCCAGGCCCACGGACTGCCCGGAAAACGAGCGGGTCAGCCACGCGAAGGCCATCTTCTCTGCAAAGATCGACGCTTCCAATGCCACCCATCTGGAGTCCTGCGTGCACTGCGGGCTGTGTGCCGAGGCCTGCCAGTTTTATATCGAGACCGAAGACCCCGAACTGACGCCGATCCATAAGCTCGACCTGCTCAAGCGCTACTACCGGCGCGAAAAGGCGCCTCTGCGCTGGCTGCATCGACTGATCGAACCGGAGATCACCGAGGACGACCTCAAGGCGACGCAGCACCTGGTGTATGAGTCGTGCACCGAATGCGGACGTTGCGGCCTGGTCTGCCCGATGGGCATCGATATCGCATCGATGGTGCATATCACCCGCGAAGGACTCGCTCACGCCGGCCTGATACCGGCCGGCCTGCGCGCGGTCGAGCAGGAACAGGGCAGCCGCGGGACGGTGTTCGGCGTCGGTCCCGAACAGCTGCGCCAGGCCGCCGAAGAACTGCGCGCCAAGGGTCATGTGGTGCCGATCGACAAGGACAAGGCCGACATTCTGGTGCTGACCTCAACGATCGACGTGCTGTTGTTCAAGGACGCCCTGGAGGCCACGGTCAAGGTAATGAACCACCTCGGAGTCGACTGGACCATGCATAGCTGTGCGTTCGAGGGCGCCAACTTCGGGCTCCTGTCCGGATACTCGAAGGTGCAGCAGTCAGCCTCCGAACGGATCACCAAACAGGCAATCGCGCTGGGTGCCAAGCTGGTCATAGTGCCCGAATGCGGGCACGCGTATCCCGCGATGCGCTGGGCCGGCGCCAATGTGCACGGCGGCCCGCTGCCGTTCGAGGTGATGGCGATCTCCGAATACCTCGGCCGCGAGGTCATGGAAGGCCGCCTGCATGTCAATCCGATCGGCGCCGGCAAGCACGTCACTTACCATGATCCCTGCAAGGTCGGCCGTCATGGCGGGGTGTTCGATGAGCCGCGGGCGGTTCTGCAGGCCCTGGGTGTCGATATGCGGGAGATGCCCAGCAACCGGGCGACCAATTTCTGCTGCGGCGGCGGCGCGGGCCTGTTCGTGATGGAAGGGGCCGAACCGATGCGCAATGCCGCCTTCGACCTCAAGCGCAGGCAAGTGGAGGCAACCGGCGCCGATTCCGTCGTTACCGCCTGCGGCAGTTGCCGCATCAACCTGATGGCCGGCGCAGGCCGCACTCAGTGGGCCACCCCGATCGAGAGCCTGGTGGAACTGGTCGGCGCCAACCTGAAATAGAGCTTCGCCAGCGCGTCTCGATCTTCGCGAAGCTCTGAGTTCGTCAGAGCTTCTCTTGGATACGCATTGGCACACCTCGGGTTTGTCTTTGATCCCTTCAGTGGTAGATACGGACGGCGGCAGGACAACCTGCGCGCCTTGAAGCGGCAGGCTTCGCCGCGATAGTCTGTGACGGAACCGTATACCGAAAAGGTCATGCTGATGGAACGACAGATCCGCGCGCTGCTTGCGGGCCTGCTGATCACCACTGCCGCGGGGGCATCTGCAGCCACCGATACGTTTGTCTGGGTACCCGAGAAGGACGCGGACGGCCGTATCCTCCCGCAGAGCATCGCCAAACTCGCACCGAACAGCTGGTACGAAGTCGGCGACACCTCGCTGCAGCCACTCAAGCAGAAAATCGAGACCGCGATGGGCAAGAGCTATCGCGCGCTCAGTCTCGGCAATGAGGACCTGCACTCCACCTTTAACGCCTGGGTAAGTGGCGACCTGGGTGACGACGGCAAGTTCTACATACCCTGGGGTGGCGGCCATGGCGCCACGGCCATGAATGGCATCTGGGCCCTGGACATCGAGCGTATGGGCGGTGATTCAACCTGGACGATCGAGCAGCTACCCTCTGATCCGGACAAACCCGGCCTCGAATGGTCGGCCGAATATCGCAAATCCAAGAACTTCACGAACTACCGACCGGCCCTCGCCTTCCCCGCGGATATCCTGCCCGACGGCATGCCGACCTCACGCCACCAGTACAACGGTGTCTGGTTCGACAAGAAGCGCAAGACGATCAACCAGTCGCGCGGCCACCTGTGGTCGTTCGATACGGTCAAGAAGGAGACGATCGGCAAGGTCTGGCGGGTCAAGGACAAGGACCGCTATCCGAGTATCTATGGCAACCTCTGGTACAACGAGTTCCACGATACGGTGGTCGGCCATCTGAGATACGACAAGTATGGAAGGTTCGACCACATCCGCTACCACCCGGCGACCCACGAAGTGGAGCTGCATGGCGGCCTGCCCTGGAACTTCATGGGCTCGACCTGCGGCACCCGCTATGGCGACAAGATCCTCTACCTGGGCTCTGACAGCGGCAGCGCGCGCTGGGCCACCTACGATCTGCAGGCGGAGAAGATGCGAAGTGGCAAGTTCAAGGGCGTCAGTTTCGACTATCGCAATGAGATGCCGGCCTGCGTCTACATCCCCGCCTGGGACAAGGTGCTGCGCCGCATGCAGGACCCTAAGATGCAGGGCAAGTGGCTGACCTTCGACCCGAACAACAAGACCGAGGGCGACTATGCGCCTGCCGGCAGACCGCCGCCCTACGACCGCTACCCGGGCAAGAAGGTATTCTATTACCCGCCGTGGAAGAGCGTGATCTACATAACCGCCAGAAACGTCGACAGCAACGCCGTATTCGTGATGCGCACCGAGTGACGGCCCGCGGGCCTGTCGCCCGACACCGTCTGCCGCCGTATCATATGCCGTATTCCAATGGTCTTCTCAGAGTTCATACACAACGATGCGCGATAGCGTACGCCGCCTGCTGTCCGCCTTGGCCCTGGCCTCGGCGAACGCCTGGTCTGCCGACCACTGCGTGATCCTGCAATACCACCACGTTAGCGAGGACACGCCGGGCATCACCAGCGTGACCCCGGAACAGTTTCAGCAGCATCTCGACTACCTGCTGATCAACGACTACGTCGTGCTGCCGTTGCAGGAGGTCGTCGGTGCACTGCAGACGGGGGCCAATCTGCCCGATAAATGCGTCGCGCTGACCATCGATGACGCCTATATATCGGCCTACACCGAGGCATTTCCCCGGGTCGTCCGCTATGGCTATCCGCTGACTGTTTTCGTCAGCACCGAGTCCGTGGACGACGGCCTGGATGCGTTCATGACCTGGGATCAGATGCGCGAGATGCAGACCCGCCGGGTCCGCTTCGAGAACCACAGCCATTCCCACTCCCACCTGGTCCGCCGGGCCAACGACGAATCCACGGAAGACTGGGAGCAACGGCTGGCGGCCGATATCCAGACAGCGGAGAACCGCATCGGACAGGAACTCGGCCGCTCACCCACGCTGTTCGCCTATCCCTACGGCGAGTACAACCAGGCGGTCAAACAGATCGTCTCCTCGATGGGTCTGGTCGGCTTCGGCCAGCAGTCAGGTCCGGTGTGGCGCCAGGCCGACTTCACCGCACTGCCGCGCTTTCCGATGGCCAGCATCTACGCCAGCATGCGGACCTTCCCGGGCAAGCTGGAAAGCCTGCCGCTGCCGATCACCGGCGCGTTTCCCGACGACCCAGTCGTGCCGCTCGACGAATGGCGTCCGGGCCTGACGCTGATCTTCAAGCCTGGCGTCGCCAATGCGCAACAGCTGACCTGTTTTCTGAATGGCAGTCCCGAGGTCCACTACCAGTGGCTCGACCAACCGGCGGGTGCCGTTGTGGCAACCGGCAAGGGTCGCCTGAACGTCGGGCGCAACCGCACCAACTGCACCCTGCCGATCGGCGACACGGGTCGGTTCGGTTGGTATAGCCATAACTGGATCCGCCGCCAGGCGGATGGCAGCTGGTATCGCGAGCCCTGAGCATCGCGGGCAAAGCAAGGCCTGACCAAGTCCATCCTGGAGTTCCCCCGCGTACGCGCACGTACGAAATCAATTGCCAGCAGGCCCAGGCGATGTCAGCGGAAGAGCAGTATCGCATTTTATAATTCACATAAATATTACGCGATATCTTTTTGTTTTTATTAATTTCACACGCATGGCCGCTGAATCTGTTCAATTAGCATATGAGCTTTCGCTAATGTTTTCTGATAGCCTCCGATCCGAATACCTATTTCGTTTCGAACGCATGAAGCTGCTGCCACACGTCATCGTTGCCGCCTCGCTGGCACTGGCCGTTCGATCCGCCTGGGCGGCATCGCCGTATTTCCCCCACCGGGCCTATCCGAACGGCGCGGCGTACCCGCCTACCTATGCGTACCCGGCCAGCGTATGGCTGCCCTCCCCGGTCATCGGCCACCCCCACCCACCGCGCGGATATTTTCCGCTGCGCGCCCCGGCACCCTGGGGGTATCCGGCGCCGGCCGCAAAGTCACCCAAGGCCCCACCCGCGACCGCCGAAAGCCCGAAAACGGATCCGGGCGGACAGGCACAGGCGGAAGCCGCTAGCGAGGTCGAGGCAGTAGCGGTGGACGATGCAAAGGCGCGCTTCCTGCAACGCCTGCAACCGCTCGTCGCACAGGAGAACGAGCGGCTGCGCAAGCAGCGAAAGAGCCTGTTGGCGCTGGTCGGGCGACTGGACAGTGGCGACCCGCTGAACGACCGTGAGCGCAAGCTGCTGGCAAGCCTCGCCGACACCTACCGGGTCGACGGCGACCCGTTGCGCGAGGCCGAGACGCGCCAGGAACTGCTCGACAGGGTAGACGTGATCCCGATCTCGCTGGCCCTCGCCCAGGCGGCCAACGAGAGCGCTTGGGGTCAGTCGCGTTTCGCCAAAGAGGGCAACAATCTGTTCGGCTTGTGGACCTATGACGAAAAGAAAGGGCTGGTCCCGCGCAAGCGCGCGGCCGGCAAGACCCACCTGGTGCGAAAATTCGACAGCATCGGCGATTCGGTGCGCTATTACATGCTGACCCTGAACAGCCACCCGGCCTATACGGCGCTGCGCGAGATACGCGCGGCGCTGCGCGACAGGGGGCAGCCATTGGATGGACATAGCCTGGCTGATGGCCTGAGCAAGTACTCGGCCCGCGGCGAGGAATACGTACGCTCGATTCAGGACATGATTCGCCGCTTCGAACTGGCATCCTACGAGGACGCGGGCCGTAACAAGGCCTAAACGCCGCCGCGCGAGGCTCAGTCGTGTGGCTCGGACTGCACCAGGATATCGTCGAGATACGCGAGGCGCCTCAGTGACACGGCTATTTTCTCCTCGAGGTCGAGATCAGGTTCACCGCCGAGCAGGTGCAACATGTCTTCAAAGAAAAACACGTAGAAGCTGTCCACGAAACGGATCCGGCGCTGGTTGTCCATGACCAGGTTGTCCAGCCCGTAAAGGTCGATCACGCGCGGATTCGGCCCCTCGCGCCACTTGTATGCGGTGTTCACGAAGTGCGCCAGTTGCGCACGCGCCACCGGATTCTCGCGCAGCAGTCCGATCGCCTCCTCGCGGTTGCGCGGATTGGCAATGTTGAACCACACGTTGACCGCGCGCGCCACAACGAACATGTTCGGCTGCCCGTCGATGCACGAGATCACGAACATGGCCCTGGGCACGATGTTGCCCAGCGCATCGCGCAGCTGCTCGTACTGGCGGGCAAGGATCCGCACGTCCGCATCGCTATAGCTGTCAAGTGGATATTTTATGACGAACTCCATGTAGGACTCTCCGCCGGAGCGGAAGCGCCGCTTGCATGAGCCGCGCCACACCTGGCAGTGATTTCCGGTGGTCGAGATCAGCGCGGCGCGGCGACATCCCGGGTTGAGACAGGCGATGTCGAGTGCCGGCCGATCCTCTTCCCGTCCTTCTACACCCTCCTCACCCAGCGTCATCGAACGCCTCCCGGTCCGCGACTGCACCGAAGCCGGGGTAGCTACCAACAAACGCCGGCAGCCCCTCCCTTATGAAGGCCTGCAACGACCAGTCTTCCTCTCCAAGCAGGTGCTCGCACCCGGGCGCCAGCACATAGGTCTCGACCGCTCGGCTGACCCTACCAACCGTCACCTCGACCCGGGTGCGCCGGTAGGCCACCCCCTCGAAGGCGTCCAGCGCGGCCAGCTCGCGGCCGCTCAGTCCCTGATAGACGACGCCCTCGACGTACTCAGCCGAATCGAGCAGGATCGCCGGGTAGACCTCGTGCACCAGCCGGCGCCGGCGGTATCCATGCAGTACCGCTGGCGTGGAACCACCCGCGTGGCCGCAAACGCCGCGCATCACCTCTGCGACCATCAGGCTGCCGTAGGCGAACAGATCCACCCAGTTAACCCCTCGTATGACAGACCAGCGACCGTGCGCGGCCCCGGCGCCCGCGAATGCCCGCCGGCCGATACGGTAGCGAATTCAAGCTGGCACCGGCTCCAGGTGCACATGAACAAGTGCATCGACGAAGATTATCACCAGCAGGAAGATCCGATCTCCTACTGTACGTCCCACTGCCCGCGTGACGCCTACTCGAGATCGTCGATGTTGGTCGGCAGATGACGCGGATCGAGGTCGTTGGGCCCGACCACTTCCTCGCGGCTGTGCGCCACCGCCAGCTTGTAAGGCAGTTTGCACTGCAGGGTAGACATCGCATCGATGAATGCCTGCGCCGGGGGCGTGAGAAACTTGCCACGCCGCGTGACGGCACCGTAGGTGCGGCGCGGGAAGTAATCCTCCAGCGGAATGACTGCGAGCTTCTCCTTGCCGGTGAGGCAGATCTCGTTGACGATCGAGATCCCCACGCCCTGCTCGACGTAGCGCTTGATCACCTCCCAGCCACCGGCCTCCAGCACGACGCTATAGGGGACCCCGTGCTGCTCGAACACCAGATCGACGGTGCGCCAATGGTTGAGTTGGCGCGGTGGCAGAATCAGACCATAGGGGCTGATATCCTCAAGGGTCACCTTGGAACGACGCACCAGCGGATGATCGAGCGGGACGATAAGCACCTGCTCGAAGGAGAACAGCGGTTTGTACTCGAGATCGGCCTGTCCCTCGACCATCGGGCCAACCGCAAAATCGGCCGCGTCCGAGCGCAGCTTGGTCAGCCCGTCACGCCCGGTCTCGTTCAGCAGCTTGATATGAATCCCGGGATGACGCTCTTTGAAGCACGAGACGAACTCGGGAAGCAGATACAGAATCGTTGATTCACCGGCGGCAATCGTCAGTTCACCGCTGTCGAGTCGTCCGCTCTTGCTCGCGAAGGTTTGTGCGAGATTGTCGATACCTTCGAGCAGCGGCTTGGCAATCTCGTACAACAATTCGCCGTCAGGGGTGATGCGGATCTGCGGGCCATGCCGCTCGAACACCACGACCTCCAGTTCGCGCTCGAGGGCCTTGATCTGGAGCGAAATCGTCGGCTGGGTCAGGTACAGCTTTTCCGCTGCACGCGAGATGTTCTTGGTTTCGACGGTCTTGCAGAACGCGCGCAGCTGCTTCAGCCGGTTTTGCTTGTAGCTGGGGGGTGAAATACTCATAAACACTCCATCCTCATAGAGCGTCCTGCCCATGCATTGTATAAATTGACTCTGCGGTCAGCACCGGGCCTGGACGATAAGCTCGTCAACGCCCACGCGGATTCGCCACGAACCCCTGCGAGAGGTTGAGATCCTGTTCATACCCTAGTTCAAAAAGCCACTTTCAGTGGTCTGACCTCCTGTGTGTCCGCGCCTGTGCGGGGCATCTGCCCTGCGGGGCGAAAAAAAGGGGCGCCCCACGAGGGGCGCCCGAACAAAAGGCAGAGGGGGCAGATCCTCTGCAAGGAGGGTTCGTTCAAATCCGGTCAATGACTGGTAAACAGACCACCGTTGACCGGGATATTGGCGCCGGTCGTGTAGCCATTGTCCTCACTGGCGAGCCAGGCCACCGCGTGCGCGATCTCCTCGGGCTTACCCATGCGACGCATCGGCACGCTGTTGATGATCGACTCGAGCACATCCTTCGGCATGGCCTCGGTCATCGCCGTCGCCACGTATCCGGGCGAAACGGTATTGACCGTGATGCCTTTCGCGGCCGTTTCCAGCGCTACGGCCATCGTGAAGCCATGCATCCCGGCCTTCGCAGAGGCATAGTTCGCCTGTCCGAACTGACCGCGCTGACCGTTGACCGATGCGACATTGATGATGCGGCCCCAGCCCTTTTCCAGCATCCCGTTGATGACGTGGCGGGTGACATGGAAAACGCTGTCGAGGTTGGTCGCCATCACCGCCTTCCAATTCGCTTCGGTCATCTTCTTCAGCGTGCCGTCGCGCGTGATACCCGCGCAGTTCACCAGGATTTCGACCGGGCCCTTGTCACGGGCGATCTCGCCGACGGCCCGCTCGCAGTCTTCATAACTCGAGACATCCATCGCCGCCAACGCGATATCAAAGCCTTTTTCCTTCTTGCGCTTCTGCCAGGCTTCCGCCGCTTCTTTCTCCGGCGGGTAGTAGGTTGCTACCACCGTATGTCCCAAACCCGCCAGCTCGCGGCAAATCGCTGAGCCAATTCCACCAGTACCACCCGTCACCAGGGCAACACGTTTGCTCATTCCCCTACTCCAGTTTCAATCTTGCTGATTGGCGTAACACAGACCTCAACGCACGAAAACGGCGGCACGAAGGTGCCGCCGATCGCCGGCCTGCATCAGGCCGCCTTCTTCGCCGCGACCTTGCCAGCCTTCTCGACGGTGCTGTTGGTGTACTTCACAGCCTCTTCGACCATACCGGTCAGCTCTTCGCGAACCACGGTCATCATCTCGGCGGTATCGCGCATATTGGCCAAAAACTTCTCGTTGCAGCCCTTCAGCAGCTCACCCTGAGCGACCATCGCAGCCTTATAGTCCTTGGCGGTGGTCAGCACTTCATACTGCTTGGCGCTAGACTCCAGGCAATCGTTGAACACTGCAGCCTGCTTGCTGGCCAGCTGCTCGAAGGTGCGCATGTTCAGGTCGCCAAGACGCTTGGCCGAGGCGAGCATGTTGGCGTTGAACTGGTTTACCATTTCCAGAAGTTCGTTTTGCATGACAGTGTCTCCAGAGTTGTGTAGAACGTGATTTGTGCGGTGCAGCATTGCTGCAGTGCACAATATCGGTCCTTTCGAGCATTTGTCAACCCCCCCAACGCGATTTTTTTGTGCGCCGCAGCATTTCTCTACTAACTTATTGACTTAACAGGTATAATTAATGCCACTACCACCACCGGAAAAGCGCCATCTGGTGCACACGAGGAAGATCGAATGCGCGGGGTATCGCCGTGATGACGGCCTGTGGGATATCGAAGGCAGCCTGATCGACACCCGGACCGAGGAAATGGAGACCTTCGGTCGCGGCAGGATCGCCCCTGGCGAGCACCTGCACGAGATGTGGTTGCGCATGACCGTCGATTCCGAGCTGACGGTCAAATCGATCGATGCCAAGACGGTGCACGCACCCTACCCGCGCTGCCCAAGCTTTCCCGACCGTTTCGGCAAGCTGGTCGGTCAGCGCATCGAGCCCGGCTGGACCGCCAAGGTGCGCCTGCTGCTCGGCGGCCGCTGGGGATGCACCCACCTCGTCGAGTTGCTCGGCCCGCTGGCCACCACGGCCGTGCAAACCGTGTACGCCTGGCGTGGCGAGACCGCTGATCACCTCGAGGACAGCGTCGCCCCGCCCGAGGACTTCATCAACACCTGTCATACCCTGGCCGCGGGTACCGAGGTCGTCAGTCGTCTGTGGCCAACCATCGACCGCAAAGACCCGCCCGACTGAACAGGCGGGGTCTCCGGCAAGCAGCCTCGGTGGGCAGCCGCGTCCATGACAGCGGGTACGCCTGCTGGGCAACAGTCACGCGAGGGTTCACACTGCAACTGTGCAATCGAAACGGGGCGCAATTGCGTGCAAGCCGGCTACCTGATCATCGAGACCCATGCCGATCGTGCCGGGCTGGTTCGACTCGCCGTCCGCGCTGACCCTCCCGACCCCGCGCCCAGCTCGCCTGTGCAGCCGCGCGTGCGCCACGTCACGCGCTTCGATGACAGCGAGGCGGCCATGATGCATGCCCACGAACTGCTCAAGCGCCGCTTGATCGACCCCGATTCGCACCTTTATCGCACCGGAATCGAACTTGCGATCGCGGCAATCGAATCACTCGATCTCAGGCACCGACCGGTCTATCTGGACGTCGACCTGTCGGCCGAGACCAAGGCCAGGGTCGCGGCATTGACGATGCGTTTTCGCCGGCGTCGCGCGCTTAAGAACACCATCTTCCAGGCGCTTGGCTATATCGCCGTCGCGATCCTGCTGTTCAACCTGTTGGTGTTTTCTTTCGCCTAGACTGCATGTTGCGCCAGCCGACCCCGGCGAGGTCCGATGGTTTGTCGCATAGACATGATGAGCTCGGCACAGGCGTCCATAATGTGAATTGGGAGGCCTGCTAAGGAGAACTGACATGCCGACAAGGTCGATGCTAAGGATTTGGCTTGTATCGCTGTCCATCGCACTGGGTGCGGGTAACGCAGTATGCGCCGCAGACGATTCGCAGGCCGCGAGTGCCCGCCTGTGGCGCGAGGTCGATGAGCAGATATCCCAACTGCGATCGGAGTTGGGGTTCGATCGCTTGTCACCTGGTGTTCGCGAGGTGCTGGTCAAGGTGCCGCGTGAGCGATTCGTGCCACCCGGGGAAAGGCACAATGCCTATGCCAACGAGCCACTGCCGATCGGCTATGGGCAGACGATCTCCCAGCCCCTGATCGTCGCGGTGATGACCGAGCTGTTGCAGGTCAAACGCGGCGACCGCATATTCGAACTGGGTACCGGTTCAGCCTACCAGGCAGCGGTCCTGGATGAACTCGGCGCCGAGGTGTACAGCGTCGAGATCGTACCGGAGCTCGGCCAGCGCGCCCGGCAGACGCTGGACGAGCTCGGTCACACCGCGGTCAACAGTCGGGTCGGTGACGGCTACTTCGGCTGGCAGGAAGTGGCCCCGTTCGACGCAATCATCGTCACTGCGGCCAGCGACCACATCCCGCCGCCGTTGTTGCGCCAGCTAAAACCAGGAGGCCGGATGGTGATCCCGGTCGGCACCCGCTACTCGACCCAGAAACTGGTACTGGTCAGCCGCGACAAACGCGGCGCGGTCAGGACCCGCGAATTGCTGCCGGTGTTCTTCGTGCCGCTGACCGGCCAACGCTGAGGGGGGAGCCCGGTCCACCGGACCGGATTGCAAAGCCATGCGCAACCCTGCCCAGGCCGCACCGCTGACCGCCATCGGTCTTCTGTCCGCGGCCACACTGGCCTATGAGATCCTGTTGACCCGGATCTTCGCGATCGTCCACTGGCACCATCTGGTAGCGATCGCGATCAGCCTGGCACTGCTCGGGTACGGCGCCAGCGGGACCTTTCTGGCGCTGACGAGTAACCGACTCAAGGCGCATTTTGCAGCCGCCTTCGTGGCCAACGCGCTGTTGTTCAGCCTGTCCGCACTGGCCTGCGTGAGCCTGGCGTTGCACATGCCGTTCGACCCGCAGGCGCTGACCTGGGACATCCGGCAACTGCTGTATCTGGCCACGACCTTCCTCATCCTGGCGGTGCCATTCTTTGCCGCGGCCAACTGCATCGGTCTGGCACTGTGGTACTTCAACGACCAGATACCGCGCCTGTATGGCTTCGACCTGATCGGCGCGGGACTGGGTGCGTTCGGTGTGCTCATTGGCCTGGTCTTCCTGCACCCCGGGGACGCGTTGTTCGGCATATTTGTCAGCGGTATGCTGGTCAGCATAGCCGCCGCCCGAACCTTGCGCTGGCATACAGGCAAGATCGGTACGCTGGCGCTGCTGCTGACTGTCGCCTGTGCACTCTGGGCGCGCCCGGTGATCCAGCCTGCCGTCTACAAAGACCTGGCACAGAGCATGTCCGTATTCGGTGCGGTCATGCAGGAGCAGCTCAGCGGGGTCGCCGGCACGGTGAGCCTGGTGCGCAATGACGCGGTCCCGATACGCCTCGCGCCCGGCCTGAGCCTGCAGGCCGAGGCGTTGCCACCGCGCCAATTGGCCGTGTTCGTTGACGGCGACGCCGCCGGCACGCTGGGCGACTACAGTGGCGGAGCCACCGCGCAGGCGTTCTTTGGCGACCTCGTCTCGGCACTGCCCTATGCAGTGCGTCAGCCGTCACGGGTGGCCATTCTGAACGCGGCCACGGGGCTGCGCGTGCAACAGGCGCTGGCGCTTGGCGCGACCGCCATCACTGCGGTGGAGTCCAACCCCGAGCTGTACCGGCTGACCTGCGAGCGCTATCCCCAGCTCAGCCAAGGGATCTGTGATGCGTCTCGCGTGACCTGGCAGATCCAGGCGCCGCGCGCATTCATCGCAGGCGCCAAGCGAAAATTCGACCTGATCAGCCTGACCAGCGAGGCCGATCCAGCCGGGCTGGATGCGCTGAATATCGACTTCGACCTCACCGAGGAGGCATTCCGTGCCTATCTGAGCCAGCTGTCCGCGCAGGGCCTGCTGATGATCGAGGGTCCGACACGGGTTCCGCCACGGCTGTCCATGCGCATGCTGAATACCGCCAAAGCGGCGCTGACCGACGCCGGTATCACGACGCCCGCGCGGCACATCGCGATGATTCGCGCCTGGCAGCGTTTCGTCTTGCTGGTATCGCAGGCGCCGTTGCAGCCCGAGGATGAGGATGCGATCCGTAGCTTTGCCGGTGCGCGCGGTTTCGACCTGATCTGGCTGCCGCGCATCCACCCGGACGACGCCAACCGCTACCAGCAGCTCAACGAACCGCAATTCTACCGGCAGGCCGCCACGCTACTCGGCTCGCCGCTGGCGCCGGCCGACATCGAGCAGCGATTTCGCCTGACTGTGGCCACCGACGACCGGCCGTTTCCAGCCCTGTCGACCACCTGGTCGGACTTGTGGCGAACCTTGTCGCGGGGCGACAAGGCCGAGATGTCGCAGCTCGACGCCGGACTCCTGATCGGCAGCGTGACACTCGCCCTTGCCGGCATCGCCAGCATCGTACTGATCGCGCTCCCGCTGCTGTGGCTCAGGCCGGCAACGAACGCGCGTGTTCAGGCCGGCGCGCGCACCCGCACCCTGGCCTACTTCGGCCTGGTCGGGATCGCCTTCCTGTTCCTGGAGATGGCCTGGATCCAGCGCCTGCAGCTGTTCCTCGGCCACCCGGTCTACGCTACCACCGCGGTGCTCGCGGCCTTCCTGATTTTTGCCGGTCTCGGCAGCCTATGGGCGCAGCGCCACAGCGGCGCCCCGCGCGGCCGCCGCCTGCTGCTCGCGGTGGGCACCATCCTGTTGTTCAGCCTGGTTTACCTGTGGTTGCTGCCCGGCTGGCTGGAGGAACTCGCCGGCCTGTCGATTGCCGCGCGCATCGCCATCGTCCTGGTGTTCCTGGCGCCGCTCGCATTCGCGATGGGCATACCGTTTCCGACCGGGCTGGAGAACCTTGCCAGGGAATCGGCGCAGCTGATTCCCTGGGCCTGGGGCATCAATGGCTGCGCCTCGGTGATCAGCGCCGCGGCCGCGCCGCTGCTCGCGGCCGCGATAGGCCTCGACGGCCTGATCATGGTCGCCGTTGTCGCCTATCTGACGCTGCCACTGATCCGGCTGGGCGCGGGGTCCGCGTGAGCGGCGCCACGCGCGGGCCGTGTCGGCGCGCCTGCCCGGCATGCTGACCTGGCTCAGACGAATCCCGGGGTGCGTTCACTATACTTGCACCAGGCAAGCCGAACGCGGCAGGGAACAGGGGAAAGAGTCGCATGAACACTGCAGCAGAAACACCGATGGTGAGCGCCCAGGCGATCCAAGAGTCGCCACTGGGAGCGGACCTTACCGACAAGCAATGCCTTACGCTGGCCGGCGCCGCGGGTTGCGTCTGTCTCGATGCCGGGACCAAGCTGCTCGACGAGGGCCACATCGACGACACACTGTATGTCGTGTCCAGCGGCAGCCTCGAGGTCGTGAAGCCGACCGGCGGCGGCGATTCGGTCACGCTGCAGCTGCTGCGTGGCGGTGACATGGCCGGCATCCTCGGTTTCGTCGATGGCGTGCCGCATAGTGCGGAGATACGTGCCCTCACCCAGTGCGAGCTGATCGCGATCGACCGCAAAGACCTGGAGCTGCTGATCGCCCAGGACCCGCAGATCGTCTACCAGGTCATGCGGGCCGTGGTACGGGTGGCGCATCGCATCCTTGGACGGATGAACACCCAATTTGTCGAGATGTCCAACTACATCTCCAAACAGCACGGGCGCTACTGAGCGCACGTCCGACCCGGGGCGGCGTGCCGCCGGGTGTGCCGCGCGCACGAGTCGACCCGACGCACGATCGGCAACGCCGCCGTCGGTCGGAATAAAAGCCTGGAGTCTGTGGCCCGCCTGCCGTGTGCCCCACGCACACGACCGACACTCAGATAAGGGCGTCAGGCGACCCCGGGGGCGTGCCGTAACGCCGCAGGATGCGCCTGACATACTCGCGTGTCTCGGCGTATGGCGGCACGCCGCCGTGTCGCTGGACCGCGCCCTCGCCGGCGTTGTAGCCGGCCAGGGTCAACTTGAGATCGCCGTCGAAGCGCTCTAGCAGCCAGCGCAGGTAGGCCATCCCGCCGCGCAGGTTCTGGATCGGTTCGAACGGGTCCTTGACCCCGAAGCGTCTGGCGGTATCCGGGATGAGCTGCATCAGACCCATGGCCCCCTTGTCCGAACGCGCCTTGGGGTTGAAGTCGGATTCGGCCCGGACCACCTCGAGCACCAGCGCGGGATCGAGTTCGAACTGCGGAGCCATCTCATAGATGGCGATCATCAGATCAGCGCGCCGTCGGTCATCCACCTGCATATCCATGCCGTTACCGGCGATGCACGCGGGCGATTTGGCCTTGACCCCGGCCAGGCTGTTCGCCATCCGGGCCGGCGGGCGCTCGCCGAGACGCTGTGCCTCGTGCAGCCAGGCCGCGGCCAGCCCATCGTCGGCGGTCAGCCCGCGCCCCTGGTAGTAGAGAGAGGCGAGTTCGAAGGCGGCCACGCCGTGGCCGCGGCGCGCTGCGGCGCACAGGTAGACCACCGCGCGGTCGGAATCGCGCGTCACGCCCTCGCCATGCAGGTAGCGAAGACCTTGCTCGGTGAGCTGTGCCGGCGTCAGCCCCGCAGCAGCGCTTGCCCACCCGGCCAGGCACAGCCATCCCGCGCACAGCGCCACGCACAGGCGGCGGGTCGCGGCCGGGGGCTGTTTTGGGATCGATTGCGACATGTGACATGTACACGCAGGATCCGTGCCCGGGTGAATACACGCCAATCTTTACAGGCGCTTAGCCAGGCATGAACTTCAAGTAATTTCTAAAGTTGTAAAATTAAATGACACAACAGCCGGCGTGTCAGGGATTGCACCCCGGCCGGACAATCGTCGACGATTGGTCTACGACACGACGCGTACCGTACAGTGCCAATGCCGAACCACAGAAGTTGATCCACCGTGCGTCTTTTGCAACCCACCCAATGGTATTCCTGGCTGCTGGCGCCCGACCCGCGCTATCGCCTGAGCAGCGTGCTGTTCCTGCGCCTTATCGCGCTGATCTACCTCGCGGCCTTCGTCTCATCCGCTCAGGACATCACCGGCCTGGTCGGCGAAAACGGCATCCTGCCGGCCGCCGAGTACCTCGGGCGCCTCGAGCAACGCTTCTCCGACGTCGCCTGGTTGCGCTTCCCAACGCTGTTCTGGATCAATCACAGCGACACTGCATTGCTGAGTGCCAGCTACGCGGGCTGCGTGTTTGCGGGTCTGCTGTTGATCGGCTGGCGGCCGCTGCTGTCCAGCAGCCTGCTCTTCATCCTCTATCTGTCGCTGTACCGTGTCGGCCAGACCTTCTACAACTTCCAGTGGGACTACCTGCTGCTCGAGGCCGGCTTCCTGTCGATCTTTCTGACCGCCGGACCCAACCGGCTGATAGTGTTCCTGTTTCACTGGCTGCTGTTCCGCCTGCGTTTCCTGTCCGGTCTGGCGAAACTGCTCAGCGGCGATCCCACGTGGAGCGGCCTGACTGCACTCAGGTACTACTTCGAGACCCAGCCGCTGCCGCACATGGGTTCCTGGTACGCCCATCAGCTGCCCGACTGGCTGCTGAGGACCGGCACCGGGTTCGCGCTGTTCGTCGAGCTCGTAGTGCCCTTCTTCATCTTTCTGCCGCGCCCGTTCCGGCTGTTTGCCGCGCTGATCACACTGCTGATCCAGGTCCTGATCGTCCTGACCAGCAATCACAACTTCTTCAATCTGCTGACCATCGCACTGTGCCTGTTCCTGCTCGATGATCAGGCGATCCGCCGTGTCATTCCGAAATGGCTGGTGGCGGAGCCGGCTGCGCCGAGCCGCGGCCTGCTGCTGACCACCCTGCTGCCGGTCGCCGCGTCGATCCTGCTGCTCGCCAGCAGCTACGCGGTCTACGCCCTGGTCACCGACAGCCGCGCAGACGAGGCCTGGAACGCACCGATCAGCTGGGTGCATGGCTGGGGCCTGGCCAATGTGTATCACGTCTTCCCGACGATGCAGACCGAGCGCCAGGAACTGATCATCCAGGGCAGCCAGGACGGTATGCACTGGAAGACCTACGAATTCCGTTACAAGCCCAACGCCGTCGGAGATCGCCCGGCCTTCATCGTGCCGTTGCACCCGCACCTCGATTGGATGATCTGGTTTGTGCCGTCGCAGAACCCGGCGATGCGTGTCTGGTTTGAGCGCTTCATGTGGCGCCTGCACCAGAACACGCCCGAGGTCACCGCGCTGCTCAAACACAATCCGTTCGCAAACGCCGCGCCGCGCTACCTGCGCGTGCTCGCATTCCGCTACAGGTTCTCGACACCGGAGCAGCGTGAACGCACCGGCAATGTTTGGCAGGCGGAATATCTCGGCGAGTTTCCCAAGGTGCCGCCGCGCTCCCCCTGAGAAGTCAAGGCGGAAGACGAGCGAAAAACGCGACGCTGGGCCGTGTCCGACGAAAGGGTGCGCGCTGTGCAGCGTCCCTACCCCGGGCGCCGGACTGCCACAACGCGCACACCATTGGAGGGATGGCTCCGTGCGATAGCGCAGGCGCCTGTCACACACCGAGTGGGGGGCCTGCTCGCTGCGATACGGCGTACGCCTGTTGCACCCGACCAGAGGGCCTTGTTTTGTGCGTCAGGATGAACGGCTGTCGCGCCCTGCCCGAATCGGATGCCTAGGGTACAATGAGCAACGCGAATTGCACCGCCACCGGAGAGGCGATCGGACCACCTGGACAACGCTGCAAGATGGCGTGTCTTGGCGCGTCGCACGGCGCGCACCCAGCCGATCGGCGCGGGCGGTCGATGGATTCCGCTCTGATCAGGACCTACCGTATGAAGAACCCGCGTGCGCGCAGGAAGTCGAGCATGTGCTCGCGCTTCTTGCCCTGTATCGCGGTGGCGACGGCACTGCTCCAGTCACTCAGCCTGACGTTCGAACCGCGTGCCGCGTAATATGCGGCCATCTTCGCGTCGTAGTCGGCCATGCGGTCCGCGGACGGATCTGCATAGCGCTCCTGATGCAGGATGAGCTCGGTCGGCATGCGCGGCTTGACCTCATTGTCCTCGTCCGGCCAACCAAGGCACATGCCGAACAGCGGGGTGACCAAGGCCGGCAGGGCCAGTTGCTCGGCGATGACCTGCGGGTCGTTGCGGATGCCGCCGATGAACACCCCACCCAATCCCTGCGACTCCGCTGCCAGCAGGACATTCTGTGCCATCAGCGCCACGTCGACGATCGCCGCGAGGCCGTGTTCCGCGAAGCCCTCGAGCGCACCCTTGCCCGCCTTCTCGCAGGCCGCGTTGATCCGGCGCAGATCGGCGCAGAACACCAGAAACTCCGGCGCCTGTTCGATCCATGGCTGGCCGCCCGCCGCTTTCGCGATCGCCGCCCGCGCCGCTGGGCGGGTTACACGTACGACCGAATACGCCTGGATGAAACTGGATGTCGCCGCTGCCTGACCGCAGCGGATCAAGGACTCGAGCTGGCCCGGTTCGAGCGGCTTGTCGAGATAGCGTCGCACCGAGCGGTGGCGCAGCTGCAGTTGCTGGGTTGGTGTCGTTTGCATGAGCGGTTGCGTCTCTCGTGTAATGCTTCGTTCTGTTCGGCGCTTATTGCGGTGGGCTGCAGGGGCCGGCGGTCCGACCGGAACGGGGTGCATTGGGCGAAAGCCGTATTGCGCCGGGCATCCTCGCAAACGGTGCAATACGCTGCGCTATTGCATCACCCTACCATCACGGCCGAGGCATCCGATGCAATGGTTCCGTTGAATACGCAGCACCACCCTACCGCGCTGCGGCAGCACGGCGAGACTGGGTCCAGTCCCACACGAATACCAGGATGAAGGCCGCCAGCCCCGCCCAGTGCAGCGCCGGCTGCTGCGGATACATCAGGCAGATCGCGATCAACCCCAGGACCAGGCGCATGACGACACCGTGATCGCGCTCCAGGTGGCCCTGAAACGCCGCCGCAAATGTATACAGCCCGACCAGGGTGAAGGCGAAGATCTCGAAGGCCACCGGCCAATCCGCATACAGGAACGGCGTATACGCGAACAGGACCGGCATGATGTAAAGACCCTTGGCGAGCTTCCATGCGGTAAAGCCGGTGCGAATCTGCGGCGTCCCGGCGATCGCCGCCGCGGCAAATGCGGTCAGACAGACCGGTGGGGTCACATTGCTGTCCTGGCTCAGCCAGAAGATGATCATGTGTGCCGACAGCAAGATCCCGAGCAGCAGCGCCGGGTCCAGCACCTGCTCATACAGGCCGGTGACCAGCGACGGGTCGATGGAGCGGAGGGCCTCGAGGATGCCGCGGGCATCCTCAGCCGACATGCTGTGCCCGAGCAGGCCCAGCTTGTCCGGTGCCGCCAGCATCAGCATCGCGCTGGTCGCCTCGGGCAGCGCCTGACCGGTGGCGATCAGATCGACCAGTTGAGCGTCCGCAATCAGGCCGTACAGCGCCGGTGCCGACAGCGTCGCCAGCACGATGTACGCGGCGGTCACCGGCAGCCCCATGCCGAGGACCAGCGAGGCCAGCGCAATCAGGACCAAAGCAATTACCAGGTTACCCCCAGCCCATTGCTGGATCATCAGCGACAGTGTATTGCCGACCCCGGTCATTGCGATCACGTTGACCACCAGGCCGACTGCCACCAGCAGCAGGCCGGTGGTGATCATGTTGCGGCTGCCCAAGGCCAGCGCGTCCAGGACCTGGCGCAACCCCATCCTGCGCGGCGTCAGCCAGCTCGCGGCAATCACCGCAAGTATCGCGACGCCGGCCGCGTAGGTCGGCGTGAACCCCATCACCAGCATCACGATCAGCACCGCGATCGGCAGGATGAATACGATACCGCCCTCGCGCATCACAGCCCCGAGCCTGACCGGCTGTTCGCTGTCCTCGGTGGAAAAACCGAGGCGCTTGGCCTCCAGTCGGACGAAAAACGCGACCGAAAGGAAGTACAGCAGGGCCGGCAGGAACGACACGATCACGATATGCGTGTAGGGGATCTGGGTGTAGCTCGCCATCACGAACGCGCCGGCACCCATGATCGGTGGCATCAACTGGCCACCGGTGCTGGCCGCTGCCTCGACGCCGGCGGCAAACCGCGCCGGGAATCCCGCACGCTTCATCAGCGGTATCGTAATCACCCCGGTGGACACCGTGTTTGCAATCGACGAACCGGAGATGGTGCCCGTCAGGCCGGACGCGACAACCGCCACCAGGCCCGGGCCGCCTACCACGCGACCGGCTACCGCACGTGCCATCGCGACCACGAAGTCACCCGCACCGGAGCTGACCAGGAAGGCCCCGAACAGAATGAACATGAACACGAACGACACCGAGATCTGGGCGATGCTGCCGAACAAGGCGTCGTCGCCGTAGATGCTGCGGAACAGCAGCGTCTCATCACTCAGCCCGGCGAACCTGAACACGTTGTCGAGCCAGGCGCCCCAACCGACCACATAGGTCAGCGCGACGACGATCAGCACCGGGATCACCAGCCCCGTCGTGCGCCGAGTCAACTCGACGGCGGCGGCGATGGTGATCAACGCCATGACCTGTTCCCAGCCGGTCATGTGCACGCCGCGGGCGTAGATCGCATCCTCGGCACCGACGATCCAGATGGTCGACACGACGATAATGCCGCCAAGCAGCAGGTCCAGGGCAAGCACCCATGCCGAGCGCGCCAGGCGCTCGTTCCGCAACGGTGGATACAGCAGGATCGCCAGCGTGCCGAGACCGACGAAATGCAGCGTGCACTGCCATTGGGTCGAAAAGATCGTGGTGAAATTCATCACCAGGTGCAGCACGGCAATCGCTGCGCCAAGCCAGTACACCAGGTGCTGCACCCAGGGCTGCTCGCGCAGCCCCGCATTCAGCGAACCGATGTCGCTTGCCGTCGAGTTCTTGTCCATCGAATGGAAACGGCCGCCCGGAGGCGGCCCCGACTAGGTCACTGGACTAGCAGACGGGCGGGGATCTGCAGACCCGCCTCCTTGAAGTAACGTGCGGCACCCGGGTGCAGCGGCATCGGCAGGCCGGCGATGGCCTTGTCCAGTGCCATCGCTGTCGTCGCCTTGTGGATCGACTGCAGGAAACCGAGGTTCTCGTAGATCGTCTTGGTGATCTTGTAGACGTCTTCCTCGGGGACATCGGCGCGCACCGCCAGGAAGTTCGGCTGGGCGATTGTCGTGATGTCTGCCGTCTGCCCCGGATAGGTCCCGGCGGGGATCAAGTAAGGGGTCCACAGTTCCATACCACCGTCTGCCTTGGCCGCCTGTTCAGGGGTAAACGACAGCAAGCGCACACCGTCGCCCTTGGCCGCCATCAGTTTGGTGACGGCACCGACTGGCACCCCCGCCGGCGTGCCGATCAGGTCGGCCTTGCCGTCCTGCATGGCACTCGCCAGTGCACCGTAGCCGCCGTAAAAGAGCTCGAACTGCTTGTCGATATCGACACCCAGATTGGCGAATATGGTCCGGCTGGAGCCAAGCGAGCCGGAATTCTTCTTGCCGAAACCGGCAACACTGCCGATGCTGGCCACATCCGCGATGGTTCCGGTCTTGGCATGGTCAGCGGTCACCATGAAATGCTCGACGTTCTGCCACAGCATCGTGACCGCGCGAAGTTCCTTCTGCTGACCCTCCTTTTCCAGCGGCCCGGTGCCCTTCCATGCGTACGCACCGTAAAGGCCCTGCAGGATCGCAAACTGGGTCTCGTTATCACGCAGCAGCTTGATATTCTCGCCCGAGCCGGCCGAACTGATCGCCGACATGTTGATGTTTTCGCTTGGCTGCAGCTTGACTTTGACCAGCGTCGAAAGCGCCACGCCAACCGGGTAGTAGGTGCCGCCGGTACTCGCGGTGGCCAGCAGGTAATCGCCCTCCGCCGACGCCTGGTTTATGGCACCAGCGCCAAAAACTGCCAGGGCCAACAGTACGGCCCGCTTGTTGAAGATCTTGCGCATCTCGCCTCCTCCGGAAAATCATTATTTTCGCGCGGCCTGCTCACAAGCCACTGACCGAGCTTAGCCAAAGCCGGGGATTCTCGACACATGCAATTTTTGTTGAATTTCGCGAATCTTTCGCGATTGCGTGGCGTTTGGAGTCAATCACCGTGGCGATGCGGACATTTTTCCCGTATGCATCGCCCGTAGATGATCAGCGAATGGTCGGTGATCTCGAAACCCTTTTTGGCCGCGATCTGGCGCTGCGATTTTTCGATGGTCTCATCGACGAATTCCTCGACCCGGCCACACTGGGCGCACACGATGTGGTCATGGTGATGGCCGCGATCCAGCTCGAAAACCGCCTGACCGCCTTCGAAATGGTGCTTCTCCGCCAGACCGGCATTGACGAACTGGGTCAATACCCGATAAACAGTGGCCAGACCGATCTCCTCGCCACGTTCGAGCAGGGTCCGGTACACATCCTCTGCCGTCATATGGCGCGAATGGTTGGATTCGAGTATCTCGAGGATCTTTACCCGCGGCAGTGTGACTTTGAGGCCAGCCTTGCGAATATCCTGGTTCTCCACCGACACCTCCACTGCGTGTATTCTTCGCTGGGGATTCGTTATGATTCGCCAGCCCGAAAAGACCGAAATCCGATCACCAGAACATGCGTAAGCTTCTCATTTTCATTATTCTGCCCGCAACTGCACTCTCGACGGCCTGCAGCACCGTCACCGATGCGATTCCGGATGCGCTGGACCGCGCACCGCTGGTCTACCGACCCATCATCGAGCAGGGCAACGTGGTGACACAGGAGCAGGTCAATGAAGTGGAACCCGGCATGAGCAAGCGCCAGATCCGGTTCCTGCTCGGCTCGCCAATGCTGACCGACGTGTTTCACGCGGATCGTTGGGATTACGCCTATACCACTGGCGTTGGCAGCAAACCGGATGAGATCAAGCGACTGACCGTGTATTTCGAGGACGACCGCCTGGTGCGGATCAGCGGCGACATGCGCCCGCAGCCGGAAGAACAGCGTACCGAGAAGAAAAAAGAGGTCGTGGTCACGGTGCCGGACTGGGAGCCAGAGGAAAAGACCGTGTTTGGGCGCCTCATGAACGCGGTCGGACTGGGATCGAATGGCGAGTAAGCTGCGCGGCTAGCTAGCGGCCGGCTCTCCATCACGCGCGCCCTTTTTCATCACCTTGCCCTCGGCAGCACGCTTCTTGCGCGCCTCTTTGGGGTCGGCGATCAGCGGACGGTAGATCTCGATCCGATCGCCCTCGTTCACGGTCGCGCTGAGCGCGGTGGCCTTGCCGAAGACTCCGACCTTATTGTTCGCCAGATCGATCTCCGGAAACCGTTCCAGGACCCCGGATTGGCGGATCACCGATTCGACGGTCGAACCCGCAGGCACCTGCAGCTGCTCGAGCGCCTGTTCACCAGGCCTGGCAAATACCACCTCGACGCTGACCTGCGGCTCAACCACGGTAAACCTCTTGCGCGCGCTTGACGAACGATTCCACCAGCGAGTTTGCCACCTGGTGGAATACCTTGCCAAACGCCGCATCGATCAGCTTGCCGGAAAACTCGAACTCTAGCGTCAACATAACCTTGCAGGCATTCTCGCGCAATTCCACGAAGCGCCATTCGCCCTGCAGGCGCTTGAACGGCCCCTCGTGCAATGCGATCCCCATACGCCCAGGCGGATCCAACTCGTTACAGGTCGAAAACGCCTGGGTGATGCCCAGGCGCGAGACCTCGATCCGTCCACACAGCTTGTGCTCGGCGCGCGAGACCAGCTGCGAGTCGCTGCACCAGGGCAGGAACTCTTTGTACCGCTCCACATCGGCCACCAGGTCGAACATCGCCTGTGCCGAAAAGGGTACCAGCGCGGATTTTTCCACCTTGGCCAATCAGAAGACCCCGATCGAGTTGAGGAACACGATGCCAATCCCGACCGGCGATACAAAGCGGATGACGAGCCACCAGGCGTCGAAAAGCTGCTGGCGGCGGATCGCGAGTTCATCCAGAGCCATGTGCCGTCCGGCCCCGTAGCCGACGAACAACGCAATCATCAGACCGCCCAGCGGCAGCATGACGTTGGACGCCAGGAAGTCCTTCAGGTCAAAAATCGTCCTGCCAAACAGCTGGTAGTCCTCACCAGACCAGACATTGAACGACAGGACCGAGCCGATGCCGAGCGTCCAGGCCAGCATTCCGACCACGGCCGCGGCGGTGCCACGTCGCCAGCCGCGACTGTCGACCAGCCAGGCCACGGCCGGTTCGACCAGCGATATGGACGAAGACCAGGCCGCGAACACCAGCAGGATGAAAAATATCGTGCCGAACCATTGGCCGCCCGGCATGTTGCCGAAGGCGATCGGCAGGGTCTGGAAGATCAGGCCCGGACCGGCGGACGGCTCAAGGCCGCTGGCAAACACGATCGGGAATATGGCCATACCGGCCAGCAGCGCGACGACGGTATCCGCGACGGCGATCGTGATGGTCGCGCCTGTGATCGACGCCCTGTCCGGGACATAGGCGCCGTAGGCCATGATCGCCCCCATTCCCAGGCTGAGCGTGAAAAACGCATGGCCCATCGCGACCAGCACCGGCTCACCGCTGAATTGGCACTGCAACTGCTCCGCGCTGCCGGTGCAGATCTCGAACACCTTGGCGAAATTCACGTCGAACAGGAAATCCAGCGCGCGCACGAAATCGCCTTCCAAGTAGGCATATCCGACCATGATGAGCAGCATCACGAACAGCGCCGGCATCAATATCGTAACGGCGCGCTCGAGCCCGTCGCGTACGCCGCGCGCCACCACGGCGACCGTCATCACGATAAAAACGGTATGCCAGACCAACAGTCGCGGCGGCGAGCCGACCAGGTCGGCGAACAGCTTGGCCGACCCCTCGGCGGACACACCGTTCAGACCCCCACTGGCGGCCTGGAAGACATATGCCAGCGCCCACCCGGCGATCACGCTATAAAAAGACAGGATCAGGAAACCGGCCACCACACCCGAGTAACCGACCAGGCTCCAGGCCGGCGAGGAGCCTTCCTCGCGCGCCAACCGGGTCATGGTACTGATCGGACTGGAGCGCCCGCGCCGGCCGAGCAGCAACTCGGCCATCATGATCGGGACACCGATCAGCGCGACGCACAGCAGGTAGACGAGCACAAAGGCCCCGCCGCCGTATTCACCGGTGATATACGGGAACTTCCAGATATTGCCGAGGCCCACCGCCGAGCCGACCGTGGCCATGATGAACACGGCTCTGGACGACCACATGCCGTGTACGGACTCACGCTTGCTGCTCATTTGATGTTGCTCACAGGTGGGCATTTTCCTGCATGAAAGTCGGATTTTCGCGGATCGATCCGCGACAAACAAGGCGCCATGCTACACTCGCGCGCCATGGCAAAGACGGCGAAAAAGAACACTGGCGGCGGGAACGGCAATGCCACCATCGCCCTCAATCGCAAGGCGCGCCACGAGTATTTCATCGAG
>JAJDNF010000079.1 GCA_022340805.1 Chromatiaceae bacterium
AAATGCAAAGTCCAGCGCGGCCTGAGCCCGAACAGGACAGACTGTCACGTCGAATACAAGGGCCGAAGAACGCATCGAACGCCTTCCGGCTGCCACGCAACACCATGTGCCCGTCCGCCTTCATGCAATTTGCAGGCTAGCGTGCAACGAGCGACGCGCAGTGCACCGTGTCCATCTTGACAGGGTGCATTACGGCCTGTGGCCTCATGCACCCTGCCGGGGTTGCGGGATCGCCCGTCGATACCGTTGCTCAGGCCCCGTTCAGCCCCCGTTCATTGGGTCGGCCCCAGTATTGCCTGCGAGGGTCACGACACGACCCCGCCACTGACACAACGGAGACAACATCATGAACATGAGCAAGCACATCCTCGCTGCGCTGGCGGCCACCGTCCTCGGGCTGTCCGGAGTCACGCATGCCCACGACTCCGCCGCCAAGGCTCGCACGCAGCTGACTGAACAAAGGCCGCAGGGGGCGGACCGCGATGCACGTCGGGATTGGCACCGCGACCACGGTCACACCAGCGGCGATTACCGCACAACCCAGGTCGACCGGCGTCAGGCACGGCAGGCGCGGCGCATCCATGCGGGTCTGCGGTCCGGCGATCTCGAGCGCAGCGAGGCGCGCCGCCTGCACCGCCAGCAGCGGCAGATCGCCAGGTTGGAGCGCCGCTTTGTCAGCGACGGCCATCTGTCGATCGGCGAGTGGGCACGCCTCGATCATGCGCTCGACCGCGCCAGTGCGCAGATCTACCGCGCCCGACACAACGACATCCACCGTGCCAGCGCGCATCAAAGTCATGCGCATACTTATGCGCATGACGACATCGGCCTGGGCCGGGTTGCCCGTACCCACTGACCCACCTCAGGGGCGATAGCGCTCCGGGCATAGCGCGGCCGCCGGGCAGGATACGGCGGCCGGTGCCTCAGCCCGATCAGCAGGCACTGTACAGCGGCACCGCGCGCCGACTAGCATGGCGTCCCCTCTTCTCCGCCATGCAGACACAGGTACCATCCTCATGAACCTTGCGCAGCTCAATCAGCAGTACGCGATCCCTGACCAGGTCGAATTCGTCGTCGGCAAGGGCGACCTGCCGCTGCTCCGGGTCAGTACCCCGGCCGCCGAGGCCCTGATCTCACTGTACGGCGGGCAGGTGTTGTCGTTTCGCCCCGCAGACCATGGCCGAGACCTGCTGTTCCTCAGTGAACTTGCGTATTTCGAGAGCGGCAAGGCGATCAAGGGCGGCGTGCCGATCTGTTGGCCATGGTTCGGTGCGGATCCGGAACAGCGTGGCCGCGCCGCGCATGGCTTCGCACGCAACAGCCTGTGGTCCGTGGATGGCGTCGAACAGGTCGCGCCGGATCTCATCCGTGTGACGCTGCTGTTGCGTGACGATGCGCAGACCCTGGCGGTTTGGCCGCATGCCTTCGAGTTGCGCCTGGTCATCTCGATCTCTCATTCCCTCGAGCTGCAGCTGATCACACGCAATACCGGCGCACAGCCGTTTCAGATCACCCAGGCCCTGCACACCTATTTCAGCGTGGGCGAGATTGGTCAGGTCGAGGTCCACGGCCTGGACGGCTGCGAGTACCTGGACAAGGTCCGCGACTTTGCGCGCGACCGGCAGTCCGGCCCGATCACCTTCGCGCAGGAGGTCGACCGCATCTACCTGGGTGCGCCGGACCGTCTGCACATCGTCGATCCGGCGCAGGACAGAACGATCCATATCGCCGCGGGTGGCAGCAACACGGCCGTGGTCTGGAACCCCTGGGAGCAGCTGTCGCGCACGATGGCCGATCTGGGTGACGACGACTACCGGCGCCTGGTATGTGTTGAGACCGCCAACGCAGCCGACGAGGTGATCACGATCGACACCGACGGCGAATATGCACTCAGTGCTTCCTACCGGGCGACGACCGGCGACTGAGTGCCCGTTCCACGCAACTGCCCGGGCCACTTCGGGTCAAAGCAAAACACGCCCGATGCACCCTGCGCGCGTTGCAACACCGCCCGCCGGTATAGGCCCCAACAATAAGCGACCGTACGCTGATCGTAGGGTGCAGTACCGCAGCGTATTGCACCGCACGCGCCATTGGCGGGTGCATCAGGACCCGCCGATCCCGGCTGCGCACCATCAAGTGCCAGGCCGTACACCACAATCGATGGCCGATCCACCGACCTCAGCGGCCGCTGCCCATGCCGTGCTGCTGCATGCGCTGGTTCTGCCAGCTCGACAGTTCCTCCGCGCTGACCGAGCCGTTGCCGTCCGTGTCGATCTGTTGGTAGCTCGGCGCGTCGGCGGCATGGCGCATCGGGTAACCCTGTTTTGCACGGTATGCATAGCGCTCGCGATGCATCTGCGCGTGCTCGTCCGCGCTGACCACACCGTCAGCGTTGCGGTCCATGAGCTCGAACGGCACCGGGCCGCGGCGTTCATAGGCGTCTTCGCGCTCGTCCTCACCGGAACTCGCCGCAGCGACACCGGCCAGCATGACAAGACTCAGGGTCGAAATTGCAATGCGTTGTTTCAACATGACGGCGGTCCTCTTTGGACGCCCGGTCGATCCACCCTCCTGGCCTGACCGGTGCGCGGTAAATCCCGATTCCCTCGGTGATTCACACCTTATGCCGGTATGCTGAATCCACCCTGAAAAACTGCCATCCGAATAAAAGACTTTGCGCCGTGCCTTACTCAGCCCGCGCCCGTGGCCCCGGCGGAAACCGCCACGGGCAGCGACACGCGCACCTCGAGACCACCCAGATCAGCCGCGCGTGCCAGGCCAATCTGGCCGTGATAGTCACTGACCAGGTCCTTGACGATGGCGAGGCCCAGACCGTGTCCGGCCTCCTGCTCGTCGAGCCGGCTGCCGCGGCGCAACAGTGCCGCCTGTTCGCTGTCCGCCACACCGGGGCCGTCGTCGGCCACGCGGATGGTCAGGCCGTCATCGAACCAGATCTCCAGCAAGACCTGCCGGCTGGCCCATTTGCAGGCGTTGTCGAGCAGATTGCCGAGCAGCTCCAGCATGTCCTCGTGGTCGAATGGCAGAGTGCCCTCAGGCAAGGCCCCGCTGCGGATCTGCAGCCCGCGTTCGCGATACAGCTGACGCAGCGCGTCCAGCAATTCTGCGACATGCTCGCGCGGCACGAAGCGCCGCTGTGTGCCGTCGCCGGCAAAGCGCGCGCGCTTCAGTTCGCGCTCGATCAGTCCGCGGATACGAGCCAGCTGCCCGGTGAGGCGTTGGCGTTCGTCTGTCTGCAGCGGCAGACGGTCAAGTTCGCGCGTCGCCAGGCTCAACGGTCCCTTGAGGGCATGTGCCAGGTTGCCGAGCGCCTGGCGGGAACGGCTTAGGCGCTCCTGCAGCTGATTCAGAAGGCGGTTGACCTCGCCGGTCAGCGGGCGGATCTCGACCGGCCCCATCACCTCGAGCCGCTGACGTCCGCCGACCGCGATCTGGTGCAGCTCTTCGCGGACCTCGTCCAGGGACCGAAAGCCGCGCCGCAGCACATAGCGCTGCACCAGCACGATCACCAGCAGCGCCAGTAGCAGCACCGCGAGCGCGATCTCCTGGAACCGTCGGATATCGCGCGCCAGCGGCGTCAGGTCTTCGGCCACGGTCAGCGTGAAACCGGCATCCGCCTTGGCGTATCCGGCGGTGCGCAACTGCAGGAGCTGCCCCCCCGGACCGGGCACCTGCATGGTAGTCACGCCTCCGGCCTGCAGGCTGGCCGCAGGCAGGCCCTCGTCCCACAGCGAGCGCGAACGGATCTGCCTGCCGTCGGCGAAGTCGAATTGGAAGTAGTGACCGGACAGCGGCTGCTGATAGATCGGCGTTATGCGCCCCTCGCGCAGGCGCATCTGCCCGCGCGGTCCGGGCTGCAGGACCGCCAGCAGGGATTCGGCATCGTGCTCGAGGCGCGCCACTACGTATGCCTCGCTCAGTGACTTGACCGCCGCCACCGCCCCCCACAGCAGCAGGCCGAACACCACCAGCAGCGTAACCGCCAGGCCGACCACGAAGCGCCGCTCCAACGATTTCAACTGCTGCCCCGGAACCGGTAGCCCTGGCCGCGCAGGGTCTCGATGTACTCCCGGCCCAGCTTGTCGCGCAGCCGGCGCACGTAGACCTCCAGGACGTTGCTGTCGGGGTCCTGATCGCCCTCGTAGACATGCTCGGTGAGGCGGCTCTTCGACAGTACCCGGTCGGGGTGATTCATCATGTAGCGCAACAGGCGAAACTCGGTGCCGGTCAGCGCGACCTCGACACCGTCCGGGCGCTGGACCCGCTGGCGCTCCTCATCGAGGCGCAGGCCGCCAATGGTCAGCTCGGCACTGGCGCGGCCGGTACTGCGCCGCAGCAGGGCCTGCACGCGCGCCAGCAGTTCCTCGATGTGAAAGGGTTTACCCAGGTAATCGTCGGCGCCGGCCTTCAGGCCATACACACGGTCGGTCCACGAATCGCGTGCGGTAAGGATCAGTACCGGCACGCTCAGACCGTCCTTGCGCCAGGCTGCGAGCACCTCCAGGCCCGGCCGGCCCGGCAGACCCAGGTCGAGAATCACCGCATCGTAGATCTCTTCACGGCCGAGATACTCGGCATCGATCCCATTGTCCGCGGTGTCGACCGCAAATCCGGCATGCCGAAGGTCGGCGGCAATGCCGCTGGCGAGTTCTTGATCGTCCTCGACCAGCAGCAGGCGCACCTCAGTCGTCTCCGTTGTGGCGCTGCAACGGCTCCCCGGTGGCCGCGTCGAGGTAGCGCTTGTGCACGCGGCCGTTGCTGTCGAGCATTTCCAACTCGTAGACCATCCGGTCGCCGTCGTGCTCGAGGTCTGCCTCGAGCACGCGCTGGCCGGCCAATTCGGGGCGCTTGAGCATCTCCGCCAGCGGCAATACCTCACCGCGGCTGCGCATCTCGTGCGCCTCATCGTGATCATCGGCGGCCCCGGCAGGCGGCCCACCGTAGAACAGCGCCGCGCCCGACACGCCGGCCAGGGCTACGAGCACCCAGGCCAGGCGGAATCCATGCATGTCAGACATTGCCGCCCCTCCGCAACTTGCTGCCGGTGAGCATCGCGCGCACCAGGTTTTCGCGATGCAATACGCTGGCCACCACGACCCCACTGACGTGGGTGATCACCAGCACCAGGGTCAGGTTCGCGAATCCCTCGTGGATATCCTGCCACAACTCGTTGTCGCCGCCACCGATCATCAGGCCAGTCACGCTGGCCGCGACCAAGCTCAGCAACAGTGCGATCACCATCCAGCCGCCGGCCGGGTTGTGGCCGAGATAATGCTCGGGCCTGCCGGAGCGGAGCGATCGCAGATAACCGAGCGTACGCGAGGGGCCGAACAGAAAATCCGTGAACCGCGCATGCTGCGAGCCGACCAGGCCCCACACCAGGCGCAGGCCGATCAGCGCCAGGATGAAATAGCCGGCGCGCTCGTGCAGCCATGCCCAGTCCTCACCACTCGCCCAGGCGATCGCGTAGGCAAACACCAGTGACCAGTGAAACACCCGGACAAACGGGTCCCAGACCTTTATCTTGCGTTGCTCGACCTGCATATATGCCTCTTGAGTTGTCTGGCCAGCCATTTTGGACCTGAGGGAAGCGCTGATTGGGTCACCACTTCCGCGGCACCCGACCGCAATTGCTGGGTCGGCAGGCCTCGCGGCGGCTAGCGGCGCCGTGCAGACAATTCTGGGTGATCAAGCTGAAACCAATCTGAATCGCCGCCGCCAGGTCCTACCGCAGCGCGGCCGTATGGGCTGTCAGTGCGCCGGGCATTGCCCGCACCGCGCACTTCCCTTGTCTCGCCGGCGGAGTAACATCGTCACACTGAAACAGCACAAGCTGCTCCGCGCTTCCCTGGGCCATTCGCACCATGCCACCCCTGCTGCAAGTCGAGAACCTGATCAAACACTATCCCGGCGTGCGTGCAGTCGACGGGGTCAGTTTCGCTGTGGCCCAGGGCAGTTGCTTCGGCCTGCTGGGGCCGAACGGCGCAGGCAAGACCACCACGCTGGAGATCCTCGAGGGGGTCACCGACGCCGATCAGGGGGATATCCTGTTCCGCGCCGCGCCGCGCAACGACGGTTACCGGCAGGTGATCGGGATCCAGTTTCAGCACACCGCGCTGCAGGAATTCCAGACCGTCCGCGACACGCTGCAGCTGTTCGCCAGCTTTTACGCCCGCCGCCGCCCGATGGACGAGCTGATCGAGTTGTGCCACCTGGGTGAACTGCTCGGGCGCGACACAGCGAAGCTATCCGGCGGGCAACGCCAGCGTCTGTTGCTTGCAATCGCGCTGATCAACGACCCCGACCTGGTGTTTCTCGACGAACCAACCACCGGGCTGGACCCGCAGTCGCGGCGCAATTTCTGGCAGCTGATCGAGGGTATCAAGCGTGCCGGCAAGACGATCGTACTGACCACCCACTACATGGAAGAGGCCAGCGTGCTGTGCGATGAGATCGCGGTTATCGACCGCGGCCGGATCATCGAGCAGGGCCGCCCGGAGCGCCTGCTCGAGAAGCATTTCCCACGCGCCCTGGTGCGCATCCCACGCCATGCGCTGGGCCCTGCCGACGACCTGCCTGCCGGCTTCGAGCTGCGCGGCGACTATGCCGTGGCGGCCACCAGCGACATCGACCGGGTGCTGTCGACGCTCAACCGTCGGGGTATCGCGCTCGATGAGCTGCACATCAGCAGCCCGACGCTCGACGACCTGTTTCTCAAACTCACCGGACATGGGCTGCGCGAGGCATGAATACCCGCCGTATTCTCGCCGTGGTGACCGCACGCAACCGCGAGTTCTATCGCGACAAGGCCGGCCTCGGCTGGAACATCTTCATGCCAGTGGTGATGGTCCTGGGGCTGGCGTTCATCTTCAGCAATCCCGATGAGACCCTGTACAAGGTTGGTGTGCTCGGCGCACCGCCGGCCGGACAGACGGCGTTCCTGCGCACCCTGCATATCCGCTTTATCGCGCAGGACGACGAGGCCGCGGCGATTGACAAGGTTCGGTATCACCGCATCGACCTGCTGCTCGACCTGCGCGGCGCGCCGCGCTACTGGGTCAACGACCTGTCGCCGCGCGGCTACATCGTCGAACGGCTGCTGTTGCAAAGCTACGCCCAACCCGCTGCCGGCCTGACGCGCGAGGCGGTCTCCGGACGGGCGGTGCGCTATGTCGACTGGGTGCTGCCCGGCGTGCTTGCAATGAACGTGATGTTCAGCAGCCTGTGGGGGGTCGGCTGGGTGATCGTGCGCTATCGCAAGAACGGGGTGCTGCGCCGCCTGCGTGCCACGCCGCTCACCGCCGGCGAGTTCCTGGTCGCGCAGATCATCTCGCGTCTGCTGGTGGTGAGCGGCGTGACCGTGCTGGTATTCGCCGGCACCCATGCACTGCTGGATTTCCCGATGCGCGGGTCCTACCTCGCCCTCGGCCTGGTGTTCTTCGCCGGGGCGATTGCGCTGGTCAGCCTGGGGCTGATGGTCTCGGCGCGGGTGCGCAGCGAGGAACTCGCCGACGGCCTGCTCAATCTGATGTCCTGGCCGATGATGATCATGTCCGGCGTCTGGTTCTCGCTCGAGGGGACCAATGTCTGGGCGCAACGGATCGCCGAGTTCCTGCCGCTGACCCACATGGTCGACGCGGCGCGGCGGGTGATGCTCGACGGTGCAGGCCTGGACGAGGTCGGGTTCGAGATCGCCGTCCTGCTGGGTATCGGCAGCGTGCTGCTGACGCTGGCGGCCAGGACCTTTCGCTGGCAGTAGCCAGGCTCGCGTGGTAGCGGTGCTGCCGCGGTGCACCAATACAACGCACAAAGACACCTCCCGCACCAAGAAAGTTCCTCGGAATCAATTGTCAACTAACTGAAACACATGGAAATATCCTGATTGCGATCTGTCAATGGCAGGCCGGGGTATAGTATATTAGCATTCTCTGAATTTAATCGAATCATGGGCAGTAACAGATGATTCACCAGCGACTCGAAACGGGTTACAACCCGCTGTATTTCCTCGCCGCGCTGGGCGCCGGGGGCATCGCAATGACCTTCTACGCGTACCTGATGTTCATGGTCGAGCATCCGGACGCCCCGGTGGTCACGATCGACCACCTCTGGCCTATCCTCAGCGACGGCAACCCGCTGGCCGGGGCATTCGCGGGTCTGGCCATGCTGGCGATGCTGCTCTTCGCGCTGCTGCACATCCGGCTGTTGGTCTGGAACCTGTTCGAATACCACAGGTACCGCGGAACCGAGGCCTACCGGCGGCTGCGCGCCGGGCACTCCGAGACCTCGCTGATGGCCATTCCGCTGACCCTGGCCATGTCGGTCAATGTGTTGTTCATGGCGGCCATGGCATTGGTGCCGAATCTGTGGCGACACGCCGAGTCGGCGCTGCCGGTCGCGCTGGTCGCATTCCTCGGCATCGGCGGACAGGCCCTGTTTCTGTACGCACGCTTCCTGATCCGGGTGCTGCGCAGCGGTCAGTTCGCGGGACTCGCCGACCACGGGCTCGCGCAGATGATCGCGGTATTTGCGTTCGCGATGGTCGCACTGGGCCTCGCCGCGCCGGGCTGCATGAGCCAGCAGGCCTACGCGGGGACGATCGGCGTCGCCGGTGCGGTGTTGTTTGCGGCCATCGCGGCCGGGCTCGGCGTAGTCAAGCTCGGCCTGGGCCTGCGATCGGCGTTGAAGGACGGGATCTCCGCGTCCGCCAGCCCCGGGCTGTGGATCGTGATCCCGGTGCTGACCCTGCTCGGCATCGTGCTAATCCGCCTGGAACTGGGGCCGCTACAGGGATTCGACAGGCAGCTGCTGCAGCCCGGCCTGTTCACGCTGACCGCGGTGATACTGTCGCTGCAACTGCTGTTCGGTGTGCTCGGCTATATCGTGATGCGCCGGCTCGGCTATTTCCGCGACTACCTGCACGGCAGCGAGCGCCACCCGGCCAGCTATGCACTGATCTGCCCCGGCATCGCGCTGTTCATGTTCGGCATGTATTTCGTCAACTACGGCTTGGTGAAGACCGGCCTGGTGGACAGTCTCTCGTTGGCCTACTTTGCCCTGCTCGCACCGTTCGCGTTGGTGCAGTTCAAGTCGATCGTGACCATGTTCCGTCTCAATCGGCGCCTGCTGGGCAACCCACTGCTCGTGTGACAGACAGGATCTAGTGACCGATGCCCGCGCGGACCTTGTCGGCCATGTCACTGGCGCCCTTTTTCAGCGTGTCGACGGCCTTGTTACCGAGGCGCCGCTGCTCGGCGTTGACCAGCTTGACCAGGTCAGCGTCCGACAGTGCCTTGTCATTCAGCGTCATCTTGAACGGCAGCGTGGCATAGGCCAGGAACGGGTTGGCCAGGTTGAGGGCGGTGTCGTCCAGCGCCTCGTACTCGTAATGGCAGGCCGAGCGCATCGCACTGCGCTTGCCATTGGCGTCGACGACGTCAAAAGTCAGCGCGATCACCGCGTATTCGGGCCGGCGAAAGCTGTTTTCGTTGCCGGTCCACTCGACACTCTGTGCGCCCGGCTGCAGCGCGGTCGTCAGATTCTTGCACAGCGTAATGCGCGGGTCCTCGCGCGACCCGGAGCATCCCGCGGTCGCCAGGATGGCGGCGGCCAGGCAGCCGCTCAGGATCATTCTCGGCAGGGTGGTTGTGTTCATCATCGCCTCTGTGTCGTTGAAAGTGCCTTGGCGCCCCATCACGGTTCCAGTTCGATACTGTCGACCTTCTGGAATCCGCGTGGCAGCTTGTTGCCGCGCCGACCGCGTTCGCCCTCATAGGCGTTCAGGTCGGCGGCGCGCAAGATCAGGTACCGCTTACCCGAATTCAGCCTGACCCTGCCGCCCTCGGGTACGGCCAAAATGTCGACCACGTACTCGCTGCGCTCGGCCGCCGCCTTGGGCGGGATGCCGATGATCTTGTTGCCCTTGCCACGCGTCAACTCGGGCAGATCGTTGGCCGGGATCACCAGCATGCGCCCCTCGCTGGTCACCGCAACCAGGCGATCGGTGTCCGCGTCACCGATCACCGACGGTCGCAGCACGCGTGCGCCGGCAGGCAGACTGAGCACTGCCTTGCCGGCCTTCTTGTTCGCCAGCAGGTCTTTGGCCTGGACCCGGAAACCATAGCCGGCATCCGAGGCCAGCAGCCACCACTGACCGGGGTCGCCGCCCAGCGCGGCGACGAATGCCGCCCCGGGCGGTGGATTGAAGCGCCCGGTCAACGGCTCACCCTGGCCGCGCGCCGACGGCAAGGTGTGCGCGGCCAGCGAATAGCTGCGCCCGGCGGAATCCAGGAACACCGCCTGTTGGTTGCTGCGCAGCCTGACGGCCTGGCGAAAACCGTCGCCCGACTTGTAGCCGAGTTCGCCAGGGTTCATCTCATGGCCCTTGGCCGCCCGCACCCAACCCTTTTCGGACAGGACCACGGTCACCGGCTCGCTGGGCGCCAGTTCGGTCTCGTCCATCGCCTCGGCTGCATCCCGCGCGACGATCGGCGAGCGGCGCTCATCGCCGTACTTCTCGGCGTCGGCGGCCAGCTCCTTGCGCACCAGGGTCTTCATGCGTTGCTTCGAGCCAAGGGTCTTTTCCAGCTCTTCGCGTTCCTTGCTCAGTGCATCCTGCTCGGCACGGATCTTCATCTCCTCAAGGCGCGCGAGTTGGCGCAGCTTGGTGTCGAGGACGTAATCGGCCTGCAGTTCGGTGAGGTCGAAGCGCTTCATCAGCACCGGTCTGGGCTCGTCCTCGCTGCGGATGATGCGAATCACCTCGTCGAGATTGAGGAAGGCGACCAGCAGGCCGTCCAACAGGTGCAGGCGTTCCAAGACCTTGTCGAGGCGGAACTGCAGCCGGCGGCGCACCGTCTCGAAGCGGAATTCCAGCCATTCGCTGAGGATCCTGTGCAGATTCTTGACCTGCGGCCGCCCGTCCAGCCCGATCATGTTCAGGTTGACCCGGTAGCTGCGCTCCAGATCGGTAGTCGCGAACAGGTGCAGCATCACACGTTCGATATCCACCCGATTGGAGCGCGGCACTATCACAAGGCGGCAGGGGTTTTCATGGTCTGACTCGTCGCGCAGATCCTCGATCCAGGGCAGCTTCTTGGCCTGCATCTGCGCGGCGATCTGCTCCAACACCCGCGCCCCTGAGACCTGGTACGGCAGCGCGGTGATCACGATCGCACCCTGGTCCTTGTGCCAGCACGCGCGCATGCGCAGCGAGCCGCCGCCAGATTCATAGATCCGGCGCAGATCGGCGCGCGGCGTGATGATCTCGGCCTCGGTCGGGAAATCCGGTCCCGGCACGTGCCCGCAAAGGTCGGCCAGCGTGGCCTTCGGGTCCTCGATCAGGCGGATGCAGGCCGACGCGACCTCGCGCAGGTTGTGTGGCGGGATGTCGGTGGCCATGCCGACCGCGATCCCGGTCGCGCCGTTGAGCAACACATTCGGCAGGCGTGCCGGCAACATCGCCGGTTCCTTCAGGGTGCCGTCAAAGTTGGGCAGCCACTCGACCGTGCCCTGCCCCAACTCGGCCAGCAGGACCTGGGCATAGGGGGTCAGGCGCGCCTCGGTATAGCGCATCGCGGCAAACGACTTGGGGTCGTCCGGCGAGCCCCAGTTGCCCTGACCGTCGATCAGCGGATAGCGGTAGGAAAAGTCCTGCGCCATCAGTACCATCGCCTCGTAGCAGGCGCTGTCGCCATGCGGATGGAACTTGCCGAGTACGTCGCCGACCGTACGCGCCGATTTCTTGTGCTTGGATGCCGCCGACAGCCCCAGCTCGGACATCGCGTAGACAATGCGCCGCTGGACCGGCTTCAGGCCGTCGCCGATATACGGTAGGGCCCGGTCCAGAATGACGTACATAGAGTAGTCGAGGTAGGCCTTTTCGGTGAAGCGGCGCAGCGGCTGCTGCTCGATGCCGTCGGCGTTGTACTGCGGTTCCTGGTCCATTGCGCTCTTGGCCGAATCTTGGGAACGACGGATTCTACACTGCGCACGCGATCCTGCGTCGTGCCGGACCGGCAGCGCGCCGCTGTGGCTACCAGCACGACCGGCCGCTTGTCTTGAACGCGACATGCCAGCGCCCCGGGTAGTTGGCCTATCATCGGGGCTGGTGGAGATGAGCGGCAGCCTATGTCCTTGCGGGCACAGATCAAACAGTTCCGGCGATTCCTACACGACCATCCGCAGCTGTTCGTACTCACCGGTGCGGGCATCAGCACGGGATCGGGGATCCCCGACTATCGCGACGAGAATGGCGAGTGGAAGCGCCCTGCCCCGGTGCAGTTCCGTGAATTTGTCGAAAGGCACCAGGTCAGGCAACGCTACTGGGCGCGCAGCCTGGTCGGCTGGTCATGGTTCGACAGCGCGCAGCCGAATATCTGCCATGCCGCATTGGCGGGCTGGGAATCGGCCGGCAGGCTGTCTCAGCTGGTCACGCAGAACGTCGATCGCCTGCACCAGGCTGCAGGTTCGCAGCAGGTGATCGACCTGCACGGCCGGCTCGACCGGGTGGTCTGTCTCGACTGCAGGGCGCGCCTCGAGCGCAGCGCCTTCCAGCAGCAGCTCGGTGCGCTGAATCCAGCGTTCCTGGCGTTGACCGCCGAGATCGCACCGGACGGCGACGCCGACCTGCAGCGTCCTGACTTCGACGCCTTCCAGGTTCCGGCCTGCCCGGAGTGCGGCGGCATTCTGAAGCCGGACGTGGTGTTCTTCGGCGAAACCATCCCGCGTGAGCGCGTCGAGGCCGCAATTGGCGCGCTGCGCCAGGCCGACGCACTACTAGTGATCGGCTCGTCGCTGATGGTGTATTCCGGGTTTCGCTTCTGCCGCATGGCCAGCGAGCGCGGCATCCCGATCGCGGCGATCACACCCGGATTCACCCGCGCCGATACACTGCTGACGCTGAAACTCTCGTCACGCTTCGAAGATGTCATCGCCCTGCTCGGCGACCGGACAGGCAGCTACGCGCCACCAGGCACCCACCCCGGAAGCGGCCGCTGATCCGGCCCAGCGCCTTGCAGAAACCTTTGCGTCCCGGCCGCTGCGCCAACCGCAGGGCACGCGCGCAGCCACAACCATCCGTGCAGCGGATCGGCGGGCAATGCCGGGGGACATAGGGGCCATCGCAGCTGCTGCGATACCGGCATGGCGACGCTACCCGTAGGGGCCCTGCAGGAACGGGTTGTGTCTCTTTTCCTCACCCACCGTGGTGGTCGGGCCATGACCAGGCAACAAGGTCACGTCGTCGCCCAGTGGCCAAATGCGCCGGCGGATCGAATTCAGCAGAGTCTGGTGGTCGCCGCGCGGGAAGTCGGTGCGCCCGATCGAGCCCTTGAAGATCACGTCGCCGACGATGGCCACGCGGTCGGATCGGTGAAAAAAGATCACGTGCCCGGGCGTGTGGCCTGGGCAATGGTGGACTTCGAGTGTCTGCTCGCCGAATGCCACCTGGTCGCCCTCGCACAGCCAGCGGTCCGGGGTGAAGGCCTCGCCGGGCGGGAAGCCGAACTGCCGGCACCACTGCGGCAGGGTGTCGAGCAGGAAGCGGTCGTCCAGGTGCGGCCCCTCGATCGGCAGATCAAGCTCGCGCGCCATCTTTGCCACTGCAGCGGCATGATCGAAGTGGCCATGGGTGACCAGGATCTTCTGCAGCGTCACCCCGGCATCTGCCACCTCGGCGAGAAGGCGTTCGGGATCGCCACCCGGATCTACCAGCGCCGCCATTCCGCTCGACTCACAACACAGCAGTGAGCAGTTCTGTTCGTAGGCGGTTACCGGAATGATACGAATATTCATAAAGAAAAGCCTAAACCCACCGATACATTATCGACAAAACCGGTTTGCCGCGGTGCACCTGGCCGGGCGCCCTGCGCAACCTGCGGCAGGCATTTCGGGCTACGCCCGCCTGCCACCGGCTCTACCGCGCAGCCCATGGGACAACGCAACGTGTTCGGAAAATGGATCGGCCGCAGTGCCAGGAAAGATCAACTTTCGCCGCAGTCACTGGCTGCGCTGGGTCCCTATCGCCACCTGTCTGCCGCCGAACTCTCCCACACCCTTGACCTGGTCGAGCGCATCCCGCTCAGCTCCGGTCTGTTGAACGGGGCGCTGCCGACAGACAGGCACCTGTTCCTGGAAAGCGGCAGCATTCAGATCCAGACCCACACCGGCTATGTGCTGCTGCTGAAGGCCGGGACACCGCAGGCACGTTTTCCGATGCCGCTCAAGCCTAGAGTGGTCAGCCTGTATGCCGCCGAGCCGGGCAGCCTGCTGAGCATCCCACGTACGCCGACCCTCTCGCCGAACGATGGCACTGCACCGCCACCCAACCCCGCGTTGACGGCCGAGGAAAACGAGGCCTTTGCGCAGCTGCGCACCTACTTTCGCACACAACACGCCGAACTGCCCAGCCTCCCCGATCTGGCACTCAAGATCGGCAAGGCGATAGACGATCCGAACAACGCCAACGAGGACATCGCCCGGCTGATCCAACTCGATCCCTCGCTCAGCGCGCGCCTGATCAGCGTGGTCAATAGCGCAGCCTTCGGCGGTTTCAACAGGATCACCAGTATCAATCAGGCCAGCGCGCGCCTTGGACGCAACAAGGTTCGCAGCCTGGTATACAGCTGCCTGCTGAAGAGTATCTTCAATACCAGTTCGACGCCGCTCAAGCGCCACATGGAGGCGCTATGGCAGCACTCCGTGCATGTCGCTGCACTGGCCTTCGTACTCGGCCGCGAGACCCCTGGGATCGACGCAGAACAGGCCCTGCTGGCCGGACTGATCCATGACATCGGCTCGGTCGCCGTCATCGGCGGCATAAACCGCTTTCCTGTGCTGGCACGTCGTCAGGAGGTAATCGACTATGCGATCGCCAGCCTGCGCATCGAGGTCGGCGTACATACCCTGCGCCACTGGCGTCTGGGCGACGAATTCGGCGATGTGATTACAGATGCCGAGAACTGGCAGCGCGTCGGCAGCGCGATACCTGACAATACCGACGTGGTGATTCTCTCCCAGCTGCATGCCTTGATCGGCAGCGCCGGCCAGGGCAGGCTGCCGCGCATCGACGAGGTTCCGGCTTTCCACAAACTCGCGCGTGGCCAGCTAACCCCGCGTCATTCCCTGAGCATCCTCGATGAGGCCGATGCCGACGTGCGCGAGGTGCGCGCACTGATCGGCGGCAGTTGAGGACGCAGGGTTGTTGCAGGCGCAGCGCAACCGCTGAACGCGGCGCTGCACGCATCGAAGGTGGCTGCAGTTTGGAATAAAGCAGCGTATTGCCCCGTATCCGCCGGGATCCGCCGGATTACGGCTTGCGCTCCATGCGCAGCCTGCGCGGATTGCACAACCGCCGCAGATAGCGACGGAATAGAACGCAGCCCTGCACTGGGCTGTCAACCTCTCAGCACACTGCGCATCTCATCGACCTGGGCCTTCGCGTCATGCAGGATTTCCAGGCTCCGCTCCGGTGTCGCCTCCTCACCCAGCACGCGCTGAATCGCGCTGATCTGCTCCAGCGGCGGCAGTCCGTCGAGCTGATGCTTGCGCAACCGTTCGTGGACCTGGGCGACAATCAGAAGATCAGTGAAATCGGCATTGCCGCTTTGCCGGCGGAGCCAATTCTCGGCGTCCCGCGCCCCGGCTATAACGGCCGGCGTGAACTTCCACTCACGCAGGATCATCGCACCCAGCTCGCCACGCATGCGCTCGATAGTCTGTTCTAGCGCCGCCTCGTTTTCGGCCAGCTCGGGATACTTCTCGACGTAGTTGAGGATCGCGATGGCACCGACATCGTGGACCAGACCAATCAGCAGCGCTTCTTCCGGCTGCATCCCCCTGATCTCGCGCGCCAGCACAAAGCACAGCGCGGCGATCTGCGCGCTGTGTTTCCACAACACGTGCATGCGCTTCTGGATAGCGGGATCCTGGCTACGGAACACCTCCTTCAGCGCGAAGCTCACCACCAGCTGCTTGGTGGTCTGCATGCCCAGACGCACCACCGCAGCCGAACAGCTCTCCACCGCCCCCAATCCCGCGTACATGGCACTGTTTGCGACCTTGAGCAGCTTGGCGGCCATTGCCGGGTCGGCCTCCACCAGGCGCGCAATGGTACGCGCATCACTCATGTCCTCATCGATCGCACGGCGTATGCGCAGTGCCAGATCAGGAAGGCTGGGCAGAATAGCTTTGTCGCTCTTGAGGTCGCGGTATAGCTGAAAGCTCACCTTTGACTCGAGTTGCCGGCGCTCCTCTTCCTCCTGGCTCTCGACCTGGATCGCGTCGGGGTCGTGCACCCTGCCATCACAACCTGCGGCACTCAGCACAATATCCGGTACGCGGATGCCGCGCACACGGCTCAGGGCAGTGACTCCGAAGATACGTGGACGCAGGTTGGCAACTGGATGGCGGCTGGTCTGCTCATCCACGGCGATGGTCTTGCTGAGCCCGTCCGCCGCATCCAGTTCCACCTCACCCTCGGTCAGGAAGTAGGTGTAACCGTCGTCGCTACCGCGCTCCAGGATCACGCTGCCCTTCCTTGACTCAACCTGCTCTACGGCCTCCGCAATCACCTCGAGTTGCCAAGGTGGGAGGTCGGCGAGAATTGAGATCTTGCGCAGTGCGTTGGTATCGACCATGTTAGCCATGCCCCCTTATCGGCAACGACCGCTGGGAGTTTAGGCCCCAACGCAGATCCGCTGCGCCGGCCCCTTTCGGGCCGGCGCGCCAGTTCGCTCGAGGTCGATAAGCGCTCGCCCGGCGGGCGGCATCGAGCGACCTTTCAGGATCTGCCGAACATCTCCGGTGCCGGCCGGCCAATGTGATAACCCTGTGCGAAATCCACGCCGAATTTCTCTAGCAGGCGCAGGGTCTCGGCGTTTTCGACAAATTCGGCCACCGTGGTCTTGCCCAGCCCCTTCGCCACGTCGGTCAGTGCCTTGACGAACAGCTGGTCCTCGGCACTGGTTGCGAGATTCTGGATGAAGGCGCCGTCCACCTTTACGATGTCGACCGGCAACTGCTTCAGGTAGGCAAAGGATGAAAAACCACTACCGAAATCATCCAGCGCAAAACGGCAGCCGAGGGCCTTGATCTCGCGCATGAACGCGATTGCATCCTGCACGTTCGCTACGGCCGCCGTCTCGGTGATCTCCACGATCAGGTTCGCCGGGTCGATCCCGCTGTGCTGCAATTCCTGGTGAAACCACTCGAGCAGTGATGGATCATCGAGCACCCGACCGGAAAGGTTCACCGATAGAGACAGGCCGACATTTTCCTTGACCCGCGCGATCGCCTTGCGGATCACCCAGCGATCGATCTCGTGGATCTGTCCGGACTGCTCGGCGATCGGGATAAAATTGTCCGGGAACACCAGGCGGCCGACATTGTCGCGCATACGCACCAGTGTCTCGTAGCGTGTGACACGCTTTTTGCGGATGTCGTAGATCGGCTGATAGTGCAGCTCGAAGGCGTCGTCGATCAGCGCCTGGCTGATCCTTTCACGCCACTTGGCGCGCGACGCCAGCAGTTCCTTGGCCAGTTCGTCCGGCGAGTACAGGTGCCAGCGGCCCGCGCCGGCCTCCTTGGCCTGGTACATCGCCATATCGGCGTTCGCCAACAGGTCGTTGAGGCCGCTGCCGTGGTCCGGAAACAGGGTAATTCCGATGCTGCAGCTCACCTTGTGCGGCCGGCCGTTGGCGGCGAAATCAACCTGCTTCAGATCGTGCTGCAGCTTGTTGGCCATGTAAATCGCCACCTCTGCACCTGCCTCCGGCAGTACCAGGGCGAATTCGTCGCCGCCGAGGCGGGCCAGGATGTCGCTGTGGCGGACCGCGTCGCGCAGAGTGCTGGCCACCAGCAGTAGCAGGGCATCACCCGCCTGGTGGCCGCTCAGATCGTTGACGAACTTGAACTGGTCCAGGTCGAGAAACAACAGCGCCCCGGTGCGCTTGTAGCGCACGCTCAGCGACAGTATGCGGTCGAAGATCTCCTGGAAACGCCTGCGGTTGTACAGATTGGTCAGCGGGTCGTGGTCGGCCAGCCAGACCAGGTTCTGTTCGGCCTCGAGACGCGCCTCCAGCGCGCCTTCCAGATCATCCGAGAGACGGCGCACCGAATCCACCACGACGTCGATCTCGTCCTCGGCAATGCTCGCGCGACGCAGTGGCAGCGCATCGCGCAGTGCCGTGAAATTACTGCGACCCAGCGCCGGCAGGGCCGATGCGAGCTGTCGAATCCGGCTCATCGGCTTCCAAAGAAACGCCAGCAGAATACTGCCAGTGGCGAGCAAACCGACAATCCCCGCGGTCAGGATGACCCGGTTGGCATCGGCCAGTTGCGCCATGTCTTCGCTGACCGGGCTGATCACCAGGAACGCAGTGTCTTTGCCCGCCGCGTCGTCGTGCCCCAAGAGACAGGCAAACCACTGGCCCTGGTATTCGACGAACGCTGCCTGGTGTGACAACTCGGACATGGCATAGCGTGCCTGCAGGGCCTCGAGGATGCCGTAGGTGAGGTCAGGATGACTGAGCGCCGGCACCTCGACCCCCCACCCGCTCAGATAACGCCGCGCGGACCGCTCGTCGGTGCCCCTGCCCGGCAGGCCCGCGGCCAGCACCGCGACCTCTGATCCGGACAGCCGCTGGAATTCGAGTACACCATCGGCGACCGAACGGCTGACCACCAGCACTCCCCCGCGCAGCGTCCCAAGCAGTTGCGGCACGGCCAGGGTCAGTACGCAGTCATGCAGGCAATCGACGCGCCCTGCCGGAGCATCGCTGGCAGCAGCGCGGCGCGCCAACTGCCGGTGCCGGACCGTGCCCGCGGGGTCCGGCCAGCTATAGCCCAGACGCCCGGCTGGATCGACGAACGACAAGGAGGCGATACCCCACTCGAGACCCAACAGGGCGCTGTGCCGTTCGAGGATGGACTGCAGATAGCGGGCGCCGGTCGCACCCGGCGCCCCGCTGCTGAGCAGCGGAATAAAACCGGCCAGGCTGTTCAGCTGCTCATAATCACGCTGCAACAGTCCTGAAATAGTGCGCTGCTGCTGACGCAGCAGATCGAGCTTCTGCTGGTTGAACTGCTGGTTCGACTGGCGATAGGCGACCAGCGTGATCAGTGAATTGACGACCACCAGGACCAGGCTGACGATCAGCCCAACCTTCCATTTCAGGCTGACAAACCTCGCCGTCTCCGGTCGCTGCACGTCTGGCTCGTCGCTCATCTGCAGACCCACTCAGAAACGGTAGGAGGCCAGCAGCGAAAACATGTCCCAATCCTTTACGGTCGCGGCCGGGTCGGGGTTCTCGCGCCTGGACAAGGTCCAGGTTCCATCATTCCATTGGTATTCCGCGCGCAGCATGAAATTCGGTGTGACATCCCAGCGAAGTCCGAGCATCCAGTCCTTCCGATAGAAAGCATACGGCGGAACCAGGCCGCCAGTCATGGCCGATTGGCGCGTGCCGTCTCGATCGTCTTTGTCCGCATATCCCTCTGCATAACGCGCGATCAACTCGACGTCGCTGCGTACCAGGTAGCTGGCCTGCAGGTAATAGCCCAGCACGGTGCTGTCGCGGCCATCGACCAGTGGGCCGAAGGCCTGGAACTCGACCGGCTCCTGCATGTACTCCGCAGTCAGGCTCCAGCGTTCGGCGTTGTACTGCGCAGAGGCTACCCAGTAAACGAAATCGATATCGCCGCTGCCGATCGGGTCCGTCGGCGCAGCGTCGAACGCCAGGCTGGCCTTGGCCGCACTCAGGCCCAGACGCCAACGGCCATCCAGGGTTTCATACTCTGCGCGGGCGATGAAAGCCGCGCCCTGTGAATCCAGCCGGCCGCCAAAATCCGTTCCCAGGTAGGAAATCTCGACATTATCGTCCACCGGGTTCGTACCTACCCCGACGTTCATCGCCAGCTGGCCGAGGTCGGAATAGAACCGGCCATACAGATGCATTCCGTCAGCCGAGAGGAACAGGTTGCGAACGCTGTCGAAATAGACCTGCTGCGGCAGAAAGATACTTGGGCGGGTGAACGCAACATCGCGGGTATCGTTATACAGTCCGAGCGTGTTCTTGATGCGTCCGACAAGCACGCCGTAGGACCGCTCATGACTATTGGACAAGTTCCAGTCCACCAGTGCGTAGTCGACGGTAAGCGAACCGTTGTACATGTCGCCGGCATTGCGGGACAACAGCTGTCCGGACAGCAGTACCGACGGGGTGGCCTTGTACGAGGCGTTGACCCCCAACTCCGTGAAATCGAAGCTGCCTGATTCGCTGTCACCGAAGAAGCTGTTGTCACTGGTCTTGACGAAACCCTGGCTCGCAAACCCGTGGACCTGCAGATCGGTTCCAAAATCGACCGCATCCACGCAACTCGAGGCCACCAGGATGAGCAGCGCGGCAAAGTGGCGCATGCGCCATGCAGTGCCACTGTCAGCGGATTGTGAGAACTTGAACCGTATCATCGATCGTCTCGCTCGATAGGTAACCAATCGCGCCCGGTGTGCTGCCGACTTTGCTGCGCATCTCGCCTTCATCCGCCACCGTTTCGGGTGCCTGACCGGTGCCGGAATACAGCTGACGGTCCCATACCCGGCGCAGTTGGCGTGGATAGAGACTCAACAGGTCTTTGCTGAAGGCGCGGTGCACCTGGCTGTCGTCCGCCAGGACGAAGACGCGCACCGGCGTGCCGTCGGGCCATTGCCCCAGCTGCATGCTGAAGATCAGGCGCGTGGTATTGAGTGACACTTCATGCGTGTCCACCGCAGGGTGGGCGACGAGCATGGGGTCGGCCGACGCGGGCAGGGCCGACAACAGCACGAGTAGGCCGAGCGCCAGCATTCGCACGGATGCTCTGTGGCGGGTCAAGGATGACAGTCCGAAAACGCGCTCGCCAGCGGGTCAGGCCACCCGCAGTCGAAAACAGCGCATTGCCAACACCTCAGCCAGTACTGCAGATTCGAACACCGTGGCGACTCCCTGGAGAAATATGCTTCGAGTTATTTGTTCGAAGTCTAGGCGATGGCACGGGAACGGCAACCGCGCAGCCGGGGAAACAGATGCCTGAAGTGGCCATAGTGTGCACCATCACTCAGCATCGTGACCGGCACGCGGGATCAGCGGCCGGGTTCAATTCCTGGCCGCGAGGCCTTGCCCGGTGGCGCGGCGTAATTCGTCGAGGATGCTCACCAGATCGCTGTGCCAGCGACCCAACTGGATCTGCACCTCTTCAGCGGCGAAGAAAGGCAGTAGCGCCTCGGGATTCAGGACAGCCAGCAGGGTCTCGTCCTTCTCGGCAATCACGGCGATCTTTAGCGGCACATAGGAGACCAGTTCCGGATAGCGTTCGGTGATCATCCGCACCTCGGAGATCTTGCCGAAAAACACCACGCGATAGAAATCGCTCTTGTACCCAAAGTCCGACATCCCACTGTCGCACAACTGGATGTGCGCGACCGAGTAGCCGTGCTCCTCGATACTGCTCTTGACATACTCGAGCGCAATCTCCGCGCGCATCGGAATTCGCGCCATCAGCATATCGTCCGCCAACGCGGCCCCGCCGATCAGCCAAAGCGCAACCAGGGGCAGGATGCTTCGCAGATGCGTTTTCACAGGGTCACCTCCTCGATAATCGACACGAAGGTCTGCTCCATCCTGTCCCACATTTCCACCAGTTCGTCGTTATTGAACCAGCGCGATACCACGCGCAGATTGGGTACGGCAAGCAGGACAGTTCCATCCTTGCGCTCCATGATGGTGATCCGGCAGGGCAGTACCACACCCAGGCGCGGCTCTGTCTTCAACATGCCGTACAGCACGTTGAAATTGCAGAAGCGCACGCCGATCTGGCGTGTGTTGACACTGAACTCGTCGATCAACCCCTCCTCGACCAGGCGATCCGGGAAGATCCGGAAGTTGGCGCCAGTCAACGCCGCCTTCACATTGGCGACCGTGGTGTCGAAATCGTACGGCGACTCGTAGATATGCGTGGGGCGCTCGTCGGGCGCCAGTGCGGCCGCTTCGACCTGCCGCTGCTCGAAAGAGCGCACATACGCAACCAGGTCATTGATTTCCTGCGCAGCGAGCTTGCCTGCCCCAAACGCGGGCATATCCGAAGACTTGCGTCCCACCTCGATCACATGGTGAATCATCGGGTCGGAGATCGACTGCAAGAACCCCGAATTGGAGATCGATGCCGGCATGACCAGGAACGATCGCTCGCGCGACCCCGTGACCCCGGTCCCCTGGCCTTCGCCGCTACCGTCCTCGCCATGACATTTCACGCAGTGCTCGGCATACAGGACCTTGCCTTGCTCCGCGTTGCCGACAATCGGCGCGTCGCTGTAGGTCGGCTCGGTAGTCTTGGAGCGCTCCCGCAGAAACTTCACGATCGCATGGACCTGGGCATCGCTCATGCGCTGGAACGCAGGCATGACTCGACCCGGCCTACCCAGGCGCACGGTCTTGAACAGATAGTCATCCGTGACGTCCCGCAGCTTGGCGTTCGGCAGCGGCAGACCGATGCCGCCGTGTCCCTGCATCTGGTGACAGGCGCTGCAATGCTCGATGTAGAGCTCGCGTCCATCCGGCGCGGCATGGGCGGCCCCCCCGGCGACCCACATCGCCAGGCAAAGGCAGGAAAGCAACGAACGTCGATAGGTCATACCTGAACCCTTGAGCGCGGTTATATTGCGCCGCAATATTAGCGGATACTGATATAAAATACTTGGATCGAGGCCGGATTTTTTGAGGTCGATCAATAAACGGCGCCAATCTGGCGGCGCGGTCACACCGGCGGGGCCATCCACCCCGTGAACTTTAGCCGCTTCTGCACATGCCTCGGCGGGGCACCGACTCGCGCCGTTCAGGACACCTCGGCAAGGTTGCCGCTTTGCTGCAGCCAGGCCTTGCGGTCGGCGGAGCGCTTCTTCGCCAGCAGCATGTCCATCAGCTGGTTGGTGTCGTCGCCCGGCTCGATCACCAGCTGGACCAGACGGCGCGTATCGGGATGGATCGAGGTCTCGCGCAGCTGCAGAGGATTCATCTCACCGAGCCCCTTGAAGCGCTGGATCGAGACCTTGCCTTTGAGATTTTCGGCCGCGATACGGTCGAGAATGCCCTGGCGCTCGTGTTCGTCCAGGGCATAGAAGACCTGCTTGCCGACATCGATCCGGAACAGCGGCGGCATCGCCACGTACACATGGCCCTGGGCGACCAGCGGGCGGAAATGGCGCACGAACAGCGCACACAGCAGCGTCGCGATATGCGCCCCGTCCGAGTCCGCGTCGGCGAGAATACAGATCTTGCCGAAGCGCAGTTTCGACAGGTCGTCGCTGCCCGGCTCGACGCCGATCGCAACGGAGATATCGTGCACCTCCTGCGAGGCCAGCACCTCGGCCGGATCGACCTCCCAGGTATTCAGTATCTTGCCGCGCAGCGGCATGATCGCCTGAAAGTTGCGATCGCGCGCCTGTTTGGCCGAACCGCCGGCCGAATCACCCTCGACCAGGAACAGTTCGGTGCGCGCGGGGTCGTCGGACAGGCAGTCGGCCAGCTTACCCGGCAGGGCCGGACCCTGGGTGATCTTTTTGCGGATCACCTTGCGCCCGGCGCGCTGGCGCGCCTGCGCGGCGTTGATCGCCAGCTCGGCGATCTGCTCACCGACATCGGTGTGCTGGTTGAGCCACAGGCCGAATGCGTCCTTGACCACGCCGGTTACGAATGGCGCGCACTCGCGCGACGACAGACGCTCCTTGGTCTGCCCGGAGAACTGCGGGTCGCGAAGCTTCACCGACAACACGTAACTCACATTGTTCCATACGTCGTCGGGAGCCAGCTTGACCGCACGTGGCAACAGGTTGCGGAACTCGCAGAACTCGCGGACCGCCTCGGTCAGACCAGTGCGCAGGCCGTTAACGTGGGTACCGCCCTGGATCGTCGGGATCAGGTTGACGTAGCTCTCTGCCACGCCCTCGCCACCTTCCGGCAGCCAGGCGACGGCCCACTCGGCCGCCTCATCATTGCCCGCGCTGCTGCCCACAAAGGGCTCGTGCGGCAGGCTGGGCGCCCCGTGCAACGCATCCGTCAGGTAGTCGCGCAGCCCGTCCTGATAACACCACTCGTCGTGCTCCGGCTCGCCCTCGCGAAAGAAACGGATCGTCAGACCGGGACACAGCACGGCCTTGGCGCGCAGCAGGTGGCGCAGTTGGCGCACACTGAATTTAGGCGAATCGAAAAACACCGGGTCGGGCCAGAAGTGCACACGGGTGCCGGTGTTGGTCCTGCCGACCCTGCCCACCTCCTCCAGTTCGGAGACCTTTTCGCCGTTGGCGAAGGCGATGTTGTACTCGACGCCACCACGCCTGACCCAGACCTCGAGATGCTTCGACAGCGCGTTGACAACCGACACGCCGACGCCGTGCAGACCGCCGGAAAACTGATAGCTCTTGTTCGAGAACTTCCCGCCGGCATGCAGCTTGGTCAGGATGACCTCGACTCCGGGGACGCCCTGCTCGGGATGGATATCGACCGGCATGCCGCGCCCGTCGTCGCTGACCTCGACCGAGCCGTCCTTGTACAAGGTGACCTCGATCTTCCTGGCATATCCGGCGATCGCCTCGTCGACGCTGTTGTCGACCACCTCCTGGGCGAGATGGTTCGGGCGCGACGTATCCGTGTACATCCCCGGGCGCTTGCGCACCGGCTCCAATCCACTCAATACCTCGATCGCCGAGGCGTCGTAGGCGCTCATCGCTGCTCGTCTGTCCGTCGCATGGGTCTAGTTGCTGAAGAAGCGCTCGAGGCGAAACTCGCCGGTCATCGCAACACCGATCTCTTGCGCGGTGCGAGCGCCACGAATGCCGCAGAAATAGTCGTTGAGGAGTTCAAGCCGGTAGTTGGCCCCCGCGGCACTCTTGGCCGACAGCCAGGTCGGTGCCTTTGCCTTGGAGACCGGTGGGTCGCGGCGCGGATTGGCATAGGCGTAAACCTTGTACTCGCGCGTCTCGCAGCGATAGCCCTCAAAGGAGCCAGACTCGGCGCCCTGATCACTGCGCAGCCACAACCAAACGCGCACGACGCGGTCTTTCGGGTCGACCGTGATCCGCGACCTGTCGATCAGCAGCGTCATGCCGCGCGGCAGCGCATCGACCCCTACCGGGCTGAGATTCTCGGCTTGCGGCATCGCCAGGACCTCGGTTTCGTTCTCGATCCAGGGGATATCACCGCTATCGTCGTAGTCGAACCCACCACCGCTCCCGGTACCGCGGTAGTCGCGATAAGGATCGGGATCCGCAGCATGGGGCGCGCCGGCCAAGCCGACCAGCATGCCCAGCACGGCGCCGCGTACGAGCAGTTTCAAAGGGTTTTTTCGGATTAGCATAGCGGCGGAGTTTAACGCGCGGGCCGGTCACTCTGCACCCACCGGGTTTACCTGCTGTGGCTGCCTGCGGTAGCTTAACACCGTCAACCGGAAACACTAGATGAGCAAGAAAAAAGCCACCTCACCGTCTTTCGAAGAATCGCTGGGCGAACTCGAGACGCTCGTCGAGCGCATGGAGAGTGGTGAACTCAGCCTCGAGGATTCTCTCAGTGCGTTCGAGCGCGGGATCGCGCTGACCCGCAGTTGTCAGCAGGCGCTGCAGGCCGCCGAACAGCGGGTCGAGATCCTGACTGCCAGGACACCCGACGCCGCGACCGAACCGTTCGACGATGACGCTTGATCCGGCATTCCAGGTGTTCCTCGGCGACTGCCGGGCGCGTGTCGAGCGGGCCCTCGATCGTTGGCTGCCGGCGCAGACGACCCAGCCCAAGCGACTGCATGCCGCGATGCGCTACGCGACGCTGGGCGACGGCAAACGGATCCGGCCTGTGCTGGTATACGGCGCCGGGCAGGCCCTGGGCGTCAGGCCGGACTGCCTCGACGGGGCCGCCTGCGCGGTCGAGCTGATCCACGCCTACTCGCTGATCCACGATGACCTCCCGGCAATGGACGACGACGACCTGCGGCGCGGACGCCCGACCTGTCACAGGGCCTACGACGAGGCGACCGCAATCCTGGCCGGCGATGCGCTGCAGACGCTGGCCTTCCGCGTGTTGTGCGAGGACGACGGCCTGTGCATCGACCGAGCCGATCGGCTGCGCATGATCGCCGAACTGGCGCATGCCGCTGGCTCGCGCGGCATGGCGGGTGGACAGGCACTGGACATGGAGGCGACCGGCCGGCAGCTCGACCTCGCCCAGCTCGAGAACCTGCATATTCACAAGACCGGGGCGCTGATCCTCGCCAGCGTGCGGCTTGGCGCGCTCGCCGCGGGCGCCGCCAAGGATGCGCGTCTGCCCGGCCTGGAGCGCTACGCCAAGTGCATCGGGCTGGCCTTTCAGGTGCACGACGATGTGCTCGACGTGGAGGGTGATACCGCGGTCCTGGGCAAAACGCGCGGCAAGGACGCGGCGGCAGATAAGGCGACCTACCCGGCGCTGATCGGACTGGACGCGGCGCGCGAGATGGCGCGACGCCTGATCGACGAGGCCCTGGACACGATCGCCGCACTCGACCAGGCGGCCGATCCGCTGCGCCAGCTTGCGCACTATATAATCGGCCGTAGGCGTTGAATTAAAAGGCTTTTCTGGCCCCGCCCACGACAAAACGATAGCGCAATCGGGCACTTGCGGCGATAATGCCCGGCTCCGCCACAGATTTTCCGGTGTTTTGCCGCATCTGCTGGGCGCATATAATCCCGAGCAATTCACTCGACTTTAGGGGCGGGCGCGGCCCGTTCGGACACACATGACCGCAGCAATTCCCAAGCCGACCAGCGGCGCAGACATCGAAGACGTCCAGGGCAGCGCCGATATCCGGCGCATCGCGATCAACAAGGTCGGGATCAAGGATATCCGCCACCCGGTGCGGATACAGGACCGCAGCGAGGGCGAGCAGCACACCGTCGCCACCTTCAGCATGTACGTGTTCCTGCCGCACAATTTCAAGGGCACGCACATGTCACGGTTCGTGCAGATCCTGAACAGTCACGAGCGCGAGATTTCGGTCGAATCGTTCAAGGACATGCTCAGCGAGATGGTCGAGCGCCTCGAGTCGGAGCGCGGCCACATCGAGATGGCCTTTCCGTTCTTCGTCAACAAGCGCGCACCTGTCTCCGGCGTCGAGAGCCTGCTTGACTACGAGGTGACGCTGATCGGCGAGATCCGCAACGGCAAGCCGGAGATGTACATCAAGGTGGTGGTCCCGACCACGAGCCTGTGTCCCTGCTCCAAGTCGATCTCCGACCGCGGCGCGCACAACCAGCGTTCGCATGTCACGCTGACGGTACGCACCTGCGACTTCATCTGGATCGAGGAACTGATCGACCTGGTCGAGAAAGAGGCCTCGTGCGAGCTGTTCGGCCTGCTCAAGCGGCCGGACGAGAAATACGTGACCGAGCGTGCCTACGACAACCCTAAGTTTGTCGAGGACATGGTGCGCGACGTCGCCGCACGGCTGAATGCCGACGATCGCATCTGCGCCTACACGGTCGAGTCGGAGAACTTCGAGTCGATCCATAATCACTCGGCCTACGCGCTGATCGAGCACGACAAAGAGGCGGAGCTTCAGGCCGGCTGAAGCGGCCCGGCGGATCAGTATTTGCTGCGCAGAATCAGCAGATTCTCGCGCTGGTCAATCTCGAACCGCGACAGCACGTTCATCCCGAGCAGCACGCTGCGCGGGCTGTCGCCGTCAATGACCACCGCCTTGAGGTCGTTGAATTGCACCCCGCCGATCGAGATCGAGCGCAACGTGATCTGGTGTCCGACGGCGTCGCCGGACGCAGTGCCGACAGCTATGCGGCGTCCCTCGACACGGTGTTGAATCCCCAGTCGGGCCGCCTGCACCTCGCTCATCGCGATGCTGGTCGCGCCGGTGTCGACCAGGAAGCGGACCGGCTGGCCGTTGATCAGGCCGTCGATGAAATAGCCGCCGCGGCGGTCCTTGAGGACGCGGACCTCGCGCCGCTCGTTCGGCCGGTAGCTGGCACTGACCGCCGAGCCTAGCCGCAGCTCCTGGCGCACACCCTCGATCTCGACCACTGCCCGGCGGGGATCTGCGCTCACCAGGCGCACACCACCCGGACCCTGCTGGCCTGCCGCGAGCACCTTGCGCTGACCGTCGATTTCGAGCATCGCCTTGCCCGGAAACAGCGCCAGCACGCGCACCGCCGGGCCCGCCAGCGCGGCCGTGCCGAGCAGGAACGCGGCGGCCACGATGGCCAGCGCTCGCTGTATGCCTGTGCGCATTAGCCCGGAAATCTCACCGGCATCACCGGAGATGGTGGGGTTCGAAGCATCTTCAATTGCGGCTGTTCCCTCGATTTTTCAACTCATTTACCCGCAGCCGTTGGCCGGCTGGCGAGATTCTTGGGCTACACCAGGCCTGCCATCAACTGCAGTATCGCGGCCGCGAAGACACCGGCGACCAGGTCGTCGAGCATGATGCCCAGGCCGCCCGCGACGCGCCGGTCCAACCAGCCTATCGGCCATGGCTTCCAGATATCGAACAGGCGAAACAGCGCAAAACCGACCAGGATCCACTGCCAGCCGGGCGGGGCCGCCAGCATGGTCAGCAGGAAACCGGCAATCTCGTCCCAGACGATCCCGGGATGGTCGTGCACACCGAGATCGCGCGACGCCGTGTCGCATACCCAGACGCCGACCACGACCACCAGCAGCAGAACCCCGACATAGGCTGCCAGCGACAGGTGGGACATGGGCAGATAGATGCCCACCGCCAGCAGGGTGCCCATGGTGCCCGGCGCCTTTGGTGAACACCCGGCGCCGAATCCAAATGCCAGCAGATGGACAATATTGCCCATCGCCGGCCGGGGCAGAGGCCTGTCCTGCATGGTCTAGCAGGCCGCCATGCCGCAGTGGGCGGGGGCGCCCCGCAGGCTAGGTTCGAAAATGGTCGAAGCCAAACGGAGTCTCCTTGCTCACGCGCCCGTCCGGGTACACCAGCGCAATCCCACTATCATCGACCAGGCGGCCGATTTCTTGTATCGGCTGACTGGCATCGGCGCACACACCCAGCAGTGCATCCACCTGGGCCGGCTCGACGCTGAATACGAGTTCGTAGTCATCACCGCCGGCCAGCGCATACTGCCAGTTGCCGCGTACGCACTGTTCGCCAACCGCCGCCGAGACCGGCAGTCGGCCCAGCTCGATCACTGCCCCCAGGCCGCTGGCCGCGCAGACGTGACCAAGGTCGGCGACCAGACCGTCGGAGACATCGATCGCGGCGTGCGCCCGCCCACGCAACAGGCGCCCAAGGGCAATCCGCGGCTCCGGGCGATCCAGGCGCCGGCGCAGAGAGTCGAATTCGGGCGGGAATACTGCGCCGCGCTGCAACATCGCCAGGGCCAGGCTCGCGTCACCGATCTGGCCGCTGAGGAACAGGCGGTCCCCGGCTCGCCCGCCGGAGCGCCGCAGCGCCTTGTCCGGGTCGACGAAGCCATGCACCTGGACCGTGATGCACAGCGGGCCACGCGTGGTGTCACCACCGACCAGTTGCACCGCGTATTCCGCCGCGAGTGCCGCGAAGCCGTCCATGAACCCGGCAAGCCAGACGGTATCGGCGCCTGGCAGGGTCAGGGCCAGGGTCGCCCAGGCCGGCTCGGCACCCATTGCGGCGAGATCGCTGAGATTGACCGCCAGCGCCTTATGACCCAGCGCGACCGGATCGCTGCCGGGCAGAAAATGCCGACCCTCGACCAGGGTGTCCATGCTGACCGCCAGCACACGGCCAGACGGCGGCTGCAATAGCGCGCAGTCGTCGCCGATGCCGAGCAGCACGTCCGCGCGCGCGGCGGTGGCGCGGGAGAAGAACTGCCGGATGAGGTCGAATTCGGAGACAGGCACGGCACAGGACGGTCAGCGCCGGGCCGCCGTCTCCAGCGGGCGCAGCGCACGCGCGGCCTTGTCGAGGACCCCGTTGACATAGCGATGGCCTTGCTCGGCACCGAAGGTCTTGGCCAGCTCGACTGCCTCGTTGATCACCACCCGGTAGGGTATCTCCGGGTGCTCGATGAGTTCGTAGGCACCGAGGCGGAGAATCGCACGCTCGACGGGATCCACCGACTCGAGGGCGCGGTCGATCCAGGGCGTCAGTGCGGCATCGAGCTCATTGATACGTGCCGGCACGGCACGCACCAGTTCCGAAAAGTACCCGCCGTCGAACGTCTTCGCATCCTGCTCGAGCATGAAATGATTGATGATGGCGCCGACGTCCTGGCCGGCCATCTGCCATTGATACAGGGCCTGGATGGCCAGACTGCGCGAACGGCTGCGTTGCCGGCTCACGATGATATTGCCTCAGATCTCACGCAACAGATTGACCATCTCGATCGCACTGGCGGCCGCTTCACCGCCCTTGTTGCCGGCCTTTGTACCGGCCCGCTCGATGGCCTGTTCGATGCTGTCCACGGTCAGCACGCCGAATGCGATCGGCACACCATGTTTGAGGGTGACGTGCGCCATGCCCTTCACACACTCACCCGCCACGTATTCGAAATGCGGCGTACCGCCGCGAATCACCGCACCGAGCGCAACGATCGCGTCGTACTCGCCCTTGGCTGCGACCTTGTCCAGTACCAGCGGCATCTCGAATGCCCCGGGCAGGCGCACGACGGTGATGTCTTCGTCGCGCGCACCATGGCGTTTCAGGGTATCGATCGCACCCGCCTCGAGACTGTCGACGACGAAGCTGTTCCAGCGCGCCACTACCACGCAGAACCGGGCATTGGTGACGACCAGGCCACCCTCGATGGTCTTGATGCTCATGCAGATTTCCTCTTCAAGCGTGTCCCCGCGGGGTTATTCGGTACTGACGAACTCGACCACCTCGAGGTCGAAGCCGGCCAGCGCGTGCAGATGTTTCGGCGCACTCATCACGCGCATCTTGCGTACCCCGAGGTCGTACAGGATCTGTGCCCCAACACCGATGGTGCGCAGATCGTCGTCCTGGCGCTTGTGGCGCTCCGGAATCCTGTCCTCGACCCCGTGCCACTTGTAGTCCTGGATGCGGTGGATGATGTCGCGCGCGGTGTCGTAGTTGCGCAACACCACGATCACACCCTCGCCCTCCTCGGACACCTGTTCCATCACGCGGCGCAGCGGCCAGCCACAGTCGCGCGCGCCCTCGAAAAGGTCGCACAGGGAATTTTGCACATGTACCCGCACCAGGGTTGGCCGGTCGGGACTGACCTCGCCCTTGACCAGGGCCAGATGCACCTCGTTGCCAATCACGTCCTGGTACGCATACAGCTGAAAATCACCACGCTCGGTCGGCAGGCTGCACGAGGTGACCTGCTCGACGGTCTTCTCGTTCTTGATCCGGTATTGGATCAGGTCTGCGATGGTGCCGATCTTCAGGTCGTGGGCGGCGGCGAATTTCTCGAGGTCCGGACGGCGTGCCATGCTGCCGTCTTCGTTGAGAATCTCGACGATCACCGCGCTCGGGGAATGACCGGCCAGCCGGGCCAGGTCGCAGCCGGCCTCGGTATGTCCGGCACGCACCAGAACCCCACCCGGTTGCGCCATCAGCGGGAAGATGTGACCCGGCTGGAGCAGATCCTGCGGTTGTGCATCCGGCTTGACCGCCGCCAGCACCGTTGTCGCGCGATCGGCCGCGGAGATACCGGTCGTGACACCCTCGGCAGCCTCGATCGAGACGGTGAAATTGGTCGACTCCAGCTGATTGTCGGTATTGACCATCAGCGGCAGACGCAACTGCCGACAGCGTTCCTTGGTGAGGGTCAGACAGATCAGTCCGCGACCGTACTTGGCCATGAAATTGATCGTCTCGGGCGTCGTCTGCTCCGCGGCGAGGATCAGGTCGCCCTCGTTTTCGCGATCTTCGTCGTCCATGATGATGACCATGCGGCCACGGCGCAGATCCTCAATGATTTCTTCGGTAGTGTTCAGTTCCATGCTGCTGCATCGGAGGTGGCAAACGGTGCAGTTTACCAGTCCTTGCCCCAAGGAGAGAATGCCCGGATGACGGAATCTGAAGGCGTCGTCAAATACCGGCTGGACTACTCGCCCGGCGAATTGCCCCCGGACACGGATCTGACCGCCCTGTTGCGCTGGTTCAGACGTTGCCGCGAACACGGTCTTATCGGCCAGGACCCCGACCGCTACGAGGGCTTGGCCTACGGCAATATCAGCTGCCGGGCGGCACGCGGATTCGTGATTTCGGGGACCCAAACCGGTGGCAGGCCGGCGCTGCATCTGGACGACCTGGCCTGGGTAAGGGATTTCGACGAGGCGCAAAACCGGCTCCAGGCCGGAGGCCCGGCCCGGCCCTCGTCCGAGGCGATGACCCATGGCCAGGTCTATCGGGTACTACCGGCCGTGAACGCCGTGATCCACGCGCATTCGGCCGCAATATGGCGCAACGCCCGGCAGCTCGAGCTGCCGGTGACCAGCCCGGCGGCCGCGTATGGCACCCCGGCGATGGCGGCCGAGGTCGAGAGACTGCTGGCAACCCGGACGGACTGCACGGCCGGCGTGTTCGCGATGGGTGGGCACCAAGATGGCGTGGCGGCATTTGCCGGGGACATGGACAGCGCCGGCGAGCTGCTGCTCGCAACGCTGCAGCGTGCAAGGCGACTGGAGGCTGGTGACCGCGAATAGCAGATCGGCCGGCAAACGCCCTGTGCTAGTGTTAAACGATGACGATTGAAGACTGGACGGGGCCCACCTGACACCACTCGCTGCCGACGCTCAGGCGTCACTGAAGGACAACATCGTGCCGGCCGTGCAAGCAGTCGAGAAATCCCGGATACCGGCGCCGGGGCTTATCACCCGCCGGCAGCTGGCGACTTGCTCTGACCTTGCGCACTGCCACGCCGGCTGGCCAGCCTAACGGAGAGACAGCTTTGACCATCGATCCGCCCCGCACGAGACAGCAAACGTGAGCAACCCGGACCCGAAGACCATATCGCTGGTGCTCGGCAGTGGTGGGGCGCGTGGCCTGGCGCACATCGGCGTGATCCGCGTCCTGGAGAGGCGGGGCTGGCAGATCGGCACGATCGCCGGCAGCTCAATGGGCGCCCTGATTGGCGGTTTCTATGCGGCAGGCAAACTCGACGACTATGCCGAATGGGTGCAAGAGCTCACCGAATTCAACGTGCTGCGCTACCTGGATGTCGCGTGGGGTGGCGCCGGCATGCTCAAGGGCGAGATGCTGATGCAGACGCTGCAGGAGTTCGTCGGTCGGCACCAGATCCAGGACCTGCCGATCCCGCTGACCATCGTTGCCACCGACGTCCTTGCGCGCAAGGAGATCTGGCTGCGGCGCGGCGACCTGTTTCACGCGATCCGCGCTTCGATAGCGGTGCCGACCGTGTTCACGCCGCACAACATCAACGGCCGCCCGCTGCTCGATGGCGGCATCCTGAACCCGGTGCCGATCGCACCGACCCTGCAGGACCCGACGGATGCGATCATCGCGGTCAGCCTGTCGGGCGTGCCCAAGCGGATCGGCGACAGCAACAGGCGCAATGCGGGCGCAACGCGGATCGAGAGACCACACCACCGCTATAGAAAAAAGATCGATGCCTTTATCGATCAGCTCCAGGAGCGCCTGGGCCTGAACTCAGGCGCCGAAGAAGAGCAATCGAGCCTGTCCCTGACCGACGCGGCACTGATGTCGCTGGACGCCATGCAGGCCAGCATTGCGCGTTGCAAGCTGGCGGCCTACCCACCGGACCTGCTGATCGAGATCCCGATCAACACCTGCGCCGCACACGAGTTTTACCGTGCCAGCGAGGTGATCGAGGCGGGAGAGTACTGGGCGGAGCGTGCTATCGAGCGCTTCTTCAGTAGCTGATCATTGCGCGCGCCGCGGCATCCGACACCACGAGGTGGTCATTGTTTCAAGAACCCGGTGCGTGCAAGCATCGCCACGTCGACCGTGCCGGATGTCGCCTGTGCCGCCTGGTCGCCAAGCAGCAGGCGCTCCAGGTAACGCGCAACCAGGTCCACCTCCAGGTTTACCGACTGTCCGGCTGTATAGCCATCCATGATGGTCTCCTGCAAGGTGTGCGGCACGATGTTCAGCTCGAAGCGCCGGCCGCTGACCGCGTTCACGGTCAGACTGGTGCCATCGACCGTGATCGAGCCCTTGTGCGCGATGTAACGGGCGAGCTGTTCCGGTGCCTCGATCGTGAAGCGCACCGAACGCGCGTCGTCGTGTCGTTCGATGACACTGCCCAACCCGTCGACGTGTCCGCTGACCAGGTGCCCACCCAGGCGGGTTGCCAGGGTCAGCGCCTTTTCCAGGTTCACCCGGCTGCCTGGTTTGAGCTGGCCGAGCCCGGTCAGCGACAGTGTCTCGCGCGACACATCGGCCGCAAAGCCGTCAACCGGGCGGTCGACCACGGTAAGGCATACGCCGTTCACCGCGATGCTGTCACCCAACACCACATCTGACAGATCCAACCCGCCGCTGCGCACACGCAGCCGTGCGTCGCCGGCGCGTTGCTGAAGCTCGACGACCTCGCCGATTGCCTGGATGATTCCGGTGAACATGCGTTTTCCCCGCTGATTGGCCGCCAACGATATCTTTCGCCATTCTAGCGCCGCCACCCCTACCCATCTCAAGTTTGCCGCCGGGGTGCCGAGTAAGCCGGCACAGCCTCTCCTCAAAAGGTATCCCCGTGTCCAGTGTCGGCAGAAGAATCGGTATCAGCTACCTCGTGATCGCCTTGCTGCTGGTCGGCATAGGCCTTGCCGGTCTGCACGGTGCCGACCGAATCAGCGGCGCGCTCAACCGGATCACCGGCCCGGTCGACAACACCGCGCGCGCGGTGGACAAGGGAATACGCGGTGTCCTGGTGGAGATGATCGGTGTCGACATGGCATTGAGCGCACGCAGTGAAAAGGCCAAGGCACAGATCGATGCCGGCAGTAAACTGGCCGCGGGTTCGTTCGACGACATCAGCCGTGCCGGTCTGGTACCGGCCGCGCAACTCGACCAGGTACGCGAGAAAATGGCGGACTTCGACAGCGTGCGTGATTCACTGCTATTGCTGCACGCCAAATATGTCGAACGCTACCAGGCGCTCTTGGCGACCATACAGCAGACCAAGGAGCTGCTGCTGGTGATCGAGGATTCGGCCAGCCAGGCGCTGGTAAACATGGAGTGGGATGCCGGCATGGCGGAGACCGAGTCCAGCAACGCGCGGGATTCGGAGGAATGGGCCATCGTCGGGGCCACTTCCGATGCCCGCCTCGCCCTGATGACCCGCCTGTTCGACTACCGTCAGTTGCAGGACGATCCGGACAACCAGGATCTGGTGCGGGCCGCAGAGGTCAGCCTCAGCGATCTGAAGATCTATATGGCACAGCTCGCGGAGTCGGAGTCACTGAAATCCAGGCCGGTCGGCAAGGGGCCGTTTGCCAGCAAGACATTCGATGCCGCCTTGAGCGAACTGACCCAGGCGAACGAGGCACGCTTCAACGAGGCCCTGCAGATTCATCTCGAACTGCGCCGCACCCGCGAGCGCTATGGCGAGGTCGCCGATGCCCTGATGCAGGACGCAGCCCAGATCGAACAGGAGAGCCGCAAGATCGTCGCAGAACAGCTCGGCGCCGCAGGCGAGTCACGCAGTTCGGCGATCTGGCTGGTGGTCAGCCTGATCGTGGTCGGACTCGGCATAGCGTTCGCCGCCTACCTCGCCAGCATCCGCACCATTGCGGCACCGTTGCAGCGCGTCGCGCACCGGATGCGCGAGATCGCGCGTGGCGACGGCGATCTGACCGCGCGCCTCGAGGTCAGCGGCAAGGACGAGATCAGCGAGGTGAGCCATTCATTCAACGAGTTCGCCGCCAAGATTCGCGATACCGTGGTCGAGGTCAGTCGAGCGGTGCAACAACTCGCCCGCTCATCCGCCGAGATGGACGCGCGGACTGGGGCCAACCTCAATCGTTCACGGCGCCAGCAGTCCGAGACACAACAGATTGCCACCGCGACACACGAGATGGCGCATACGGTCTCGAATGTCGCCGGCTCCGCGCAGGGCGCCCTGGAGAGCGCGAATCAGGCGCATACCGAGGCGAATGCAGGCCGCACGATCATCGAGGGCACGCTGAAGGCAATCCAGACCCTTGGAGGCCAGGTGGAATCGGCCACGGCCACGATCCACTCACTGGAACAAGAGAGCGATGCGATCGGCGGCGTGATCGACGTGATCGAGGGCATCGCCGAGCAGACCAACCTGCTGGCACTGAATGCCGCCATCGAGGCCGCCCGTGCGGGCGACCATGGTCGCGGCTTTTCGGTGGTGGCGGACGAGGTGCGTACCCTGGCCAATCGCACCCAACAGTCGACGGCGGAGATACTCGGCATGGTCGAGCGTCTGCAGGCGCAGGCCCGCGAAGCGGCCCGGGTGATGCGTGACAGCAGCGAGATGGCAAAAGGTACTGTCGAACAGGGTGAACGAACCGGGGTCTCGTTCGGCAACATTGTCAGCTCGGTTGCCAGTATCCAGGGTATGAACCAGCAGATCGCCAGTGCCGCGGCAGAACAACTGGTGGTCGCCGAAGATATCTCGCAAAGCCTGGTGCGCATCAACAGCGATGGCGAAGAGATCGTGCAGGACAACGACAAGCTGAGCGAGGCCGCGCATTCGCTTTCCGCGCTGTCGGAACAGCTGGAGAACCTGGTCAAGCAGTTCCGTACCTGACCCTCGGCCGGAGGGAGACCCGAAGATCGCGGCCCGCGCGGCGTGCATCGTGAAAATCCAGCTGGATGCGCTGCTCCATATGCTCGAGCCCGGGCAGATTGACCAGGCCGCGGGCCGCGTGCCCCATCAGGTGCGGGGCGATGTAGACAATCAACTCGTCGACCAAACCGCCTTGCAGGAAGCTGCCAGCCAGCGTCGGGCCACTCTCGACCAGCACCTCGTTGACCCCACGCCCGGCCAGCGCCTGCAGCAGCTTCAGCAGATCGATCCGGCCACCCAGCTGCGGCAGACGCAGAACCTCGGCGCCGGCGCTGCACAGCTCTTCCTCCGTCTCGCGCGGGGCGCCCTCACCACATACTACCAACGTGCTACCGGGCAGCTCGAGCATGCGCGCGCGCGGCGGCGTACGCAGGCGGCTGTCGAGCACCACGCGCAACGGCTGGCGCCGATATCCCGAACCTTGCGCGCCGAACAGCGCATCGTCGGCCAGTCGGACATTCAGTGACGGATCGTCCGCCAGCACGGTGCCGATACCGGTCAGGACTGCACTGCTGCGCGCACGCAGCAGCTGCACATCGCGGCGGGCGTCCTCGCCGGTGATCCAGCGGCTCTCGCCGTTGGCCATCGCGGTGCGCCCATCCAGGCTCATCGCCAGCTTGCAGCGCACGAACGGACGGCCATATTGCATACGCTGCACGAAACCCGGGTTGAGTGCCGCGGCCTCGGCATGCAGCAGTCCGACCTCTGTCTGTATGCCGGCCTCGCGCAGCATGGCCAGCCCGCTACCCGACACCAGGGGATTGGGATCGGTCATCGCGGCGACCACGCGTGACACCCCGGCCTCGATCAGTCCAACCGAGCACGGCGGTGTGCGGCCATGGTGCGAACAGGGCTCGAGCGTGACGTAGGCGGTCGCGCCGCGCGCCGCCGCACCGGCCGCGGCGAGCGCAATCCGTTCGGCATGTGCCTCGCCCGCCTTGCGGTGCCATCCCTCGCCTACCACCCCGGCATCGCGCACCAGCACGCAGCCGACGCGCGGGTTGGGGTCTGTGGTGTAGAGGCCACGTTCGGCCAGGCGCAGGGCGCGCGCCATGAACTGATGATCAGCCGCGCTGAATGTCGCCGCCATTTCTCAACCCTCGTCTGCTGCGGGCGTGCCGCCACGCGCGGTCGGCGGACATAGCCGACTCGGCCGACCGGTGTGTTGTCTGCTGTGCATTGACCACCTCGCAGGCCGCGCAGGCCGGCATTCAGTGCTCGTCGTCGAGAAAATCCAGCTGCTGGCGTCGCGCCTCGGGCGTGAGCTGCTTCTCGAGCCGCTCGATCTCTTCGCGGAAGGCGTTCACATCCTGGAACTGGCGATATACGGAGGCAAAGCGCACGTAGGCAACCTGGTCGAGCCTCTTCAGCTCGTCCATCACCAGCTCGCCTATCTTGCGCGAAGAGACCTCGCCCTCGCCGCCGGCCATCAGGCGGCGCGTGATGTGATTGATCGCGGCATCGGTCGCCTCGGTCGACACCGGCCGTTTCTCCAGCGCCCGTTCGATCCCCGCACGCAACTTGCGTCCGTCGAAATTGACCCGCCGGCCGTCGCTCTTGACCACCCTCGGCAGATTGAGTTCGGCCGCCTCGTAGGTGGTGAAGCGTTCCTTGCAGACCATGCATTCGCGACGCCGCCTGACCTGGTCCCCGTCGCCATGCAGCCGCGAATCGACGACCTTTGTGTCCTGGGCTCCGCAGAAAGGGCAGCGCACGCGATCAGGTCCGCGCCATCGGAACGGGGCGCAGACAGCCCGGCATCGGTATGCGAAGCCCGGCCGATAGACCGCACACAGCCTCGTCAAAGACTTGCATGTTCATAATCACATCGCGCCCCGCAGCCGGCTATCCGATCCTCACGTTATTTATAGACCGGATATTTGGCGCAGATCTGCAGGGCCTTGGCCTTGACCGCATCGATCACCGCCTTGTCGCCACGGCTGTCGATAATGTCGCACATCCAGCCGGCCAAGGTGCGGCACTCGTCTTCGCCAAAGCCACGCGTGGTCACCGCCGGCGTGCCCACCCGGATGCCCGAGGTGACGAAAGGCGATTGCGGGTCGTTCGGCACGGCGTTCTTGTTGACCGTGATGTTGGCCGCGCCCAGCCAGGCGTCGACGTCCTTGCCGGTCAGCCCAGCCTCGATGAAGCTGACCAGGAACAGATGATCATCGGTGCCCTTGGACACGACGTCGTAGCCACGCTCCATGAACACCTGCGCCATGGCCCGCGCACTCTTCACGACCAACTTCTGGTATTCGACGAATGCGGGCTCCATCGCCTCCTTGAAGGCCACGGCCTTGGCCGCGATCACGTGCATCAGCGGACCGCCCTGGCCACCCGGGAATACCGCCGAGTTGAGTTTCTTCTCGATTTCCGCGTTCGCCTTGGCCAGGATCAGGCCTGCACGTGGCCCGCGCAGCGTCTTGTGCGTGGTGGTCGTGGTCACGTCTGCGATCTGCACCGGGCTCGGGTAGATGCCCGCCGCGACCAGACCCGCTACGTGTGCCATGTCCACGAACAGGTAGGCACCGACCGCATCGGCGATATCGCGGAAACGCTGCCAGTCGACAATTCGCGAATAGGCCGAGAAGCCGGCCACGACCATCTTGGGCTTGTGCTCGAGGGCCAGGCGTTCGACCTCGTCATAGTCGATCTCGCCGGTCGCCGGATCCAGGCCGTACTGCACCGCATGATAGATCTTGCCGGAAAAGTTCGGCTTGGCACCGTGGGTCAGGTGGCCGCCGTGAGCGAGGCTCATGCCCAGCACGGTATCGCCCGGCTGGCACAGCGCCATATAGACCGCGGCATTGGCCTGCGAGCCTGAATGCGGCTGCACATTGGCATAGTCCGCACCGAACAGCTTCTTGGCCCGGTCGATCGCCAGCTGCTCGGCCTTGTCGACGTACTCGCAGCCCCCATAGTAGCGTTTCGCCGGGTAACCCTCGGCGTACTTGTTGGTCAGCGCAGATCCCTGCGCCTCCATCACCCGCGGACTCGTGTAGTTCTCGGATGCGATCAGCTCGATATGTTCTTCCTGACGGCGCTCCTCCGCCTTGATGGCCGCAAACAACTCGTCGTCATAACCCTCGATACGCATGTCTTTGCTGAACATCAGCCACCTCTAAAACCTTGAAATCAAAATACAAACGGCCCCTGCTGGGGCCGTCGGCCGGGGATAGCCTAGGGACCCCGGAAAAGTCGGTCAGTCTGCGGCAGTTCGCCGGTAGCGTCAAGCAAGCCGGCGGCCGGCGGGCCGCGCCCAGGTTAAAGCCGGTTCCGTGCGGGCCGCTATCAAACCTATCCTGGGAAGCCCGCGAGACATGACGCAAACCAAGAAGGATTTTCTCTTGCGGCGCCTGAGACGCGCAGGCCTGCTGTGTGCGCTGATCTGTATCACCGGATTACTGCTGTCAGCGACCGCCAGGGCCGACGAACAGCACCTGCGGCCGGTCAGGCTGCAACTGCGTTGGCACCACCAGTTCCAGTTCGCCGGCTATTACATGGCCAAACAACTGGGTTATTACCGCGATGCCGGCCTGGACGTCGAGATACGTGCTGGCGGCAGCGACATATCGCCGGTGCGCGAGCTGCTGGCGGGACGCGCCGACTTCGGCATCGAGGGCAGCGGCCTGCTGGTCGACTACGCCAACGGACGCCCCGTGGTGGCGGTCGCCGCGATCTTCCAGAAATCCCCGCTTCGCCTGGTCGCGCTCCGCGACCGCGGGATCAGCGTGCTCAGCGATCTCAGCGACCGCAAGGTGATGCTGCTGCCCGGCAGCCGCAGCCTGGCCCTGATCGCGATGCTTGACCAGGCAGGCCTGCTGAACCGGATCGTCCGGGTCGACTCCAGCGCCGAGGTCAGCGACCTGATCGAAGGCAGGGTCGACGCGTTCAACGCCTACAATTCCAACGAGCCACACATACTCCAGCAGGCGGGGATCGAGCCGGTCGTTTTCGACCCGGCAGCCTACGGCATCCAGTTCTACAGCGATATATTGTTCACCGATCTGCACACGGCGCAGTCTGACCCGGACCTGGTCGTCGCATTTCGCGACGCGAGCCTGCGCGGCTGGCAATATGCATTGGAGCACCCGGAGGAGGCGATCGACCTGATCGTCCGGCAGTGGGCAACCGACAAGAGCAGGCCGCTGCTGCGCCTGGAGGCCGACGGGGTGCGCGAGTCGGTCATGGCCGACCTGGTCGAGATCGGCCATATCAGCGAGCTGCGCTGGATCAAGATCCGCGACCAGCTCAGCGGCCTCGGTCTCGTCCCCAAGGGTCAAGCGCTCGAAGGCTTCATCTTCAGACCCGCGCAGACAGCCCTCGACTGGGCAACAGCCTTCCCCTATGTGCTTGGCGCCGTGACCCTGCTGGCCGTCGTGTTTGCGGTCATGGCCTACGTGATGCGCAAGAACGCCCGCCTGCAGGAGGAGGTGGAACAACATCTGGCCGCCGAGCAGCACGCCCGTGACCTTGCCACCCACGACTACCTGACCGGGCTGCCGAACAGGTTGCTGCTCACCGATAGACTCAACCGCAGCCTGGCGCGCGCGCGCCGCCATCTGACGACACCGCTGATCGCCCTCGTCGACCTCGACAACTTCAAACAGATCAACGACCGTTACGGGCACGATCGTGGCGACCAACTGCTGATCGAGATCGCCAGGCAGGTGCAACAGGCGATCCGCGAAGAGGACACCTTTGTGCGTATGGGCGGTGACGAGTTTGTCCTGCTGGTCGATCACATTGAGCCACAGCAGGCCGATTTCGAGGCACGGCGTCTGATGCAGGCGATCCGCTCGGCCTCCGCTCGAGTCGCCGCGGACGCCCCGGTGAGCGCGAGCATCGGGCTCGTGTGCGTCGCAAAGGCAGGCGATATAACCAGCGATCGAGTCTTGCGCCTCGCCGATGACCTGATGTACGAGGTGAAGCACGGATCCAAAAACGGCTTTCTGGTCGGTCGCTACGACGGCAGCGAAACCCTTGTCCGGACCGTATCGTCACTGCCCAAAATGGGATCAGACCATGTATCAGAATGAGCCCCCTCGCGTCATTTCGGCACAGCGTCGGACCGGCCGGGGCCCGCGGCGGCTGCCGGGCAGCACCTGGTTCGCGATCGCGTCGCTGTATCTGCTGCTCGCAGCAGGAGCCACGTTGACATCTTATCTTGCCGGCATAAGGCCAGCCTCTATGGCCATGGTGCGACAGCATGCCGAGCACGCCGCGGCGCTGTCTTTCCAGTCGCTGTACAGCCTCATGACGGTCGGAGCCAGCCGCGAGCAACTGCAGCAGATGGCGCTGCGGATCGAGCAGGCCGGTCCGGGCGTGACCATCTTTCTAAGCAGAGGCACACAGGTCGCCGCACAATTCGGCGATCTGCGCGACAGCCAGCTGCTCAAAGAGACGGATCCGGGTGTGATGGCCGCTTTTCAGACCGGGCAGCCGCAGACGCGCGTCAGCGACGATCGCCTGGACGTCGCCTACCCCGTGATCTTTGCTCGCGAATGTCTCCAGTGCCACTCCACCGGCAAGGTCGGCGAGGTCGCCGGGGTGGTGGCAGTGACCTACCCGACTGCCGCGTTCGAATCGCCGCGACGGTCGGCAGTACTTCCGCTGTTGATCTATTTCGCACTCGGATTCCCGGTGCTGATGATGGTGGTGGCGCGCCTGACCGGCGAAACGCGGCGCTAGATACGCCGGGCACAACTTCTTCCGCCGACCCCTGGAGACCAGCGACCTGAAGGTGGCCCAGAAGAAGCGCGACCCGATGCACGCCGAGTACCACGCGACTGTCGAGGTCGTTGAGGGTAGCCCGAACGATTCAGCAATCCTCCGCGCAGCCAGCGAGGCCCAGGCCCTGAAGGCAATGATCACTGAGGAGTACTTCCCCAACGACTCCAGTGCTTACCAGAATTGGGAAGGTGCGTCTTTCATTGCCAGTGATATGACCGAGAGGGTTGCCAAGCACAATGAGCAGGAAGCCATCCTGGCCTGACGGATCGCAGACGCATCACCCGACTCACTCACCGTTGACCATGCCCCACAAGATTACGAACAGGAACTGAAGGCCGAGCTTGCCGCCAACTCTGTGTTGGCCCGGAAGCGTCATCTAAACCTGAGGCGTGACAGGATCGGAAGTTCAATGCCAGTCCACGCTTGCCTGGACATCGAGGTCCACCCTATCCCTTGCAGTTGACGCACCGCCGAGGTGGCCGTGATACCGGAGTGATACCAATCGGCCACGGCAGGCCGAGCAAGCCCGCTCCCGCCACGATCTACCCTGCCCCGGCACACTTAGTCCTGGAGGCAACCTGCGAAGTCTCCTGCGGCCTTGATCTCGCCCTCAGTAGGGTCCCAGAGGTCGAAACAGGGTGTGCGGTTCTACGCCGTGCTGATACTCGTGAAGAGATTAGCCTGGAACGCTGGCTGGAGGAGTCCTACCGCCAACCCGAGCCAGTCGGTATCCCCGACCATCACAACGGCCGACCGGAACCGACCGTGACCTATGGTCTTAACCCCGGCTGAACGTTGCGACCGACCCAATGCCCAAACCGCCGGGCCACCGCTGAGGCCCACGTCACAAACGGGAACAACAGATTCCATTTTAGTCTTGCGGTTCCCAATCTGACTCCGTGTGCTGAGTTACGCTGAAGGCGCATCCCCGTCGGATGTCCAGGCTCGGGTGGCGACAACCACGAGGGCCCAGGAAACTCACGAGCAGTCCGACAAGGAGATCACCAATGCAGCTGGCAACGTACAACATCCCTGAGGAACTGGACCCGGACAACATCGACGCGGGAGCCTTCCAGTGGTTCCTTGAGTCCAACCCGCCGCTGATCGATCAGGCCCAGCGCATCGCTGCACTCGCAGCCCAAGAGATCGGCACCGAAGCGGTCGAAGGGTGGGCCAAGGCTGAGCAGCAGGTCTATCAGTGGCTGAAAGACGCCTTCCAGGCAGATTGGCCGATGGTCTCTGAGGAGACTTGGAGTGAACTGTCAAAGTGGCTGCTGGGCAGAGTGAGCATGTGACCGACACGCCGACGTCCGGTCAACCCATGGCCTCGCCAGAGAAGTGAATGGCGTCACTGTGATCCGCCGCGAGCGTCTCGCGCCGCGACCTGTGTGGCCCTCCCTGACGAAGTCGGCTGACGCCTTCCGAGGGTTACGGTGGACAACAAAAAAGGGCCTCGAAAGGCCCCCTGAGCGTGATACCACTGCGCGACAGCGCATGCCTGAATTCTCAAATAAAACAGACGCATACAAAATTGGGGTGGACGATGGGGCTCGAACCCACGACCACTGGAATCACAATCCAGGGCTCTACCAACTGAGCTACGTCCACCATTGATGCCGGCATTTTATCACCACCGGGACAGGACCGGACCACCTGTTCCCAGCGCGCCTCGCGGCGAATTTGGCGCCCCGAGGAGGACTCGAACCCCCGACCAATAGCTTAGAAGGCTACTGCTCTATCCACTGAGCTATCGGGGCCGAATTCCGCAACCTTCTGTCAAAAACTGGTCGGGGTAGAGAGATTCGAACTCCCGACATCCTGCTCCCAAAGCAGGCGCGCTACCAGACTGCGCTATACCCCGAAGGTACCCTCCGCCCGATCGCGAAGGCGCTAAATAATACGCGCGAACCCAGGTTCCGTCAATGAACCAGCCGCGCTCTGGTATGATGCCGCTTCGTCAGCATATAGCCGGTGACAGCAGTACCAACATGAGCGCACAGATCCTCGATGGCAAAGCGATTGCGGCTGAACTCCGTGTACAGATCAAGGGGCGCGTGGACGACCGCCGCGCCGCCGGTCAGCGGCCACCCGGCCTGATCGTGATCCTGGTTGGCGAGAACCCGGCCTCGCAGGTCTACGTGCGCAACAAACGGAACGCCTGCGAGCAGGTCGGCTTTCACTCCGAGCTCATGCAACTGCCGGCCGACACCAGCGAGGCCGGACTGCTTGCCATCATCGACGAACTCAACGCCCGCGATAATGTGGACGGCATCCTCGTCCAGCTTCCGCTGCCCGCACAGATAGACGAGGGCACGGTCACCGAGCGCATCCTGCCGACCAAGGACGTGGATGGTTTCCACCCCTACAACGTCGGCCGCCTGGTACTGCGCCAACCGCTGCTGCGGCCGTGTACCCCGAAAGGTGTAATGACCATGCTGGCCCACACCGGCATCGACCTGAGCGGCAAGGACGCGGTAATCATCGGGCAGTCGAACATCGTCGGCCGACCGATGTTTCTCGAACTGCTGATGGCACGCTGCACCGTGACGGTATGCCACAGCAGGACCAGGGACCTGCCCGCCAAGGTGCGCGCTGCCGACATCGTGGTCGCGGCGGTCGGGGTGCCGCGCTTTGTCAAGGCAGACTGGGTAAAACCGGGCGCGATCGTGATCGACGTCGGCATCAACCGCCTCGAAGATGGCGGCCTGTGTGGTGACGTGGACACGGTGCCGGTCAGCGAGGTCGCGGGCTGGATCACCCCGGTGCCGGGTGGCGTCGGTCCGATGACCGTTGCCACACTGCTCGAAAACACCCTGCTGGCGGCCGAACTGCACGACAAGCCGCGCAGCTGAGCGGATCAACGGTGTGCTGCCCCGCGTTTAACGGGGCACTGCATCGCGTGTCTCGACAGTGACGGCAGGGTGCAACAGCGCGGCGTATGGCACCGTTTCGGCGGTAATCCGGCGCATTAGGGCATACGCCAGATACCCCCTACGCGAGTTGCTGGATACCCGCCCGAATCGGTCCCCACAAGCAGCTCCAAACACAAACAGGCACTGGATTAGCCAACGATTTGGACGCCAGCCGATCGCTGTGCCTCGCCCAGGCTGAGCAGCGCGCGCGCCTGCAGCGCGCGGATCGGCTCAGCGGGCTCGCGCAGCGCGATCCCCATGCTGGCCGTGACCTTGATGATGCCCCCGCGCCAATCCCACTGCTCGCTGGCCAGCAGGCTGCCCAGTCGGCGACAGAACGCCTTGGCCTGCTCGACCTCGCTGCAGTGCAGGTAGATCGCGAAACCCTCCCGGTCCAGGCATGCGGCCAGGTCGCCCTCGCGGGTCTGGCTACGAATATGCCGGCCGATCGACCCGAGCACCAGGTCGGCCGCCTGCCTGCCGTAGCGTCGCTGCACGTCCTCGATGAGATCGATAGCGACCCGGATCAGGGCCAGCTGACTGCGCCCCGCCCGATCGTCGCGTGCCACCAGGCCGGGCAGCACCTCGGCCAGATAGGCCTCGGTATACAGGCCGGTGAGCGGATCCCTTGCCCCGGACTGCTCACGGGCTCGCTCGGCACGCAGCAGCATGCCGAACGCCGCGAGCAGCAGACCGCCGGCCATGCACAGCATTGCGGTCGCGGCGACATTCAGCGTCATGCCGGCGCGGGCGACCGCTTGCACGGCCGCAAAGGCCGGAGCCACCGCAGTGGTACCCGGCGCCGGACGCGTCCCGCCGCCGGCCACATAGCCGAGCAGACCGATCGCCACGCAGGCCAACAGCATTGCCGTGCGTATCGCCGCCTTGCGCCGAGTCGCCGTTCCGTCCACCTAGCTTACCCGCCCCCGCGGAAGAAATGACCGGTACCTCGTCCAGCCTGTGAGGCTAGCGGCATACCGGGCTTTTTTTAAACCTCGGCGGTCTGTGTACAATCCCGGGCTCCGCAAACCGAGCAGTACCACGCAGCAGACTCCTATGGCCCAATACATCTTCACCATGAATCGCGTCAGCAAGACCGTGCCCCCCAAGCGGCAGATCCTGCGTGACATCTCACTATCCTTCTTCCCGGGCGCCAAGATCGGCGTGCTCGGCCTCAACGGATCGGGCAAATCCTCGCTATTGCGCATCATGGCCGGGGTCGACACCGATATCGACGGCGAGGCGCGCCCGCAGCCGGGCACCAAGATCGGCTTCCTGCCGCAGGAACCGCAGCTTGACCCGACCAAGGACGTGCGTGCCAATGTCGAGGAGGCCCTCGGGCATATCAAGGAGGCGATGACCGAGCTCGACAAGGTCTACGCGGCCTATGCCGAGCCCGATGCGGATTTCGACGCGCTCGCCAAACGCCAGGCCGAACTCGAGAACATCCTGCAGGCCAGCGACGGGCACAACCTCGAGCGCCAACTCGATGTCGCCGCCGACGCATTGCGCCTGCCGCCCTGGGACGCGGACGTGACCAAGCTGTCCGGTGGCGAACGCCGTCGGGTCGCACTGTGCAAACTGCTGCTGTCCAAGCCGGACATGCTGCTGCTCGACGAACCGACCAACCACCTGGACGCGGAGTCGGTCGGCTGGCTCGAGCGCTTCCTGCACGACTACCCCGGCACAGTGGTCGCGGTCACTCACGATCGCTACTTCCTCGACAACGTCGCCGGCTGGATCCTCGAACTCGACCGCGGCCACGGCATCCCCTGGGAGGGCAACTACTCGTCATGGCTGGAGCAGAAGGAGAATCGCCTGGAGCTCGAGCAGAAGCAGGAGCAGGGCCGCATCAAGGCAATGAAGGAAGAACTCGAATGGGTGCGACAGAACCCGAAGGGTCGTCAGGCCAAGAGCAAGGCCCGCCTGGCGCGCTTCGAGGAGCTGCAGAGCAGCGACTTTCAGGCGCGCAACGAGACCAACGAGATCTACATCCCGCCCGGCGAGCGCCTTGGCGACCTGGTCATCGAGGCGGTGAATCTGAAGAAGGGCTACGGTGACCGGCTGTTATACGACGGCCTCAGTTTCAACCTGCCAAAGGGCGGCATCGTTGGCGTGATCGGTCCGAACGGCGCCGGCAAGACCACGCTGTTCCGCCTGCTGACCGGCCAGGAGAAACCGGATGGCGGCGAGCTGCGCATCGGCCCGACCGTGCAGCTGGCCTACGTCGACCAGAGCCGTGATGCCCTGGACGGCAAGAAATCGGTCTGGGAAGAGATATCCGACGGCCAGGAGATCATCACGGTCGGCAAGTTCCAGCTGCCGTCGCGCGCCTACTGCTCGCGATTCAACTTCAGGGGCTCGGACCAGCAGAAGCGGGTCGGCGACCTGTCCGGTGGCGAGCGCAACCGCGTACACCTGGCCAAGCTGCTGAAGTCCGGCGGCAACGTGCTGTTGCTCGACGAACCCACCAACGATCTCGACGTCGAGACCCTGCGCGCACTCGAAGAGGCCCTGCTTGCGTTCCCCGGCTGCGCGGTGGTGATCTCGCACGACCGCTGGTTCCTCGACCGCATCGCCACGCATATCCTCGCCTTCGAGGGTGACTCGCAGGTAGTCTGGTACGAGGGCAACTTCGCGGATTACGAGGAAGACAAGAAACGCCGCCTGGGTGACGAGGCAGTCAACCCGCACCGTATCAAGTACAAGCGCATCGACGGCTGATCAAGGATCGATCCTCAACCGACCGGCGCAATCGCCGGTCGGGCGCCGCGACTTGCCGGCGCTGGCCGAGGCCAGCGGAATTTTTCATTCGCCGCCGCACGAGAGGCCGAACCCCGTGAACCTGCACAAACTGATCTCCACCCTGACGCTGGTCCTGCTGTTCCCGGTGGCACAGGCAGCAGACGGAAACCGCGGGCCTGTTGCAGATCAGGATACGCCCCCGCGCTTCGCCCCGCGCGCCGAGGTCTACCCGCAACCGCGCGGCAACCTGCAGCTCAGCAGCGTGCTGGCACCCGGCGCCGATCCCTACCCGGGCACGCAGTTCACGGTGCTGCGTGAAGATCCCGATGCCTTCGGCAAGACCCGCTTCGCGATCATGGCCGCGGCAGGCCCACATGACCATGCCGCGTTCGAGTTGAGCCCGGGGCGCTACCTTGTCCAGGCACGCAATGGCGCGGTTACGATCGAACAGGCGGTGCAGGTCCCGGTCAGCGGGGTCCTGGTGTCGCAGCTCGTCCTGAATGCCGGCGAACTCCATCTCGGGGCCTTCATGGACGAGGCCGGGGTCGCCGCGGACCAGGCCTGGTTCCGGGTGCTGCGCGAGGACACAGACTCATATGGCCGCCCGGTGCGCATCCAGATGGCCGGCAACGGCTATGCGCAGACCGCCAGCTTCGTGCTACCCGCAGGTGACTACGTCGCCGAGGCGAGTTATGGCAACGCCCGCGCCGAGACCCGGGTCCAGGTTGCAGCGGGTGCGATCGTGACGCGCGAGTTGGTGCTGCACGCCGGACGCCTGGAACTTTCGAGCAAGCTGGCGGACGGCGCACAGAACCTCGGCCAGACGCGCTATACGGTGTATCGCAAGGGTGGCGATCGTGCGGCAGACTGGACCGAGGTCGCGAGTGCCGATCACGCGGACCGGATCGGCTTCATCCTGCCGAGCGGTGAGTACCGGGTAAGCGCACAGCGGGACCAGGCCGTCGCGGAGGCGACCGTCACGCTGTCCGCCGGTGAGACATCCAGCGTGGAGCTGCCGCTGAACGCGGGGGAGCTGTTCGTTTATGCGATGCTGACCGGTCAGGGCGACACCCTGCTGGACACCTGGTTCAAGGTCGAGCCGCAGGGCCGCGCCGCTGCGCTGCCGCTGTCGAGCGAAAACAATGCACGCGGCCCGGCGCACAGCGCGCATTTCGTGTTGCCTGGCGGCCAATATCGCGTGACCGCCAGTGTCGGCGAAAGCGCCGGCGTGGCAGAGGTGGAGATCGAGCCCGGTGGCACCCAGAACCTGGCAATCAGCCTGGATGCCGCGCGCGTCACGCTGAGCCTGATCGCCGGCCCCGGGCTCGGTGCCTATGCCTACACCTGGTTTTCGGTCTACCGCGTCGAACAGGATGCACATGGCGCACAGTCGCGGCGGCGCGTGTTCAACGCCGGCTACTACCCGGAAACGGAGGTCGTGCTGCCCGCCGGAGACTATCTGGCCTTCGCACGCAGCGATGAGCACCGCGGGGAGACCGCGTTCTCCGTGCAACCGGGACAGATCATGCGGGTGGCGATCGTCTCCGAACGCTGATGCGTAACAGCTGGGGGCCACAGACGCCGAGGCACCCGCTTGGGGTGCCGCCCCTGCCGAGGCAGTGCGCCGGTTTACTCGGCCGGGGGGGCCGGTGGCAGCACCGGCGGGTACCCATAGGGTGCGCCGTAGTAAGGGATGCTCGAGTTGTAGCCGTAGCCGTTGCCCGAGCCGTAACCATAGCCGTAACCGTTACCAGTCCCACGGCCTTCGCCGCGCATGCGTGCGGTCATATTGAAGTCGAAGCTGAAATCGGCCTCGCCGTCTGCATCGCCGACACCGTCGAAATAGCCGTTGTTGCGGCTGGCGCCATAGCCCGAGCCATCATTCCAACCCCAAAAGGCCGATGCCTGCGCCGCCACCAGCAAGGCAAAGATTGCAATGATCTTTTTCATGTTGTAATCCCCGAAACAGTTCGCTGCTACGGCCCATGTACGGACCCTAGCCGATTGAATGTAAGTTTATAAGCATTATCTTAAATAGCAACCTTTTTTTGTCGCCACCGAGTTGGCCGGGCCGGGCCCCGGTTCGCGACCAACGCCCGGGGTCAAACACGAGATGTCCGAAACCGACGATTTCTTTGCCCGCGCCAATCGCCTTCTGCAGCGCTGGGAAACCCTGCTCGACGGGCGCGCCACACCGCCGGATTGGGTGCATGACGCGTATCGCTGGCGTCATGACCGTCAGGGGATGCGCCTGCTGCCGGTAAAGACCCCGCATCGGGTCGCGCTCGATGACCTGCTGTGCATCGACCAGCAGAAGGCCGAGGTGGTGCGCAATACCGAACAGTTCGTGCGCGCCAGACCGGCCAACAACGTGCTGCTGTGGGGCGCGCGCGGGACCGGCAAATCCACGCTGATAAAGGCCGTGTTCAACGCCTTCGTCGCGCGCGGGCTGCGCCTGATCGAGGTCGAGAAAGAACACCTGGTCGACCTGGTCGAGATCATCGAGACCCTCGATGGCCGCCCGGAACGCTTCCTGCTGTACTGCGACGACCTGTCGTTCGAGGCCGACGATGCGGGGTACAAATCATTGAAGGCGGTGCTGGAGGGATCGATCTCGGCGCCGGCCGGCAACGTGCTGATCTATGCCAGTTCCAACCGCCGCCATCTGCTGCCCGAGATGCAGAGCGAGAACCAGGACGTGCACGTGGTCGACGGCGAGATCCATCCCGGCGAGGCGATCGAGGAGAAGGTCTCGCTGTCTGAGCGCTTTGGCCTGTGGCTGTCCTTTTACCCCTACTCCCAGGACGACTACCTGGCGATCGTCGAGCACTGGCTGGGGCGCCTGCAGGCCGGCAGCTGCCGCGACGAGGCGACCCGGCTTGCGGCACTGAACTGGGCCCGCCAGCGTGGTTCGCGCAGTGGGAGGGTTGCCCGGCAGTTCGCCGTCGACCAGGCCGGACGGCATGCCTGAAATGCCGCTAAGCGTGCGGCCGGTCGATTTTGCCGACGCGCGTGACGTGGCCATCTACCTCGATCTGCTGGACGCCTATGCACGCGATCCGATGGGCGCCGACAGCCCCCTGCCCGCCGACGTGCGCGAGCGTCTGCCGCGTGATCTGGCTGTGCACCCGGGGGTGCATTGCCTGATCGCCGAACTGCACGGCACGCCAGTTGGCATGGCGACCTGCTTCGCGGGCTACTCGACCTTTCGTGCGCTCCCGCTGCTGAATATCCACGACATCGCGGTGTTACCCGAATGGCGCGGCCGGTCAGTGGCGCAACGGCTACTGGCGGAAATTGTCGACCTGGGCCGGCGGCTCGGCTGTTGCCGGATCACGCTCGAGGTGCGCGATGACAATCCGCGTGCGCGGCGACTCTACGAACGCGCCGGGTTCATCCCGTCCACCTGCAGCCTGTTCATGGAGAAGCCGCTGTAGCGGTCAGGTCGCCGCAGCCATGCCTGTCCGGGATCTGCACCCGCCGGCCTTGGCGACTGCGGCAGAAAAAACAACGCCCCGCAGTGCGGGGCGTTACTCCATCCTCCCCTGAACCTGTTCTCGTACGGCAAGTTCTCGAGTGCGGCGGAGTATATCGGCTCGCCTGCATTCCAAAAAATTAGCGAGCATTAATGGTCCTGCCCGACCACGCGAGTCGGCCGAGCAGATGTGGCCGCCAGCGCACCGCCAGCAGGATCAGCAGCAGACTGGCATAGATCAGCGGCTGCAACAGATCGGCCTTGACCAGCCAGATGAAGTGCAGCACACCGAGCACGCCGGCCACATAGACCAGCCGGTGCAGGCGCTGCCAGCGGCGCCCCAACCGGCGCATCATGCCACGCGTCGAGGTGGCCGCCAGCGGCACCAGCAACAGCCAGGCCGTGAACCCCAGGGTCACGTAGGGTCGCTTGACGATATCCGCAGCGATCTTGCTCCAGTCCAGTTGCTGGTCGAGCCACACCCAGGTCAGAAAATGCAGGCTGATGTAAAAAAACACGAACAGCCCGAGCATGCGCCGAAAGCGCTGCAGCCAGTTCCAGCCGCTGACACGACGCAGCGGCGAAATGGCAAGGGTGAGCAGCAGGAAGCGCAGTCCCCACAGCCCGGTGACGTTGGTCACGAGTTCGAGTGGGTTGGCCCCGAGATCGCCGACAAAGGCGCCATGCGCCAGCTGCATGAACGGCACCAGGCAGGCCAGGAACACCAGCGGCTTGGCGACAAGCATGAGCCACCGCTCGGAAGGAACAGACGCCTGCATCAGAAAAACTTCTTCAGATCCATGCCACGATAGAGATCGGCCACCTGTTCGGCATAGCCGTTGAACATCAGGGTCGGGTGCTTGCTCGAGAACAGGCCCTCCCCGATCACGCGATGACTCGCCTGGCTCCAGCGCGGATGATCCACCTGCGGATTGACGTTGGCATAGAAGCCGTATTCACCGGGCGCCCGTCGCCACCAGGTGGTCTCCGGAATGGTCCGCGTGAAGCTGATCCGGACGATCGACTTGATGCTCTTGAAACCGTATTTCCACGGCACCACCAGGCGCAGCGGTGCGCCGTTCTGATTCGGCAGCAGCTCGCCATACAGGCCGGTCGCCAGGATCGCCAGCGGGTGCATGGCCTCGTCCATGCGCAGGCCCTCGCGGTAAGGCCAGTCGAGCACCGCCCGGCGCTGCCCCGGCATCTGCTCCTCGTCCACCAGGGTCTCGAAGACGACGTACTGGGCCTTCGAGGTCGGCTTGAAGCGCTTGAGCAGGTCGCCGAGCGGAAAGCCTACCCAGGGCACGACCATCGCCCAGGCCTCCACGCAGCGCAACCGGTAGATGCGTTCCTCGGCCGGGAAGTCCGTGAGCACGTCCTCAATGCCGATCTCACCGGGCGCCTCGCATTCGCCGTCAACGACGATGTGCCACGGACGGGTCTTCAGCGTGTGTGCATGCTCTGCCGGATCACCCTTGTCGGTGCCGAATTCGTAGAAATTGTTGTACCCGGTGACGTACTCAAATGCCGTCGGCTCCAGACCGTCGCCGTAACGCGTTTCGATGATGCCCGGGATCGGCGTGCCCTGCCCGGCCGCCTTCACCAGTGCTCCGGCCGGACCGGAGGCCACAGCGCCAATCCCCAGCGCAGCGGCCGCCTTGAGGAATTCACGCCTGCGCGCGTAGACACCGGGGTCGGTAATATCGGAAGGCATTATGTCGGCGGGCTTCTTGATCAGCATGGCGTGCAGCCTGAGGGTTGATTGACACTAGAGACCGGCGCAGCGCTGTAAAGATTTCACTGGCCTTCCCTGAATTTGGTACGGTTTTGCCGCGCCAGCCATAGTAACGGACCGATCGCACCGAAGAAGGTGGCGGTCATCGACAGCCTGACCGAGCCGCCGATGGCCAGCACGCCGAATCCGGCCCCTGCGCCCAACACGATCGAGGCCAGTACGACCCGTATCAGCCGGCAGCGATGACATCTGTTCTGCGTCATTGGCACCTGCAGCAATGGATTCAGCCGAGCGTCGCGGCACTTCGCCGGCACCCCGCGCTTGAGCCTGGAGGCCAGGCGTAATAAAACCCCACCATGCCCCAGCACCCGGATTCAAACACAGTTAGGCGTTTTGGTCAGCGCATGCTCGGCCCATTTCGCGGGGTGATGCATTCGGTGGTCACCGAATGGGCCGACGCAGTGACCACCGATGGGCGCGGCTGGACCCTGTACGTGCGTGGCGAATGCCTGTACGACGACCTCGCGGACCTCGAACGGCATGCCGTGAGCGTACCGGACGTAAAATTCGGCACCTGGTCGGAGCGCGCCGGCCTGCGGCGCGCACCGATCCGCATGCCGACCTTCGACGCGCGCGTGCGCGCAGAGGGTGGACGGCTGCTGGCCGCAGTGCAACGGCATGCCGCGGAACTGCCATTCGCGTTGGCCGACCACTTCGAGCTGTGGCTGCTGAATGCCGCGACCGGGCTCCCGCTCGCGCTGATCGCATCGGGCTGCAGCATGCATGACTGCGAGGCGCCGGCCGGCGCGCGTTGGACGCCCGGTCAGCTGTGCATGCGCGAACTCCCCGAGGCACGGGAATTGAACAATGTAATCGCCGAACTCGCCGGGGCCAACCCGCAGGCGCAGTGGTTCGAGCGCCATGCAGACGGCAGCGGCAGCGCGCGTAGCGCGGTCGCCGGCAGCCATGCGCGTTTGCGGCAGACGCTGCCGAGCGCGTGCTTCGCCCCGCTGTTCGTCGACGCCGGGGCACTCAGTGAGCAACAGCAAGGTCTGCTCAGTGCACTGCTTCGCTGGCAGTCCCCGGCGCTGTTACAGCTGCCCGACCTGTCGATTGAACAGCGAGCCCGGTTCGAGGCCGCCGCCTGCGCGCATGCCTTGCGCCTGGCGGAACAGCTGCCGCTGTACCCCCGCGTGCTCGACAGCAGCGCCGTCACCGCCGCGCTGGTCGAGGCCCGCCTGCGCAACAGCCGCCCGGGCAAAGACCCCAAGGCCGACGCGGCGCACAGCATGTCACCCGACTACATTGAAATCCCGGACGCCTGACTGTTGCCGCTGGCACATAATGGCCGCCGACCATCCACCAGGTACCGAGAGGTTCGAAATAACGCCATGCCGATTATCCCCCGACCAACCACCCTGCTGCTGTTGTTCGCCTTGCTGACACCGGCGCTGGCCGCGCATGCCCAACAGACACTCAAGGCCGAGCAGGTCAGCGACAACATCTACGCGATCGTCGGCCCGTTCGGTAACCGGAGCCCGGAGAATCTCGGTAACAATGCGACCTTCGGCGTCATAGTCACCGATGAGGGCGTCATCCTGATCGACCCGGGTGGCAGCTACCAGGGCGCGGCCGCACTCCAGGCGGCCATCGCACAGATCACCGATCAGCCAGTGCGCATCGTAATCAATACCGGCGGGCAGGATCATCGCTGGCTGGGCAATGGCTACTTCAAGGAGCGCGGCGCACGCATCATCAGCAGCCGCAGGGCCGACGAGGACCACAAGGCACGCGCCCAGGATCAGCTGATCGGGCTCGGCTATCTGATCGGCGCAAACCGGTTGGAGGGGACCGAACCGGTCTACGCGGACGAGGTATTCGACGAGCGCATGGACCTGACGCTGGGTGGGGTCTCGCTGCAACTGCGCCATGTCGGCCAGGCACACACACCGGGCGACCTGTTCGTCTGGGTGCCGGAAAAATCCGTGCTGTTCGCCGGCGACATCGTTTACGTGGGCCGTATGCTCGGCGTGATGGCGTACTCCAACAGCCGTTCGTGGATCGCGGCGTTCAATGCGATCGCCGACCTGGCGCCGGCATCCATCGTCCCCGGGCATGGCCCGGTCGCCACGCTCGCGCAGGCCCGCCGCGACACGCTCGATTACCTGGTCACGCTGCGCGAACGCGTCGCCGCGTTCATGCAGGCCGGACATGGCATCGAGGATATCGGTAACCTGGACCAGTCGGAGTTTGCCTACCTGGTCAGCTACGACGAACTGAAGGGACGCAACGCCCAGCAGGTATTCCAGGAGATGGAATGGGAGTGACAGCGTGGCCCGGTGCCGTGACTAACCCGCATCTGTCACCGGCATCACGGATGCTGGCGGATTTCGCAGCCGGGCTGGAGCGCAAGTGGTAGCTGTAGCTACCACTTGAGCGATGACCAAGCCGGCGCGAGCGAGAAACCGCCAGGACCGGGATAGGCAGGCAGCGGAAACAGGGTGTTAATCGTGGGTCGCGAACAGATCCAATCATTTCTATCGCGATTTCCGCCTGTTACGCCACAGCTGCTTTCCGGCCGGTGACGG
>JAJDNF010000081.1 GCA_022340805.1 Chromatiaceae bacterium
GCGTATACGGTGCAATTCGCGCGGCTCATTGCACCCTACGGACATGGGTTTCGGCGGCCGGCACCGGCGGGCGGCTTCGCCATGCCATCATCCGCGTAGGGTGCCATTAGGCCGCAGGCCGTAATGCACCGCATCGCGGCGGATAAGGCACGTGACGATGACGCCGGATACGGTGCAATTCGCGTGGCTCATTGCACCCTACGGACATGGGTTTCGGCGGCCGGCACCGGCGGGCGGCTTCGCCATCCCGTCATCGGCGTAGGGTGCATTGGGCCGCAGGCCGTAATGCACCGGACAACGCCCGATACGGAGCAATTTGCCCAGCTCCTGGCACCCACCGCCTATAGTGAATACAGAGGCAGGAAGAACCGAGAGCCGAGTTGATGGTCAGTCCGCAAATTGCATCGATGATTGCAGACGCCACCGCCCGGCGTCCGGTCGGCGTGATCGCCGAGGTGCATGGCCCGGTCGCGATCGTCGCCTGCGAGGCGCTGCCGCCGCTGCGCCAGGCGCTGTATGCCAACCTGGATCACGAGACCTACCTGTTCGAGGTCCACCAGCACCTCGACGAGCGCCACCTGCGCGCCATCACGCTGCACCGCAGCGCCGGCCTGCACCGCGGCATGCCGGTGTACGACACCGGCGCGCCGCTGCACGTCCCGGTCGCGCCCGGCTGCCTGGGCCGGCTGCTGAACATCTTCGGTGAACCGCTCGACGACGGCGAGGCCCTGCCGGGCGGCGAGTACCGCAATGTGCACAGCCGCCCGCCGCCGTTCAGCGCCGCGGCCGGCCCCGGCGAGGTGCTGCAGACCGGCATCAAGGTGATCGACCTGCTGTGCCCGTTCATCAAGGGCGGCAAGACCGGGCTGTTCGGCGGCGCCGGGGTCGGCAAGACCGTGCTGATCATGGAGTTCATGCACGGCGTCGCCAAGCTGCACGCGGGCGTGTCGGTGTTCGCCGGCGTCGGCGAACGCATCCGCGAGGGCCACGAGCTGTGGCACGCGATCCGCGAGGCCGGCGTATTGCCGCAGACCCTGATGGTGTTCGGCCAGATGGACGAATCACCCGGGGTGCGCTTTCGCGTCGGACTGTCCGCCCTGACCTATGCCGAGTACCTGCGCGACAGCCTGCACAAGGAGGTGCTGTTCGTGATCGACAACATCTTCCGCTTCGTGCAGGCCGGCAGCGAGGTCTCCAGCCTGCTCGGCCGCATGCCGGCCACGGTCGGCTACCAGCCGACCCTGACCTCCGAGGTCGCGGAGCTGCAGGACCGCATCCTGTCGACCGAGGCGGGCGCGATCACCTCGGTCCAGGCGGTGTACGTACCGGCCGACGACATGACCGACCCCGCGGTCAGCGCTATCCTGAGCCATCTCGACACCACCGTGATCCTGTCGCGCGCGCAGGCCGGCAAGGGCATCTACCCGGCCGTCGACCCGCTGCAGTCGGGCAGCAAGCTGATGGACCGGCACACGCTGGGTGCCCGCCACTACGCGGTCGCCGAGGGGGTGCGTGAACACCTGGCACGCTACCAGGAACTCGAGGACATCATCGCGATGCTCGGCGTCGAGGAGCTGTCCGCGCGCGACCGCCTGATCGTGACGCGCGCGCGCAAGCTGCAGCGCTACCTGACCCAGCCGTTCTGGACCACCGCCACGCACAGCGGCATACCCGGCGTCTCGGTCGGGCTCGAGCAGACGCTCGACGACTGCGAGGCCTTCCTGGCCGGACATTACGACGAGGTCGCGGAGAAGCAGTGCTACATGCGTGGCAGCATGGCGGAGGACGCGCGGTGAGGACCTTCACGCTGCGCCTGCAGGACGCCACGCACGCCCAGCAGATCGACGGGGTCACGTCATTCGTCGGCGAAGACGCCTCGGGCAGCTTCGGGATCCTCGCCGGGCACGCGCGCCTGATCGCCGCGCTGGTCATCGGCCTGGCGCGCTTTCGCGTCGGCGAACAGCCCTGGACCTACCTGGCGCTGCCCGGTGCGGTACTGTATTTCGACCAAGAGGTACTCACGCTGAGCACGCGGCGCTACCTGATCGACGACGACTACCGGCGCGTCAGCCAGGCGCTGCAGCAGCAGTTGCTGATCGAGGAGGAAGGCCTGCATTCGATGAAGGAGAGCCTGCACCGCATGGAAGAGGAGGTCCTGCGCCACCTCTGGGAGATTAGCCGCGAGGGGGCCGGGTGACGGCGATGGCACAACTGGATGAACTGCGACGACAGGTGGAGCGCCAGGCGCGGCGGATGCAGAAGGCCGAGCGCGAGCGCCCCACCCTGCTCGGCCAGACCGTGTTCGTCGGCACACTCGGCCTGCTGCTGGTGCTGCCGGTGATCGCCGGCGCCTATCTCGGCAGCTGGCTGGACGGCCTGGCCAGCGGCTACTCGATCCGCTGGACGGTCAGTCTGATCGTGCTGGGCGTGATCGTCGGCGCGGTGAACGTCTACCTTTTCATGCGGGAGTAGCGGCATGGCCGACGCAGACCTGCTGAGCGCACCGGTCTTCGAACTCGGACCGCTGACCATCACCAACACCGTGGTGACCACCTGGGTGATCATCGGGGTCGTCTGGCTGCTCAGCTGGCAGCTGTCGCGCCGGCTGCGCAGCGAACCGGGCGCGCTGCAGACCGCCGTGGAGGGCGTGGTCTCGACCATCCACGAGGCCGTGGCGGCGGTCGCCCCGCAGCAGGCCGAGCGGATATTCCCGTTCATCGCCAGCCTGTGGATCTACCTGGTGATCGCCAATCTGAGCGGCCTGATCCCGGGTGCGCATGCCCCGACGCGCGACCTGTCCGCGACCGCCGCACTGGCCTTCGTGGTGTTCCTGTCGACCCACTGGTTCGGCATCCGCAGCCACGGGCTGAAGGTCTACCTGCGCCACTACCTGTCGCCAAGCCCGATCCTGCTGCCGTTTCACATCATCGGCGAGATCACCCGCACGATCGCGCTGGCGGTGCGCCTGTTCGGCAATATCATGAGCCTGGAGATGGCGGCCATGCTGATCCTGCTGGTCGCCGGCTTCCTGGCCCCGGTGCCGATCCTGATGCTGCATGTGATCGAGGCCCTGGTGCAGGCGTATATCTTTGGCATGCTGGCGTTGATCTATGTCGCCGGCGGCATGCAGTCCCAACAACTTCGGCCGGAAACAGAGGAGTAGTTCATGCCTGACCTATCCACATTCGCGCTGGCGTCGACGGTCGCCGCACTCATCGCCATCGCGCTCGGCGTGATGCTGCCGGCCATCGCGATGGGCTGGGCGATCAGCCGCGCGATGGATGCGCTGTCGCGCCAACCGGAGGCGGAGCGCGCGATCATGCGCACGCTGTTCATCGGCCTGGCGATGATCGAGTCGCTGGCCATCTACGTGCTGGTCATCGTGCTGATCGTGCTGTTCCGCAACCCGCTGCTCGAGCATCTGCTGAAGTAGGAGCGGATATATGTCGATGCCCCTCGCCGCACTGACCGGGAAGGCCCTGCCGTGGAACTGAGCTGGTCGACCTTCGTCCTCGAGATCATCAACTTCCTGGTCCTGGTCTGGATCCTCAAGCGCTTCCTGTACCGGCCGGTGCTCGAGGTGATCGCGCGCCGCCGTGCCGGGATCGAAAAGACCCTGGCCGATGCCAAGGCCCTGCATGCCGACGCCGAAGGGCTGCAGCAGCAGTACGAAGGCCGGCTCGCCGACTGGGAACGCGAGCGCCAACAGGCGCGCGCCACACTGGCCCGTGAACTCGACGCCGAGCGCGCACGCCGGCTCGCCGAGCTGCAGGGCGCGTTGCAGACCGAGCGCGACAAGGCCCAGGCCGCCGATGCCCACCGCCAGGCCGATGCGCAGCGCAAGATGGAACAGACCGCGCTGGCCCAGGGCGCGCGCTTCGCGACCCGGCTGCTGCAACTGGCCGCCGGTGCGGACACCGAGGCGCGCCTGATCGACCTGGCGATCGGCGAACTGCAGGACCTGCCGGACGACCGGATCAGCGCGCTGCACAACAGCTACGGCAAGATGCCCGGCGCGATCCTGGTCAGCAGCGCATTCGCGATCCCGGATGCGCAGCGCGCCCGGCTGGAGCAGGCTCTCCGGCAGATCATCCCTTCCGATATCGCGCTGCAGTTCCGCCAGGACGGCGCGCTGCTGGCCGGTGTGCATATCGCGGTCGGCACCTGGGCGCTGGGACTGAACCTGCGCGACGAACTGGCCGGCTTCGCGGAGCTGTCGCATGCCGAGTGACGTCGGCGCCAGTTTTGACGGCCGGCTGCAACGCCAGGCGCAGTGGCTGGATCGCTACCGACCCGGGCTGCGCGTCGTCGAACAGGGCAGCGTGGTCGCGGTGGGCGACGGCATCGCCTGGATCGCGGGCCTGCCCTCGGCCGCGATGGACGACATCCTGGACTTTGCCGACGGCAGCCAGGCGATGGTGTTCGATCTGACCGAGGGCCTGATCGGCGCGGTGCTGTTGCGCGACACCGACGCGCTGACCGCCGGCACACGCGTGCAGCGCACCGGGCGCACGTTAAGCATCCCGGCCGGCGATGCGCTGCTCGGCCGCTGCGTCGACCCGCTCGGCACGCCGCTCGACGACGGGCCGCCGCTCGCGCATACCCGCTGGCAGCCGCTCGAGACCGGGTCGCCGCCGATCGTGGCGCGCGATTTCGTCCGCAAGCCACTGTATACCGGGATCAAGATCATCGACACGATGATCCCAATCGGGCGCGGACAGCGCCAGCTGCTGATCGGCGACGAGGGCCTGGGGCGTAGCTCGATCGCACTCGACACGGTGATCAACCAGCGCGGCCAGGACGTGTTGTGCGTGTACGTGCTGATCGGCCAGAAGCGCTCCAGCGTGGCCGGCACCATTGCCACGCTGCGCGCGTACGGGGCGCTGGAATTCACCACCGTGGTGGTCGCCGAGGCGAGCCGGCTGCCCGGCCTGCAGCATCTCGCGCCGTTCGCCGGCTGCGCGGTCGCCGAGTTCTGGATGCAGCAGGGCCGCGACGTGCTGGTGGTCTACGACGACCTGTCCACGCATGCCAGGACCTACCGCGAGCTGTCGCTGCTGCTGCACCGGCCGCCCGGGCGCGAGGCCTATCCCGGCGACATCTTCTCGGTGCATGCGCGCCTGCTGGAACGCGCCACCTGCCTGAACGCCGCACGCGGCGGCGGCAGCATGACCGCGCTGCCGATCGTCGAGACCCAGCTCGGCGAGATCGCCGCGTACATCCCGACCAACCTGATCTCGATCACCGACGGCCAGGTGTACCTGGATCGCGCGCTGTTCTCCGGCGGCTTCCGCCCGGCGATCGACATCGGACGCTCGGTGTCACGCATCGGCGGCCAGGCCCAGCACCCGCGCATCAGCGAGGAGGCCGGGCGCATGAAGCTGGACTACCTGCAGTACCAGGAACTCGAGGTGTTCACCCGCTTCGGCGCGCGGCTCGAGGCCTCGATGGAGACCGCGATCCGGCGCGGCCGCCTGCTGCGCGAGATCCTCAAGCAGGAGCGCCTTGCACCGCTGCCGGTGGCCTTCCAGATGGCCTGGCTGGTGGCCTTCAACGACGGCCTGTTCGACGGCCGGGACAGCGATCAGATCCCGAACCTGCTGGCCGCGCTGGAACAACGCGTGCGCGACGCCGCGCCCGGGCTCGAGGAGCCGCGCGAGGCATGGAGCAAGGCCGTCGCCGGTTGGCTTCCTGCGCCTGACCGGGCCGCTTCGGCCGCGCCGGCGGATCCGGCATGAGCCGTCGGCGCGCGCTGGAGGGGCATCGCCACGGCCTCGCGGAGATCCGCGAGATCATGGGTTCGATGAAGACGCTGGCCTACATGGAGACCCGCAAGCTGGCGCGTTTCCTCGAGGCGCAGAGCGCGGTCACCCGGACCATCGAGGACGCGGCGGCCGACCTGCTGAGCTTTTTTCCGCAGACCCTGCCCGAGGTCCGGGACGCGACGCCTGTGTACCTCCTGATCGGCAGCGAGCGCGGCTTTTGCGGCGACTTCAACCATGCGCTGCTGCGCCATCTGCAGGCGCAGTTGCCCGCCGGCCCCGACGCAGCAGCGCTGTTGATCGCGGTCGGGCACAAGCTCGCCACGCTGTTGCAGGACGACGCGCGCGTCGTGGCCCGGGTGGATGGGGCGAGTGCGGCCGAAGAGGCCACCCACCTGCTCGACCGGGTCGTGGCCGAGCTGGAGACCCTGCAGACGCGCCACGCCGCGCTGACCATCCTGTGCGTGCATCACAGCGTCGAACACGGCGTCCGGGTGCAGCCGCTGCTGCCGCCGTTCGATGGACTCGGCGAGGGCCCGCCCGGCCATAGCCAACCGCCGCTGCTCAACGAGTCGCCGCGCCGCGTGCTGGCCGAGCTGACCGAACACTACCTGTTCGCCGCGCTGCACCAGATCCTATACACCTCGCTGATGGTCGAGAACCAGCACCGCGTCGCCCACCTGGAGGGCGCGCTGCGCCACCTCGACAAGCAGTCCGCAGACCTGGCCCGGCGCAGCAACGCGCTGCGCCAGGAGGAGATCATCGAAGAGATCGAGGTGGTCCTGCTCAGTGCCGCGTCGTTGACCGAAGGTCCTTCCGGCGGACCCGGCAGGTTCTGAACCCATGACCTGTAGGGCGCAATAGGCGCACGCGGTAATGCGCCGCGCACCGGTGCATATGCTGCGATGCGTTGCGCTATCGGGTCGTGCGCCCCGGGGCAGGACATCGGTGCAATGCGCGTTGCTTATTGCACCCTACGCAGCGTCCAACGCATCCGTATTCACCGACCGCTCAGGTCCGGCCCACCCGGGACCCATAAACCGTAGGACGCATTAGGCGCGAGCCGTAATGCGCCGCGAATCGGTGGAAATGGTGCAATACGCTGCGCCATGGGTCTATACGCCCCGGGGCAGGACATCGGTGCAATGCGCGTTGCTTATTGCACCC
>JAJDNF010000002.1 GCA_022340805.1 Chromatiaceae bacterium
TGACGGAGGAGCGCGGCGACAAAGCGATACGCCGGCAGATGTCGCCAGAGCTCGGCGAAGGCGAAGGCCCCAGTGTGCCAATTGCCCGCAGGGTCGCGCACGTGAAAGCGTTGCATCGCCTGATCGAGCGGAATGCCCAGCGCCGCGATGCGTTCTGCCCCCCGCGTGATATCGATCCAGGCGATTTCGCGATCGCCGGCAAGCCGGCGATAGTGTGTGATCTCCTTTCGACAGAGCGGGCAAGCGCCGTCATAGAGCACGACAGGTCGTGCCCGAACGATTTCAGCGGGGCCCTCAGCGCTTTTCGATCCTTTCGTATCCATGAGGAAAATGTACACGAGGTGTAAAAGTATTGTCATTGCAAAAAGTGTACATTGAGCAAAAACATAGGCAATCGTGTTCCTGATGGGCGCATTGTCCAGGACAATGATCCCTGGAGGGGATTTAACCTGCAGCGAATGAAGTTGACGAGAATGCGGCGCGTGGCCGTGATCGATGCCGCAGCCAGCCAACTTGCTGCAGCGGCTGGCTAAGGCGCGCGTACGGCGCTGTCGGCATCTGTCTTCGCAGCCTTCGCTCACACCCCACCAGCTCTGCAGGAAACGCAGAGGAACCACTCCGGGCCACACTTCTGGGTGAACCTTTTCCTGGGACGGTGGCTCAAGGGGGGGGCTGGTGTTTGCGCAGGAATTCAGGGGATTTTGCAGTAGTGGGTTGGGAATGCCGACGGGGATCAGGTAGGTGTTTGTGGAACAAGAGGGTGGGTCGCTTCGATGTTCGCGGCGGCGCGGTGCGTATCAGTTCGATCACGGCCGCAATCGGGCATTGCCGTGGCACTCAATGCCACGGCAATGCCCAGGACTCGTTCTGATCAATACTTGACAGAGCAGCCGTAGGGGCGTGTGACGCTTGAAGCTACCGGCTCGCCATTCATCACCCGGGCCAGTGCCGCCGGGACATACTGGATGGCCTTCTCGATATCCGCTGGGTTGGACGAGGCGATGCTGTCGATGCCGCCCATGTAGGCCAACTTGCCATCGGCGTCGATGATGTACATATGCGGTGTGGTTTTGGCGCCGTACAACCGGCCAATCTCGCCGTTCTCATCGAGAATGACCGCGCTTGGTGCCGCGTTACGCTCGACAGTCAAGGTGTCGGCCTGGGCGGGCGTGACATGCCCTTGCTTGCCGGGTGCGGACGAAATGATCGACAGCCAAACGGCGCCCTGGTCGGTGGCGGCCCGCTGCTGTTGTTGCATGTTGCCGCTGTTGTAGTGCTTGCGCACGTACGGGCAATCGTGGTTTGTCCACTCGAGGATCACTGGCTTTCCGCGGTAGTCGCTAAGTGCATGGCTGTTGCCACGGGTGTCGATGCCGGTGAACCCGGGTGCCGGTTCACCGATTCGCAGGGCGGCGCCGGCCGTGGTTGCCAGTGTAAACAGCAGCGTGGTCATAACGGTTTTCATCAGCATGGTAATCGTTCCTCTCCAGTGCGTTTCAGGTCTTGTCGATTCGAGACAGTGCCTGCAGGACCAGGCCTTCAGTGAGCAGCTGTGGCAGGACCTCGGGTGGACCCTGTCCGGCAGGATATAAGAGGTACAGTGGTACACCGCTGCGCCCGTGGCGGCGCAGTTCCTCGGTTATTGCCGGGTCACGGCGGGTCCAGTCGGCCCTGAGGTAAGCCACGCCGTTTTCGTCCAGCGCCTGGCGGACCGCATCGGTGCTCAGAGCGATCTGTTCGTTGACCTTGCAGGTGATACACCAGGCGGCGGTGAAGTTGACCAGTACGGCGCGGTCGTCCTGTTGCAGTGCGCTGACACGCTCGCGGCTCCAGGTTTCGGCCGCGGGCGCCGCCGATAGCGTAGGCGTGTTGTGCCCCGCGGCAACCATCAGCGCGAGACTCGCGAGGATCAGCGTGCCTCCCAGCGCGTTGCGCAGGCCGCGTCGACGCAGTGGCTGACCGAACCACCACAGACCGAACGCGAGCAGCACGCTACCGGCCAGCGCACTGGCCAGCCCGCTTGGGCCGACCTGCTGGCTCAGCACCCATAGCAGCCAGGCGGCGGTCGCATACAAGGGAAAGGCCAGCGCATTACGTAGACGCTCCATCCAGGGCCCGGGCGCGGGCAACAGACCGACCCAACGCGGCCAGATGCCGAGGAGCGTTACCGGCAACGCAAAACCGACGCCTAGCGCGGCGAACACCAGCAGTGTCTCGAGCGGCGGCCGGGTCAACGCGAAACCGAGCGCGGTCCCCATGAACGGCGCGGTGCAGGGGCTGGCGACGATCACCGCGAGCACGCCGGTGGCGAAGGTTCCGCGCAATCCTCTGTGCTCGGTAAACGTCTGGCCAACGCCGGCCAGCCCGCCGCCCAGGTGGAACACGCCGGACAGGTTGAGGCCGAGCGCCAGCATCAGGTACAGCAGGGCGATCACGACCCAGGGTTCCTGTAGCTGGAAACCCCAGCCGAGCGACGCCCCGCCGGCGCGCAGCGCGATCAGTAGACCAGCAAGCGCGAGCAGGCTCAGCAGCACTCCCGCGCCAAACACCAGTCCATGTCGCGCGCTCTGGTCGCCGGCGTGTTGAACAAGCGCCAGCACCTTGATTGACAGCACCGGTAGCACGCACGGCATCAGGTTGAGCAACAGGCCGCCGAGCAGTGCGAGCCCAAGCGCCAGTATCAGGGTCACGCGGGTGTCATCGGTCGCAACCTGCGCAGTGTCGCGCGGTGCCGCGCTGATCGTAAAGCCACGTGTCAACCCGGCACCGGATCCCGATTCGGTGACCACCAGGAGTCCATCGAGCATTGCACCATCGGCGAACGGGGCCTCGCCCGTCGGCAGCTCCAACAGCAGCACGTCGCTATCGAAGCGCCATGCCTGCGGCTGCGAAGGCGCGATCCGCCCCCAGTCGTTGGCGGCGAACCACAGTGAGGTGATCTGCGCGTCGGCCCAGCCGGACGCGTCGATGCGCAGTGTCAGCGCGCTGTCCCTCCGACGGTACTCGGCGCCGCCCGGCGCAGCCACCGGCCACTGTGCGCGCACGGCGTCAAAGGAATTCTCCAGAATAGGGAGATTGCCAACCTGCATGACCGGCAGGGCGATCTGCAACCTTGCGTCCTGCGGAATGCACTCCTCGCGACAAACCAGCCAGCTGACATCGGCTGAGATATTGACCGGCACGCCGACAACCTGGTCTGGCGGGACAGCGATCGGGACCAGCAGCGTTACTGAATCCTCGAAACCGTAGTTCACCAGCGGGCCAACCGGGATACGCTGCGGCGTTGGCCATTGGATGTCACCTGCCTGCCAGCCTCTGGGCAGTTGCCAGTCGACCCGTGGTGCCTCGCCCGAGTCGCCCGGGTTGCGCCAGTAAATGTGCCAGTGTGGGATCAGTTCGAAACGCAGGCCCAACCAAAGCGTTGTGCCCGGGATCGCTGCGGCGCGCTCCGCCAGCAGGCTGAGCCGGACCTGTCCGGTACGCGTGCTGTCAGCTGCCAGCACGGCGCCGGATATGGCGAATAGCAGAAACAGCAGTGCGCTGAGCCTGGCCAACAGTTTCTCGATGGGGGTGGTTACTCGCACTTGGTCTCGTGACCGGCTGAAAGGTTTAACAAAACAGGCGCCGGATTATTCGCAACCCGACTGACATCTACCCTGCCCATCAAACGCCATCGTCTTCCCGCTCAGGGGTATATATGCCGGCACATTGACAGCCTGCAAAAACTGCTCGGTTCTGGTTCCCGCGAGCAGTCCACCTTCGCTGGTCGCCTGTTCGTTTGCATGTGAGGCTATGACGGCCTTGGGTTTGACCAGCTCGTTGACCACATAGGCCGCTTCCCTGGGCCCGGTTGTGAAAGTATCGCCAATATTCATGACGGCCAGTTGCACGCCGTAGTGATCCCTGACGACCGTTTCCTGTTCCGCGGTGATCCCGGTGTCTCCGGAGAGATAGACCTTGAGTCCATTCGAAAACGTCAAGACATAACCGGTAGGTGGCCCGGCATACGCGGTAAGGCCCGTTTTGTCGAGCAGGGTGCCCAGCTCGCCGCCAACCATGGCGCCGGCTATGCCATTGGAATGTGCCGCAGGCACAGTCGTCAAGGTAACGCCATTGATGCCTCTGGATGCACCAAAACGCACCAGCTGTGACTGTTTGGCACTGCCGCCCAATGCCGTCAGTTTTGCAGCGAAGAAGCTGGGCATTTCGCTACCGGTGACTATCGTGGCCCCTTTCGCCAGCGCGATGTTGACGCTGTTGGTGTCGGGCACCGCGCCAACCGGGAAATCCGGTGTGGCGCAGTCGCCGGCGTTTACCTCCCGAATATGTCGGTCACCAACATGGTCACCATGCATATGGCTGACCAATATGACATCGATCTCTCCGAGTCGTGGATCATCGGGCCCTGCTACGGTTCGGCCGGCATCGTACAAGAGGCGTGTTCCATCGGGGTCCTCGAATATCAAGGCTCGGTCGTATCGGCAGAATTCGCCGTCATGGCTGCCAAGGGGCGTGATTTGCACGACGCCCTCCGAAGCGGGCAACAGGCCGATCTCTTTGTAGTATTTCGCGGCGCCGGGGTGCAGCCGTTCAGCAGGCACGTATGCAACCGTGTTTGCGGCCTGCGTGTATTGACCTTGTGGCAGGTGGCTGAGTAGGGCGTCGTGGCCGAGATGAATGGCGCGCGCCAGTCGATAAACCGACTCATCGTCGAGATCGGGTCTCACCAGGATCACTGACCACAGGCCAACAGAGCGAATGTCTTCCTTTTGGCCTTCGTAGGTACCGGCTGGCACCGTCATCTTCTGCAGATGCGGGTGCTTCTTCAGTATTCGCTGTATCTGTTCCTGCGATGGTGGAATGAATCTGCCACCTGCCGGCGCATTGGCCACTTCCACGAAACCGGGCCACCCGATTCCGGCGCCCCATAATGCTGCGGCTTTGCCTTCGATAACGAGTTTCGGTCCTTGCGCGGCCTTGTCCAGAATAATCTGCTGAAAGTCCCTGTCGGGCTCGAGGCCCAGGCCGTCGAGGACATCATTCGCCAGTATGCGCAATCCGGATGCCCTGGTGCCAAAGGCAACAGGCTGACCCTTTAGGTCTTCAATGGCCTCGTACTTCGAATCGCCGCGTACGACAAACATCCCCGGATTCGGGTACATAACCGACAGTATCTTAAGATTCGCTACCGGGCGGCCAACACCATCCAGTGCAACGCGTGCGGCGTTCCCTTCCACCTGGCCGACATCAACCTCGCCTGCCTCCAGTAGTTCGAGATTGTGTCGGCTGCCTTTGGTGGCAAGTGTTTCAACCCGGAGCCGGCGGTCGGCGGAATTGATCACCTCAGCGATGTTTTCTCCAAACAACTGGAAGCCGCCGCCTGTAGTCGCGGTCGCCCAGCTGATCGGGATTGCGTCACTGGCCAAGGCCGGCGGAGCAGTTGCCAGCGTCAGCAACAAAACAGCGACTGGAACAGATCTCATGACACCCCCTTCCTCGGGTCGTTGGAAACATGGCTACCCGTCAGATGCCCCGATGGTAGAAGTCGGTTCCGCACCATTAAGCATGCAGAAAATGCGGAAGAATCGATCCGCACGGGTATCCCGGCCGAACCTTTTCCTGGGGCGGTGGCTCAAGGGGACGTCCTGGTGTTTGCAAAGGTATTCAGCGGATCATCAACAAGTGGGGTGGGAATGCCCACGGGGATCAGGCAGCTAGCGGCGTGTGACCCCATCGGCCGTCGGACGAGGACAGACTGTCCAGGGCTCTGCGAAGATCTCCCGCACCGTGGCCGGGATACGGCCTTTGGGCTCCAGGCGGTTTCGCTCGACGATGGCGTAGATGCCAAACCATTCCTCGAGATCTGCCGGCGCGTGCGTTTCGGCGTCCGCTGGCTGTCCGCCGCTCTTCCACCACTCGTCCTGAAACTCGAAGAATGACAGGCCGCAGAATTTTTCCCTGTATTTGGCGGTACGAAGGTCGCGCCAGATGGCGCGAAGCACATCCGGTACGTCTTCCACCCGGTTTCCGCCGAACCGGGGCACCCAGGGTTTCGACGAGATGGGAGAGGTGGACAGACCGCTCTGGGTGACGAAGATCGGCTTACGGGATTGGGCGGCGAGCTGTTCCAGATAGCCCTGAAGTGGGCTTCCAGTGGTCAAGCCCGGCGGTGAGCTGACCACGCCGCGGGCATAGACGTAGACGTTCAGGCAGATCAGGTCGCCGATGTCCGGTGTCAGGGCCGAGAGAAAAGGGACCTCCAGGTCATAGCGATCGGCAAGCGGCCCGACGTGGGTGAAGCTGGTGTGGCAATAAAGGTGGCGTTGCCCGTAGCTGACCAGCTCGTAGTCCATGGCCTCGTCGATCAGGCGCGCCAACGCAGTCTCCGAAGGTGTGCGGTTGGACACGCGGATATGCTTTCCCTCGAACGAACTTTCCGTCGGGTGCAGGGCGTCGGTCCGTGCGATGCTTTTCGGTTTCCATTCGTCGCCGACCGAGAAGAGCACCAGGCGGCCCGGCCGTCCGACCCGGTAGGCGTGGTCTATGGCCGCCTTGACCCGGGCCAGGGCCTTTTGCTGATAGTGGGGGTCCAGGAAGTCTTGGGGGTTGTCCTGCAGCCAGATGTCCTGGCCGTAGACCAGATCGGTCTTGTCCATCACTGCGAAGAATCCCGGGGGCATGCGCTGCGGGAACACGTGCAGGTAGTTGATGCCAAGCTTTCCCAGCAGGTCGAAGTGCTCGCGGTACCGTCCGTCGTCTCCCGGGGAGCCACCGCGAACGGGGGCCTCACCGGGCAGGTAGGGTGAATAGCCAATCCCTTTGAAGAAGACCTTTCTCTTTTCGTGCAGATCGATGATCGACGAACCCCGCGCGACGAACCGGCGGGGTTCCGGGGTCCCGTCGGCGATGGTCGAGGTCTTGCGTGCCGCGATCTCCGCAGCCTTCTCGGCGCTACAGCCGGCGCTCAGGTCACCCGCGAGCGCGGACAGAAAAATCAGGACGCTGGAGGTGAAACGTTTAGTTGTCATTAGGGGTGGCATGTCTGTGAGCCCATGCGTAGCCTATCGGCGGTGTGAACGGCGAATTGTAATTCAAGCGGCCACAGGTAATTGGTAACGGCCGCGGCAATGAGATTTCCACTGGAATTGTCTGAGGTCAGCACAGCGGTCGGTGCTTCCCTTGCGATATTTGATGGTGCGTCGCCGCCGAGCGAAGTGTGCACGCGATACACGCTGTAATAAACGCGTCGCCACCGAACCGGTTTGAACCGCCGTTTCGGCTCAGGTCTTGGTCTTGTTGTAGATGACCGGCATCTGGCCCTGCCACCGGTGCCAGATTTCATCGTCATTAATCAGTTCGGCCATGAAACGTGCGACGTTGCTCCTACTCGTCTCGCCGGCGTCGAAGATGGCGCTGCGGATGGGGGAGGGGTAAACCTCATACCCGGTATCCTCCTGCTCATTGATCAGGCTATCGGGACGGACCACGCACCATTCCAAGGTGCTGTCGTCTTGACCGATCTGTTTGCGCAGGAAATCAGCGGCATTTTCATTATCGGCATGTGGTGGCACGGCCAGGCGCAGTAAACCGATCACAAGCATCTGGCCGAGGCTCACAGGCTCTTGGATATCCCGATTGCGGTTGCCAGTTGTATTCATCAGCACGAACCGAGCCGGCTGTTCGCGTCCGTGGGCCTTGAGCGCAGCGGTAAGACGTCGGGTGGCTTCGGTCACCAGCCGGTAGGGCGGGCCGAAGATCCCCTTGAAGCTCAGGTTGTGTCCCAGGCATGAGGCGACTGCATCGCAGCCGTCGGTCAGGTGCTTCAGTTGATCGGCGTCGAGCTTGAGCAGGCTTGCGTGGGTGACGGCAAGGCGCGGGTGGTCGCGCAAAGCCGCTGGCATCCGGTCAGGTGATCGCACGACCGCCCTGACGTTCGCCCCTTGGCTGAGCAGTTGTTCGACGAGCAGCCGTCCCGTCGCCCCGCTGGCACCGACCACCAGGACTGTCTTTTCCGACTGATCTCGCATAATTACCTCGAATCCGACAAGACGGTTCCCGGTTCGATCTGCCAGCGGATGGTGGCGTTCGGTTCTCGAGGATAACCCCGGTGAGAGGCAGAATGGATCAATCTGGCCGTTGATCGCAACACTGCCGACCACGGCTGCCGAGCGACAACGGTCTGTGCTACAGCGCCGCCCCCTGCCACCTGGCTCGAGGATCAGGGCATTGAACACACGCGTGGGCAGCCCTACCATGCGACGACGCAGGGCAAGATCGAGCGTTGACATCACCCGATGAACAACTGGGTGCTGGTGCAGAAGCGTTACCTGCCGGGCGACCCGGAGGCCCGCGTGGCCGATTTCGTCGACTACTATAATCACCAGCGCTACCACGAGAGCCTGGATAATCTCACACCGGCTGACCTGTACTTTGGCCGAGGCCAGGCCATCCTGGCTGGCCGGGCCAGGACCAAACGAAAGACGATGGCACTGCGGCACCAACAGCATCAGAAGACCGCCGCCTGATAGGTAAGCAAGATGGGCCAGATGCGCTCTTAGATACGGGTTTCATCTGTCCGAAAGGTTCTGACGACGCACATATAGTGACTGCATCGCTATTTGCCCGGTGCCGGAAGGCACTTCAAGGTGTCAAAGGATATGCGCGCCCGCTTGATGTCGGCACGCCGTTGCTCGTGCCGCTGATCAGCGGCTGCACCCGTCTGGCACCCAGTCTCGCGTCCGAGGGTTCGCTCGGGATGGAATGGCATGACTCACGCGATGCCCATATCTTCAGGTTGCAGTCTTTTTACGTAGCAGGAGGGCTCCGTGTCACCGATCTCCTGTGGAAGAAGTATCTGCGGCGAGGGAGGGTCCCGGGCCACCTGCATATCGATGCCTTGGAGAGTGACGGGGCCGTGCTCAGCGACGCGACGGCACCATATCACCGGCGTCTCGCCATATCCGGCCGCGCCGATTTTTCACAGACCCTCCGGGTGGGGCCGACTGTCACACGCACTGTCAGGGCGACGCATAGTGGATTGTATGATGGACATAGCTAAAGCGATGCTGTGTGACGTTGGATCCGAAAACTCTGGGGCAAGCAGATCACGGGCCTCGTCTGGGGGATTATGAGATGGCCGATCATCACGGACATGGGCATCATCATGGACTGCCGGCGTCGCAGGGACTGGTGTGGGCACTCGGGTTGACGCTGACCTTTGCGGTCGTTGAGGCACTGTCCGGATGGTGGTCGGGCTCACTCGCGCTGCTGGGCGATGCGGGGCACATGCTGACTGACTCGATGTCGCTTGGGCTAGCTGCTGGAGCCACCGTGCTCGCAAAGCGGCCACCTTCCCGGTTGCACTCCTTTGGCCTTGGTCGTGCAGAGATAGTGGCGGCTTTGATCAACGCCCTGGCAATGATCGCGATTGTCGTTTGGATCAGTGTCGAGGCCATCGAGCGACTCGATAAACCGGGACCGATCAAAGGAGGGGTCGTGCTCGCAGTTGCTTTGGTCGGCCTGCTGATCAATCTGGGTGCGGCCTGGTTGTTGTCTGGTGATCGACACAACCTCAATGTGCGCGCAGCGCTGCTGCATGTCATGGGCGATCTGCTTGGCTCGGTGGCGGCGCTCGTCTCCGGTGCAGTCATTCTGTTGACTGGGTGGACCACTATCGACCCACTACTCTCTCTATTGATCGTCGTGTTGATTCTGTTATCGGCGGTTCGGGTACTGCGAGAGGCCTTGCATGCGCTGATGGAGGGGGTGCCGCTGAATCTCGATCTCGAAAGGGTCGGTTACAGCATGGCGGGCGTGGATGGCGTGGTATCGGTGCATGATCTGCACATCTGGTCGCTGTCTTCGAGTCGTGTCGCGCTGGCGGCTCATATCGTGATCCATGACCTTGCGGCATGGCCAGCAACGATGGCGCGTCTGCAAACCCACTTGAAGAAAGAGTTCGGGATACACCATGTCACGCTACAGCCGGAGTCGGACGAGCAGTTGGTTGATGTGCGCGGGATAAGCGATAGATTGCATACCCAAAGTAATCCGGCCGAGGATCAATAACGATGTCGGGCTGTGGATGTGGTGAGGAAATCGAAGCGATAAATCGGGCGGAGAGGGGGGTCTTGCTCACGCCGCTCGTGATAAACGGCGTGATGTTCGTGGTCCAACTCGTCACCGGGATCATCGCCGACCCCACGGGGTTGACCACCGACTGATTGGATATGTTCGCCGATGCGACTGTATATAGTGGCGCTTTCTATGCCGTGGGGTGCTCGCCAACGGCAAAGCGCCATGCGGCCGCGTTCAGCGGTGGATTTCAGATATTTTCGGCCTCGGTCGGCGCATTCGACGTGCTGCGTCGCGCGATCTACGGCAGTGAACCTGTTTCAGACCTGATGATGATCGTAGGCGCGATTGCATTGGCCGCGAATCTGTCCTGCTTGGCACTGCTGTCCAAACACCGGGAAAGCGAAGTCCATATTCGCGCGAGTGGGATCTTTTCTGTGAATGATGTGTCGGTGGCGGGATTGTTTTGCTCGTGCTGTGGGGAGGAGTCCGGATTCTGCAGGATGCGCAAAGTGGGAAGACGCGGCCGATTTCGGCCGGTCTCGGCATTCGTGCACGATATTCTGGACCATGCTCTGCGTACCTTGGGTCCTAGCGGTCATCGCAACGAGGCGGTTGCGCTGATGCAGTCGGCGTCCCGCACCGGGGCCGACCATACAGCGGATTTCGCACAGATGGTCGACGAAGCCCTATTACAAGGGCGTGCGCCGGGTGAGGGGTTCACAAGTTACCCGCCTTTCGACCCTACGGAGCACCTGCCGCCTGCCAGACAGAATGGAAAGTAGATCGTCGGATAACAACAATCTTTATCTGCAGCTCTGGCTGCTGTTCCGAGTCCCGGGAGGACTGGGGCTGGCTGCAACCGTGCTGCTTAAAGTGGACCGGGATTCAAGCGGGCCGACACCGGCACTGCGGACCGGTGGTCATCAGGCCGTTGTGGCGGGAGGCGGAATCCGCGGCGACGGCCAAGGCTTTGCCCGGTCGCGCCAGCTGGGCGACCTCACCGGCTTGTGACCGCAGCTGATCGCTCTCCAGATAGAGGCAGGGGTCATTCCACGTTGGGTGAAAATCCCCGGCCGTGCCGGAGCACACGCGTGCTGATCACGAGGCACCGCAAATTGCAACACGGTTGCACCTTTGGAGGCTCGAAGACCGCCCCATGCCGTTGACGTCTATACCTTGCCGCCGTGCGAAATGTGGGTGCGTCTGACCGCGTTACAGATCGCTAACCCTGCCGCCACGTGCTGTTGAGGCGCTGCTGCCTGAAATTCATCCCGAAGGTGCGGCAAGCATGTCGCATCGCAAGACCGCGGGAGCGGGGACAGTCAGTGAACAGGGGCCCGCAACAGAGCAGACAGATCGTGGTGACGTGCGTGCTGCTGGCGCTGGTTGCACTGGGCAACGGCCTGGGGCGATCGCTGCACAAGATTCGGACGTACCAAGACCGGCCGAACGCCGCGCCGCGATGACCCGGGCGCAGCGCCTGAAACGGGTCTTTGTCATCGACATCGAGACCTGCCGGGCCTTGCGAAGGCGCCCGTTGCTGCTGGACTTTGATCTCCCTAAGATCCCTTGCAAAATCCGGCCGAGCAGGTCCTAACGTGTCCAGGGAGCAAGAAGTATGAGGGCTGCCGCATGGTTCGCAGTGGCGGCAACGCTGTTCACGACGTATGTGGCAGCTGCCGACTTCGGAAGCATTGGCGGACCGGAACCTGCCAATATCGACGAGATCGAGAACGTCCTGCGCCAGGATCTCTACGACATGGAGTTGCTGATCAGCTTCGGCACTTCCAAGGGCGGCTCGGCGGGTCATCTTGCTTTGGCCATCCGTGACCAAGTGCCCGGCGATGCGATGGTCTACTCGGCCAATTTCTACGCCGATCGTGCGCGCGAACACGAGTAAGATTTCTACACGTCGGACCTGATGCTCAGGATCCCGAAGAAAGAGTACCTGTTCAGGACGATTTCTTCGCTGAGCGACGAGGCTTCATTCGGGCTTGATTTCGGCGAGATCTACAAACGCTCCGTCGTCAGCATTCGCGTCTACGGGGTGCCGGCCAGTGAGAAGGAGGCGCCGACGACCTTCTTTCAACGCCTCAACGACGACTATCACAATCGAGAGCGAGACACTGATTACCACGACGACGAAATCCGGTATGACTACCTCCGCCTGAACTGCGCCAAGACTATCGGCGCCGGTTTCAAGTACAGCGCCGGATACCGGGACCTTGATGTAAGCAGTGCAAAGATTCTGTCGCGGCGAAGGGTGGTTGCTGCTGCAAATGCAAACATCCCCACCGAGATGGCGTTAAGGCTCCTCGATGAATGGCATGCCCGCGGGTATGGATTGGATGCGGTGCTGTATAGAAAGTACGAGGGGTCGACCTACGTGGACCCGCACGGAGAGGAAGAGGTAGCGTTCAAGGACCTGCCCAACCGGTTCCCCTCTGTGCTGTCCCGCGACTTCCTGAAGGAACAGGGCGAATACGAGGACGTTGACAATCTCTTCGCCATGTGCCTGCTGTACAATCTGGCGAAGTACAGTGTGCGGGTGAACGGCGAGACGAAGCTGCTCGAGATCGAGAGAAGCAAGACCCCGATGGCTTATCCTGAGGCCGCCGAATTGGCCAGTCAAAGCGCAGAGTCCGACAGCGAAAACTTCGCTAAGAAGATCCACTTCCGGCCGAGCGGAAGAAGAATTGGCGAAGACACAGAGACTACGGGCTCGCCAGGCAACGCGTTCGATCACTATCTGAAGACCGTGAAGGCCGTTCCGTAGGTGCCGATTCCCGATGAGCTGCGGGATCGTCACAAATGCAAAGTCCAGCGCGGCCTGAGCCAGATCAGGACCAACTGTCACGTCGAATACAAAGGCTGGAGAACGCATCGCACGCCCTCCGGATGCCACGCAACACCATGTGCCCGTCCGCCTTCATGCAATTTGCAGGCGGCTGGCCAGGCCCTTTGTTGTTGGCTCCTCTGGGTCGCATTGCTAACGAAAGCGTCGACGACCGCATCTGCGATCCTGCCAACTCCGCAGAAGACGCAGAAAAAACACGCCGGACAGCTGCTTGCCAGTTGCGCGCTAGCCAGGAAGCAATACTCGCGCTCACTCCGGCATGTGCGGTGGATCGAGATCGGGCGGACGCGACACAGCCACGCAGGCTTCGCGTGCTACCCACGCGCGCAGCATGTTCACGTGAGTGTCTTCCTCGGCGGCCATTTCGGCAGCGGCCTCGCGCACCGCGGGATCGCTCGATCTGTTTGCCACCTGCGCGTAGAAGTCACGCCCGCGGATCTCGTTGTGCAGGGCCAGTTCCAGGGCCTGGCACTTGGTCATCATGTAGTGCGCATCCTCCATGCAAGGTGATTCCGGGGCCTCGGGGCAGGACCATTTGAAGTCCCACGGTGAGATGTACGGCAGCTCGAAACCCACTGCGCGCTGCTCGACCTCGGCGGCGTGGGTGTCACCGTAGTGGGCAAGCTTGTGGAACAACTCGGACACCTCCAGGTTGTTGTGCACCCGCATATTGTCTGCGAGTTCCCGGTAGCGCTCCGCCGATTCGACCTCCAGCTCGAGCGCATGGGCGAGAAACTCGGCCAGCGATTCGATGTCCTGCGAAAGTAGATTGCTCATACCCGAAACTCCTCTTCCAGCGCCGCGATGCTGCTTGTGGCCTGGTTGCGTGGCTGCCAGACCGGTAAGTGGTTGGCGTAGATCAGGCCCAATGCCATGCCGTCATCGGCATGGATGCGCTGGGCCGCCGCGACCGGGTCCCCGGTGTTGCTGTCGGCGAACGGGTGGACCTGTTCCTTCCATTGCTTTTGTTCGGGACGGAAGGTCTGACAGGGGCTCAACACATGCAGCAGGGAAAACCCCGGGTGTTGGATCGCCTCGACCAGCAGGCGGGTTAGCTCGCTGGGATCGCCGGAAAACCCGCGCGCTATCCAGGTGGCACCGGCCGCCAGGGCCATCGCCGCCGGCTGGAAGCGGCGCATCCCGGTGCCGTGCGGCGTCATCTTGCTGTGGGTCCATTCGGGAGCCGTGGTCGGTGAGGCCTGGCCCTTGGTCATCCCGTAGACCTCGTTGTCCATCACGATGTAGGTCATGTCCATGTTGCGCCGGCAGGCGTGCAGAAAGTGGTTGCCGCCAATCGAAAAACCGTCGCCGTCACCACCGGCGATCAGCACGGTCAGGTCGGGGCGTGCGGTCTTGAGGCCGGCGGCCACCGCCAGTGCCCGACCGTGCACGCCGTGAAAGCCGTAACTGTCGATATACGCGGGCAGCCGGGACGAGCAACCGATGCCGGAGATCAGCGCCACCTGTTCCTTGGGCAGGCCGAGGTGCGCCAGGGCCTTGGTGGCGGCCGCCAGCACCGCGAAATGGCCGCAGCCCGGGCACCAGATCGGCTTGATGTCCGATTTGTAATCCTTGGCCCGCAGGGCCGGGGTCGTGGCAGGGGCGTTCATTTCAAGCCTCCTCGGTCAGGGCGGCGACGATATCGCCGGGACGCAGCGGCAGGGGTCCGGGACGCGCCAGGGAGTGCGCATCGCTCGGCAGCGCATCGAACGATTTGAGGTAGTGAAACAGTTGGCGGCCGTGGTTCTGTTCGATCACCCACACCCGACTGCAGCCGGCCAGCGCGTCGCGCAGGGCGTCGCTCTGCAGCGGCATCAGCAGGCGCAGCGCAACGACACGCACTGACGCGCCGGCCGCCTCCAGCCGCGCAGCCGCTTCGCGTACCGCGCCGCTGCTCGAGCCCCAGGTCAGCAAAGCAATCTCGCCGTCGCCGCTCATCTCGGCCCAATGCGCGCCGAAGTCGTGTGCCGTGATCTTGTGCAGGCGTTTGTCGAGATGTTCAAGGTGATCGGACGCCCGGCTCGACGGCGTGCCGCGTTGGTTGTGTTCCAGGCCGTCGGCGGTGTACATGCCATGCGGTGTACCGGGCACCGTCATCGGCGAGACGCCGTCTGCGCTTGGTGCATAGCGGCGGTAGGTTTCATCCGGTGTGTCCAGGGTGCGCCGCACCAACGGCAGCTCCAGGTTCGGCGGCGGAGGAGAGATGGTGCGCGACTGTCCCAGCAACTGATCGGACAAGACCACGGCGACTGTCTGCAGGTGTTCGGCCAGTTGCACCGCCCACTGCGTGGTGAACACGCAGTCACTGATCGTCAGGGGTGCCAGCACCAAGTGCGGCGCGTCGCCGTGCAGGCCGTACAGTGCGATGTTCAGATCGACCTGTTCGGACTTGGTTGGGATGCCGGTAGACGGGCCGCCGCGCATCACATCGATCACCGTAAGCGGCGTCTCGCTGGCGACCGCCAGCCCAAGTCCCTCGGTCATCAGGCTGAGTCCCGGTCCTGAGGTCGCGGTCAGCGCGGGCACGCCGCCGAACGAGGCGCCGATGATCATGTTGATCGAGGCCAGCTCGTCCTCGGCCTGCAGCAGTGATCCGCCGACCTGCTCGAGGCGCGGTGCCAGCCATTCAAGGATCTCGCTTGCCGGGGTGATCGGATAGGCCGCGACGAACCGGATGCCGCCGCGCAACGCGCCCAGACCACAGGCCTCGTTGCCGCTGATGTTCCAACGTGCCACCGGGTGTCGCGCCGCGCCGGCCGCGCGCGGCAGCGTCTCGATGCCCTGCTCATATCCGAGGGTCAGGCATTGCGACGATGCCTGGCGTACCCGGTCACCCTTGCCGGCGAGCACGGCGTTCAATCCGGCCAACAGTGCGTCCTGCGGGAAGCCGCCGGCGGCGGCCAGCGCGCCCAGCGCGACCATGTTGGCGCGCCCGTCCGCGACCGAGCCTGCCAACTCCTTGAACGGTACCTCGCGCACCCGGGCGCCGCTCTGGGTCAGGACTGCCGGCACCGTGCCGGCGGCCGGGTCGGCGAGCACCAGGCTGTCGCGATCGAGCGGGATTTCATCGATGAAGCGGGCAATGTTCAACCAATCTAGGCCCACCAGCAGGTCGAAGCGGTCGTCCATGCAAGCCAGCGGCGCAGGTCCCAGGCGCAGCATCGCGGCCGACTCGCCGCCGCGGATCTGCGGGCCTGCGGAGCGTGACAGCATGCCGAAATAGCCGGCATGTGCGGCCGCTTCGAGCAGGATCAGACCGGTGGTGACGGCGCCGCTGCCACCGGAACCGGTGACCGCGACGGAGAAGCTGCCACTGTGGGCCGCAATTGAGGCATCGGGCATGGGTGTGACAGGCTCCCTGGTGGTTCTGTTTTTTGTGCCGCTGTAGCGGAGTTTTCAGCGGATTATGAAGTAACCGCATGGGAATGCCCACGGGGATCAGGCGGTTAGGTGCCAGCGGGGAGAAGAGATGGGACGCTTGGATTTTCGCGGCGGATGAAACCAGCGCTTACAAGGTCCCCCGTTCAAATCGTCTAGGATGCGTCACTGGTGGAGTTCGAGGGGTTCGACACAAATGAAAGGTCCAGCGCGGCATGAGCCCGAACAGCACAGACTGTCACGTCAAATACAGGGGCCGAAGAACGCGTCGAACGCCCAGCCATTGTCACGAAACGTAATGTTCCCGTCCGCCTCCATGCAATTTGCAGGCTAGACATTGGTCCAGCCGAACGGCCCGGCGCGATGAGCGACAAGTCGTTGATTAAACCAAGATGAAAACAAGGACGCAGCTATGAAATTGCACTGCTATGGCGCTGCCGGAGAAGTTACCGGCTCCTGTCATCTCATCCAGGTGGGGCCGAAGCGTGTGCTTCTCGACTGTGGCCTACTGCAGGGCGGTTACGAAACAGAACAGCGCAACCGCCAGCCCTTTCCATTCAATGTGCGTGAGCTGGACGCGGTCATTCTCAGCCATGCCCATATCGATCACTCGGGACGGTTGCCGCTGCTATACCGCGAGGGATACCGGGGTCCCATCTACACTCAGCGCGCCTGCCGCGACCTGTGCCGCATCATGCTCAAGGATTCCGCCTTCCTGAGCGAGAGGGACGCCGAACGGGATACCCGCAAGCGCCAGCGCAAGGGTCTTTCCCAAGTGGAGCCGCTCTACACGGTACAGGACGCGCAGCGCGTGATGCACCAATTCAAGGTTATAGACTATGGCGATCGGACCGAGATTCTGCCCGGCGTGGAGATGGAACTCGTCGATGCCGGCCACATCCTCGGTTCTTCCATCGTGCAGCTATGGCTGCGGGAGCATGGCGCCGAACGCAAGCTGGTTTTCAGTGGCGACCTGGGCTACCACGAGGATCCCATCCTGGCCGATCCGACCCGCATCCACGAGGCCGATCTGGTGCTGATGGAGAGCACCTACGGTAACCGTTGCCATCGGTCGCTGGCGGACACATTTGCGGAAATCCACCAGGTCATGTCCGAGGCCATGGAAGATCAGGGCAATATCCTGATGCCGGCCTTCGCCGTGGGCCGCACGCAGGAAATCCTGTACCTGTTGGGCAAGCACTATGACGAGTGGGGGGTAGGTAAATGGCATGTTTTTCTCGATAGCCCGATGGCCATCGAGGCCACCGAAGTCTACCTGCGCCACAGTGACCTGTTCAACGAGGAGGCGTATAGCCTATGGAAGCAGCACAAGCAGCAACCGCTGCTGCCTAACCTGCATTTCTCGCGCACCCCGCAACAGTCCATGAGGCTCAACCGTATCCGGTCCGGCGCGGTCATTATCGCTGGTAGTGGCATGTGCAACGGTGGTCGCATCCGACATCATCTGAAGCACAACATCTGGCGCCGCGACTGCCATGTAATCATTGTGGGCTTCCAGGCCCGCGGCACCCTGGGCCGTTCCCTGGTCGATGGCGCGGAGTTCATCCACCTGTGGGGAGAGAAGATCAAGGTGGCCGCGAAGATTCATACCATCGGCGGCCTGTCCGCCCATGCCGACCAGGCGGGCCTGCTGCGCTGGTACGGCAACTACGAAAACCGCCCCCCCGTGCTGTTGGTGCACGGTGAGCCCGAGGCCAGCGAGGCACTGCAACAAGAGTTGCACAGCCGCTATCAGGCAAGGGTGCGCATCGCCGAGACGGGGGAGGGGATCGATCTCTTGAACTTGGGTTTCTAGCCTGCAGATTGCATGAAGGCGCACGGGCTCATGGTGTTGCGTGGCATCCGCAGGGCGTTCGATGCGTGCTTCGGCCCTTGTATTCGACGTGACCGTTTGTGCTGTTCGGGCTCAGGCCGCGCTGGACTTTGCATTTGTGCCGATCCCCCTCAAAGCATAGCTTCGGCTATGCTTTTTCGGCCGATCAGCCCGACTGCTTTGCCCATCACACCCTGATTCCCGCACCCTTCATGCAACTTGCAGGCTAGGCAGCATGATGGCCGACAGGTCTGGATGATTGCCCGGCAGCAAGCCCGCTGCGGGCAAGTGCGACTTGTGCGTTAAGAGAAGCGCAAACCAAATCAGCTGGATAGGCTTGCTGCCGCCAATCAACGGCCGCCGAACATGGGCATCATCTACCGCACGACGAGGTCGCGACACTGCTTGAGTCGGACAAAGCCAAGGGCCTGGACATGTTCGAGGTCGGACACCGGCAAAAAAGGTTCGGGCCGAATAGACTGACGCTGAAAGAGGGGAAAAGCCCACTGATTGTTTTTCTGTGTGAGTTCCATCAACCGCTCATCTACATCCCGTTGGGTGCAGTGATTGTCACCTTCGCACTTCGCGAATGAGTCGACAGTGGCGTCATCTTCGGTGTCGCGCTGGTCAACCCGACAATCGGCCATGTCCAGGAAGCCAAGGCCCTGCAAGACATTGATCAGCGTCGAGCTGTTTACGATCATAAGGACGTCGCCTGCCGAATCAGTAACGCACTGCGGGCGTTTCAATGGGTAGACCATTGGAGCGCGCGCTCAGATAGTACTCCAACAATTTCATCTCTTCGGAATCAGAAGGGAAGGGTTCAGCTCGCATCAGGTCCATGCACTGGGTGATCCGCAGATTCAGATTGGCCATCTCACCCGGGCCGAGCCGATAGGCGGGAAAGCCATTGGTCTGCCCCTGGGAGATCTTCTGGCCGCGCACGTATTGCCCGGCGTAAACCGTGTGGCAGATATGGCAAGACATGTCGATCAATCCGTAACGCGTGTTATAGAGCTCTTCCCCGCGCTTGAGCAGGGCCTTTATCTCAGTGCCTTCGGTATTCACGTTGACCGGTACATCCCGGGCGCGATTCCGAACAAAGGTCTCCAGCGCGATCAGGTCGGGATGATTCACCGGTAAGGTATCGTCCGCGACACGCGTTCGGCAGGCAGTGATGCGGCTCTGCAGCGAGATAATTCTCTTGTTGTCGGAATCGTAGACCGGGTAGGTGGCGATCCGCTGAGGGACCAGCTTTTCACCGGCCTCGCCGTGACAGTCGGCACAGGTCTTGCCGCCGGACCTGGAGGCTGTTTTGAATAGTTCGGCGCCGGTCGCCACGGCGATCAGCCCGGGATTGGCGAAGTCGTCATCCTGCATGGCGCGGGTGTCGTCCTTGATGAATGCATAGCCCGACAACTGTTCGGCCATCACGGCCTGAGCCAGAGATGCGCTGAGCAGACCGGAAATCATCAGTGCTTTGATACTCATGGTGATCACTTCATTGTCATGAGGAAGCCAATCACGTCCTCAACCTCCTGGGCCGTCAGGAAGGTGCGTCCCTTGAATATCTTCGCCGGGCGGTGAATCTTCCCCGGGTCACGGTAATACCCGGGCATGATGGATGCCGGGTTAAAGGATTTGGTATCCACCACGCGCAAGCGGATGTAGCCCTCCGGATAGCGCCCGCCGATACCCGCGAGTGACGGGCCAATGGTGCCGTAACCCTCAACATCGCCGAAAGGCATGTTGTGGCATGCCACACAATTGCCGCGATTGCCATCCGTGGCGATCGCGCGACCGCGCTTTGCGTCGCCTTTCAAGCCGCAGAGGGGCTCGACGATCATCAGGTCGGTCTGCTCCCAGTGGCAGTATGGTTCGATCGGAGGCAAACCGGACGCGGCTGGATCGGCGGCCGTTGCGAGGCCCGTGAATTCCAGGCTGAGCAGCGCTGCGAAAATCGCTATCTGGGCTTGATGCATGTGCGCTCCATCTGTGGACCGGAGGACGACTATGGGGTGAGCAATCAACTTCGCCTTGGCTCAGGCATTCGATGATATACGAAAAAGTGTGGTGGGCCTTGGGGATGGTCGGTTCTCGTCCGCAGGTGGCACTCCTTCCCAACCCCGCAGAAATCGTAGAAGAGTCCCTCTGGGCGACAGTCCTGGCCGAATCTTTTCGGGCTCGCCCCTTGCACTTGGCTGTGGATCTCTGCGAGCCTTTGCGCTGCAACCTTCCGCCATCTTTCGCTCGCACGGGCCGCTTATGCTCTACCCAGGACCTTACCTGCCGACACTCCTGCTGCTATTCACTATCATTCTCGGTGAGGTTCATGCCGCCGATGCGACGGTCGGTGTGGCGCCGCCACCGATCCTCGGCGCTGAGCAGATCGAGACCCTGATTGGCAAGCTCGAGGACAGCAAGCAGCGTGAACAGTTGATCGACGCGCTGCGTGCACTCGCCGAGGTCAGCGCCGCCCAGGATGCGCCAGCCACGGCGCAGGATGCGAGCGTCAAGACCGCCGTGGCGGAGGCGCTGAACCTCCTGGCGAGCCGGATCGCGCGGGTTGCCGAATCGGCAGATGCGCTGCTGGTCAAGCTACAGGGCTTGCCGGCAGTCGCGGTGGGCTGGGCCGGAGAGCTCCGGTCCCCTGAAACCCGTAGCCGCTGGTTGGGTATTGCCGGACGGCTGACGCTGGTGCTGGGCAGTGGATTCGTCGCCGCTGCCCTGCTCGGATGGCTGATCGCGAGAATCCGCCGGCGCGCCGAGGAAATCGGCAGTCCGGGCCTGACAAAGCGCATCTTGCGCCTGCTCGGCCGCATGCTGGTCGACCTCGCGCCTGTGCTGGTGTTCGCCACGGTCTCTTATGCCGCCCTGGCGTTGACATCGGCGGCGCATGAGACGCGCCTGGTCGCGGTGGCGCTGATCAATGCCTCTATACTGTCCCGCCTGGTGCTCGCCTTGTCGGCATTTCTGGTTTCGCCCGGGGCCGCGCAGCTGCGCTTGTGGCACATCAGCGACGAGACGGCGTATTACATCCAGCACTGGGTGAAGCGTCTGGCGTTCGTCGCCCTATACGGCTTTTTCGGCCTGCAGGCTGCGCTGATGCTGGGCATGGACGGCGACAGCTATCGATTGCTGCTGTATCTGCTGGGGGCGGTGATTCTCGGCCTGCTGCTGGTCCTGATTGCGCAAAATCGTGACGATGTGGCCGCGGTGATTGCGGCCGAGCACCGGCCCGAGTCGGATGAGCCGCGGCAACTGATGCCGCTGCGCCGCGCGATTGCCCGCACCTGGCATCTGCTGGCCGGACTTTACCTGCTGGTCGTGTATGCGATCTGGACGATGCAGGTCGAAGACGGTGCACGCTTCGTGCTGCAGGCGACCGTTATTACGCTGGCCGTGTCTGCGGTAAGCCTGCTGGTGTTTCGTGCGATCGACCGGGTATTCGACCGCGGGCTGCGTCTGCCTGACGAGCTTCGCCAGGGCTTCCCCGGACTGGAGCAGCGACTGAACCGGTATTTTCCAGTGTTACGCAAGGTGTCGAAGGGCGCACTTGCGGCGCTCGGCATAATCTTGATCGCCGATGCCTGGGGCATCGATGCCCTCGAGTGGATCGTCTCGGGCAGCGGAAAGGTACTGCTCGGCGCAGCGCTCAACATCCTGCTGATTCTGGCTGTTGCGGTGGTGGTCTGGGAACTGTCCAGTGGATCAATCCAGCGCTACCTTGCCGGCGATGGCCCGGAGGGGCCGGGCCTGGGCCGATCGCCGCGGGTCCGCACCTTGCTGACGGTTGGGCGCAATGCCCTGCTGGTGGTGCTTACCCTGGTGTCGAGCCTGATGGTGTTGTCGGAGCTGGGTATCAACATCACGCCGCTGTTGGCGGGCGCTGGTGTGCTGGGTCTGGCGATCGGGTTTGGTGCGCAACGCCTGGTGCAGGACGTGATCAATGGTGCGTTTATCCTGTTCCAGGATCTGATGGCAGTCGGCGATGTGGTTAAGCTGGGCGACAAGGCCGGCGTGGTTGAGGCACTGTCGATCCGCACCGTCCGGCTGCGCGATCTGGCCGGGGTAGTGCATACGATTCCATTCAGCTCGATCGAAGCGGTCAGCAATCTGACCCGTGAGTTCTCGTTCCATGTGTTCGAACTCGGCATCGCCTATCGTGAGGATGTGGACAGCGTAATCGCATTGATCAGGCAGATTGGCGAGGAGCTGCGCGGCGATGCCGAAATCGGTCCGCTGATTCTCGAGCCCCTCGAGGTGTTCGGTCTGGATGCGTTCGGTGACTCGGCCATCGTGATCAAGGGTCGCATCAAGACCCGGCCAATCAAGCAATGGCAGGTCGGGCGCGCATTCAACCGCCTGGTCAAGATGCGCTTTGACGAACATGCGATCGAGATTCCGTTCCCGCATCGGACGCTGTACTTTGGCCAGGACAAGGACGGTTCGGCGCCGCCGGCGTTCGTGCAGATGGAATCACTGCTGCGCCAGGCGTCGGGCGAACCGGTTCAGAGCGTGCCGCAGATATAGGCGCGTTCATCGCTGCTTCGGCGCAACGTTGGGAAATCCTACATCGATGGCCGGTTAGCGGACATGGTGTCGCCACCGTGAGCAAAAACCCCGCGCCATTGTCGACAGCCACCAATTCCAACGCCCTAACTCCGCAGAAACCGCAGAATAAGCAACCCGGTCAATAGTCCTGGCCGAACCTTTCCCTGGGACGGTGGCTTACGGGCTTGTCCTGGTGTTTATGAAGGAATTCAGCGGATTATGAAGTAGCGGGCAGGGGATGCCCCCGGGGATCAGGAAGATAGATGTGCGTGGCGGAAGTAAGTGGCTCGCTTCGATTTTCGCGCCGGGGTGGCAGTCACCCCACCGGTGCAGCGAAGTCGGCGCGCTCGAGCAGCCACGATACGGCGATACCGAACACCAGACCCCAGAATGGTGCGCCGACGTTGAGGACCGGCACGTCGGCCACGGTCACGAGGAACGTCACCAGCGCGCCGAGCGTGAACCTGCCGCGAAAGGAAATGCTGAACGCGGTCTGCAGCACCCGCAGCATCGCAAGCCCCGCGAGCGCAGCGACGAAAGCATGCGGCGCGGCGAGCAGCAGGCGCGTGAACACGGGTGAAAGCAGCCCGAACACGAGCGCGAGCACGCCGACCATGATGCCCGCCGTGTAGTGGCGGTGCTTCTCGCCTGAGGCGGTGATGATCGCATTGACCGGGCCGGTGAGGCAGGTCGAGACGCCGCCAACCATGCCGCTGAGGATTGCGCCCACGCCGCACGCGGTGGCGATCGCGTTGATTGGCGGTTGATGGTCCACCGCGCGCAGCACGGCGATCCCCTGGCCGTTTTGCACAACCAGCACGGTAATCGCGAGCGGTACGACCAGCTCGAGCATCGCCTGCCAGGAGAACTCTGGTGGGTATAGATTCGGGCGCACGATTGCGAGCACTTGCGCGCCGCGCGCGTCGAATCCGCCGATTACCGCAATCATGAGCATGCCGACGATCAGCGCGCCGATCACGGGCGGCAGCACCCGCGCGATGCGCGGCAAGGCCGACAGCGCGAGAAACACCGCCGTCATCGGCGCAGCGATCCAGAACGCGTCGCGGATCGCGAACACGAGGTCGAGGCCGAAACGCAGGAACACGCCGGCAACCATGCCCATGACGATCGGCATTGGGATCGCGTCCATGAAACGCTTTACCCAACCGGAGAGGCCCAGCAAGAGCATGAGCACGCCGCAGGCCAGATAGGCGCCGATCACCTCGCGAAAGCTCAGGTGGCCGAGCGCCGGGCCGACGAGCACCGCGCCGGGGATCGTCCAGAAGAAGACGAGCGGCTGCCGGTAAAGCCAACAGAACGCGATGCTGACGAGGCCGTTGACGAAAAACGCGCCGAAGATCCATGAGGCGAGGTCGGACTCGGTCAGTCCGCCGCGCGTTCCGACAGCGAGGATGATCGCGACCGGCCCTGACGCCGCGAACACGAAGGCGACCAATGCGTTGGCGGCGTAAAGGCCGCCGAAGTCGGCGATGACCCGTCCTAGCGAGGGTGGCGCGGCAGCGGGCTTCTCGAGCGGCACTTTCACCCCGTGACCGGCCGCTCGGCTGGTGGCGACAGACCGAAGCTGGACGGCGACCGTTTCGAGGCCGCGATTTTCGTTTTCATCAGTCGGTCGCTCCGCCGGGACATCTTGCCAGTCTAGCGCTGGCACTGCGGCGCTGCATGCATTACACGGCCGCGCCTCAATGACCTACTGCTTGCGCGGCGGTCCAGAGCGCCCAAACTCAACAACCCCGGACGAAGCGGAGCCTCTTCAGAAGATTCCACTCCAAGCAGAATTGCATCCTTTCCATCTCCGCCTGCGACTGACGGTGAGTTTGCTTGGCTGGAGATGGCGAGGCGGTTGCGAAAATCACCATCAAGCCCCGGTGCTTTTCGGTCTTCGGGCAGCCGGACGACAGCTATACTCTGACCAAAAAGGACAAGCATGTTATGACCATTACAGGCGCCGAGGATGGCAATACCAAGGGTATTTGATCGGTTGGCTTTCCCGTGGCGTCTCAAGGAGGCCGGCCTTGGCTGAACAGGAAGACAAAAGCGCGCCATGGCAAAAATTTTTGCGATTGGGTGGTGCGAGCATCGTGCTGCTGGTCGTGGCCATGGCTTTTACGGGCATGGGCCTGTTCATGTGGAACATGGGCAAAGACATGAGCCAGATGACCACGTCGGTGGTGCAGATGGGCAAGGATGTCGGTCGCATGAGCCGCAACATGGAGGCTATGGCCGCGAACATGAATCAGATGGCCGCCAGTATGGTCGAGGGCCAAGCCCGCATGGGCGATGATTTTTCGCGGGTACGTGTCGGCATGGAATCGATGACGGAGAATATGGGGCATATGAGCCGCGATATGGGCGAGCTCAATGTCAATATCGGCGGTATGAGCGGACACATCGCCAACATGTCGGTTGATATGCGCCAGATGAACCGCTCGATGGCGCTGATGACCAACTCCATGGGTCACATGGGCAGCGACATCAACAAGTTCTCCAATCCATCTCGCATGATGCCGTTCGTACCCTGATCGTAGAGGGAACCTCTACTGATTCTGCGCGAGGTAGATCGGGCAACGGGGTTTCGGAGATCGACGCGCAAATTGTTCGACCAACGCGCTGATCAATAATTCTTAACGCCTGCGGCCGTGTCGATAGTGGGGGACAGGCCATGGTCTTGGGAACCTGCCGGCAAGAGCTTAGGCCGACCGCTTTTGATGATTGGGTGCGTACCACGACAGATGCGTTTAAGGACTTCCGTCCGGCCGGGAATGCCCACGGGAAACAGGTTTTAAGGTGCCCGTGGGAGGAGAAGTGGGGGTCGCCTCGGTTTATGACGTGGCGGGATCGGAATGGCCGCGGAGATCAGGGTGTTATGCGCAAGCGTGGGGAGAAGATGGGTTGCAACGGGATTTGTGGCGGTTGAGATTGGCGATCCACTCACGATCACCCGCGTACACTCCGGGCGCAGACATACGCGGGCGGCTCGCGAGATGGACAAACCGGTCAACGCGATTCAACCCGCGTCATGCACAGTGCCGCGACTGCCGAATCCTTATTTTTGGGCCCTGGCCGTTGATGCCAGCGACCCCTAGCCCTGCACAGGAGGTTCGGCCTAGATCACGGCCAGGGGAGGGTTACGACTTGGGTTGGTCAGATTTTGCGAATAGTCCGAGTTCGTATTCCAGGTTGTAGTGCCCGAACACGAGGTTTGCCTCCCGCCTGAGTTCGTCGAAAAGCTCCTGCGGATCTGCGCCTTCTGCGATCCGTTGGTTCACCAATGATTCGAGTGCTTCTCTAAAATTTCCGCTCATACGATCTCTCCCACATTTAGGCCGGGGGAACCGCGCTTGGCACGCGTGCCACGCAAGCCCCCTCAGCAGATCAAAGCCGCCTCATTCCCGAGCCGTGACCGCCGGCCTGAAACCAAATGGCAAGTGAAGGGCCGCCGGCTCGTGCAGCCTTGCACTGCTTACGGCTGCCAATCAGGGAAAGGCCGGAATATGCGGCTCGGTACCTTCGATGTCTGCCTCAGGATGATGGGACTTGACCATCGCCTCGATCTTTTCCACCCGCTCCTTGGGCACATCGACCAGAAACAGGATCTCGCCCTTCTTCAGATTTTCTTCGAATTGCTTGATCTGGCTATTGCTTACGTCCACTCCGATCATGCTCGCTATCCAGGCGCCGATGCCGGAACCGGCCAGCGCCGTTGCGAGGATGGCACCGCCGCCCAATACGAGCCCCGCCGGCGGAAAGGATACCGCCGCGACGCCGGCGAGGATCCCGGTGACGCCGCCAACAGCCAAACCGCGCTCAACCGCGGGTATCACATCACTGGTCTGTAGCAGTGAGGCCTTTGGTAGGTCGCCCAGCTCTGTGCCTTCGCGTGCGATGACATGGATGTGGCGTTCCTCGATCCGCGCCAGTAGCAATTCGTCCGTGACGCTGCTTGCCGTCTTTAGATCGGGTACCAAAAAATAGATTCTGCGCATGACTTCCCCTCCATAAGGGATCAATCGGCTGTGGCGGCGCTTTCCCGACCCTCGTGGATCCGGGGTCGCCGTCAGCGGCTTGGATCCACCGCTTCAGCATAAGAATACAACACCTGTGGCAGGCGGCGGTCAGTCGTCGCGCAAGGCAGGGTGCTTTTTTGCCTTGATAAACCATTTAGGCTCGATGCCCGTTCGCGGAAAAGGACCGATGGTCATACCCTGCATTCTCGGCTTCAGCCTTCTCGGCAGCATCGGCGCGACTGCCGGGGCCGCCCTGTTGCTGGCTGTTCCTGCCGTGGTTCGGGACAAGCTGATCCCTTCGCTGATCAGCTACGCCACGGGGACCTTCCTTGGCGCCGCCTTCCTTGGCACGATCCCCGCCGGCCTTCAGCAGGTGGCGTTACTGCTCGTCGGGATCACTACCATCGCGTTACCGAGGGCCGCCTGCGGATAGGCGAGGGATTACGCATCCGCTGGTAGTGAGGTATCCAGCGTGAAAGTAGAGCGTCAACACCGTGTGGCCGAATTGCTGGTCGCTCAAAAGGTCGATGTGGTGCGGTCGTACGAGCACCTGCATGGGTGTGGACCCACCTATGTCTTCCGTGATGCCGGTGTCGAACTCAATGTGACCGACGCGCAGGATGCGGTTGCGGCGGTCAAAGCTGCCACGGCTGGGGTCGTGGGGAACCCGTCGGCGGACCTCATTCGCATCACCCTGGCTGCGCAGAATTCATCGACAAGCGACATTGCACAACGGTCCTGGCCAAACCTTTTCCTGGGACGGTGGTTCAAGGGCTTGTCCTGATGTGTGCGGGCGAATTCAGCGAATTATGAAGTAGCGGGTTGGGATTGCCCGCATCGAACGGGGTGTTTGTCGCTTGAGGGACCAGAAGGTGCGTCGCCTCGATGTTTGTGGCGGTCGAAATATGGCCTGATCAACTGTGTAGTCCCAACGATGTGAGTCGCAGTTGGTGATTTTGTCGAGCGCGGTATCGTCGAATTACCCTTTGATGGATGGATGGGTGGGATGCGGTGCACTCGACGAGTCGCGTAATTGCCCAAAGGAACTTTGATTGTGAAAAGCGATCAATAAGTTCGCTTTAATCAATTGGAGTAATCCAAACGAAGGGACTATAAATCCGGCTACGTCACATGGAGTCGCTATCGCGATAGGAGAAGCAGATATGTCTGAACTGAAATGCCCGGTAATGCATGGAGCCGTTACGACGGGTGACACGTCAGTCACCGAATGGTGGCCCAAGACCCTCAATCTCGACATCCTGCACCAGCACGATACGAAGACCAACCCGATGGGAGAGGGCTTCGACTACCGTGAGACGGTCAAGTCGCTTGACGTGGATGCGTTGAAGAGGGACCTGCATGCGTTGATGACAGACAGCCAGGACTGGTGGCCTGCGGACTGGGGTCACTACGGCGGCCTGATGATTCGCATGGCATGGCATTCCGCAGGTACCTACCGCATCGCTGATGGTCGCGGGGGCGCGGGGACCGGCAACCAGCGCTTTGCGCCGATCAACTCCTGGCCCGACAACGCGAACCTCGACAAGGCGCGCCGCCTGCTGTGGCCGATCAAGAAGAAGTACGGCAACAAGATCAGTTGGGCCGATCTGATAATTCTCGCGGGAACGATCGCCTACGAGTCGATGGGCCTGAAGACCTTCGGTTTTGGCTTTGGCCGCGAGGACATCTGGCATCCGGAGAAGGATGTCTACTGGGGCTCGGAAAAGGAGTGGCTGGCGACGAGTGGCAGTGCGAACAGCCGTTATTCGGGCGACCGCGATCTCGAGAACCCGTTGGCCGCCGTGATGATGGGCCTGATCTACGTGAATCCCGAAGGCGTAGACGGCCAGCCCGACCCGCTCAAGACCGCCAGGGACGTGCGTGAAACCTTTGCGCGCATGGCAATGAATGACGAGGAAACCGTTGCACTGACCGCTGGTGGTCATACCGTGGGCAAATGTCACGGGAACGGTGATGCGGCACTGCTTGGGCCGGAACCGGAGGCTGCCGGCATCGAGGATCAGGGGCTGGGCTGGATGAACAAAACCAGTCGGGGCATTGGTCATGATGCGGTCACGAGCGGACTGGAAGGTGCGTGGACGACCCATCCGACGCAGTGGGACAACGGCTATTTCGACATGCTGCTCAACCACGAGTGGGAATCTAAGAAGAGCCCCGCGGGCGCCTGGCAGTGGGAGCCGGTGGACATCAAAGACGATGTCAAACCTGTCGACGCCGAGGATCCAACGATCCGACACAATCCGATCATGACCGACGCCGACATGGCGATGAAGATGGACCCCGAGTATCGCAAGATCTCCGAGCGCTTCTATGCGGACCCGGCCTATTTCGAAAAGGTCTTCGCCCGCGCCTGGTTCAAGCTGACGCACCGCGATATGGGTCCAAAAATGCGCTATATCGGTCCAGACGTGCCCAAGGAAGACCTGATCTGGCAGGATCCCGTCCCCGCGGGCAGCACGAGCTACGATATCGATGCTGTCAAGGCAAAGATTGCGGCCAGCGGTCTGAGCATTGCCGAGATGGTCACCACGGCCTGGGACAGCGCCAGAACCTTCCGCGGTTCGGATAAGCGTGGTGGTGCGAATGGTGCGCGGATCCGCCTGGCTCCGCAGAAGGACTGGGTCGGCAACGAACCCAAGCGGCTTGCCAGGGTGCTTGATGTGCTCGAGGGCATTGCGGCTGACGCTGGCGCCAGCGTGGCTGACGTCATCGTTCTAGCCGGGAACGTCGGTATCGAGCAGGCGGCCAAGGCGGCGGGCTTCGACATCACCGTCCCCTTTGCTCCCGGGCGTGGTGACGCTACGGATGAGATGACCGATGCGGCTTCGTTCGAAGTACTGGAACCCATCCACGACGGCTATCGCAACTGGCTGAAGAAGGACTACGTCGTGAGTGCCGAAGAATTGCTGCTCGATCGCACGCAGCTCATGCGGCTTACCGCGCCCGAGATGACCGTGCTTGTCGGCGGCATGCGTGTTCTCGGCACCAACCACGACGGCACCAGGCACGGTGTGTTCACGGATCACGAAGGCGTTCTTACGAATGACTTTTTTGCCAATCTGACCGATATGGGCAACACCTGGAAGCCTGTGGGAGATAACCTTTACGAGGTCCGCGATCGCAGCACGGACGCCGTCAAGTGGACCGCAACAAGAGTGGATCTTGTGTTCGGTTCCAACTCGATTCTCCGCTCGTACGCCGAATTCTATGCCCAGGATGACAACCGAGAGAAGTTCGTAAACGATTTTGTTGCAGCATGGACCAAGGTCATGAATGCGGATCGCTTCGATCCGAACTAAACCAACTCGAGCATCCCTGCGCTATCGAGGGTGGCAGCGTAGGGATGCTTCCTGGCCGCCGCCTGCGAGCTGCGGCACGGCATTCCGCAGGGCGCTTCTCTCAAATCTTCGGGGCCGGATATGATCAAGGCCATGTCGACACGACCTGTGGCTGGACTTTCTCGGCATCCGTCGTGACAGTGACACGGCAGAGGGTAAGCGCTTTGTCATCAACTTCCTCACACCGGACAACGGCGAGCGGCATGTGGTCGAGCTGAGCAACGCGGCGCTCACCAACATCAAGGGACAGCAGGCGGACAACGCCGATCTCACCATCACGACGAACCGCTCGGATCTGGAAACCGTGATGATGGGCAAGGCCACCTTCGACGAACAGATCGCCAGCGGCAAGGCGAAGTTGGAAGGTGATCGCAAGCCCTATGACGAACTCAAGGGTATGCTGGTGCAGTTGGATATGGGCCTTGAGATCCTGCCTGGCACCGGCGGGACGCCGCTGACGGCCCCGAAGGGCGCGTTCGAGCAGCAGGCGCCCGCGATCAATACCATCAGTGACTAACTGAAGAAAAGGCAGCGTCGGCGCGCCCCGCTGGCGCGGCCTGTCGTCTCGGGCTTGGGGGCGTTCGTCCCCGGGACGGGAGAGGTTCCCGGGGTCACACGAGATGTGAGGCCGATCAGTGGTCAGTCTCACACAAGCCGGCCCTCGGCCAAGTAAGCAAGGAGGGTTCGCAACTGCTGCTCCCTTCCGTAATCAGCGCTCGGCTGGCAATTGTCGATCCCTGAGTCCACGCGTGATTCGTGCGGCCAAAAGCGGCCTTTCTTGTGCCCGCCCCAGGGTATTGAGAAAGACCTGGTTTGACTCTCAATACTGTCGGCAAGGGCATGGAATCTGTAACGGAGGGGCCGACGTCGCCTGCTCCAGCAGGGTTGCCCCCGGGTCCTGCGGCTGCCATCTCAAGGTCTCCCCGTCGCGGTGGGCGCCGCTCACCGCCCCGCATCCTATTGGACGGCGTTTCCTCCGGAATTGGTATCTGATTCTGGTTTTCTGCGCAGAGTGTTTTGGTTCTAGATTTGCGTGGCAGTGTCGCTAAACGGGCAAAGGGGAGCCTGTATCCCGCATCCCGGGGGGCCGTGCACGGCCGTTGCTTTAGTCGAAGAGCCTGTGCCTTTGTCTGTGCAGCGCTCAGGCCGGCAGTTTGCGTCGGCTGCCGGTCGGGGTAGGAGGGGTTGCTGCCGGGCAATGAGGTTTGGCGACGATTCGCCATCGCGGCAACATGGACTAGCGGAATGGTGTGGCGATCGTGAGCACCCTCACGGTTGGCGCATCGTCCAGGCCCGGCAAGGGCACAGATAGGGATTGGGACTACATGGCACTAGAGTTGATCAAGGCGGCGGCCCTGCTGCTCGCCCGTTTTTGGGAATGCTCTTAAAGGATGCCCAGAACCGCGTCAAAACGTAGTCTGATCTGCGGCAGAGTGAGGCAAGGCTGTCTCTGCACCTTGAAAATACACCGTTGGCCGCCATCTCGTGGGATAGGCAGTTCCGTTGCTCGCAGTGGAACAAGGCCGCGGAGAAAATATTTGGTTATAGCCGTGACGAGGCTCTCGGCCGGCATGCCTTGGGTTTGATTGTTCCCTCCACGATAGAAGAAGAGATCGGTGACACTTTTCAGTCATTGCTGGACCAGAAGGGTGGGACACGAAAGGTCAACGAGAACATAACGAAAGATGGAAGAACCATTATCTGCGGTTGGTATAACACTCCGATCACGGATGAGACCGGCGAGGCTGTGGGCGTGGCATCCCTTGCTGAAGACATTACCGAGCAAAAGCGGGCGCAAGATGAAATAACGTTTAAGAGCACCCTGTTGACGACCCAGCAGGAAGCGTCTGGCGACGGGATCCTGTCTGTGGATGCCGACGGCAATGTGATATCGATCAGTCAGCGGTTCATCGACTTGTGGGACATCCCTCCCGAGGTCGTCGAATCGAATTCGGACGAACGCCTCCTTGAGTCTGTTTTGGACAAGCTCGTCGATCCGGCTCTGTTCATAGAAAGAGTGCGCGAACTTTACAAGCATAAACACGAGACGAGTGTCGATGATGTCAAGCTGAAGGATGGCCGGACTTTTGAACGGCATTCTGCACCGATGCTGGGCGCGGATGATCGGTACTATGGACGTGTGTGGATGTACCGCGATATCACGTCGCGCAAGCAATCAGAGGACTTGATCTGGAATCAGGCGAACTTTGATCCGCGTACCAAGCTGGCCAATCGCCAAATGCTCAGGGACCGCCTTGAGCAGGAAATCAGAAATGCCCATCGTACGGGTAGCAGGGTCGCCCTCTTGTACCTTGACCTTGACCGGTTCAAGGACGTCAACGACACGCTTGGGCCCAGCCTGGGTGACATGCTGCTCAAGGAAGCGGCAGCGCGTCCGAGTGCCAGTGTGCGCGAAGCCGACACCGTTGCGCGTCTCGGCGGCGACGAGTTCACTATCGTCATGGGGGGCTGAATACACCGGGCAGCGTTGAGCGCGTCGCCAGCGATATCCTGGACAGGTTTCGCCAGCCATTCGAGCTGGGGGACGAGACAGCCTATGTCTCGACCAGTATTGGCATCACCCTTTATCCGGAGGATGCCACGGCGGTGGACGATATGCTCAAGAATGCCGATCAGGCCATGTATGCCGCGAAGGACAAGGGGCGCAATTGCTATCAATATTTCACGCCCTCCATGCAGGAGCGTGCAACGTCCAGGGCGCTGGTGGTCAGGGACCTGCGTTGTGCCCTGCCCGAGAATCAGTTTCGACTGTGTTACCAGCCAATCGTGGAGCTTGCGACCGGGAAGATACACAAAGCAGAGGCGCTCCTACGTTGGCATCATGCTACCCGTGGCCTGGTCAGTCCGGCTGCATTCATCCCCGCTGCCGAAGACACAAGATTGATCATCGATATCGGCGACTGGGTATTCCGCGAGGCGGTACGTCAGTGCGCATACTGGCGCGAGACAACTCACCCGGGCTTTCAGATCACGATCAACACTTCACCGGTGCAGTACCGGCACGACAATTTCGACGTGGAAGATTGGATCAGTCACATGCGGGCAATGGGTCTGCCGGGTCCAGCCATTTCGGTCGAAATCACCGAGGGGTTGTTGATGGACTCGGCCACAAAGGTGACCGATAAACTGCTCATGTTTCGCGACGCCGGAATTCAGGTGTCGCTGGACGATTTCGGTACCGGTTACTCTTCGCTGTCTTACCCCAAGAAGTTCGATATCGACTATCTGAAAATCGATCGGTCCTTTGTGCGGAACCTGGAGCCCAACTCTGACGATATGGCGCTGTGCGAGGCCATAATCGTCATGGCGCACAAACTCGGATTGAAGGTCATCGGCGCAGGAATTGAGACCGAAGCGCAGCGGGATCTGTTGGCTGCTGCAGGGTGCGATTACGGGCAGGGCTATTTGTTTTCGAGGCCTGTGTCTGCCGAGGGGTTCGAGAAATTGCTTGATTCCCGCGGCGTGAGATTTGGTGGAATGGGATTAGGCTGATCTACTGGCAGCGGCACCGACCGCGCTTGTTACCGCCCGCTTGTGCGGCTTGCGACAACAGCGATGGGCTGTCGAGCGCTTGGTTCGCCACGGTCAGTGTTTTTATTGTCAAGGCGTTTCAAATGTGTCGAGCTTCGCCAAAAAGGTCTTGTGGTCGATGTAGTGTGTGCCGTCGCAGGAAAACGACATGTTGATCATTCCGTTGATGAGGTTCACCGCCGTATTTCGCAGGTAGATGGTCTCGTCGCTCAGCCGCAGTCGCTTGAACTCCTTGAATATACGGGTGATTTCCGGGCCGCCGAGCAGCGGCGTGCGACCCGCATGATTCGTGTCCGGAAAACGGTCGACGAAGCCGTCGGCAAGCACGTCCTCGCGCACGAACTTCTCGTAGACAAACGGATCTCCGGCAAACCAGCAGGTCAACTGGCTGGACGAGTAGTGGATCTTCATGTGAAAGACCCCTTTTTGGGTCAGCAGCGTATGTGCGATCTCGTGGACACGGTCGATTGCGGTGTCAAAAAGGCTTTCCATGCGCTGTTGCTGGAACAACTGCGCGCGTATCGATGGATCGCCTTTAATCTGAAGCCATGTCTCTGGCATCTCTCTAACCTCAAAGTGTGTGTTGCTGCGTCCGAGTCTTGGGCCCCGGCATCATTGCCTTGATTCAGCCAAAAGGGTGGTTTGCGCGCCACTGGGGAATATCGCGATTTCCTGCTCATGACCCCGTCCTCTAAAGGTTTGGAGTCCTCGGGAAGCCCCGGGCGGTTCGCGCTGCGCCGTTCGGCAAGCTGGCCTGAATACCCCTGTATCGGTCAATTGCCGTCGTCACGCGGCCGCTGTTTGCCCTCGTTGTCCTGCTCGTCCTGCTGGTCCGTGGCGGTTCGGCAGTCCTGCATATAGGCATCCAGCTGTTCGCCTGGGCGCGGCATCCGTCTTCACGATCTGCCTCGTCCTGGTCGGTGCTCATGCCGGGTTGACTGGCCAGTAGCAGCAGGGTCCCTGCAAGAACGTGGAAAATGGTGCGAATTGGACGTCTCCGGTTTTCGCGATCGCGGGGGTGGCGGAATGGTTTCGCGCCGATGATCGCGGTCAGGGGGCCACGCACACATCAGCATAGGAGGGGCAATGTGCGGACGCAACCTGCTTAGCGGCCGATCGGTACGCTTGCACTCGCGGCGCGGGAAACGGGCTGGCGGCGCTGCAAAAGAGTTCCGGTGCCTATCGACAGCGATCCCTGGATGTGTCTCCAGCTTGAACGCCGAGCCAGGCGGCATGCGGCGTGGTTGGGCGTCCGGGACGGGCGCAGCGACTGGCTCGAACAGTTCATTACCTGCCGACCGAGCCAGTCGGCGTTTCGGCCCGAAGTCGTTGATGTTTATGGTAAATGGCGCGGGGATCCAGGCCATGACGAATTGTCTGGGTGGGAATAGGCAGGGGATCGGGGTATCAGGTATTACTGGGCAGCGATTTGAACTCCGTTCGATCTTTGCGGCTGCTGAGGTGGCAAGGGTGGCTGACGCGATCCAGGGGGCGATGAGCAAAGCTTCGTCAGATGAGACAACTAACCAAAGGATGGGGCGCTCACGCGAAATCAGTAATTCAGTTGAACGTAAAGGCTCACCCAGTAGGCGCCCCAGCCCGCCAGTCCCAGGCCGCTGATGATCCTGATCGGCCCGGGTGCGGGCGTGATCTTTTCGACCAGGACGAACGCAGTGATCAACAGCACCCAAAGCATGTTCATCACGCCGACGCCGAACAGCACCAGCATCAGTGCCCAGCAACAACCCACGCAGTAGATGCCGTGCCGAATACCCATCACAAGGGCACCCGCGCTCCCCTCCCGCCATTCCGTCATCAAGAAACCCAGCGGGCTGCGGCAGGTGGTCAGGCAGGCGTCCTTGGCCGGCGTCCATTGGTAGACCCCGGCGACGATCAAAACGAGGCCACTCAACAGGTAACTGCGGCTATCCATCATCGGATTCAACAGGCCCGATGCGTGCAGGGGCCACTGCGCGATCGTCGCCAACACGCTGAATCCGGTCCAGACGATGAGATAGCCGGCGACGAATATAAATGTGGGTGTATACGACTGTTGTCGGTGGCGACGGTTTCGATTGAGGGTCGCGAACATGGTGACCATCGGCAGGGTCGACGGCGTCATCATCGCGACCATCATCGTTGCCCACATGAGGAACAGCATGAAATAGTCCCATGCGGCCCAGGGTGCAGAGGCGACCGGCGGCATCCACATCTCGACCTGGTCCATGTGCGCCATCGCCCAGGCCATGTAGAACATGTAGGCCCATCCGGCCAGTGCGATTCCACCGAGGTCGCTACCTACGATCAGGTATTCGCGCGCACTCAAACGCTGCTGCGCCTGCGCGCTTGCATAAGTTGACGAATCCCGCATGCCCGATGCCCCTGGTCTGCTTGCCGGCAAAGTGTAGTAGACGGGTTCTCGTCCATGCCAGACGGAAGCGCCACAGGGTTCCTTGGAGGATGGCGGCGGCGATGGCGAAATAAGTTTTTCTACGCATATCGGAACCCTCTGCCATGCCCTACTCTAAAAGTTCGGTGGAGTTGGCCTCGCCCGAGCCCTTGCATGCAGTATGGCGGTTCGAAAAAGGGCGGCCTGTCCGGGTGCGAGGATGTAGTCCAGCTGTCTGGCAGGGATTGCCGCGTGAATGGGTATGCGGTCTGACAATCAGCGAGCGAGGAAAGCGTCATGGCGAACCAAGCGGATTGGAGTCTTCAGGGCAACTATTTCGAGTCGTGTAACTGCGACCTCGTTTGCCCCTGCATATTCCTGCGCCCACCCACTCAGGGCTTCTGCGAGGCATTCGTGGGCTGGCACGTGGACAAAGGCCACATGGACGGCGTCAATCTGGACGGGCTTAGCGTGGCAGCATGGCTGCATTCGCCAGGTGCGTTAACAAGCGGAGGCTGGCGCTTGGCGCTTTACATCGACGAGCGCGCTGACGAGGCCCAGAATGCTGCACTGCAGAAGATGTTTGGTGGCCAAGTCGGTGGGCACCCGGCAGTCCTTGCAGGCCTCGTCGGGGAAATGATGGGCGTCAAGTCCGTGCCGATTGAATTCAAGGAAGAGGGCCGGTCGCACTATCTGCATATTCCGGGTATCGGCAAGAACGTCACTGAGGCGTTGGAAGGAGAAGATGGCGGAGACGTGATGGTGTCCAATCATCCGTTGGCCGTGTCGCCGGGTAATCCAGCGCAGATCTGCGCCTCGACCGACGCACACTACAAGGATTACGACGTGGAATGGAGGCAAAACGACAAGGTGGGACTGGCCGCGCCTTTTGCCTACCACCCCTGATCGACGCGTTGATACTGCTGCGGAATCGCTTACAGCCCTTGTTCACATATTCCGAACCGCCAGAGGAACGCAGAAGACCATCCCGCTGAGCGGTGCTGGCCGAATGTTTTCCCGGGGTGATGGCTCAAGGGCAGGTGAGCTGCCGCCTGGCGACAGGAGCGGCCAGTCAACGCCAGGCACTACCGATCTGGATGCAGGGGTAACCGCAAGGTCCACTTCGCCACATAGAGGGCAATGTCGTCGATACGCGGCGCCCTCCGCACGCCGGGCCGGTCATCATCAACCTTCGGGCCGGCCCCCGCGAAACGGCCTGGGAGAACCTGCAGCTTGGTACCCGCTGGACCGCGGACAATATGCCTAGCGTAATTGCTCGAGCATGAATTGAAGGCTGGTGCTCTCGTTTGAAAACCAGATCTCACCGTCTTGTACGGTGCATTGCAGATCCATATTGCGTTCGGCAAATGATGCGAGTTGTTCACTGATGCCTTCGGGCAGCTTGAGCACCGACAGATGCGCGAAACGTTCGAGTTTTGCCGAAACCTGCTTCCACCAAACCCCCGCCGAACGATGCTGGAAGCAATAGATTGTTACCCGGTCGGATCTGGAGCAACCTTTCTTGATCCGTTTTTCGTCCGGCTGTCCTATCTCAACCCAAAGAGTGATGTCGCCGCTGAGCGACCGTAGCCACAGGTCGGGTTCGTCATCCTGGCTGAGTCCGCGAGTAAAGCTCAAACGCTCATCGGCGTTGAGCGCGAACGCCAGCAGACGCACCATCATGCGCTCGTCGGTTTCGGACGGATGGCGCGCGATGGTCAGATTATGGGTTTGGTAGTAACCGCGATCCAGGTCAGATATCTGGAGCACGCATCGATAGATCGTCGAACTCAGCGCCATGATTTGGCCTTGTCGTCTGGTTGTTATACCCGCGCCTGCCGCTCCGCCGGACCAGGTGACTCCCCAAGTGGCGATAGAAGCGGGTCAGGTATCGATATTCGCAGCGGTTCGCATTAAATACACGGTGTTTACCCGATCGATGTTAGCACCCGGTCGGCATGGCCGATTTGTAGTCGGGACTGACAGGTGGACCAATAGCAGACGGGAGACGGTTTGCTGGTGTCGATGGCCACCAAGCGACTCCGGAATGTGCAGGCGCGACATGAAAAATGCTGAGTGAAGCCGTTGTCGGCATCTTCGACAGTCCGGATTGCTGCCTTCCCGGCCCTTCCACGGGCGTAATAAACCGTCCGGCGCCAGCGTCATGGTCGAACCATTGGCCGGGGTGTTGGCCTGCTGCTGTCGCCGATGATCGCCGCCGTGGCGATGAGCTTCAGTTCGGTGTCAGTCATCGGCAATGCGTTGCGCTTGCGGCGTGCCGAATTCTAGCGGGGGCAGAGGCTCATGTTCGATGGATGCCGCTTCGGTCTTTGCGGGGCTTCATGTGGCTGTTCTGGATCCCGTTAATGGTGGTGACTGCCAGGGCCGTCACGGATCAGAACACCAACACCTGATCCGCCGCAATGGTGCGCTCGGCAAGCTCTTGCATCGTGCTGCGTTGTGCCCCTTCGGTCAGCTCTTCGTCGCTGACCCCGCGCGCGTCCATGCAGGTGCCGCATAACAGCAGCTCACCTTTGCGTGCGATCGATTTCACCATGAGTTCGAGGTTGTAGTAGCCCTGGGGCACCTTCTGCCCGGCCTTGGCGCAAATGACCGCGTCCGCCATCAGGAAGACGCTGACCTCCACTCCCTTGCCAGTGAGGGCCTTGGCCAGGCGCAGGCCGTTGTAGCTGCGTTCTGTGCCGTAGGGCGGATCATTGAAAATCAGCAGGGTCTTCATTCTGAGTGCTCCGTTAACTCGCGGGACTGCGCTGACTTGGCCAGCCATGTTCCAGCCAGGCGGTCATGCCACCCCGCACCACATGCACGTTGGCGAACCCGCGTTGGGTCAGCAGGGCCGCGGCCTTGGCAGAACGGCGATCGGTGCGGCAGACGATGGCGATGGCCCGTTCCGGGTCTTCGCCCAGTTCGTCCACCCGATCAGCCAGCTCTTCCAGCGGCAAGTTGCGGGCAACTGTCAGATGCCCCTGCTCGCCCACGAAGTCGGCGGCAGTGCGCACATCCATCACCAGCAGATCCTCGCCGGCATCCAGTCGCCGTTTGAGCTCCGTCACCTCCAGCATCGGCCGCTCCCGCAGCTTGCTGACCAGGCGTGGAAGAATAGCGGCGGCAGCGAGCAAGGCGAGGGCGATCAGTCCTTTCTGGACCAGCCCCTCGCCACCCGCTACCGCCTCGCGTCCGGCATAGCCAAGGTAGGTATACGCGAGTGCCCCAGGCAGCATGCACACGAAGCTGGCAATCAGATAGTGCAGAAAGGGGATGCGCGTAAGCCCAAGGGCGTAGTTCAACAGGTTGAACGGAAACAGCGGGACCAGTCGTGTGAACGCGACAATGCGCCAGCCCTCGGCTTCCACTCCCTTCACCAGCCGCTCGATCCGCCCCCGGGTGCCGCCTGCGAGCCTGGCTTGCACCCAGTCAGAGGCCAGGTAACGTGCCACCAGGAAAGCGAGCGCGGCACCCAGGGTTGCCCCGATCAGGTTATAGAGGGTGCCCCATAGCGGTCCGAACAGTGCGCCGCCGGTCAGGGTCAGCACCGACCCCGGCAGGAACAGGACGGTGGCGATCGCGTACAACGCCATGAACAGCAGCGGTCCCGCCGGTCCGGCGCCGGCGACCCATTCTTCGAGGGTGGCGACGTCGACCAGGTCCCGGTACGCGAAGGCCAGACCAATGGCGCCGATAAGCACCGCCGCCAGCAGGCCACGTTGGAGCGGCCTATTCATCGCTGTGATCCGCGGCCGCCCACTGGCGTCGGTTGATCGCGTAGCCGGTGATCCTGCCGCGAAATGGCAGCGCCAGCATGCCGGGCAGCCAGCTCACCTCGCGGGGCTTGCGGTAGCCGTGAATACCGATGGTCATGCCATCGTGCCCGCCGCGGGGTCGGTCGCGATAGGTGCCAAACAGCCGGTCCCAGCAGGACAGGTTGAATCCAAAGTTGGAGTTGGCCTCGTCATCTTCCACAGAGTGGTGTACCCGGTGCATGTCCGGCGTGACGATCAGCCAACGCAGCCCCCGATCCAAGGCCTGCGGCAGGCGCACGTTGCCGTGGTTGAACATGGCCATACCATTGAGGATCACCTCGAACAGGATGACCGCTACCACAGGTGGCCCCAACACCATGATGGTCGCGAACTTGATGAGCATGGAGAGAATGATCTCGATGGGATGGAAACGAGTCCCGGTCGTCAGATCGTAGTCCGGGTCCGCATGGTGTACCCGGTGCAGCCGCCATAATGCCGGTACCGCATGCACCATCACGTGCTGCAGCCAAATCACAAAATCCAACGCGATCACCGCAACCGGGACGGAAAGCCAGGTGGGGGCCCGGAGGTAATTGAGCAGCCCCCAGTCCTGGTCCGCGGCGAAGGCCGCCATACCTACTGCGGCTGCGGGAAACAGCAACCTCAACACAACGGTATTGAAGGCCACGAGTCCGAGGTTGTTTGCCCAGCGCACGGTCTTGGAGACCGTCAGCGCACGGCGCGGGGACAACATCTCCCACACGGCCATGATGGCGAAGATGCCGAGAAAGAAACTGAGGCGGATTGTGGCCTCGTGGGCCTGTACGAACGTGTCCAACTGCTTGATCCTCTCTCCGTCAGCCCGATGCCGCTGCGGCGGCTATACTGCCCTGAATCGAGCTTTGGTTATTCAACCGCTTGGTTGAATGTATAATCCGGACCCGAGATGATGTCAAGGATCGCAGACCCCAAACAGGCCCTGTTCGAGCAGCTGGCGCTGATCGCGCGCGCGCTGGGCAGTGCCGCACGTCTCGAACTGCTCGACTTCCTGGCGCAGGGTGAGCGCAGTGTCGAGGGACTTGCCCAGGCGGCAAACCTGTCCGTGGCGAATACCTCGAAACACCTGCAGCAGCTCAAATCCACGGGTCTCGTGGAGGCAAGCCGTGATGGCAAACATATCCGGTATCGTCTGTCGGATGACCGCGTGCTCGACGCAATCCGTGATCTGCGGACCCTGGCCGAGGCCCATCTCGACCAGGTGGGGGATCTGGTTTCCAGCTACCTGCGCAGTCGAGATGCGCTGGAGCCGGTGCCGGCTACCGAATTGTTGGAGCGGGCACGCCAGGGTCTGGTGACTGTGATCGACGTGCGTCCACCGGAGGAATATGCGCAAGGACACATCGCGGGCGCACTGAATGTTCCGCTGGACAGGCTGAAGCGGCAGCTGAAGGATCTGCCCCGCGACCGGGAAATCGTCGCTTACTGTCGGGGGCCCTGGTGTGTGCTGTCGTACGAGGCCGTAGCGCGGCTGCGTAAAGCGGGCATAGACGCACGGCGCCTGGATGACGGTCTTCCTGAATGGCGACGGGCCGGACTGCCGATCGAGCATTCATGAGAATGTCGGGACTGACCGGAACGGGTCCGTGCCAGGCGTATTATAGCTGCCGGCGAGATCGCCGACCGTCCCTGTTCATGCCAGCGCAAGCGCTGGTGAAATGCCGCAAAACCACCCCGGGCGGCGGTCCTGGCCTTTGGTCCCGCTGATGCGTGACCCCAGGGACACCTGCGAAAAGGCCGAAAACGGGCGGGGAGATGCGCCATCGGAGCCCGCACAAAGTACCGCCAGGGGTTCAAACGACAGGCCGTGCGGCCGCTTGGCCGCGAGCGCGGCACGATCATGCAGATCGCTTCGAGAGGCCGGTTGGCAAGCCCCCTGGAGGCATCGCGATACTTTGAAAAACTGGAAAAAGGGTTATCATACGGGCCATTCCTCAGACTTCGCCAAACCTTGCGCCGGTCAACGGGGGCGTGGGTTCCGACAACGGGCTCCCGCACCGCGCGGTACCCCGAACCCCCCGGCGACTGTGCCGCGTTTCCGAAAGCATGCAACGTTAGAACGGTTGGCTCGCGATGCAAGATCTCTCTGTCGTTGTTCCTGTGCTGAACGAGGCCGGCAATATCGAGCCGCTGCTGGCCGAGATCGATCGAGCGCTGCAGGGAAAATACGACTTCGAGGTGCTGTACATCGACGACGGCAGTCGTGACGGTACCGCGGATGAGTTGCTGGCCGCGCGCTCCAAGCATGCGCAGCTGCGCGTGATCACGCATCATCGGACCTGCGGTCAGAGTGCCGCGTTACGCACCGGTGTGAACGCTGCCCGCGGGCGATGGATTGCGACGCTGGATGGCGATGGCCAGAACGACCCGAGCGATATTCCCCGCTTGTTGGAGGTCGCCGCCGACGCCGCGTCCGCCGGCCGGCTGGTGCTCGCGGCCGGCTATCGCAAGATGCGCCGCGACTCCTCCATCAAGCGCGTGTCCTCCCGCGTGGCGAATGCGGTGCGCAGCCGGCTGCTCAGTGACGCCACCCCCGACACCGGCTGCGGATTGAAGGTGTTCGCACGCGACGCGTTCCTTGCGCTGCCATATTTCGACCATATGCATCGTTTCCTGCCCGCCCTGATGCAGCGGGCCGGCGGCGAGGTCGTTTCGGTGGAGGTCAATCACCGCCATCGCCAGCGCGGCAGCTCCAAGTACGGCACGCTGGATCGACTCGTTGTCGGCGTCGTGGATCTGCTCGGTGTGATGTGGCTGAAACGGCGTGCCTGCATCCCCGAGGCGACAGAGGCCAGCGATGCACTGGAGTGACATGATCTGGCTGGCGGCGGGGTTTACCGCGCAGGGGTTCTTCTCGGCGCGCTTTCTGGCGCAATGGATATTGAGCGAACGCGCCGGACGCAGCCTGCTGCCGGTGCATTTCTGGTATCTGAGCGTGGCCGGGTCCGTGTTGCTGCTGGCCTATGCCGTGTATCGGCGCGACCCTGTCATTGCGGCAGGGCAGGTGGTCGGTCTCGGTATCTACCTGCGCAATCTGCAATTCATCCGCCTCGAGCGCAAGGGCGACATGGCGAGGCGCTGGTCCCTGCTCTGGTTGGGGCTGGTTGCCGCGGCGGCCGTCGCCGGCTATCACCTCGGTCCCGATTCGGCGATGCGCAAGTTGCTGCTGGATGATTTCTGGACGGTATTCGGTTTTGTCGGACAGGCGATATTCACCGGACGATTCGTCGTGCAGTGGTGGGCCACCGAGCGGGCGCGACGCAGCATAGTCCCGCGCGCCTTCTGGTACCTGAGCATCCTCGGCAGCCTGATGCTGCTCGCGTACGCGATCGCGATGCTCGATCCGGTCATCATCCTCGGCCAGTCTCTGGGTCTGGTCGTGTACACGCGAAACCTGATCCTGCTGCGTCGCGCCGCGGCACAGCAGGCAACGCTGTCTGCGATATGAAGGTATTCGACCGCCCCTGGTTCGCGCTGTTGGCGATCTTTGGTGCCTGGCTGCTGCTGGTCCTGCTGGCGCTGCTGAGTCGCCATGTGCTCACGGTCGATGAAACCCGCTACCTGAGTGTCGCCTGGGAGATGTGGGCTCGCGGCGACTGGCTTGTGCCGCATCTAAATGGAGAGGCCTATCACCACAAGCCCCCGCTGCTTTTCTGGCTGATCAACCTGATGTGGAAGCTGTTTGGTGTCGGCGAGGCGGCGGCGCGCCTGGTGCCCGCAGGCGCCGGGCTCGCCGGGGCACTGCTTGCCATGCCGCTGGCGGCCCAGCTGTGGCCGCGCCAGGGGCGTATCGCGGCGCTCGCTGCCTGGCTGCTGTTTACCACCATGTTGTGGACCTTCTGGACCACGGCAATGATGTTCGACCTGTTGATCGCGGTATGCGCCGAATTGGCCCTGCTGGGCATATTGCTGGCGTGGCGTGGACGGCCGCTGATCGGCTGGCTGACGGCGGGCCTCGGCATCGGCCTGGGTGTGCTGGCCAAGGGGCCGGTCATTCTCGTCTACGTCCTGCCGGCGGCGCTGTTGGCGCCCTGGTGGATGACCGAGCAGCGTCCTGCCTCCTGGCGGGCCTGGTACAGCGGCGTGTTGGCCGCGCTGCTGCTGGGATCCGCGATCGGCCTGAGCTGGGCCCTGCCTGCCGCGGCGGCCGGTGGGGAAGTCTATGCGAACCACCTGCTCTTCGGTCAGACGACCGGCCGCGTGGTCGATTCGTTCGCCCATCGACATCCGTTCTGGTGGTACCTGCCGCTGCTACCCCTGTTGTTCTTCCCCTGGAGTGTCTGGGCCCCGCTGTGGCGCAGCGTGCGCGAACGCTGGCGGCAGGGCTGGGAGAGCGGTGAACGCCTCGCGCTGTTGAGCGCGGCTATCGGCCTGCTGGTGTTCAGCCTGATCAGCGGCAAGCAGGTGCACTATCTGCTGCCACTGTTTCCTGTGCTGGCGCTGTTCGCTGCGCGCGCCCTGGCGGCGCAGCCCGGGCGCGCGCTAAAGGTCTGGGAGATCGCCCTGCCGGTGGCGCCGCTGCTGCTGATCGGCCTTGGGCTGATCGTGTTGCCGTACACGAGCGCCGCGCATGGGCACGCGGTCTGGATCGCGGAACTTTCTCCGCTGGTCGGGGTGCCGGTGGTGGTCGCGATGATCCTGGCGACGCTGCCGGTGCGGCGGTTGCCGGTTGCTGTCTGGCCGGGGATCGTGTCGCTGTGTTTCATCTGGGCAAGCTATCCTTCCGCGATCCGCGAGGTGGCAAGGAACTACGATGTCACGGCCGTTGGCGCACTGATTGGCGAACAGCAGCGCAATGGGCGCCCGATCGCGTTCCTCGGGGGGTATCTGGGCGAATTCCATTTTGCAGGCCGCCTCACCCAGCCGATCGAAGAGGTGGATAACCAGTCGCTCGGCGCATGGGCCGCCGCCCATCCGAACGGCCTGCTGGTCGACCGCCCCGAGCAGCGCCCGAGCGGCGATGATGCCGCCGTGCTTTACGCGCAGCCTTATCGCTCCAGTTTCCTGGTGCTGCGAGACGCGGCCCCACGCTGACTGTGTCGATCTTGGGAATGTATCGGGGCCACGCAATATAGCCGCGTGGTTGCTGTCCTAATGACCGGCTCGTGCATTTCATCTCGTGCGGGCCGGCCGGCCAGGGAATGGTATTCGGGCGCCGGTATCCGCTGGCCGGCTTCCTCGGTGCACGCATCGGGCGCCTGCTGACAGCATCAAGTGTTCCGATCTTCGCGCAATCCGGTCGTTGGCACTGATTCCGCCCCACGGGCAGGGGTGCAGTGAGACAGCCTGCCGATGCCTTGTGCTATTTTTCTACTTTATAACGATAAATCGCACGGCACTCGTGCAGCTTTTCCGTTTCGCGGAACGTCGCCGATGCGGCCTTTCTCTTGCTTCGTATGCGAGGGAACTGCGCTGGCGACCAGCCCGAACCTGGCTCCAGTAGAGGAGGTCCGCCGCCGTGGACTCAGCAACATTGTTTTCTTCGCCGCTGTTTCTTTTCCTGCTTGTGGTCGGCAGTGCCTGGGTCGGTTACGCGATCGGCAAGTCAAACGAGACCAAGCGCAAGCAACTGGCCCTGGAGGAGGCGCGCAAGGCCTCGGAACAGGTGTTGGGCCAACTGCGTGATGAAGGCCAGGAAAAACTCAATGTGCTTGCCAAGGCCAGCGCCAGCGAAATGGATCAGCTCAAGCAGGCCCATTCGCAGCAGATAGATCAATTGAACCAGGCCCATCAGACGCTCGTGGATTCGATCAAAACCAGTCACGCTGACGAGACGCATCGACTTTCCACTGAACACAGCAGCCTCGTAGATCGGCTGAACGAGGCCAACAACGCGACAATTAGGGATATGGAGCAGCGTCGTCAGGATGAGATGCAGATGTTCAAGGGCGAGCATCAGCGAGCCCTCGATGGCCTGCGCAGCGATCACGAGCAGGCCCTGCGGCAACTGCAGGAGCGCAGTGGAAAAGATCTGGAACGGCTCAACTCGGAGGCGGCCGGATTGCGTGCTGAACGTGACGACCTCAGGCACGAGGTCACCACTTTGCAGGGAACGGTCATGGCGCTGCGCGAAGAGATCAAGGAATCCAAGCTCACCAACATGTTCTCGGTGTCGAAATCCGGCGACAAACTCATCCGCGTGGTGCGCAGCGTACAGGAGCTGGCCAGCGAGCTTGACGAGACATCGCGCACCGTAACGGGTGGCGAGTATTCGTTCTTCGAACAAATCAAGGATCAGCGCGACCGCGACACTGTGCTCAGTCTCGCTGCCGGCGGTAATGCGGAAAGGCCTGCGGTGGCGGATGTCGATGCTGCCGCGGAGGACAAGCCGACGGCCGGCGACACGGCAGGCGATGACCCATCGACCAACGGCTAGCGCGGCGCTGCGGCGCCGCCGTCCGAGACTGTTCCGGTGCATGTCCGCACAAGCCGGGGCAATCCCTCGTCGCAGTAACTTGGGGCGGTAGGGCATTCGACATCGATGTTCCGCCGCGTCCAGGTGCCCATTCAGCGCATGCGGCCGGATAAGCTGCCTGTTCGCGTAACTGGGTGTGGTCAATCTTCGACCAGCGCGGCGGCCAGCATGTCGGCGAGGTAGATCCGGTTGCTCGGGTGCAAGACGCTATCTGTACTGCAGATGTCTCCGATCCCCGCGGCCTGCAGGCGAGCCAGAGCACCATCCACGAACAACGCATGCGTCACCAGCGCCGAGATTGACGCCGCCCCGCCGGCCATCAGCTGCATCGCCGCTTCGGCAAGGGTGTGGCCGGTGCTCACGACGTCGTCGACCAGCACGATATGCCGACCTGCGAATGCCAGATCGGGCAGCTCGACGCGTACCTCGCGATCACCCAGGCGCTGTTTGCGCGCCACGCCGAATTCGAGCCCTGCGGGTGCGGCTATCGCACCGACCCATTGCGCCGATTCTTCGTCCGGCCCAAGCAACAGCGGACGCTCGGTGCGGGATGCCAGCCAGGCGGTCATGGCCGGTGCCGCACTGAGTGCCACGGCGCGACGCAGCGGGACTGCGTCCCGTAACTTGCTTGTGCGGTGCAGGTGCGGATCGACGGTGACCAGGGTGTCGAAGTGACGTGCCAGCATGGTGCCGATGACGCGCTGGCTGACTGCCTCGCCGGGATGAAATGCGATGTCCTGTCGCATGTAGCACAGGTAGGGCGCGACCAGCGTCAGCTGTTCTGCACCCAGCTGCACCACGGTTGCCGCAGCCAGTTCCAGTTCGACCAGCTTGCGGTTCGCGTCGTCCAGGCTGCAGCACAGGATCACCTGTTTCGGCAGCCGCTCTGGCAGACGGACCAGGCTTTCACCGTCGGGGAAGCGGTGGACGACAACATCCGCATAGCCCAGCCCGGCGCTGTGTGCCAGCCTTTGGGCCGGCTGCCGATAGGTCGGAAAGCCCAACACCAGCGGTGCATCATCCCGACGGTTGTTGGTAGCGCTGCCCATGCTTTGGCTAGCTCAGCGTAAAGCCGCTGTTCTGGGTCGCGGCTTCGCAGGCAAAGGCAAAATCGGCGCCGAATTCCGCGTGGATGGCATACAGCGGTTCATCGCGGCGGACCTTGTCGCCAACCTTCTTGTAAAGGTCCACGCCGGCACCCTTGTCCATCGGGGCACCGGCCAGCCGTGCTATACGCGCCATCTGCTGGTTGTCGATCGTGGCAACACTGCCATTACGTTCTGCGTTCACTGTGTTGCACAGGCGGCCGACTTCACGCGGGATGTCGCTGGCACCCTGCGCGGCGATAATTGCACGCAACTTGTCCAATGCGCGCCCCGATTCGAGGATGTCACGTGCCAGCGTGTAGCCCTGGCCGCCACGCACGTCGGGATCGAACTCGAGAATACGGCTGGCAAGTTGCAGGGCCTTCTCGCGCAGGTCGCGCGGTTGCTTTGGATCGTTCTCCAGCACCTGCATCACGTCGCGAGCCTCGAGCACTGGACCTATGCCGCGCCCGATCGGCTGGCGGCCGTCGGTGATGATCACTTCGAGCTGCAGGCCTATGCGGTCGCCCACAAACTCGAACAGCTTGCGCAGTCGCAACGCATCCGCCTGGCTGCGCACTTTGGCGGTCGGGCCCATCGGGATGTCGATCAGCAGGTGAGTGGCGCCGGCGGCCAGTTTCTTGGCCAGGATGGATGCGACCATTTGGCTGGGGGAATCGAGGGAGAGCGGGCGTTCAACCGAGATCAGGATATCGTCGACCGGGGCGAGCAGCGCCGTGCCGCCCCAGGCCAGGCAGCCGCGCTGGGTGCGCACGATGTCGTTCAGCTGGTCGGGGGGCAGTTCTACCCGGGCCAGCACCTCCATGGTATCTGCGGTACCGGCAGGTGAGGTGATCGCGCGGCTCGACGTCTTGGGGATGAACATGCCGTGCGCGGCGACAATCGGCACCACCAGCATACTGGTGCGGTTGCCTGGTATCCCGCCGATACAGTGTTTGTCGGCTACCAGCGGTTCGTGCCAGTCGAGCTGCTCACCGCTACCTGCCATTGCGCGGGTCAGGTGCAGCACTTCTTCACGTTCCATGCCGGTTTCGCTGCAGGCCACGAGGAATGCGGCCATTTCGATCTTGGCATAGCGGTGCTCGACGATGTCGCGGGTGATCGCCTCATAGTCCGCGTATTCGAGCCGCTCTCCCGCAATTTTGCGGTGTACCGCATCTAGAGAGGTCGGCGGCTTGGCATGTGCGACGGTTGCTGCAGCACCCTCCGGAAGGCCCAGTTGCTGGAATGTCTCCAGGCTCAGCCCCAGTTGCCCCGGTGCGGTGATGCTTGCGTCGTCGACCACGTTCAGGGCTGCAAGGATCGACCGACCGCCAGCCTCGTCACTGATTTCAATCTTGGACAGCGCCTGAAAACCTTCGCTGCGGTACACCTGGCAGTCGCGGTGCAGGTAGGCGACATTCTCCTTATAGGTGTCGATACCGACACGTCGCAGCTGTAAGCTGGTTTTGGCTTTCCTGATCATGGAAGCAGCATAGCAGCCCGGCCGTCGCGACAGCAGCGGCCGAGACCGCAGCGGCCAATGTCGGGTACGAGAGGGCGATGGCGGAGGCCGGCGAGTGGCCCGAAAGGGGCCGCAAAACCTCAGCTCGATGGTGCCAGGTATGCCTTCAAGTCTGACAGGCGGTCACGATTGGTGAGAAGCACCACCTCGTCCTCGGCCTTGAGCTGCGTGTCCGGTTCGGGGAGGATGAACCGCTCCTGGCGGTAGATGCAGACCACTCGCGTCTGCTCGGGCAGCTTGAATTCGGCGAGAGGCCCCGCCTGGTCAGTCCGCACCACGAACGAGTAGGCGCGCGCCTCGTCACGGATCATGGTGGAAATCTCCAGCGGATCACGCCCCTCGCACATGTCTGCCAGGTGCCGTCCGACGGTCCGGGCTGGGATGATCGTATCCTCCAGCCCGAGTTCCAGGCAGATGTGCTCGAACTCGGGATCGTCGATCTTGGTCACCACCCGCTTGAAACCGAGTGAACGCCCGACCAGGCTGGCAATGATGTTCGCCTGGTCGCTGTTGGTGAGGCAAAGCAGCGTGTCGGTATGATCCGGATTGGCCTCGCGCAGTATTGCCGGCTTGCTGCCGTCTCCATGCAGGAATCCACAATCCAGCTCCAGCGAGAGCTCCTGGATGACTTCCTTGTTGCGTTCGATGATGACCACCTCGTGGCCACGTTTGAGGAGGTAACGTGCGGTGGCAACCGCCAGGACGCCCGCGCCGATGAATACCGCTCGCATGTTTATGAGGCCCGTTTGCCGATCCAGGTGCGTGGATAGAGTAGCACCAGCAGCGCCAGAATTTCCAAGCGACCCAACAACATATCGAGGCATAGCAAGATCTTCAGCGGAGCCTCCAGGTCTGGCCGGCTGATGCCGCTCGACAGGCCCACTGTCCCCATCGCGGAGACCACTTCGAATAGGGCATCGAGCGGGGCATAGCCATAGATGAGAAACAGCAGCCAGGAAAGCGTCGATAGCGCCGCAAACAGACCGAGCACCAGGGTCACGCGTTCCACGTCAATTGGCCGCAACAAACGCCCGTTGAGCCGTGGTTCTGTGACCGCATGGGGGGGCATGGCACTGCGGCGCAGGAAATATTGCAGCAGGCGAAGGAGCACCAGCAGTCGCAGCAGCTTGATGCCGCCAGCGGTGGAGCCGCTGCCACCCCCGATCACCATGCTGACGATGATCAGCAGCTTCGAGGTCGCGTCGAGCTCTCCCACTGGCAGGGTCGAAAAGCCGGTGGTGGTCTGGGCCGAGACGCCGAGCATCGCAGCTTGTTGTAGCGCCGGACCCCATGGCATGGCCGAGTGGCTGTGCAGGCTGAGGCCGAGAAGCCCGGAAATCAATAGTATTGCCAGCATGAGCGCACGCACCTCGGGGTCGCGCAACAGTTCGTATGGACGTCCGCTCACGGCATGGAAATACAGTAACAGCGGTATGGCGCCGACTATCGAAAACCCGGTCACCACCCAGGCGCCTGCAAGTGGCATAGCCGCGAGACTGTCGTCGAAGGTGGAAAAACCGCCGGTGGAGAGCGTCGCGAGCATGTGGAGCAGGGCGCTGAAGGGCTCGCCCGTGACAGTCCAAAGCAGCAGCGTACCGGTCAAGGTCAGTGCCAGATAAACCCGTAATACCTGCCGGGCCTGTGTGCGCGCGGTCGTCGCGATGTTCTCGCTCTCGGTCGGCTCGGCGAGGCGGCGTGCCGCGGCATGCGGACCCATCAGCAAGGCTACCGACAGCACCGCTATACCCAGTCCCCCGTACCATTGCATCCAGGCCCGCGCGAACATGAAGGTGCGAGAGAGGCCCTCGACTGTCCCTGTGGTGGAGAGGCCGGTGGTGGTGATGGCGGAGACGGCCTCGAACAGTACATCCTCGAATGGCAGACCGCTGGCGGCCAGCGGGAAGGTCATGACCAGCGGTGTGAGCAGGAAGACCAGGCTGACGATCACTATTCCTTCATTCGCCTGGATCTGTTCCGGTTCGGGCAGGCGCAGGCCGGGGGCCGCGGCGAACAGCAGGCCGGCGATCAGCAGTGCGTAACGCAGGCTGTAGTCGTATTCGGTGAACAACAGCGAGACGCTGAGCGGAACCAGGGCCAACAATGCCAGCATCAGCGCGAGCTGGCTCAGGTAGCGGCCAACGAACCGCAAACGGACCGCGTAGGTGAGTGCGGTTGTGCTGTCAGGCATCGGAGCGCATCCTGGTCGGCAAACTCACTTGCATCGAGCGCCCCGCCTGTGTCGAGTCGAGGCGATATGTGGCCATGCCTGCGGGGCAATGATCCACGTCCAGCATGGACCGCGCCAGCTGTCGGCGTGGCCGGACATCATGATACTGCCTCCGTGAGGCGGTCACAGGAATCAATGCCCGCCGTGTGTACTGCAATTGCTCCAGAATTGGTGTCTGGATCCGCGGCTCAGGGTCCCGGCGGCGCTGGCCAAAGGTTTGTGCGAGCCTTGCCTTTCAGGCCGTTCCCGGGCCCTGGCCGGACCATTTTGGCGAAATAAGGCCGAATCACCCGGATGCGGTTTGCCCCGCTCGACCACCCTGCGGTTAGTATTCGTGCATGCAGTTACCCGATTACCAAGGCGGCAGTATCGTCAATCTGATGGCGTCCCTGCAGGGCGGGCTCGGCGGAGGTGATAGCGACTATGCGCCGCTGGCCCTGCTGCCGCCCGACCGCGTGCGGGCACATCGGCAGGTCTTGTTGTTGGTGATCGACGGGCTGGGCCTGAACTATCTGCGCGCCCATCCACAGGCGGCGTGTCTGAACGATCACCTGGCTGGCGGCATCACCTCGGTCTTTCCGCCCACCACCGCCACCGCAATAACGACCTTTTTGACCGGCGATGCGCCGCAGCAACACGGCCTGACCGGTTGGCACATGTACTTCCGTGAGCTCGGTAGCGTGCTGGCTGTGCTGCCGGGCCGTGCCCGGTATGGCGGGCAGGGACTGGGCGAGGCGGGGATCGACGTCCATCGCCTGCTCGGGACGCGCCCCTTTTCTGATCGCATCGGCGTCGCAGCCTACACGCTCTCACCGGCGCATATCGCCGATTCAGACTTCAACCGGGCCCACTTGGGCGGTGCACAGTCGGTCGCCTATCATGACCTGAGCGACATGCTGCGCCAGTGCGGCGAGCTCCTGCGCTCGCCGGGCCCCAAGTATGTCTATGCTTATTGGTCCGAACTGGACAGCCTGGGACATCGCTTCGGGATCGGTAGCGAACCGGCGCTCACCCACCTGCTCGAACTCGACCGGGCGTTTGAACAGTTGCTCGATGCGATTCACGGGACCGACACGCTGGTCGTCGTATCCGCCGACCACGGCCAGATAGATCCGCCAGCGGAGCATCGCATCGACCTCGGCGACCACCCGCGGCTGGCCGATTGCCTGCTGTTGCCGCTGTGTGGAGAATCCCGCGCGGCCTACTGCTACCTGCGGCCGGGGCGCGAGGCCCAGTTCGACGAGTATGTACGGCAAGCGTTTGCGGAGGTGGCAGATTGCCTGCCGAGCGCGGAGCTGGTCGCATCGGCCTGGTTTGGTGAGGGTGAGCCTCACCCGCAACTCCTGAACCGCATCGGCGATCGCGTCCTGCTCATGAAGGACGATTATCTACTCAAGGACTGGCTGCCACAGGAAAAAAGACACCAGTTGATCGGCGTGCATGGCGGGCTCAGCCAGGATGAACTGTGGGTGCCGTTGATAGTCGCCGGGCGCTGACGGGCGGGTAGGCCGGTATCCCGGTTTGCTGGTCGACAGTCGGATACCATTTCAGCCCATGGCCGGCCACGGTCCGCGGCCGGCGGCTCGGGTAATATTTGGACAGGCCAGCGGCTGCCTGGGTACCGTCGCTTCAACGGTCCCAAGTCAGGATTATCTGGATGATGCGTTGGCGCATCTCTGGCATATTGCGTCCAGCCCCGCTGGACGATAGGGATCATCATCGTCCGGGCTCGTATGCATTGAGACAGGTCATGAGGCCAGATTTCGCGAAAGCCGTATGTAGCAAGGTTGCAGGGCGCAACCTTTATGTCGTACTCGCGTCGATATTGATCGCGGGCTGTGCCACTCAGGACCAGCTGTGCACAGACGCAAGGCCGTTTCGCGAGCGTGCGCAGCAGCAGCACCGCAGCGGGTTGTTCGTAGAGGCCTCTGCGCTCAGCCGGGATGACAGCATCGCCTTGTTTGGGGTTCCCCTCAACGACATCAACGTCCAGCCCGTGTGGCTGAAGGTCACAAGCTTTCGGGAAGACCCCCAGTGGCTGTTTCCAAAGGGGATCGACAGCGATTATTTCCCGACCTACGAAGTGGCGCGTCGTGCATCGAAACTCAGCTCGCTGTCAGAACACGAGCTCTACGATCGCCTGAGCCACGAGCATATCGACCTTTTCATCCCGGCGCGTGCAACCGTGTCGGGCCTCGTCTATGCCCACAACGACGAGGGCATGAAGGCTTTTAGTGTCGAGCTGCATGGCCCCGGCGGTAGCGAGTCCTTCAGTTTTGTGGTGCCCGTTCCGGGTTTGCCAACTCACTACTTCAGTACTGATGAGAACAGCAGCCAGCGTTTTCTCGACTCCGGAGATCTGGATCTGCAGGGCCTGCACCAGTGGCTTCAAGAGATCGGCTGCTGCCCATTGAACGCAGAGGGTAAGCCGGGGGACCCCCTCAATGTGGTGTTTGTCGGGCACCTCGACCAGCTGCGCGCGGCCATGATTGCCAATGACTGGGACGTCACGGCGCCCGTGACAAGCACCTCGCTGCAGCGCATGGCCAGCGCCTTCCTGTTCGGCTCGCGTTACCGCTATGCACCGATATCCAGTCTGCAGTTGTTTGGTCGGGAGCAGGACCTGGCGTTCCAGAAGGCCCGCGCGATCATCGATGAACGCAACCATATGCGCATCTGGCTGGCGCCGGTCACGCTGCATGGCACCCCGGTCTGGGTCGGACAGGTCAGCCGCGATGTCGGGGTGAAGCTGTCGGGCCGGTTCTGGCCGCCAACGACCCATGTCATCGATCCGGACGTGGACGATGCGCGTTTCTACGTGATGCAGGACCTGCTGATCGGACGGGCCATTGAAAAACTCGCCTTCGTCAAGGGGCTCGAGCGCGCAACGATCTCGAAGCCACGTAGCAATGCCGAGAACGATCCGTATTTCACCGACGGACTGAGGGCCGTCTTCTTTCTGGCCGACAAACCGGTAGCGCCGTCCGCTGTAGTGATCCTCGACTGGGCACTGACCCCGGCGATGGAGCCTTATCGCGCGTTTTACATCAATGGAGGACCGGCAACGGTGGAATACTTCGACTGACGTCGAACGCTCTGCGTTGTTGGAAAACCCTGCCCTCAGGGCGTGGCGGGATCTGCTGCACGCTCTGGCTCGGCGACAAATGTGGCGCTCACGTCCTTCCTCAGACGCTGGAATTCGGGCGACTCCGTCATGATGGTTCCCGCTGCGGCGCGCAGGCGATCGACCGCCTCGGGAGGCGGCACGAAAGACGTGGGCAGCTGGTTCAGATAATCCCGCTCCGCCTGGTCTTTCAGCCTGGGGAAGGATGCGTCGATCGTATAGATCTCGGCCTGTGGCACGTGCAATGCGGCGGCGACATCAGGATCCTTGTTGGCCGCGAAGGCGGCCGAGCTGCCGATCCATCGCAAGGTCCGCCAGCGCGCCGCGGTGTCTCGCAGCAGTTCGACAGACTCGTAGGAGAAGGCGTCGATCGGAGTGCCGGCCGCCTTGAGCATAGTGCCTACGACACCTGGTGGGTTCTCCGACTCCTCCCAGTCGGTGGTTGGCGAGGACAGCGAATTGACGACGATCACAACGATCCGGTGATGATGTCGACCTGATCGAGCAGGCGGATCTTGTTGCCCTTCGGTCCGACCACCTCGGTGTCGCGCAGAAACTCCAGGACGCCGTACGAAAAGGCCGCAGCGCGCGTGCCGCCACCGGAGAAAGCCAGTACCACCAGGCTTCCCTTTTTGACCTTGTGCTTCGCATGATGCGTCTCGAAACGGTAGCCGGCGCGCGGGTCGGCCTGAGTGAGTGGCGGATTGATCGGCCGGGTGGCACAACCGACAAGCGGGATGAGCAACGCCAGTATCACCCATCGCGGCAAGATTATTCGGCCGACAGTTTCGTCGCGGCGGATCATGAAGGCCCGCATACTACTTTCTGCGCGCTTGCGCGAATTCATCGCGTTCGGCACCGCATCGGCAGTCAGGCCGATCGGCAGAACCTTGAACCGGCAGCCGGCGGGTCCCGCGGGTGTCATACAGCGAACGCATTTCGGCCGGCCATCATCCGCGTCGGGGCACCAACGCCAGGCCTCGCGTCAGAGTATCGGCCCAAGCAATCGGAGCGCATTCTCGGTGAAGCGACGCCAGGCGGGGCGTCGCCGCCACGCCTCGGGATCGAGCAGGTCCGAGTTTGCGAGGTAGTTGTGCTGCAATGCGCTCAACTGTTGGGTGAAAGCGGCGTCGTAGACGAACAGCGAGATCTCGAAGTTGAGCCAAAGGCTGCGCATGTCGAGATTGACGGAGCCGAAGACGCTGAATTCGCCATCGATGGCCAGACTCTTGGTATGGAGCAGGCCGCCCTTGAACAGTGCGATATTGACACCAGCCGACATCAGGTCATCGAAGTGGGCAACGCTCGCATAGCGCACCAATACCGAGTCGTTGCGGGCCGGAACGATCAGGGTCACTGCAACACCCCGCAGCGCGGCGGACAGCAACGCCGTCAGCATCGAGTCATCGGGTACGAAGTACGGGGTCGTCATCACCAGTTCACGGCGGGCGGAGTAGATCGCCGTCAGCAGCAGTTGGTGAATCGCTTGCGGACGAAGATCCTGGCCGGAGGGTACCACCTGGATCATCGATCCGGCCGATGGTCGCGCAGCGTGCTCGATTGCGCGGGGCTGTTCGTATTCCCTACCGATCTCCACAGACCAGTCCAGTTCGAAAACGCTGTCGAGGGCGGCGGCAGTTGGTCCGGTGATGCGTGCGATTGCATCGACCCATTCGCCAACACCCACGTTCTGTTTGAAGAACCGCGGGTCGACCAGATTCTGGCTGCCGGTATAGGCGACGCGATCGTCGATCACCAGGATCTTTCGGTGATTGCGCAGATCCTGTCGCACGAATAGCGCCCGCAACAGCCCCGTGGGCAGTGCGGCAGTGAGTTCCACGCCGGCATCGCGTAGACGGCGGGCCTGAGCATCCTTGAGAAACGCCTTGCTGCCCATCGCGTCGGCCAGCGCCCGGCATTGCACGCCTCGCCGGGCTGCGCGCACGAGCGCCTCTATCAGGTCGGCAACGCGCCCGCCATCATGCCAGATATAGAAACACAGGTGACATCTGCTATGGGCGCTGTCGATATCCGTAATCATCGCGTCGAAGACCGTCCGGAAGTTGTCGAGCAATTCGATCCGGTTGCCGGGCAGAATGGGATACCCGAGAACATGTTCGGCATGCTGCCGCATGGGTTCGGTCGCGACATCTACCTGCACGGACGCGGGATCGAGGTTGTCACGCAGCCTCGCTTGCCATTGCTTCAGGCTACCGATGTTGGCCGTGATACGCGCTGCGCGCCGAGCGCCAAGGCGTCGCTCACCGAGCAGCAGGTAGGCGCCAGCGCCGACGAATGGCGCGCTGGCGATGACCGACAGCCACGCCAGTGCAACGCCAACCGGTGACCGCCTCATGATCACCCTGATGCTCAGTCCTGCCACGATCAGCCAATGCACAATTAGTACAAAGGTGCTGAAAATTTGTAGATTCATGTCATCTTTCAGGTCGAGTCAGACCCACCCATTCGCGTCGCCGTTCGACGGCCTCGCGCCCCGGCGGCAAAGATCTGCAGTCCGGTTAGTTTCGCACCACTGCCGGGTTACGCGGTGAGGGTCGGCAAAATTTCTACAATTGCCCTTGGCGCGGGCGCCGACCTTCGAGATTATCATTTCGTTCAGGCCCGGTTACCGGAGCGGGGTCTGGAAAGGAGATAGCGATCATGAAACACAAACATGGCAGGAAGGGCGGAAAAGGCGGCGACGAGAAGGGCAAGGGCAAGGTCGAGGGTAAGCTCAAGCGCAAGGTCTACGAAAAAGAGCTGCGCAAACTGCAGGGAGAGCTGTGCACCTTGCAGGAAGGGGTGAAGGTGACCGGGCAGCGCATTATGATCGTGTTCGAGGGCCGTGATGCGGCTGGCAAGGGTGGCACCATCAAGGCGATCACCGAACGGGTCAGCCCGCGGGTGTTCAGGATCGTGGCACTGCCGGCGCCGACTGAGCGCGAGAAGTCGCAGATGTACATACAGCGCTACATGGCGCATTTTTCCGCGGCCGGCGAGGTGATCATCTTCGACCGCAGTTGGTACAATCGCGCCGGGGTTGAGCCGGTGATGGGGTTCTGCACCAAACAGCAGCATCGTCGGTTCCTGGAACTATGTCCCCCTGTGGAGAAGCAGATCGTCGACAACGGCATCATCCTGCTGAAGTTCTGGCTGGAGGTCGGCGATGCCGAACAGGAGCGGCGGTTCAATGCGCGTATCGAAGACCCGGTGCGTCAATGGAAGCTGTCTGCCATGGACCTGCCGTCGCGCGAACGCTGGTATGACTACTCGCGGGCGCGCGATCAGATGCTTGATGCCACCGACACCGATTTCGCTCCCTGGCACATCGTGCGTTCTGACGACAAGAAGCGCGCGCCTGAATCTGATCACGCATCTGCTGAAGCAGATTCCCTACGAGCCGATATCGCGCAAGAAGGTCAAACTGCCCAAGCGCGATATGAAGCACGCCTACGACGACGAGGCGACCATGGTCAAGCGGCGCTGGATCCCGGCGCTGTATTGATACCAAAACGGAGCCGATCAGGTGCTGAAACTGTTCCAGTCCATCTTCGGCAGCGAGCCGCCGGGGCGCTATCCGGATTCACTGGTCGAGGCGGCGATCGAAAGGGCCGTGGATGGTATCGATTCGCGGCTACGCACCCTGCCCGGGTATCGCAAGCTGCTGCGCGCGCCGGTTGTCCATGCGATCGACCATGTAGTCGCGTTGGTCGATGGCCTGCCTGCCCCAGTGGCGGCCACTCGCAGCCGTTATGGTGACGATGTGCACCTGAGGACGCTGTTCGCGTCGGCCGACCGCATGCTGGATATATTGGCCAATGACACCGCGCTGAACGAGTTCCGTGACAGCCCGTCGGCGGCCGCCGTCGCGCAGGTCAACGCGCTGTTGTTGGTGGAACACACGGTCAAGCACGTCATGGGCATCGAATTGGACGGCGAGATGTTGCGCCGCGATGTTGCCCAGGTGGCGATGAACTTCCGCGGTCATCGCCTGGTGGATCCCGCGGTCAGCGAGGAGGAGGTGCGGCGTCAGCTCAAGCGCCGGGCCTTCGATTGTCTGCTCAGTCTGGGACTGACGCGGATCGCCGATGTGACCAGCGAGCGTGCTGACCTGCAGAGTCAGCGTACGCTGTTGCGGCGCAAGCTTGACGCCTTGCGGCGGGGCGGCTGGAGTTTCGACCAGGCGCAGTCAGACGGATCGGATGCGGTGGCCCTGCAGGCCGAACTCGAGGATACCGAGCGACAGCTTGCCGCGCTCGGGGTCGACCACCGCACGCTGCACGCAAACCTGGATATCGCCGCGGCGATACTCGCCGACGCCGAGCAGCAGTTGTGGTCGGTGGCACTGGATATGCGACTCGACCGCATGAATATCGAGCGCGACGCGCAGGACGCGACGGCCAGGATGGTCAGTTTTCAGGAGTTGCACGATGCGCCCGGCCGACATCTGATCATGCTGCCGGTTTCGATCACGCTCGACGAATTGCCGCGGCGTGCGGATTTCTTTACCGCGGCCCAGCGTTATCTCGGCTGAATCCGATGTCGCCGGCTGCAGCTGGGCTGCAGAAGGCCTGGGACGAAGGTGGCGTGCGTGCCTCCCGGATACTGTTGCAACATGCGGGCTAATCCCTGATTACTTGACCCTGCGCAAGTATTCAGGTGTTGGGGCCGTTGTTCGCCGTACACTGGTCAATACTTGATCGGGCGGGTTTCAAATCCTGCAGAGGGCATCTCAAAGGAGGGCGCATGCTGAAATCGAAATCAATCACGAAAGTGGTCGCAATGTCCGGTGTCGCGACAGCGCTGGCCTTTTCGCTGGCCACTGGGGCGGCCTATGCGGAAGACGAGACCATCGGTTCTGACGAGTACAGGATTTCCTGCCTGTCATGCCACGGCGTTGGTGGGCGCGGCAACGGGGTCCTGGCCAAGTTCCTAACCGTCAAACCAACGGACTTGACCTCGTTGGCGAAGAACAATGGCGGACAGTACCCTAACCTGAAGGCCGGCCAGTTCCCATTCTTGCGCGTCTACCAGGTGATCGACGGCCGGGCCGATGTCGGGGTCCATGGTGAGCGCGCGATGCCGGTCTGGGGAAATCGCTATCTTGCCCAACAACCGGGCGGGGTAAGCTCTTACGGCGGCGACTACGAGAAGATGGTTCGCGGACGCATACTCGAACTCGTCTATTACCTGCAGTCGATCCAGCAGTATTGATCGGGCAGATGCTGCGAGAGGGTGGGTTGTCGTTCAGACGAGCTCGATCGGTGCAGTTGCCGTGCTGCCCTCACTCACCCGGCCGATGATCGCCGCGTGCGGATAACCGCGCGCGTGAAGTGCCGCGAGGCATGCCTCGGCGTTTGCCGATGGTACGCCGGCCAGCAGGCCGCCCGCGGTTTGCGGGTCGAACAGCAGCGGATAAAGCGGCTGCAGGTTGACGCGTTCGAGGTCGCGCACGGCGCGCCGCAGGCGCAGGTTCTGCGGCTGTAGTGACGACAGGATCCCGGCTGCAACCGTCTCGCGGGCGCCCTCCAGGACCGGGATGGCATCCACGGTGATCTGTGCATCGACGCCCGCGGCACGGGTCATTTCGATCAGATGCCCGAGCAGGCCGAAGCCGGTAACATCGGTACACGCGGTGACGCCATGCGCCTGCAGGCACTCGGCGGCGTCCTGGCTGGATTGCAGCATCGAGCAGATGGCGCTGTCGATCCAACGCCCCCTGGCGCGCTGTCGCATGTCGGCAGCGAACAGCGTGCCGGTCCCTATCGGTTTGGTCAGAATGAGCGCGTCCCCCACCTGCAGCCCTGCCTTGCGCAGCAGTCGATCGGCTACGATCAGGCCGTTTACGGTGAGGCCGAAGGCCAGTTCGGCGCCCTCGCTGGAATGCCCGCCGGTGAGCGCGGCACCTGTCTTGGTGGTCACCGCCAGTGCGCCGCTGATCACATCGAACAGGGTTTCCTCCACGACCCGCTCGCGGCCGTAAGGCACGGTCGCAATGGCCAATACCGATTGTGGCTCGGCACCCATCGCGAACAGATCACCCAGCGCATGATTGGCGGCTATCTGGCCGAAAACGTAGGCATCGTCGATGAAAGACCGGAAGTAATCGACGCTCTGCACCAGCAGCATGCCTTCCGGAACGCGGTAGACGGCGGCGTCATCCGGTGAGTCGAGTCCAATCACGACGTCGTCGCGATGCTGTACCGGCAGGCGTTGCATGACGCGACTGAGTACCGTGCCACCGACCTTGGCGCCACAGCCCCCACAACGCATGGCCACGGTCGACAGTTCCTTGATCGCCTGTTCGTCTGCGACCCCTTTGGCCAGCTCTGGTGCAGACTCTGCCGGCATCGCCGGCAATTCGTTGAAGCGCTGCATGAAGCGCCGGTCGATCCAGTCCTTCAGTGTCCACAACCATTTGCCTTCCAGTGACCAACCGCCGCGTGACGCGACGGCGTAGCGATCGCCAGTACTGATCAGGCCGAGAAATCTGCGCTGCGGGCGATATCTGCCGAGCGGCCGCGCCGTGCAGGCGCGGCGCAGGTTGTCGCTCAGCACTGGACCCTGACGCACCGCGAACACCCCTGACTTGGGCCTGGCCTGTGGCAGTGAGGCAATGTCGCCAGCCGCAAATACTTCAGGATGTGACACCGATTGCAGACAGTCGTCGACCAGGATGAAGCCATGCTCATCCACGGCCAGGCCGGATGCCTCTGGCCACGCAGGTGCCGCGGCCTGGGTGACCCAGAACACCGCATCTGCGCGACGCGCCTCACGGCCCTCTATATGCACCGCATGCGCAGTCACCTCGACCACTCTATGCGTGGTGCGCAACGCGATGCCGCGTTCGCCGAATATGCGGGCAAAACGTCGCCGCACCCCGGCGTTGTGGGTTGGCAGGATGGTCTCGCCGTCGGTCAAGAGTTCATAGTGCAGCCGGCGCGGGTCATCGCCGTGCTGCCTGAGCAGGCTGGCCAGGCGATGCTGGGTCGACAGCGCCAGTTCCACGCCGCCGGCGCCACCGCCTACCACGACCACGTGAAATGGCCCCTGGCTGGCCAGGACCCGCTGCTGCAATGACCGCCATTGCTGCAGCCAGGTGTCGATGGGTTTGACCGGCATCGCGTGTTCGAGCGCGCCCGGCACGTCGATTGTGCGCGGCCGCGAGCCGGTGTTGATCGACAGCAGGTCAAAGGCTATCGGCGGCCGCCCGTGGGCGATCACCTGGCGACGCTCGAGATCGAGGCCTTCCACTTCGGCATGGTAGAGACGCGCCGCGGCGAAGCGCGCGAGCGGTCCGAGATCGATATGGCAGTCATCGTAGCCGTAATGTCCGGCGACATACCCCGGCAGCATCCCCGAGTACGGGGTGTCGATGTCGCGCGTTACCAGGGTCAGACGAACCCCGGGCAGGGGCTGCATGCCGAAGCGCCGCAGCACCGACACGTGTGCGTGCCCACCACCGATGAGTACCAGATCCCTGACTACGGGTGTTTGTACAGCCTGCATTGCCTTTTCTTTCAGTGTATGCCGGGTCAGAGGGCGCAGGTCCGAAAGCCCGCAAACACGTCATTGCGGTGCGGCGCGTAGTAATTGCGCCAGGTGTTGCGTATCAGACGTGCGCGCGTCGACCAGGCGCCGCCCCGCAGTACCCGTGTGGTGCCGAACAGCGGCTGCGAATAGTCGCTGTACATGTCCGGTGTGAATTGCGGATAAGGCGCGAACACGCTTTCCGTCCACTCCCAGGCGTTGCCGAGCATCTGGCGGCAGCCAAACGCGCTGTCACCGGCAGGCAGGGCACCTACATCGATGGTGCCCAGCGAATCGCCGTCAAGACTGGCCAGCGCCGGCGTCGGCTCGGCATCGCCCCAGGGGTATCGTCGCTTGGTCGCGGTCAATCCCGACCCATCGGGCGTCGGCTGCGCTGCGGCCGCAACCTCCCATTCCAGCTCGCTTGGCAGGCGGCGCCCGGCCCAGCGACAGTATGCCTGCGCCTCGTGCCAGCTGACGTGGATAACGGCCGCGTGTGGCCGCAGCGGCTGCCAGGTGTCGAAGTGGCGCTGTTCCCAGCCATCCCCCCGGGGGCGCCAATACACCGGGTGCTCGAGTCCCTGGCTGAGCCGCCAGCCCCAGCCTGCGTCGTCCCAGTGCGCGCGCTCATGGTAGCCGCCGGCGTCGACAAATGCGGCAAACTCGCTGTTGCTCACCGCCGCGCGTGCGATCTGGAATGGTTCGACCTCGCGCACATGGCCCCATTTCTCATTATCGAAGACGAAGCCGCTGTGCGGCGTTGCGCCGAGCAGGAAGCGACCGCCGGGGATCCGGGCGTCGCCGGCCAGGCCGCCGCCCGCCGGATTCGGCGCCGGGGCACCGAATGCCGGGGCCGGATAGCCCAACGTCTGGCGCGTGTAGGTAAAGGCCTCGGTGTGCATGTCTTCGTGGAACACCGCGTATTGCGTGAGGTAGTCGCGTTGTGGGTCCGGTGGATCCTGCTCCAGGTGCCGGCAGACACTTGCCTGCACCTCCTGCATATACGCGAGGGTTGCTGGCAGGTCCGGCAGCGGCAGATCCCAGCGCGTGGCGTGCGCGATCGTGATCGAATCGTACAGGCTGTCCGCCCCGGGCATTACCGGCGCTTCGCCGAGGTGTTTACGCAGGATCCAGTACTCGTAGAAATAGGCCGTATGGCCAATCTCCCAGCGCAGCGGATTCACGATATCCATCCGCGGCCCCATCATCTGCCAATGATCCAACCCTGCGATCAGCTGCAAGGTCCGATCCCTGGCGTCGCGCACCTGCGCTGGCAAAGATTCCGACATCTGGCATGCACCCGTTTGTGGCCCGGCTTGATGTTCTCAAGGACCGGCGGCAAAGTCACACCCCTGTGCTCTTGACAGGTCGTCTGCCGGCGCCGCAATACCGCGCACCGCCCCATCCACCACGGGTGCCATCAGCATGCACATCCTTGTTGTCACTCCAGCACAACCGGGCTCTCTGTCCGGCAATCGGGCCACGGCCAACCGCTGGGCGCGGTTGCTGCGCTCGCTGGGTCATCGCGTCGATGTTGTGGTCGAATATCGCGGTGAGACCGCCGACCTGATGATCGCCCTGCATGCCTGGCGCAGTGCGGCTGCGGTGCAGGCGTTTTCCCGTCTTCATCCCGACCGGCCCCTGGTGGTTGTGCTCACCGGGACCGACGCCTATCGATTTATCCACACCCATGCCGACGAAACCCTCGCCTCGCTGGCCACGGCGGATCGCATAGTCGGTTTGCATCGATTGATCTCCACCTGCGTGCCCGATGCCGAGCTTCACAAGCTGCGCGTTATCTATCAGTCGGCCAGGCCGCTGGCCGGGCACAGGCGGCCGCGACAAGTCTTCCGTGTCTGCGTCGCCGGTCATCTGCGCGAAGAGAAGGATTCGTTGCGCTCGGCCTATGCGGTGCGCGACCTGCCGGCAGGCAGCCGTATCCGGGTTGATGCCTACGGCAAGGCCCATAGCGGGGAATGGGACAGCGCGGCGCGTGCCGAAGCGACTGCAAATCCGCGCTATCGCTGGCATGGCGAGGTTGCGCACGCGCGGCTGCGCGATGTCTACCGGCGCTCGCACCTTTTGGCCCTGACCTCGCGCATGGAGGGCGGTGCCAACGTCATCTCCGAGGCAGTCATGGCGGATCTGCCTGTGGTTGCGTCGCGGATCCCGGGCTCGGTGGGGTTGCTCGGTGACGACTACCCCGGCTACTACCCGGCAGCAGATACCCGGGCCCTGCGCGATCTGCTGCTGCGGGCGGAGGCAGACTCGGAATTCTATGCCAGCCTGGAGAATGCCTGCCGGTCACGCCGGCCGCTGTTTACCGAGCAGGCGGAAAGAGACGGCTGGGCCGGGTTGTTGGCCGAGCTGGCCTGAGCCGGTCATCGCCGATGGCGGCCGGTGGAGTGGCGCGGCGATAATCCTGCCTGTGGATCTCGGGCCGCGCCAGTCAAGCGCACAGCGCCTTTCGCCCGTCAGCGGCCTGTCAGGACGGGGGCTCATGATCGATCATTTCCAGCAGGTCCTCGAGCAGGGCAGTAGACAGGCGCTCGCCCTTGGCCGGCGTGGCGCGCGTCGGGTCGCCGTTGACGCCTGCCGGTGAATAGTTCGGCGCCTCGGGGTCGAGGCGCTTGAACATGCCGTGTACGATTCGTACCGGGGCGGGGCGGGCGCTGCGCATGCTCACCCGATGCGGTGCGATCGCGAGCATGATGGAGGTTTCCACCTCGTCTGCATGTCCGCCCCACGGTTGTTCTTCAATCTCTGCCAGGGCTTGCGCAAACCGCGGGCCGGCGTAGACATTGGCAAGTCGAGTGGTTCGGCAGAATCGCGGGTCGTGAATGACTTGCTCGAGCGGCGCTATCGTACTGAGGCCGGTGTTCAGGACAACGATGCGTGATGCCCCGGCCCGCACCAGTCCCACCAGGATGCCGCTGATCGTCGCGATGAAGGCCTCACGTGGGATGGAGATGCTGCCCGGATAGTCTACGAACGCCGGATAGTAGCCGTACGCCACGGTAGGCCAGACGACGACATTGCGACGTTCGACCATTCGCTCCACCAGCCACTCCGCCTGCAGGTAGTCGGTGCCGAGCGGCAGGTGGTGACCGTGCTGTTTGGCGGCGGCGCCGATCGGCAGCGCGGCGAGCGCACCTGCCGTCAGGCGCTGCTCGACCTCTGGCCACGCAAGGTCCGCGACGCGAGCCCCAGGCGCCGCAGGCACTTCAGTGTTCTCCATCGCTGGAACTCATCGTTGCCGGCTTCATCTCTGTATAGCAGAAGTCATCCTCAGACCTGACCACAAGGCTGCAGAGGAAGGTTCACGACCCGGTATTGGCCTGGCGCCACATGCCAATAGTGGACCGGGTCCACCCAAACGCATGAATGGCGAGGCCGGTTGCGCAACACAGACTCCATGCCGGCCCGCGCCGCTCTCGGGGTGGTCGAGACCGGCGCCGCAAACGGCCTGGAAAAGCGCCATGCCGATAGACCCAATCAGCAGAGATCTGGCGAACGTTTCGCCGATCGGGGCTATCGCAGATGGCCGGCCGACACCGCATGCCGACCGATTAAGAACCGCTTCCAGGGTCACCGGGCAGCGATCGAATTCTTGAGTACCGAGCGCTTATTCCACGAGTTCGAGGCGCTGATCGCTCGGCCCGTGGTCTGACTGCAGCGTTGGGTTTTACCGAGCAGGAGCGAGGTGAGGTCTCGCCTTGGCAGAGAATGGTGGAGCCGAGGGGGATCGAACCCCTGACCTTCGCATTGCGAACGCGACGCTCTCCCAGCTGAGCTACGGCCCCGATTGCATGAGCAAAGAGTAGCGCGCTATTCAGCCCGATGGTAGAGGCGCGTGCCTGGTCTCGGCCTGCCGGTCGGTTGCCGGCTGGGTCTGTGGTTCGCGGTCGTGGCCTACCTCCGAGCCCGGCTATCGGTGCGCGCAGCGGATAAGGACGGGACGTGGGAACGCAAGGGCTGGCGAGGGTTTCACGGCCCGGAAGGTGCGCTTCGACTCGGAAGGCTTCAAGGTCACCTTCAAGGGCGACCCAGGGCCCGAGGTCGATTTGCTCGGCTGATCTGTGATCGGCACGCCCTTCCCATCGCTCCGGCGTCGAAATGCCAGAAAGGGTCGGCCGTTCAGACCTCCGGCCGGCGGATCATGGCCCGATGCCAAGGTGCCCGACGATCGCTGGCGATGGGGGGTGCCTAGGGCACAGTTGCCGCAAAACCAGGCGCTGCCGTCGTTCCAGGTGCGGTGCAGCACGCCAACAACCGAGCGAATTCGTCGTTCTAAGAGACGCGGATGTTATGCTAGCGTCACCATTCGTACGGACCTGCCTGGCCCGCCTTGACGCGTGATTTGAAATTGATCCCGACCACAACCCCTGCAGTGTTGTCGATGCCAGAGGGCCGGCTGCTTGGCCTGGCTTTACTACTCATATCGTCGATCGCAACGGCTGACGACGCGGTCCCGGATAATGCGTCCTCACTAACGGATTGGTTCGACTCGGTCTATATCCAGGTGGGCTATGGTACCCATTGGAACGACAGTGATGACTACACGGGGACACCGCTACTTGGTGGCATCGAAGCGGCGCACAACGACCGACACCGTATCGGAATCGCATTGTTCAACAATTCCTTCGGCCAGTTCTCACAGTATTACTACTACGGTTACAAATGGCAGATGCCGTTTATTGCAGAGTCGGCGTACGTCAAACTCAGCGGCGGACTGATTCATGGGTATAAGGATGAATACGAAGACCGGCTCCCCTTCAATCACAGCGGGTGGGCACCGGTGATCATTCCATCGTTAGGCTGGAAGCACGGCCGCCTGGGTTTCGATTTGGCGATACTTGGTGATGCCGGTTTGATGTTTTCGGTCGGCTACGACGCCTGGCAAAGGTGAGCTGCACCCGATTTGTCACTGCGTCCGTCGTGAATGGCGTAGGCTCGGCATCTGGCCAAGGGAGGGTGCCAGTTTGAAGCAGGCAGCATTCACTGCGTGGGCTTGTCTGCCGTTTCTCCTCGGAACTGTCACGGGCGTTTTCGCCGATTCATGGACATGTCACAAAGCGGATCTCACCAGGCACGTGCTTGCGTTCTATCCAGCGGCGCCGGCGCGGTTGCCCTGCAAGGTCTACTACAGCAAGCCGAGGGAAAACGTCGTGCCACGTGCGCTGTGGGACGCAGAGAGCACCGAAGGCTATTGCGACCGCAAAGCGGCCGAGTTTGTTGCCGTGCTGAAATCATGGGGGTGGAGCTGCACGGTTGACGATGCCGAGCCTGCGACAGGCAGTGAAGCGAAAAAGACGCCTGCACCCCCGCGCTGACACGACATGCGTCGTTATGTCCGACCAGCTGTAGCTGCAGCTGACGCGAGGCAGGCCAGGGTTGCGGGCAAAGAAAACAGGGTCGGCAGGCCGACCCTGTGCGTGAGGTCAAATCGGCACTGCTGCGCTAGGCGGCTTTCCCGGCTGCGGTGGCCTCCGGGACCTCCACGAGTTGCCCTGTCTTGCAGTCGTAGATGTAGCCGTACACCGGGATGTAACCCGGTACGAGCGGGTGTGCCTTGATCCGCTTGACGTCCTCGACGACGCTTGCCGCATTGTCCGAGATGGTCAACCAGTTGATATAGCGTCCCTCTGGCGAGCCCGGCCCTTTGCCCGTGTCATGCCAACCGCTGGCATCCACCGTGGCGGTTTCCAGGCTGTTGTTGAGCAGGTCGGTCATGATTTCGTTGGTAAAAGTCAGCATTCCGCAATCCGTGTGGTGGATCACGAACCACTCTCGCGTACCCAGTAGCTTGTGGGATATCACAAGGGAACGGATCGCATCGTCGCTGGCACGCCCACCCGCATTGCGAATCACGTGTGCATCGCCTTCCGCCAAGCCGGCGTACTTGGCCGGATCGAGGCGTGCGTCCATGCATGTCAAAATTGCGAAGCGCCGCCCCGGCGGCATTGGCAAGGCCCCTTTGTCTCCAAAATCGGCGGCATATGCGGCGTTCGCGGCGCGCACTTCATTTACTACATTGCTCATGGTTACTCCTCCTCTGTCGTTATTTTGCTCGACGAAGCCGGCAACAATCGGAACTTCGACGAAACACCAGTATAGGTGATCGTTATATGCCCGGGTCCCATGTTCGCGGGACAGAACCTCGGTTCATGCGCAACAGGCCGCGGTTTGCAGTCGGGCAGCCTGCGCGGGCACCGGCCGACAGACGATTCGCGATGAGCTCTCCGGCGAGCCCGAATAAACACCGCGGCAGTGTTGATCAAGGGCGTTGTGAACGCGTATCAGGCAAAGGTTGCGGCGGTTTCGAAATATCGGTTCCCCGCAGCGATGTCGCGGACACAGCCATGTGCGATCCGCCGACGCGTCGGCGCGCTTGGGTACGGCGAGCCGATGGCTATCCCGCAACGATCATCAGGTGTTGGATCGAGCACTGCGACGGCATCGCATCGGCATAGGTGTCCCGGCCGACCGGACAGTCGTCACGGTGTCTTGTGGCAGCGCATCTCCGCCGTGCCAAGGCCCCAGGTGACCAAAGCCTCGCCATGGTGTTCCCAAAAGGTCTCGTTGCGGCCCTGGTACCTGGCTCCGCTCGCGCCTGGCTGGAGATACATGAGCGCGACGCTGTCGCCGCGTTCGGCGACCAAGGTCGGTGGGTCGGTCTGGAAAAACGTGGCGACAACCTCATTGCCAGGCTGCCCGTCGCAGGTATAGCTGACAGGGCCGATGCCCGGCAGCAGACGATACCTGGCCTGCAACTCGGCGATGCGGCGTTGGTACTCCTGTTCCACGCACCGGTGCGTGTCGTCGCTCTTCCAGCACTCGTTGCGTCCTTTGATCCAGCCCCGCTGCTCGGCTTTCAGCACGGGTGGATGCTCGTTCGTGGCCTTCCGGTATGCGGCCAGGTAGACGTCGGCCAGCTTGCGGTCGAGTTCCGACAATCCGCCATCATTGCAGATCATCGCTTCGATGCTGCCCGCTGCAACCTTGTCGCAGGCAAACGACGGGCCCTGCGCCATGGCTGGTATGCCGATCGTCGCGCAAGCCAGGGCCAGAGCGATGCAACTGGAAACGATCTCTGGCCTCGAACAAGTGGTGCGCATTTTGAATTCTCGATGTATTCCGCCGGGGCCTAAGCCCCGGCCGTCCGCACAGATTAACGCGATGGCCTGGCGGCTTCACGGGCATGGCCCGGCGGCAAAGCGATCCAGATGCTCGCCACGCCAGCAGCGCCAAGCGCGCCTTACCTCCCCGATCCTCCAGGCGCCCGCCAGCGTTCTTTCCAGGGCGATGTCCCACCTCTCGCCCCGCACCGAGTCGTCGATAAGGCCGTCCCGAACCACGGTCACGCGGGTTGCCAACGGCGCTTCGCTGCCTTGGTTCGTTTGCATGATGTGCTGCATCGCGCCCTCGAAACCACCCACAATCTTCAGCGCGATGTCCAGCGGAGCGCGGCCACGGGCGGCGAGATCCGAGGCCGCCTGGTACTGCATGGGGGCGATCAGCTGCATGCTCACGACTGGCAGTTCGGCGAGGGTTGCAGGCGGGTCGGCGAGCGCAACAGGCGAGGCGACTAACGTCGCCGAAAGCAGCACGCCCCGGAACGGATTGGCCATGGGTCCTCCCGGGCATCTCGGCATTGCAGGAATATAACGTGGGGTGGGTACCTCGGGACAGACCGGACGCCTGACCCTGCAGCGGGATCGTATTGATTGGGGATGAGCGGATGAGCTCCAGCGGAGGGCATCCGGCAGTACGCTCCCGCATCGGCAGGTAGCGAAATGCACCGCGACGGCTCGAAGACTGTCTGGCTAGGCTTTCCCGTCGAATGTGCGGAGTCCGCATTGAGCCGCGGGGGCGCTCTGCCGGCGGGCTGCTGCCGGGTGACCACGTCGCGTGGGTCGCGATGCCGCTTCGGCAACAAGCGACGTCTGCTGCGCAAGTGCAGCAGCTGCCGTCAGACAGCGGTGTGGCCGACCGCGGGCCGCTGAACCGGACCCCTGCCGCATCTCACCATTGCCAAATCAGGGCTTGGTCAGCCGAACCGGGCACGCCCTCATAAGGTATCCGGGGTATCGCGTGTCGCCGGATGGTCGCTGTCGGTAATCACCCAGCCATCCCAGCCCAGCCATTGGGATTCCTGCCCGACCTTTGATCGCGGATTCCGGCGCGATACCCAGCGATGCACTTTTCCGGTGAATGTCCTGCCGTCGGAGTACCAGGGCTTTTTGCTCAGATCTGACACGGGGCTCTCCACACTCTATTCGTGGTGACTGTGCCTGAAAACGATGCAATATCCCCGCCATGCCATATCAATCAATGGGTTAGCGCAACCCTGTCTTGGCGCAGGCAGCGAACTGTAAAAGGATCCGTCAATCGACGGTGCGCGGTCCGGCTGGATTTATTGCGGCGCACAATCGCGTCGCGTCGCAACAGCGCAACCTGGTGCTCCCTGCACAGACCGCAGGATCGCCAGCGATACAGCACCCGCCCGCGATAACTGCGAAACGCAATGATGCCCTACAGCGGCGCGTCGTCGCCCGGGCCTTCCTGTCGTGCGACGTAGGCGACCAGGTCGGGGAAGAACGCCTCGAAATCATGACCAAGCGCCTGATAGTTCTGTTCGAGGTCGGCAACCGCGTCGCGCAGACGGCTGGGCCGTTTGAGCCGGCCCTCGATACCCTGAAGCGAGCGTCGAATACCGTCGATACTGCGATAAGACTGCAACAGCTGGTTGCCCACCATGTACGCCATGCTGCGTTGCATGGGCGGCGGAAAGCTGTGCCGATGCTGCTGCAGCGTGCGATAGACCTCGCTGGCGAAGGCCTCCAGTGGAACGCCCGAGTAGTCGGCCCAGCGGGAGGCCAGAAAGTGGTCGTAGTAGACGTCGACCAGGATGCCGGCGTAGCGCCTGAACTCCGGCCGTATGCGGCGCTTGCTGCGGCGGAAGACGGCGTGGGCGTCGGTGTATGCATCTATCCTGCGATGCATCACCACACCCCATCGGACCGCAGCTGGAAGCGCGTCGTCGATGCGGCCGCGGGCGAAGTCTCCCAGCAGGCTGCCGATCAGCGACTCGGGGTCGTCGTCCGCAAGATAGAGATGGGCCAGATAGTTCAACGGTGATCCGAACCGGCTTAAGGGGTCTGTGGTGGAGTGTAGTGGCTGCAGGCGTGCCCGGCGGCGGTATGTTCCGCGAACGGTTCATCGCCCGCGGCGACATGGCGATTGCGGGCGCCGGGAGCGGCCTCGTCGGGTGCCGAGAATGGCGCAGCGTCGACAGGGTCGGCGAAGTCGTCCGCTGCTGCCCTTGGTGCCGACTGGCGTGCCGTTGGTGGTCATGGTGCGCACGGGATTTCGTAGTGCGCCGGATCGGCAGATCGGGATAGCGCCGCGCACGGCGAGGCGCCTATTTCGTCGCTTATTTGTCCATTGTTCAGGACACAAATATGGACAAAGTCTGTCAACTGATCTAGTTTCCATTCCGAAGATCGATACATAAACGCGACATCGCTGTGTCAGTGCAACAAAATGCCGGCGTCCGGTGTCGGAACTTAAACCAGAGCTGGACAACCTGCAGCGCAGAACACGAGGAATGCGACCATGAGACTTTCAACCAAGAGCCGATATGCCGTGACTGCGATGATCGACCTGGCGCTCAACGGCGCGCGGGGTCCGGTGACCCTGGCGGAGATATCCGAGAATCAGAGCATATCGCTGTCCTATCTCGAGCAACTGTTTGCCTCACTGCGCGCCAAAGGGTTGGTGCGGGGGGTGAGGGGGCCGGGGGGTGGCTACTACCTTGGCCGCGATTCCGCCGATATTTCCATCGCCGACATCATCTGCGCGGTGGACGAATGGGTCGAGTACACGCGCAGCTCGGCCTATCAGAGTGCCCGCAACGACCTGCCGCAGCTCACCACGCGTGCGCTGTGGGACGATCTCAGCCAGCAGATTTTTGATTTCATTTCCGACATCACCTTGCAGGGGTTGGTGCAGCGCGACGACGTGCGCTCAGCGGCACCTGGCGCAGAACGGGTCGAGGCACTGGATAGCGCTATCGAGAACCGCGCCGCCTGACGCCCGGCAATCCGGACGAGCCGCAGGCCGCCGGGCCACGCGGTCGCGGCAGTCATCTGGCGATCCGCGCCGCCGAATCAGCGGTGGCCGATTGCAGCCCCGGTCTGATGCGGCCTGTTGGGGCTGGCGGGAAATATCCCTGGTTTAGGGTATTTCCCGATTGTCGCCCGGGCAGGCTCGACTAGTTGTATGGAAAGCCGCCCGGCCCCGGGTGGCCCGCAACCCGGAGAGGTAGTCGGAGATGCAGAGGCATTGTTCAGACGTAGTGATCCACATCGACCAGGAACTCCTTGACGAGGAAATCCACCGGCTGGAACGCGCTGTTTGCCTGATCCCGGGCGTCTACTGCGCCTGCGTGAACGACCGCGCACGGCACCTCATGCTGGTCGATTACGATCCCGAAGACATCCACGCGACCGATCTCCTGGGCATGGTGCGCCAACGCGGCGTCGGTGCCGCACTGGTCGGGCTTTGACCAAGGCCCCGGCCGGGAGCCACGGGTCGCCGGCCGGGGAGGTCCCCGCCGGTCGCCGCCGGGAAGGTGCAATTCCCTGATTCGAAGGGTAAAATCGCCGCCCCTTTCGAAGTATTGAACGGTATGGCGGGCAAGCTCTACATTCGCACCTTTGGCTGTCAGATGAACGAGTACGACTCCCGGAAGATGGAGGACGTGCTGCGTGAATCACATGGCCTCGAGCCGACCGATGATCCGCTGCAGGCCGACGTGCTGTTGCTCAACACCTGCTCGATCCGCGAAAAGGCGCAGGACAAGGTGTTCTCGCAGCTCGGCGTGTGGAAGGACTGGAAGCGTGAGCGCCCGAGCCTGGTGATAGGCGTGGGCGGCTGTGTCGCCAGCCAGGAGGGGGAGGCGATCCGCGAGCGCGCCCCATATGTCGACCTGGTATTCGGCCCACAGACCCTGCACCGCCTGCCCGAGATGCTCGAGCGCGCGCGCGAGCAACACCTGCCGACGGTCGACATCAGCTTTCCCGAGATCGAGAAGTTCGACCGCTTGCCGGAACCGCGCGCCGAGGGTCCGAGCGCTTTCGTATCGATCATGGAGGGCTGCTCGAAGTACTGCACCTTCTGTGTTGTGCCCTATACGCGTGGCGAAGAGATCAGCCGGCCGTTTGACGACGTGCTCGCCGAGATCGTGCAGCTCGCTGCCCAAGGGGTGCGCGAGGTAAACCTGCTGGGGCAGAACGTCAACGCCTACCGCGGTCTGATGCACGACGGCGAGATCGCCGACCTGGCCTTACTGATCCGCTATGTTGCGGCGATCGACGGTATCGACCGTATCCGTTACACCACCTCGCACCCGGTCGAGTTTTCCGACGCATTGATCGAGACCTATGCAGAGGTCCCTGAGCTGGTCAGTCATCTGCACCTGCCTGTGCAGTCAGGATCGGATCGCATCCTGATGGCCATGAAGCGTGGCCACAGCGCGTTCGAGTACAAGCAGAAGATCAGGAGGCTGCGTGCAATCCGCCCGGATATCAGCATGTCGTCGGACTTCATCGTGGGTTTCCCGGGCGAGACCGAGCAGGATTTTCAACACACGATCGACCTGATCGAAGAGATCGGCTTCGATCACTCGTTCAGCTTTATCTACAGTCGGCGCCCCGGTACGCCCGCGGCAGACCTGCCGGACGACGTGTCGCACGCCGTCAAGCAGGCGCGTCTGGCCAGGTTGCAGCACCTGATCAACGACAATGCCCAGCGCATCAGCCACACGATGGTGGGCACGCAACAGCGTGTGCTGGTCGACCGGCCGTCGCGCAAGAACCCGAACGAACTCGCCGGGCGCACCGAGAACAATCGGGTGGTCAACTTCGAGGGGCCGGCCGAGCTGATCGGACAGTTCGTCAATCTGCGCATCACCGCGGCCAATCCCAACTCGCTGCGCGGCGAGCGGTTCGACGACAGGGTCGTCGGGGTGGCCGGCGCCAGATGATAGGTTGCCTCTTGATCACGACAGCCGCACAGCACGGGCAACGTGTCATGGTGGCTGGAGCGTCCCATGTCTGATCACCCCGAATCACTGGACCTGGTGCTCGAGCCTGCGGACAACGAGCGCCTGCGCAATGTCTGTGGCCAGCTGGACGAGCACCTGCGCCAGGTCGAACGTCGCCTCGGGATCGAGATCAGCAACCGCGGCAACAGCTTCCGTCTGCTCGGTGAGCCGGGTGCGATCGCGGCTGGCCGCGAGGTTCTGCATGGCCTGTATGACGCCAGCGCGCAAGAGACCCTGAGCCCGGCACGGGTTCACCTGTTCCTGCAGGAGTCCGGCGTCGATGCACTGCTGACCGATGTCGACGAGGTGCCGGAGACCGTCATCAAGACGCGCCGCGGCCTGATCCGCCCGCGCGGCCCGAACCAGGCGCAGTACGTGCACAAGGTGCTGACCCACGACATCAATTTCGGGGTTGGTCCGGCCGGTACCGGCAAGACCTATCTGGCGGTCGCCTGCGCGGTCGACGCGCTGGAACGCGACCAGGTGCGCCGCATTCTGCTTGTGCGACCGGCGGTCGAGGCTGGTGAACGCCTGGGCTTCCTGCCCGGTGACCTGGCGCAGAAGATAGACCCTTACCTGCGTCCACTGTACGACGCGCTGTACGAGATGCTCGGCTTTGAACGCGTGCACAAGCTCATCGAACGCAACGTGATCGAGGTGGCCCCGTTGGCGTACATGCGCGGGCGGACCCTTAACGAGGCGTTCATCATCCTCGACGAGGCGCAGAACACCACCACCGAGCAGATGAAGATGTTCCTGACCCGGCTCGGTTTCGGCTCGACCGCGGTGATCACCGGTGACGTGACCCAGGTCGATCTGCCGCGCGGCCAGAAGTCGGGGTTGCGCCAGGCCACCGAGGTGCTGCGCGAGGTTGAGGGGATCAGCTTTACCTTCTTCAACGCGCGCGACGTGGTGCGCCATTCGCTGGTCCAGAAGGTCGTGCAGGCCTACGAGCAGTTTGACCTGACCCAGGGCGAGGACCGTGGCGCTCGCGGTTGAAGTCCAGCTCGCGACGCAGGCGCCGGGTCTGCCGTCAGAGAAACAGCTGCGTGACTGGGCCACCGCGGCCTGGCTGGATGAGTTGCAGGACGCCGAGGTCGTGGTGCGGGTCAGTGACGAGGCGGAGAGCCGCGCGCTCAACCACGAGTATCGTGGCAAGGACAGCGCCACCAACGTGCTGTCGTTCCCGTTCGACCCCGTGCCCCAACTCGAGCTCAACCACATCGGCGACCTGGTGATCTGCGCCACGGTGGTGCAGCGCGAGGCCCGCGAGCAGGGCAAGGCCGCGGAGGCGCATTGGGCGCACATGGTCGTACACGGCATGTTGCACCTGCAGGGTTATGATCACGAGACAGACCCGCAGGCGGAAGGCATGGAGGCCTTGGAGACGGATATCTTGACCGGGCTGGGATATCCCGCCCCCTATGCGGACGAAGAGACGACATGAGCGACGATCGATCTAGTGGCGGTTCACTCACCGCACGCTGGCTGGAAAGACTGTTTCCCGGCGTGGTGGGTGAACCCCGTGACCGCAAGGACCTGGTCGCGCTGCTCAAGCAGGCCAAGGACCGGGCACTGTTCGACACCGAGGCGCTGGCCATGCTGGAGGGTGTGCTGCAGGTGTCGGACCTGCAGGTGCGCGACATCATGATCCCGCGCGCGCAGATGGTGGTGGTTGGACGGGACAACGAGCTCGGCCAGGTGCTGCCGCTTGTAACCGAATCCGCGCACTCGCGCTTCCCGGTGATCGACGACGATCCTGCCGAGGTGGTCGGTATCCTGCTCGCCAAGGACCTGTTGCAGTACTGTGGCAACAATGCACCGCGTTTCAAGATGCGTGACATCGTGCGCTCCGCGGTATTCGTTCCGGAGAGCAAGCGCCTGAACGTGCTGCTGCGCGAGTTTCGCGCCAGCCGCAACCACATGGCGATCGTGATCGATGAATACGGCAACGCGGCGGGCCTGGTGACCATCGAGGACGTGCTCGAGCAGATCGTCGGCGAGATCGAGGATGAATACGACTTCGATGAGGGTGCGTTCATCCTCCGGCGCGGCCCGAACAGCTATACCATCAAGGCGCACACCACGATCGAGGAATTCAACGATTACTTCGGGGTCGAATTCGATGACAGCGACTACGATACGATCGGCGGGCTGACCGTGAACGCCCTCGGCCACCTGCCGGCACGTGGCGAATCGGTGGTCGTCGACGGCTTCCGCATCAGCGTGGTGCGCGCGGACAGTCGCAAGGTCCGGCTGCTCGACGTGGAGCGCATCGAGGGCGGTGAGGTGCCAGCGCCGGCCGCCAAGGCGCCGCCGCCCGACACGCCCGGAAGCTGACCCGATGAACCCGGCCCGTTGGCCCGTCCCGGGCCAGTTGCTGCTGGCCTTCGCAGCGGGCGCTGCCTGCGTGCTCGCGTTCGCCCCGTTCGGCATGGGGCTGGTTGCCCCCCTCGCGCTGGCCGTGTTGTTCTTCCTGTGGCGCCACCCGGCGCGCAGGGGGCTCAACACCTGGACCGGCTATGCCTTCGGCCTCGGCCTGATGGGCCTCGGGGTATTCTGGCTGCGCATCAGCATTGCCCAGTTCGGCGGTATCCCGATGCCGCTGGCGGTCGTGATCACGCTGGGCTTCAGCCTGCTGATGGCGCTGTACTTCGCACTTGCCGGCTGGCTCGGCGAACGCCTGCGGCCAGGATCAGACTGGCTGTGGCTCGCGCTTGTGCTGCCGGCGGTCTGGGTGCTGCTGGAATGGCTGCGCGGCTGGCTGTTCACCGGTTTTCCCTGGTTGCTGCTGGGCTACAGCCAGATCGATCTGCCGACCGCCGGTTACGGGCCGGTCCTCGGCGTGTATGGGATCAGCCTCGTGGTCGGTATCTCGGCGGGGCTGCTCAACCTGCGGCCGCGCCTGCCTGCCGCGCTGTGCCTGTTCGCCCTCTGGGCGGGCGGCCTGGCGCTGCAGCAGGTCGAATGGAGCGAGCCGGCCGGCGACCCGGTCCGGGTAAGCCTGCTGCAGGGCAATATCCCCCAGGAGCAGAAATGGCGTCCGTCCATGCGCGCGGCCACGCTCGACCTCTACCGGGCGCTGACCGAGACGGTTGCCGACAGTCGCCTGGTGGTCTGGCCCGAGACCGCGGTCCCGGCGTTTGCAGCGGAGGTCGAGGCGAGCCTGCTCGCGCCGCTGGACACGCAACTGCGTGAACAGGGCCGCGACCTGCTGCTCGGCGTGGTCGACGGTGCCCGCGACGGCGACTACTACAACGCGATGCTCAGCCTTGGAGCAAGCGGGCGTGATCACTACTACAAGCGACACCTGGTGCCATTCGGCGAGTACCTGCCGTTCGATCAGTGGACCCGCCCGGTGTTGGACTTCCTGCGCATCCCGATGTCGGATTTCTCGCCCGGTTCTGATCGCAAGCCCTTGCTCACGCTCGGCGGCCACGAGATTGGGATCAACATCTGCTACGAAGATGCCTATGGCGACGAGATCCGTGCTGCGCTGCCCGATGCTGCATTCCTGATCAACGCCAGTAACGATGCCTGGTTCGGCGATTCGCTGGCGCCGCACCAGCACCTGCAGATCGCGCGCATGCGGGCGCTGGAGAGCGCACGTTACCTGTTGCGTGCCACCAACACCGGGATCTCGGCGATCATCGACGAGCGCGGCCGGCTCAGCGGCACCTCGCCGCAGTTCGCCAGGGCGGTGCTGAGCGAGGACATCACGCCGCTGAGCGGTGCGACGCCGTTCGTGTGGTGGGGCAATGTCGCGGTGATCGTGCTGGCAGGCCTGATGCTGTTGCCCGGTGTGCTGCGTCAGCGCGCTGGCGGCTGACCACGACCGAGCAGCTCGTCGATGCGCCGCTGCTGCAGGTCGCGCTCCTCGATCTCGTATTTCAGGGCCTCGGCGTTCTGGATGGTCTCCAGGTGGCTGGCTGGCAAGGGCTGCGTGGCCTGGCTCTGCGGCGTCTGCTCACAGGCGCTCAGCAGCCAGGCCAGCGCCACACTGGGCAGCGCAATGGGCATTCGATAAAGTGGGTTCATCGTAGATCAGCTTAGTTGTTCACGCCGACATCACCGCGCGACCCTGCTGCGCTGATCTGCGTCGCTATTGACCTCAACCAACGGCTAGCCCGGGAGTTATTCGGAATGAATCGCGAAGTTATCAAGACCGACCAGGCCCCGCAGGCGATCGGCACCTACTCGCAGGCCGTCAGGGTCGGCAGGACCGTCTACCTGTCCGGCCAGATCGCGCTCGATCCACAGACGATGAGCATGGTCGAGGGTGATACCGAGATCGAGATCCGGCGCGTATTCGACAACCTGCAGGCGGTGGCCAGGGCCGCGGGCGGCAGCCTCAACGATATGGTCAAGCTGAACGTGTTCCTGGTGGACCTGGCGAATTTCGCGCTGGTCAACCAGGTGATGGCCGAGTATTTCCAGCAGCCCTACCCGGCGCGCGCCGCGATCGGCGTGGCGGCGTTGCCGCGCAATGCCAGCGTCGAGATGGATGGGGTCCTCGAACTCGGCAACTGAGCCAGTGCCGGGCACCGGCAGCGCGACCCGGCAGCGCCTGGCCTGGTCGTTGCTGGCGCTGTCGATGCTGGCCCTGGCCTGGTACCTGGGCAGCCTGCAGCGCAGCGCACTGCTCGAGCAGCTCGAGCTGCAGGGCCGGCAGGAACTCGATCTTTACGTCTCACACCTGGCCGGTCAGCTCAATCGCTTTGCCTTCCTGCCCGCGCTGCTGGCCGACGAGCAGCGCCTGCTCGGGCTGCTCGACGCGCCGGACGACGCGGCGAGGCAGGCCGAGGTGAACCGTTTCCTGGCGCACGTGAACCGGATCGCCGGTGCGCTCGACGTGTATCTGATGGATACCCGGGGCACGACCCTGGCGGCCAGCAACTGGCAGGAGGAACTGACCTTCGTCGGCAGCAACTTCGCGTTCCGCCCGTATTTCGTCGATGCGATGCAGCGCAAGCCGGGGCGCTACTTTGCGCTGGGCACCACATCCGGGCGGCGCGGCTACTATTTCTCCTACCCTGTTGGTGCGGGCATGCCGCCGCGCGGCGTGATCGTGGTCAAGATCGACATCGACACCCTCGAGGACAACTGGCACAGCGAGGATACCGAGCTGATCCTAACCGACCCTGACGGGGTGATCTTTGTTGCGACCCACCCGGAGTGGCGTTATCGGACCTTGCAGCCGCTGACCGCCGCGGCGATCGAGCGGATCCGGGCCTCGCGTCGCTATCCGGATGACGCCAGCCTGGCCGCGCTGTTCTACCGCCAGGACAAACAGCGCCTGCCCGGGGCTCAACTGCTGCGTGTCGGCGAGCCGGGCGGGGCCAGCTTCGTCGGCATCGCCCGCGATATGCCCGAGGCCGGCTGGCGGGTGCACCTGCTGGTATCGCAGCAGGTGATTGCACCGCAGGTGTGGCAGACGCGCCTGTTCGCGATGAGCCTGCTGATGTTGCTTGCCACCGCGGGCTGGTTGTATGCCGCGCGTAACCGGCGCCGACGCGAGCGTGAGTCCGAGCGGAGTGCGGCGATGCAGGAGGCACTCGACGAGCTCGAGCGGCGGGTCAGCCAACGCACCCGCGACCTCACCGAGGCCAACCGGCTGCTGCGCCAGGAGGTCGAAGAACACGAACGCACGCGCGACGAGTTGATCCAGGCCGCCAAGCTCGCGGCGCTGGGCCAGATGTCGGCCGGGATCAATCATGAACTCAATCAGCCGCTCGCGGCGATGCGCACCTATGCTGACAACGCGCGCACCTACCTGGCGCGCGCCAACTTCGAGCAGGCTGCATGGAATCTGCAGCAGATCAGCGAGCTGACCGGGCGCATGGCGCAGATCAGCGGCCAGCTGAAGGTGTTCTCGCGCAAGACCAGCGGCCAGCGCATGCGCGTCTCGCTGCGCGCCTGTCTGGACGGGGCACAGCGTATCCTGCGCAGCCGCATAGCCCAGGCAGGGGCCGAGTTGTCAGTTGAACTGCCGTCCGCAGACCTGTTCGTCGCCGCCGACATGGTGCAGCTGGAGCAGGTACTGGTGAACCTGATCGGCAACGCCTGCGACATCCTCGCCGGTCGCGAGCGCCGGCGCATTACCGTCAGCGCGCGTCGCGAAGGTGCGGAGGTGCGGCTACAGGTCCAGGACAGCGGGCCCGGGATCGCGGTGGAGAACCTTGCCAGGGTCTTCGACCCGTTTTTCACCACCACCGAGAGTGGCCTGGGGCTGGGCCTGTCGATCTCGCATACCATCGCCCAGCGCCTTGGCGGCACACTTACGGTGGCCAATGCGCCGCAGGGCGGGGCGGTGTTCACGCTCACGCTGGCATCCTGGGGCGATCACCGGCAGACCGCGTAGATCTGGCCTGGACCGGCCTTATTCGGCGCCGATCTTCTGCATCAGGCCGAAGCTTTTCACGAACGGCCCCGCCATCCGCGGGTCCTTGATCATCGCCTTGAAGTCGCCGGTCTTGAACTTGAGTTTACCCATCGCAAACGCGGTCCCCATGCCGGCCATTCCGAGGCCTTTTTCGACCCATTTCATCCAGTCGGCATGCGAGGCGCGCATGTCCCAGTCCGCCGACTCACCGGCGTAGTCGCCGGCGCGCACGCACTCGCCGTTTTCGACCACGAACACCCCGCGCGGCTGCTCCTCGTCCTTGAACCCGCAGGTGATGACCGAGTTGAACCCGATCTCCGCGAGCCTGTCGCGCACCTCGGGTTCGCTGTTCCAGGCATCCTTGAGCTGGTTCATCCATTCGGCAGAGAACAGTTGGGCCATGATGACTCTCCTCGTTGGCAATGATCGTGGTATTGGGTCGTGCGTATTACAACTACCCCAGGCGGCAGCCATCGTCAACGCCTGCCATTCGACAGCCAATCTGTCTCGCTGCGGACCGCGTCGACAGGTGATTCGGGCACGGCGGCGCAGTAAGCTCTGCGCATGACTACCAAAGGTGCACTGCCGGTAATGCTGATCGACGACGAGGAGCATATTCGCGTCGCATCCAGCCAGGCGCTGGATCTGGCCGGCTACCAGGTGCAGGCCTTCGATCGCGCCGAGCAGGCCCTGGCGGTGCTGGACGTCGATTGGCCGGGGGCGGTGATCAGCGATATCCGCATGCCCGGGATCGACGGTATGGCGTTCCTGCAACGGGCCCAGGCGATCGATCCCGACCTGCCGGTCATCCTGATCACCGGGCACGGCGACGTCAGCATGGCGGTCGAGGCGATGCGCGCCGGGGCCTACGACTTCATCGAGAAACCGTTTGCGGTCGAGGACTTGGTCGACACGGTCGGACGTGCGCTCGACAAGCGTGCACTGACCATGGAGAACCGGCGCCTGAGAAACGAGCTGGCGGTGCAGAGCAAGCCCGGCCCAAGGATCATCGGCGACACCCCGGCGGTCCAACGCCTGCGCCTGATGATCGGACAGGTCGCCGATACCGGTGCCGACGTGCTGCTGAACGGCGAGACCGGGACCGGCAAGGAGCTGGTCGCGCGTGCGCTGCACGAGAACAGCCGGCGGCGCGAACACAACTTCGTGGCGGTGAACTGCGGCGCCGTGCCGGAGAACCTGATCGAAAGCGAGCTGTTCGGCCACGAGGCGGGTGCATTCACCGATGCGCGCTCGCGCCGTATCGGCAAGTTCGAGCACGCCGACCGTGGCACGCTGTTCCTTGACGAGATCGAGAGCATGCCGATGCAGGTCCAGGTCCACCTGCTGCGCGTGCTGCAGGAGCGCGCGATCGAGCGGCTCGGTTCCAACGAGCTGATTCCGCTCGATCTGCGCGTGGTCGCGGCGAGCAAGGTCGATCTGCGCGAGGCGGCATCGCGCGGCGAGTTTCGCGAGGACCTGTACTACCGCCTCGGCGTCGTGACCATCGACATCCCGCCGCTGCGTCAGCGGCGCGAGGACATCCCGCTGCTGTTCCAGCACTTCGCGCTGGTCGCCGGCGCCCGCTACCAGCGCGAGCCGCCGCCGCCCACGGCCGAACAACTCAACCGCCTGATGCTGGCCGACTGGCCGGGCAACGTGCGCGAACTGCGCAACGCCGCCGAACGCTACGTGCTGCTCGGTGAATCGTGCGGCTACGACATCGAGCAGATGGTCAGCGGCGATATCGAGCATCCGCCGATCAGCCTGCCCGAGCAGCTCGAGTGCTTCGAGCGCAGCCTGATCGAACAGCATCTGAAGGCCAACAACGGCAGCATCAAGGACACGATGGCCGCGCTCGGCCTGCCGCGCAAGACCCTGTACGACAAGATGCGCAAGTACGGCCTGGACAGGGACAACTACCGCTAGCGGTGCCTGACTGCGCCCAGCCTTGGACCGGCGCGTGGGCGACCGCGACGGGCTCGTCCGGCTGCCGATCCAGGGTGTTTTCCCCCACTAGCCAATCCCTGCGCCATCCGCTAGCATCGCGCCCCGCAAAGTGCACTATGGGTGTGCAATCAATCCCAGCCGAGTTGTGCGAATACAGCGAGATCATCGCCCATCGCACGTCCGTCGCGGGTTGGTTCGATTCTTGCCCTAGCACATGACGTGAAGTTGATCCTGGTTCGCACGCGATAAGAGGTACCTGATGGCGAAGACCACGAAAAAGACCGCTCCCAAGGCAGCCAAGCCGGCACCCGCGCCGACGCCGGCCGCCAAGCCGGTGGCAAAGAAGGCGGTCGCAAAGAAGGCGGTTGCAAACAAGACGGTCGCAAAGAAGACAGCGCCGAAGACGGCCCCTGCAGGCAAGCCGGCGGCAACCAAGGCCGTTGCGAAGAAGGCAGTGACGAACACGGCAGCGGTCGGGCAAAGGGCCCCGGCCAAGGGCGCGGCGAGGCAGCCTGCCGAGCGCTTCATCAGCGTCGGCGAGCGTCGGCAGATGATTGCCGAGGCCGCCTACCTGCGCGGTGAATCGCAGGGCTTCCGCAGCGACGAGTGTGAGGACTGGCTTTACGCCGAGGCGCAGGTGGATGCGCTGTTGGTCAGGTCCAAGATAAGCGTGCGCGACTGAGCTTTGCGTCAGCCCGCGCGTGCCGCCCGGCTAATCCTGGCGCGGCCAGCTTCCGGTCAGGACGCCAGAAGGTAGGGTGCAATAGCGTAGCGTATTGCATCGTATCCACCGTTGTCCGGTGCATGTCGACCTGCGCCTAATGCACCCTGCACCAGTTGCAGGGCCGGCAGACGATAGCGGCGCGCCGGAACAGGTTACGCACTGAGACGCACGCGCTAGTTTGGTGCTCGGATTTAGGCGGCACATTGCATCGCATGCCTCGGCGGTGAAGGAGGGTGCAATAGCGCAGCGTATTGCACCGTTTGCGATGATGCCCGGTGCTTTACGGCTTATGCTGATGCGCGCTACCGGGGTTGCCGGACCGCCCGCCCATGTACCCCCGCAATCAGTGCCAAACAGCACGAAGCACTACACTAGCCTGCAAATTGCATGAAGGCGGACGGGCACGTGGTGTTGCGTGGCAGCCGGAAGGCGTTCGATGCGTTCTTCGGCCCTTGTATTCGACGTGACAGTCTGTCCTGTTCGGGCTCAGGCCGCGCTGGACTTTGCATTTG
>JAJDNF010000003.1 GCA_022340805.1 Chromatiaceae bacterium
CTGTTCGGGCTCAGGCCGCGCTGGACTTTGCATTTGTGCCGATCCCCCTCAAACCATAGCTTCGGCTATGCTTTTTCGGCCGATCACCCCAACTGCTTTGCCCATCACACCCTGATTCCCAAACCCTTCATGCAATTTGCAGGCTAGAAGCTGCCGGCGACAACGTCGACAAACCGCTTTCGCCCTTTCTAACTCCGCAGAAAAAGGCAGAAAAGCCACTCCGGGCAACACCCCTGGCCGAAGCTCTGCCTGGGACGGTGGTTCAAGGGCTTGTCCTGGTGGTTGCAAAGGAGTTCCGGGGACTATGAATTTGCGGGCCGAGTATGCACGCGGCAGTCAGTGTGTCAGTGATTCGTCGGGCACGATTTGACGTCGTCTGCTCGATTTTCGCGGCGCTAGGGGATTGGTAGCGCCAGCACGCTAAGCGATCAAACGCGGGCAGGCACGGCCGTCGGTGGCGAACAGGTGGCAATGCTCTGGCGGCATCAGAATGCCCACGTGCTGCTCGGCCTCCGGCTCGGTGCCGGGTGCCAGCTTGACGGTGAGCAGTTCGTCGCCATCGCCGATGCGCAGGAATACCAGGCTGTGATCGCCCAGCTGTTCGCGAAGTACGACCCTGCCGCGCAGGGCCGCGTCTTGCGCGCGGACGACTCGGATGTGCTCGGGTCTGATACCACAGGTCACGGCCGCGCCGACCGGCAGGGTCGAGGCGTCAACCGCTGCCCGCTGGGTTGCGCCACCCGGCAGGGCCAGCTCGGCAGGCGGCCCGGTCCGTTGCAGCCGGGCCGGAAGAAAGTTCATCCGCGGCGAACCAATGAAGCCAGCGACGAATCGGTTGGCGGGATGATGGTAGAGCCACAGCGGTGGCCCCACCTGCTCCACCCGCCCCTCGTGCAGCACCACGATCTTGTCGGCCAGTGTCATGGCCTCGATCTGGTCATGGGTGACGTAGATCATAGTGGTCTTGAGCTGCGCATGCAGCCTCGCGATCTCGACCCGGGTCTGTTGGCGCAGGCTTGCGTCGAGGTTGGAAAGCGGCTCGTCGAAGAGGAACACGCGCGGTTGGCGCACGATGGCCCTGCCGATGGCCACGCGCTGTCGCTGACCGCCGGACAGCTGTTTGGGCAGACGCTCGAGCAATCCCTCGATCTGCAGCAGCTGGGCCGTCGCCTCGACCCGGTCGCGAATGGCCTGTCGCGATGTCCTGGACTGCTGCAGGCCAAACGCCATGTTCTGGAAGACGGACATGTGCGGATACAGGGCGTAAGACTGGAACACCATGGCAACCCCGCGTTGCGCCGGCGGTCGGTCGTTGACCGGCTGCCCACCGATCCGGATCTCGCCGCTGCACACGTCTTCCAGCCCGGCAATCAGGCGCAGCAGGGTCGACTTGCCGCAACCGGATGGGCCGACGAAGCAGCAGAACTCACCCGCGGCGACCTCCAGGTCGACCTCGCGCAAAGCCTGCACCGAGCCGAAGGCCTTGCTGACCCGATGCAGACTGACCATTGCCATCGCTCAGCCCTTCAGCGCGCCGGCGGTCAGACCGGCGACGATGCGGCGCTGGAAGATCAGCACCAGCGCTATAACGGGCACCGTAACCACGACCGACGCCGCCATCACGTTGCCCCAGGGCAGTTCGTACCGACTGCCCCCGCTGATAAGCGCGATCGCGACCGGCACGGTGCGCTGCACGTCGGTCAGGGTAAAAGTCAGGGCGAACAGGAACTCGTTCCAGGCCTGGATAAAGGCCAGCAGGCCGGTGGTCACCATGGCCGGCCACAGCAACGGCAGAAAGATGCGGGTGACGATGGTCCATGGCGTAGCCCCATCGATGATTGCGGCCTCTTCCAGCTCTTTTGGCAGTTCGCGCATGAAGGTGGTCAGTACCCAGACGGTGAAAGGTAACGTGAAGATCAGGTAGGCGAACGCCAGCCCCGACAGATTGTTGTACAGGCCCAGCGCGCGGATCAATTCGAACATACCTGACAGCACCGCCACCTGCGGGAACATCGACACCGCCAGGATGGTCACCAGCAACAGCCGGCGGCCGCGAAACGCCATCCGGCTCAGGGCATAGGCCGCGAGCGTGCCCACCAGCAGCGATGTCAGCACGACCACCACCGCGACCGCGATCGAGTTGAGAATGTTGCGGCCGAAAGGCTGCTGCTGAAAGAGCGCCAGGTAGTTCTGCCAGTCCCAGCTAAACGGAAAATAATCGACCCGGAACAAGGCACTGCCGGTCTTCAGCGACGTGATAAACGCGTAGTAGAAAGGGAAGACCGCGTAAAGCACGATCGCCAATACGGCCAGGTAGAAGCCGAACGCACGCAGGACCGGCGCGCGGCTCATGGTATTGCCCCCAGGCGCACCCGCCCCAGCGTGATGTACGCCATGGTCAGCATGGCGATCAAGAAGAACATGACCGTGGTCGCGGCCGACCCGTAGCCCACCTGTTGGAAGTCCACCAGCTGCTGGCGGGCGTAGGTGCTCATCATCGCGGTCTCTGCAGCATTCGGCGTCAGCACGTATACCAGATCGAACATGCGCAATGCGTCGAGCAGCCGAAAGATCACCGCCACCATCAGGGCGGGCCGGATCAACGGCAGCGTCACCCGGGCGAACAGCCGTAAGGGATGGACACCGTCGATCCGCGCCGCCTCGTAGCAGTCTCTGGGCAACAGCTGCAGGGCCGCCAGGATCAGCAGCGCCATGAATGGTGTCGTCTTCCATACGTCCACCAGGATCACCGCGGCCATCATCCAGTCAGGATCGGCCGTCCAGGCGATCGCCTGCTCGATCAGGCCCAGGCGCAACAGCAGGTCATTGAGTATGCCGAACTGGTCATGCAGCATCCAGCCCCAAATCTTGGCGGAAACGATGGTTGGTATCGCCCAGGGAATCAGCACTGCGGCGCGCACCAGGCCGCGCATCCGAAAAGTCGCGTTCAGCACCAGCGCGATGATCAGTCCCAGCGCGGTCTCGATGCTCACCGACACCAGCGCGAAATAGACCGTGTTCCACACGGCCGCCCACCATTGCGGATCGGCCAGGATGCCGTACCAGTCTTCACCGCTGCCCACCAGATAGTTTTCCACACCGATGAAACGCGCCTCGTCCAGCAACGACAGGTCGGCGTCGGTAAGGGAAAACCAGACGCTGCGCAGCAGCGGCCAGACGGCGACCGACAACATGACGACCAGCAGCGGCGCCAGGAAAAGCCAGGCCGTGCGCGTGCGCTGGCGAGTCAGCTGCGAAGGCGGATGGTGGTTCGCCGGTAGTGGCTGAGGCCTGTCGTGAGGACCCGGCGTCATGTTCACCAACGCGTGCCGCCACGGCTGAGTCGATCGAGCCGGCGCTGCAGTGTGTTGAGGCCGGCCTCTGCCGTACCCTTGCCGCTCAGCACCTGGTGCACCGCGCTCCAGAAGGCGTGGCTGACCTGGTTGTACTTGCTGCCGGTCGCGGCCGATGGCCGCGCGACCGCTGTACGCATGATCGGCATCAGGTCAGCGAAAAAGGGGGCCGCGGCCAAAACCTCCGGGTCCTGGTAGAGCGCGGGGATGGTGGGATTGAACGAGCCGCGGATGGCGCGGCGCTTCTGTTCCGCCGCCGACACCAGATAGCGCACCAGCTCCGCCGCGATCGCCGGGTGGCGAGAATAGCGGGACACCGCAATTTGCCAGCCGCCCAGCGTCGAGACGCTGCGGCCACCGGCGCCGCCCGGCAGGGGCGCGACCCCGACCTTGCCGCGGACGGGACTGTCGGCACCCTGTGATAGTGACCA
>JAJDNF010000016.1 GCA_022340805.1 Chromatiaceae bacterium
TGCACCAGCGCCGAGGCGATCCGCACCTCGCTCATCACGCGCTCCTGCAGAACCCCGTCGATGCGCTGGCGGATCCGCAGCACCCGTTCCTCGGGTTCAATGTGGATGTCCGAGGCCTTGCGCTGGATCGCCTCCTCGAACAGCTTCTGCAACAGGCGCACCACAGGTGCATCCTCGGCGGCGATCGAGTTCAGCATCAGCTGCAGGTCGACATCGCCCTTGGCCAGCTCCTGGTGGAGCTCGCCGGCCAGTTCGCTCAGGTCTTCCTGGCCCTGGTACCAGCGACCGAGCATGCGCAGCAGATCGGCCTCGCGCACCACCGCCTGCTGCACACGCTTCTTCAGCAGCCGACTCGCCTCGTCATAGGCGAACAGATCGGTGGGATCGGCCATGCCGAGCAGCACCTCGTGCTCGCGGTTCTCCAGCACGACCATGCGGTAGCGGCGCGCCACCGTTTCCGGCAGCAGCCGGACCACGTTGGGGTCCACGCGGACCCCGAGCACGTCGACCAGCGGGATCTGCAGTTGCTGCGACAGGAACTCGAGCAGCCGGGTCTCGTCGATGAAACCCAGCTCGACCAGGGTGTTGCCCAGCTTCTGGCCGCTCTTCTTCTGCTCGGCCAGTGCAATGTTCAGCTGCGCATCGCTGATGACCGCGTTGCTGACCAGCAGGTCGCCGATGCGGATCTTGCGATGCAGCGCCGGCGCGGCAGCGGCCTTGGTATCGGCGCTCAGATCAGCCATCGCCGGACCCGAGCTGGTCGCTGCGCGTGCGCGCATACGACTCGGCCGCCGCCGGCAGGCCACCCAGTTGCAGCGCCCGCCGGTAGGCCTCGGCGGCCCCGGGATCACCGAGACCGTCCAGGCTGATCGCCAGGCCGACCCAGGCGGGTCCGGAGTCCGGCGTCATCGCCAGCAGTGCGCGATAGTCGTCGACCGCGTCGCGGTAGCGGCCCTGCTGCTGGTACAGCGCGCCGAGCATCTGCAGCAGCTCGACCCGACCGGATGCGGCGCGCGGCGCCTGTTCGAGCAGCGCCAGCGCGGCCGGGGTGTCCCCGTTCTGGGCCAGCAGGCGTGCCTTGATCAGGATGAACTTGATATGTTCGGGGTCGTGGGCAAGTCCGCGGTCGAGCTGCTGCAGCGCCGTCGCCTGCCGATCGCCGCGCAGCATCAGGCCGACCAGCAGCTCGCGTGCTGTGCGATCCGTGGGTGCGGTACGCAGGCGTTGCTGCAGCATCACCTCGGCCTCGGCCAGGTCGCCCTGTGCGATCGCCTGGCGCACATCGGCCAGCGGTTCGGCCGCGGCCGGTCGCGGCGTTTTGACCGCGGTGTTCGAGGCCCGGTCGTTTGCCGCGGACTTGACCCGGGGCTGCAGTGGCGGCGGGGCCACTGCATTGCGCAGCGGAATGTAACGGTCGGCTGCGGCTGGCGCATCGACGGCCGCCTCGTTCACCGCACCGGGTGGCGCAACGGCCGGCCGTGTCTCGACGGCTGCAGGGCCGGCCTGGCGTCCGCTCGACGCCGCCCGCAGCGGGTCGCCTGCGCCAGACCCATTGACCGCAGCGGCCGACACCGTGGCGGCGTCAGGCGACCCAGCCCGCGTGTGCCGGACACCCTCAGCGCCGCCCGGTACCGGGCCTGGCACGACACCACTGTCGCCCGGCAGTGGCGCGGCCGCCGCCCGGTCCGTAGCCCTGCCGACGCCGCTGTGCGCCGCCACGGACGAGACATTGGACCGCGTGGGTGAGGCCAGGGCCTGTGCGGCCGCGGTGGCCGTCTGCGGCTGCACCAGGTAACGCGCCGGGTCGATGGCCTGGTAGGCCCCCACGAACACCGCCACGCCGGTCAGCGCCGCGACCGCGATCATCGACCAGGCGCCGAATCGCAGCCAGTCGGGTCCGCCATGCTGCTCGAAGTCATCGGCATAGCCGGTGACACTCGCGGTCGCCGCCAGGCGCACCGCTTGCGGCCGCTGCTCAGGCTGGCTGCGGAGATCGAGGTCCTGCAATACCTGATTGAGCAGACTCATAGACCGGGTCCTGCCAGGATGTACACGCCCAGCGCGGCCGCCCCGGCGGAACAGGCCCCGGCCAGCGCCATGGCCACGCGTTTCAGGCTGAAGCGCGCGCCCGCGCCATGCAGCGACTCGGTATCCGCGATCGCGCGCTCGAGGTGGCGCCGCGTGATCGCGGCCCGGCCCTCGCCGTAGGCCGCCAGCAGGCACTTGTGGGCGACGATGTTGACCAGGCGCGGTATGCCGTGACAGCTGCGGGCGATGCGCCGCGCAATCGGCGCCGGGAACAGGCGCGGGCCGCGATACCCGGCGACACCCATACGGTGCATCAGGTAGCCCGACACCGCGCCGCTGTCCATCGGCGTCAGCGTGTAAGTGAAGGTGATGCGCTGGCGCAGCTGACGCGCCGACGGCCTGGCGAGGTGTTCATCCAGCTCCGGCTGGCCGAACAGCACCACCTGCAGCAGCTTGCTCTTCTCGGTCTCCAGGTTGGTCAGCAGACGCACCGCCTCGAGGCAATCCTCGGGCAGCGCCTGCGCCTCGTCGACGATCAGCACGACACCGCGCCCGGCGGCCTTTTCCTCGACCAGCCGCTCAGCGATCAACTGCATCACGCGTTGCTGGCCAAGGTTGCGGTGATAACGGATGCCGAGCTCGTCGGCCAGCGCAAAGCGCAGCGCGGTCGCGGTCAGCGCCGGGTTCGGGATATAGGCCGTGACAAAGCGCCCGTCCGCGGCCAGCTCGCGCAACAGTTTGCGGCACAACAGCGTCTTGCCGGTGCCCACCTCGCCGGTAACCTTGATGAAGCCCTCGCCCATCTGCAGCGCGACCAGCAGCGTGTTGAGCGCCTCCTGGTGCGAGGGGTTGCTGTAGTAGAAGGCCGTGTCCGGGGTCAGGCTGAACGGCGCCTCGCTCAGGTTGAAGAACTCCAGGTACATCAGCGCTCCTCCGCCCCGCTGCCAAACACCTCGCTCTTGGCGCCGTAATGGAAGCCGCGGTCCAGGCGCTCCATGGCCTGCGTCGATTGCGAGATCGGCTCCGACCACACCGCCGGGCCGTCGACGACCAGCGGTTTGAGCAGGATCACCAGTTCGCTCTTTCTGGAGCGCTGCTTGGTCTGCCTGAACGCGGCGCCGAAGTAAGGGATGTCGCCCAGCACCGGCGGTGCCTGGATATCCTCGGTCGCGGTCTCCTGCATCAGGCCACCGATCACCACGATCTGGCCGCTGACCGCATACACGATGCTGTCGGACTCGCGCACCGTCGACTGCGCCGTCGGCAGGCTCTGCTCCTGGCCGTTGATCGAAAAGGTCTTGGTCTGATCCTTGACGTCGCTGATCGACGGGTGGACGTGCAGCGTCACTCCGCCGCGCGTGTCGATCTGCGGCGTGACGTCCAGCGCGATACCGGAAAAGAACGGCGTCAGCGTGACATCGGGCGATACCAGCGGGTTGTCGCCGGTGGTCGCGGTGGTCGACACATCGGTGACGAAGAACTCGTCCTGGCCGACCTTGATTACGGCCTTCTGGTTGTTGACCGTCGCCACACGTGGACTCGACAGGATCTGCACATTGCCCTGTGTCTCCAGCAGCTCGATGAACGCGCTGAAGCTGCCGCCCTCCAGCGCGATCGAAAAGACCCCGCCGTCTGCGCCGAGACCCTCGCCGGTGGAGACGTCGGTGCCGCTCTGGCCGATGGTGATCGTTCTGCCGCTGCCGAGGCTGGCCACCTTGCTCCAGTTGATCCCCGACTGGAAGCCATCGCTGAGGATGACCTCCATGATCTTCGCCTCGAGGATCACCTGGCGCTGCAGCGTCGACTGGGTGGTGCGCAGGAAGCTCTCGACCTCGCGCAGCTCGTTCGACATCGCCCTGACGACCACGACCCCGGTCTGCGGCGACAGCACGACCGAGCGACCGCCCTCCGCCGGCACCAGGGTGTCGAGCGCAGTGCGCAGTTCACCCCAGAAATTCGCCTCGCTCTCGGTGATGACCTGCGACGCGGGTGAGGAGTTGGTGGATGTACCGCCGCCGGACAGCGTGCCCTGCTCGCTGGCGCTGGTCCCCTGGGTGACCTGCCCGGCACTGACCCGCATCTCGGTGTTGCCGGTGCGTCTCATGTTCAGGTAGTTGACCTGGTAGATGCGTGTCTGCATGCGCGCCGGCAGTACCTGGAAACCGCCCGGAGTCCGGTCGTATTCATAGCCGTACACGTCGCGCATCACCGCCATCACTTCCGGGATCGTGACGTTCTTGAGGACCAGCGACACCTCACCGGCGACCTGCGGGTGCACGACCATGTTGTAGCTGGTGCCATCGACCAGGCTCATGAAGAAATCACGTGCCGCCAGCCCGCTGACGTTCACGTCGAAGCGCCGCTGCACCGCACCGGGAACGCCGCCGCCGAGTTGGATGTTCATCGCCGGCATCAGCGAGGCCGCAACCTCGGGTGGCGGCGCGGCACGGCGCATACCGGCATCGACACCCGCCTGGTCCAGCGACTGCTTCATCCGGTCGATCGTGGTGGCTTCCTTCGGCGCCCCGCTCTGACACCCGTAGAGCGAGACCAGCAATGCCACCAGCAGCAAGCCCCTCATCGGCCATCCCCTTTGTCACTCGCCGGTGACTTCACCTCGGGCAGCACAGACGCCAGCTCGACGGTCTCGCCGTCGACCCGCAGAATCACCTTGTTCTTGTCGATCCCGATCACCTGCGCCCCGGCCACCCGGTCACCGACCCTGACCCGCTGGCCACTCAGCATCGCGCTGCGCCGCCCGCCGACGCTGAAGATGCCCTGCAGGCGCAGCGCGTCGGCCGGCCGGACCTGTTGCCCGGCCGACGCATGCACGGGGGCCCGCCACCCCTTGGGACGGGTCGGGTCGGACATGCCGTCGAGCGGGTCCGCGCGCAGCGCGGTGCTGTGCAGCAGGATGCCAAGCAGCACGATCAGGACGCGGCGCAGGTCGAGGTGCTCAGACACCGATCCAGTCCTCCGACAGGCTCAGGGTATGCAGCCTCAGGCGCACCACGCTGTTCGGGTAATCGAGCACCTCGTAGCTGACGCTGTCCCAGAAGAAGCGCCAGGGCAGCGACTCCAGGGCCTTCAGATAGCGCAGCGTGGCCATGTAGCCACCGGCGAACTCGATGTCGAACCCGTGTCGATGCAGGGCCGGCAGCGCCACTGCGCCGGTCGTATCCTGCGCCGCCTGTTCAAGCAGCGGCTTGACCTCCAGGGTCTGCAGGCGCAGCAGCCTGAGTTCGTGTTCCTGGATCAGCAGTTCCTCGAGGAACTTCGCCATGTCCTGCGGTGATATCAGCTCGGCGGTCGCGGCCTTCAGGCGCGACTGCAGCTGCTCCATCTCATTGCGCACCTGTTGCATGTCGTCGCGCAGCGCCGCGTTCGGATCCTGCTGGGCCTGCGCATTCAGCGCGGCGGTCTCGCTGCCGGCAAGCACGATCGCGGCCCGGTCGCGGGCGATGTCGGCCTGCAGCTGCTGGATGCGCCGCGACTGACGATCGAGGATCACCAGATCGGCCAACTGGTACGCCACCGCGAACAACGCCAGCACGATCAGCAGCCGTTCACGCGTGCTGAGTGCGGCGAAGCGCTCGAGCATGGCGGACCATCTAACCAGCACCGCGGGCCTCCTCGGCGGTGGCACTGCGCAGCTCGAAATCGACGATCGCACCGGCGTCCTGCGCCTGGCGCTCGAACGACACCTTGCGGAAGGTCCGCCCGGCAAACGCCTGCTCGACCGCCAGCGACCGCAACAGGCGCGGCACCAGCGCCGGCTCGGTCGCCTGTCCCTTCAACAGCATCTCCGCACCACCGGCGGATACCGCGACATTGTTCAACCAAAGGCCGTCGAGGGTGTTGCGCGCGAGGCCGCTGAAATACGCCGAGAAGCCCTCGCCGCTGCCGGCCTGCTGGCGCGCGATCGCGGTCAGGTTCGACGCCATGCGCGTCCTGGCCTGGCGCAGCCGGGCGAGTTCTGATTCGAGAAACGGATCGCTGCGGACCTGCGCCAGCGCCTCCTTGGTCCGCGCCAGGTCGGCCTGGCGCTGGCTTAACTGGCCGGCCAATGCGACCTGTTGCGCCTCGAGTCCGGACAGCTGCAGTTCGCCGGCGGCCGCGACCAGCAACACCGTGACCAGGGCACCGATGGCGGTCAACAGCAACAGGCGCGCACCGCTGCTCGATGCGTCGGCGGCGGCCTGGTGGCCGCGATACAGGTTGACCTGCTGAATCAGGCTGCCCATGGCTGGCCCCGCAGCGCGGCCCCGACCGCGGTCACGCCGCGTCCCAGCGTGGCCAGGTCGATACCGGCCCGCCTGCCCATCGCGGAAAAATCGAAACGTTCGGTGGTCACGGTAAGGAACTGGCGAGCAACCCGGCTGAAGGCCTCATACGCACTATCGCTGCACACGATCGCCGACAGCTGATCGACCGGCCCGAGCGCGTACTGACTCTCGAAATAGTCCAACGAGCGCTGCACCTCCAGGGCCAGGCCCTCCATCTGTGCCTGCAGCAGTTCGGGGTCGGCATCGGCCTCGTATTCCTGCAGTACCCGGCGGCTCAGAAACACCTGCGGCCCGTCGACGATCTCGATCACCGTCTGCCCCGGCTGCAGGTGCAGGTAGGCACGCGGCCGACCCGGTCGGTCGATGTACAGCGACAGGTTGCGGATCGCCATCTCGACGATGTCGACCGCGCGTATCTCGAGCCCGGCCGCGTCGAGCAGCTCGGCCAGCGCCTCGACCTCGGCCGTCTTCGCGACCACCGCGTACAGCAGATCGGGCGTCCCGGGACGCCGACTGACCGGCAGCCTGAACACGTCGATGACCGCGGCCTCGACCGGGAAATCGATCAGGTCCCTGACCCGCCAGCGCATCGCCTCACGCAGCTCGTCGTCGGCCAGTTCCGGGGCCTCGAGCTGCACCAGGGAATACGCCGAATGCTGCAGCGTCGCGACCACCGGCAGGCCGCGGGCGCCAAGTTCCTTGAGGGCCTGCTTGAGGGTCGGCAGCCTTTCGCCGGCCCCCCCGGACCGACACCAACGCACCCCCGAGATAACCGGGCCGTCAGCAGCGCCCAGGTCCACGACGGCCAGCGCGAAACCATCCGCGTACATGTCGAGACCCAGCACTCGCGACGATCGCGCCGTAT
>JAJDNF010000034.1 GCA_022340805.1 Chromatiaceae bacterium
CAACGCAGAAAACTCCGGCGCATAGGGGTTATAACCAAAATTTTTCAGATCCGAAAACATCATCAGCCAGTTGATAGGATAGTTGCTGTGGATTGGGCTTGCGTGCGACCGGCGCTCAACTAACCCAAGACGCACAACCTCGCGCATGATTTCGTCTTGATCATAGCGCCAGGCATGAAAGGGCGCGATGTACCGGGGAAATTGAGTATCAGCTGGGAAACGGGACGGGTTCCAGAATCGTGCAAGGTCGTCGCCGTCAAACTCACTAGCTGCGCGCAATCCCGGTGGGGTCCAATCCGTCTCAGAGATCAGCGCTTGCGAGAACTCGTAAAGGATACGTTCAGGTTCTGGCTGGCCAGGCGAATACCCCGCCGCGACGAGCGGGATGCCCTTTTCAACGGCCACCGCCATGGCATCACCCTCGAAAAGTGGGGCATACACGTGCGATAGAGTGTAGACAGCTCCTCGACTCTCCTGGTTCATCAGCACATGCCGGAACAGCTTGCGATAGAACGCCGTCGGCGGTCTGTACACCAGGTGGTCAACAGCGAGTTTGTCGACCGTCTTGCGCATGCTGGCCCACGCGACATCCGGAATACTGACATCTGTCGTAAAAGCTAGAACCCTAAGGCGGTATTCAACCTTCAATCTGTGTAACAAATACAGGCTGTCTTTGCCGCCGCTCAAACAGACCAGTATGTCGTAGGGCCCTTGGCCGCGAACGCTGGATAGCGTATGTTCGAGATCCGCCTCCCTTTCCCGGCGCGCCAGTTCTGCCGTTTCTCCGTTGGCACCACCTGCCGTGGGTTCTCGACAGAATCGGCATATTCCCGCCGCGTTCAGTTCCGCACCCGGCACGCTCGAAGGCAATAGACATTGTTTGCAGCGTCGCATTCTCACGCTCGCGTCAACTAAGCAAAGGAGCTTTAAACACTAACCGATCGCAAATACTCCATCGCTGGCCCAAGCGCGTAGATTGGGCTACGACCACTTCAACCGAGGGAGAGAAAATTGCAATCATTGATGAGCGGCTTCGGCGCATTCCGTCTAATCGATACACCAAATACCCGTTCACGACCCAGCCCTTCAGGGCCAAGGCGCAGTATCAGCCGGACTCTCCATTAGGTTTATCTCGATATCCGTTTTCTTCATACCCACACCTATTTTTATATAAGTCAAAACCACAAAGATTTACTAATATCACCCTGCAGTTTATTGCTTTTTCATGGCCCGCATTCAGCCTTATTCAAATCTTGTAATTATTTTATACCAATAATGACTCCATGATCCCTTATAAGAACCTGCTTCTTGACTTCTTTGAACCCAGCGTCTCTCATCCATGCTTCATATTCTTGCCATGTATACAACATCCCTTCTCCCGTAGCGAGGGTCAAAAAATATGGCGACCCCATCGCCGCGCTCAGCGGACCGTCCTCATTATCATTTTGCATCATATTAAAGATGATAGCTGTGCCACCCGACGGCAGAGATTCAAAACACTTCTTCAACAGCCATCTATTACGCTCCTCAGACCAAATAGTGAAGAAATGACAAAACAGGAGACAATCCACACCATCGGGAAATTCATCCGAAAAACAGTCGCCGGCAACCGCGCCAAGCCGAGCTTGCATCCCAGCCTTATCTATATTCTTGCGTGCGATATCACAGACTGAGGGGGAGTCAAATACCGCGGCGCTCAACTGCGGGTATTTTTTTGCGAGGGCAATGATATTGGTGGCATTGCCCCCGCCAACGTCCACCAAATACTTATAGGGTGCGAAATCCACAAACCGGGTCAATTGGACATTCGACTGAATGGAGATGTCCTCCATAGCGTCCTGAAAAATCTGCTCAAGCTCCGGATGATGTGTCAATCGCCCATAAAGATAAGGCTCGACTCCGTCGAATTCCTTTATTCCAACATTTGCGTTCGCTTTTATCGCGTCGTAAAAAGAGTGCATTGGCTTATAGTTGATGTGGTGTTGCCACCTGACTACCGCCAAGATATTACGCGGACTTTTACGACTCAGTGCTATCTCCGCAAGTCGAGTATTTCGGTACGACTGTTTTGATTTCTTCAGCAACCCAAGCGCCGTGCAGCCGAGCAGCAAAATTCTGGTCGGCTTGTGATCGATCTGCAAATGGTCTGCAATTTGAGTCGCCGTCAAGCCTGGCTTTTCAGATAGCAAAGAAAACAAATCAAACTCGACCGCTGCGCTTAACGTTTCAAAAAATATAGCGCCCCCCATAATCAGATACAGCTTCTCGATCTGCTTTTTGAAAAGGACACGCTCGAAAAACTTGTTGCCAAGTATCGCCACCATATCCGCAACTTTGCTCATCTCTGTTTCCTTATCCTACTCGCCTACACTGTAGCGGCCGCTTCAACGAAAAAAGCTCAGGTACCGTGGTGGCCGGATTAAAGTTCCCATACTGAACGTTGCGCCGCTCGTTGTCACGTTAACCACCCGGCACGCTGTTTTCTGGCTCATGGAAATTATCGTCCACAAATGGCGGGCGTTTAGATACTGTCCTGCGCGCGGAGCAGCCAATTGGGCGAGGGCCACACGGAGCAAGCCTGCCCGACTCAGTTTTCAAGTTGTCGGAAAGAGGATTCCCATAGTACCATCCAAGACAAAAGCACCGCTGGAAGCCACCGTCCGAGCCGAAGCTGAGCACCGGTAATCGGATGCCGCAGGGCGCCCCCCCCGGACGAGACGCCTAGCGTCCGGCCGCTCGACCGTCACTTAGAAACCCCAAACGACGCTTTCGGGACTTGGCGAGGAACACCGTCCAGTGGGCAACGCTGGTTACGGCGTTCGATCTTTGCTTGTCGAGGCGGCAGTTGTTACAGGCCAACGCGCCCCGCCACCGGGAAGCGGCCAGCGTCCCAGCCCTTCAGATCAAAACGCGCGGTAACCCGGTGCAAAATGGAATGAAGCGCAATCCATGGCGCCGCGTTTTCACCGCAGCCATTCCTGCAAAACTCCGTCTGAGGATCGTTATATGCGCGCCATTACGAACGACAATACAAAGCACATTAGCCGGGTTGCGCCACCTTTGCACATTGCTTGCCCAGAGATACGTTGCGAATGCCCCTCTCAGGGGACTGCCGTCTTGATCGATAGCGCATGCAACTCATCACTCTCGATCTCGCTATTCACGGTCGCCAGTACCATCCGATGCCTTTGAATCAGCGACTTACCCTCGAATGCATCGCTGACCACCACGGCCTCGAAATGTCGGCCGTCGCCGGTCACTTCGACCTCGGCACCGGGGAGTCCGGCCTCGATCAGGGCTTTGACTCTTTCAATTTCCATTCGGTCCCCTCCAACTTGCTTGGCCAGGCCCGGTCGGCTGGCCAGGCGTAACGGATTCTTTACAGTTCGCGGGTGGCCAGGAATTTCACCTCCGGCCAGCGCTCGATGGTGAGATTGAGATTGACTCTTGTCGGTGCCAGATAGACGAGTTGGCCGTCGCCGTCCTCGGCCAGGTTGTCATAGGCCTTGTCGCGAAAGCGCTTGAGTTCCTTTTCGTCTTTGCAGACGACCCAGCGCGCTGCCTGCACACCGACCGGCTCGACGATCGCGTCCACACCGTATTCGCCTTTCAAGCGATGCGCAGCCACATCGAACTGCAGGACCCCGACTGCGCCGAGGACCAGGTCATTGTTGCGCAACGGACGGAAGACCTGCGTGGCCCCCTCCTCACCGAGCTGCACGACGCCTTTCTGCAGCTGTTTCGTCTTCATCGGGTCTTTCAGGACGACCCGGCGGAACAGCTCGGGCGCGAAGTACGGGATCCCGGTGTACTTGAGCTCCTCACCCTCGGTGAAGGTATCGCCAATCTGGATCGTACCGTGGTTGTGCAAGCCGATGATATCGCCCGGCCAGGCCTCGTCGACGTGCAGACGCTCATCCGCCTGGAAGGTGATCGCGTTGGCGATCTGCACCGTCTTGCCGATGCGCACGTGTTTCATTTTCATGCCCTTCTGGTAGCTGCCTGAGCAGACGCGTAGAAAGGCCACACGGTCGCGGTGCGCCGGATCCATGTTTGCCTGGATCTTGAACACGAAACCGGTGAACTTTGACTCACCCGGATCTACGACCCGCTGCTCGGTCTCGCGCGGGCGCGGCGGAGGCGCATATTCAGAGAAGGCATCGAGCAGTTCCTCGACGCCGAAGTTGTTGATCGCCGAGCCGAAGAATACCGGCGTCTGCTCGCCGCGTCGATACGCGTCCAGGTTGAATTCGTGGCTGGCGCCGCGCACCAGTTCCACCTCGTCACGGAGTTCCTGGGCCTGGTCGCCGAGCATCTGGTCGAGGCGCGGATTGTCCAGCCCTTGGATGCGCTCGCCGGTCACGATGCGGCCGCCGTGCTGCGGGTCCAGCAAATGCACCGTGTTGTCGCGCAGGTCGAGCACGCCCTTGAGGCGCTTGCCCATACCGATCGGCCAAGTGATCGGTGCACATTGGATCTTGAGGACCTGTTCCACTTCGTCCAGTAGCTCGACCGGGTCGCGACCCTCGCGGTCGAGTTTGTTGATGAAGGTGATGATCGGAGTGTCGCGCAGACGGCAAACCTCCATCAGCTTGATGGTGCGTTCCTCGACGCCCTTGGCGACATCGATCACCATCAGCGCCGAGTCGACCGCAGTGAGGGTTCGATAGGTGTCCTCGGAGAAATCCTCGTGGCCAGGGGTATCGAGCAGGTTCATGACCTTGCCCTTATAGGGGAACTGCATCACCGACGAGGTCACCGAGATACCGCGCTGCTTCTCCAGTTCCATCCAGTCCGAGGTCGCATGGCGTGCGGCTTTGCGCCCTTTCACGGTACCAGCAAGCTGGATCGCCCCGCCGAACAGCAGCAGCTTCTCGGTCAGGGTCGTCTTGCCCGCGTCCGGATGCGATATGATCGCGAAGGTACGGCGTTTTGCGCGTTCTTTGTCGAGGTCGGCCATGGGAACTGCTGGATGTAAAGAGAGCGCGAATTATACGGGATCGGCGGCGCCCCGCCGAGGCCAATGACAAGATGCCTCGTGCCGACCAGCGCAGTTTCGGCACAACACGGCGATCGAGGTGCCCGGCTACAGGATCGCCTTTGCGTAGACGATGGCATCCTCCCGCCCCACCCTCGCCGGATAGTAGTCGCGCCGCCTGCCGATCTCGCCGAAGCCTTCTGACTCGTAGAGGCCTCGTGCCGATTCGTTCGATGCCCTGACCTCGAGAAACATCGTGTCGGCATTGCGCTCCCCGGCGATCCTCAACATGCGCTTCAGCAGTCGCCGCCCCAGTCCGTGGCCCTGCCAGCCGGGGCCGACGCAGATATTCAGCAGGTGGGCCTCGCCGATCGCCACCGACAAAACCGCGTGGCCTACGATCTGATTGCCCAATTCGCATACCCAGCAGCTGTAACCTACGCGCAGGCAATCGCGCAGAATGCCCTCCGACCACGGATGGGTGTAGGCGCTGTGCTCGACCGCGAACACCGCCTCGAGGTCGTCGTTGCGCATCGGGCGGATGAACGGCGTCAGTTCCTGAAGGACAGCGCTCATAGACGGCTTATGCAGAAATTCGGGATTTCCGGGAATTATAGCCAGCAACCCGGCATCCGCCACGCGGCCGCGGACTTTATCAATCGCTTAACAGGCGAAAGGCCGCCTGCAGATCCTGCCAGGCCTTGGCCTTTTCCTGCGGTCGCCTGAGCAGATAGGCCGGGTGATAGGTAACGAGCAGCGGGATATCTCCAGGCTCGAAGCGGTGCGTACGCCCACGCAGGCGACCGACCGATTCCTCGGTGCCGAGCAGGCTGTGGGCCGAAATTCGCCCAACCGACAGGATCAGGCGTGGCTGGATCAGCGCGATCTGACGGTGCAGAAACGGCTGACAGGCAGCTGTCTCTTCGACGTGTGGATCGCGGTTGCCCGGTGGCCGGCACTTGATGATGTTCGCAATATAGACCTGATCGCGCGCGAACCCGATCGCCGCGAGCATGGCGGTGAGCAACTGCCCGGCCCGACCGACAAACGGCTCGCCCTGGCGGTCCTCATCTGCACCCGGCGCCTCGCCGATGACCATCAGCCGGGCATGCTGATCACCGACCCCGAACACGGTCTGGGTGCGCGTCTGATGCAGGGCGCAGGCCTGGCAACGGACCACGGCGGCGCGCAGCGCGTCCCAGTCCAGCGTCAGCGGAGCGGCAATGGCCGGCGGAACCGGGTCGCCGGAAGGCTCGACCGTCGGATCGATGCGCGCGCCGGAGGGCGCCGCTCGACCGGTCTCGTCCGCGTCATGCAGGGTCGGCGCGGCTCCGGCCAAGGTGGGCAGTTGCGGATCGGGTGACCCAGACTGGCCCTCCGGCGGCCGCCGCTGCAGCCGGCCCGCGCCTGCGCGTCCGGTATCGAGCTGCCAGCGATCTATACCCATCGCATCCAGGCATGCCCTCTTACGGGCAGACGACATCAGACGTCGCCACCCTGTGGATGCGCCCTGAGCGCCGGCTCCAACAGCTTGTTACAGCCGTTGATATAGGCCTTGGCAGAGGCGATCACGATATCGGTGTCGGCACCCTGACCATTGACCAGCCGCCCGCCTTTCTCCAGACGTACCGTCACCTCGCCCTGGCTGTCGGTGCCGCTGGTTATCGCGTTTACCGAATACAGCTTCAGGTCGGCGCCGGTCGTGACCAGCGCCTCGATCGCCTTGTAGGCGGCGTCCACCGGACCACTGCCCTCGGCGGACACCGAGCGCTCCTCACCATCGATGCTCAGCGTGACATCCGCATTCGGGGTCTCCCCGGTCTCGGAGACGACCCGCAACGACACCAGGCGGACGCGTTCGTTCTCGGCCTCGATGCCTCGCTCGGTGACCAGTGCCTGCAGGTCCTCGTCGAACACCTCGTGCTTCTTGTCGGCGAGATCCTTGAAGCGGGCGAATGCAGCATTCAGCTCTTCCTCGCTGTGGAACACGATACCGAGGGCGTCGAGACGACTGCGGAAAGCATTGCGCCCTGAGTGCTTGCCCAGCACCATGCGGTTTTGCGTCCAGCCGACATCCTCGGCACGCATGATCTCGTAGGTCTCGCGGTGTTTGAGCACACCGTCCTGGTGGATGCCGGATTCGTGCGCGAATGCGTTCGCGCCTACGATCGCCTTGTTCGGCTGCACAGGGAAACCGGTAATGTTCGACACCAGCTTGGAGCAGGCGACGATCTGCGTGGTGTCGAGACCGGTATCGCAGGTGAACACGTCCTGGCGCGTGCGCACTGCCATCACCACCTCTTCAAGCGAGGCATTGCCGGCCCGCTCGCCCAGCCCGTTGATCGTGCACTCGACCTGACGCGCACCGTTCATCACCGCCGACAGCGAGTTGGCGACCGCCAGGCCCAGATCGTTGTGGCAATGAACCGAAAACACCGCCCTGTCGGCATTGGGAATACGCTCGAGCAACAGGCGCAGCGTCTCACCAAACTGGTTTGGCAGGTTGTATCCGACGGTATCGGGCACATTGATCGTCGTCGCCCCGGCATCGATCACCGCTTCGAAGATGCGGCACAGGAAGTCCAGTTCGGAGCGGCCGGCATCCTCGGCCGAGAATTCCACGTTGTCGGTAAATTCACATGCACGCTTGACCGCCCATACGGCCTGCTCGACCACCTGGTCCGGCGACATGCGCAGCTTGCGCTGCATGTGTACCGGCGATGTGGCGATGAAGGTGTGGATGCGCGCCGAGGCGGCTCCTTTCAATGCCTCGCCGGCACGCGCGATATCAGCCTCCAGCGCGCGCGCCAGACCACACACAGTGGAATCCTTGACCACGTTCGCGACTGCCTGGACCGACTCGAAGTCACCCACGCTGGCGATCGGAAACCCGGCCTCGATCACGTCCACCCGCATCTTTTCTAGCGCCTTGGCGATCCTGACCTTTTCGTCCTTGGTCATCGATGCGCCAGGGCTCTGCTCGCCGTCGCGCAGGGTAGTGTCGAAGATAATCAGTCTGTCCTGGCTCATATGCACTCCGACCGGATCGGACGACCCGGCGATCTTGCTGGCTGTGTTGAACATCGAGCGGGGTCGTCGGGCAGTAACCGGCCCTCGCTGTGTCGCCCGACTTTAGCAGGGGGCAACGCCAACCAACAGAGGAGTCGTCCTGCCCGGCAGCAGATCGAAAGATGTCGCCGGGCCAGGTACACGGCCCGGACCCACGCAAACGGTCACTCGGACGGTCGAACGGCCTTGCGCTTGCGGATACCGCGTTGCACCGCAAACCCCGGCCCCGACAGGGTGTAGACGAAGAAGATCGCGAACAGCACGAGCGGTGGCTCGGACAGGATCACCGCGAATACCAGCATCACGATGACGATGGAAAAAAACGGCACCTTGCCCTTGAAATCGATCTGCTTGAAGCTGTGGTAACGGATATTGCTCACCATCAGCAGGCCGGCTGCCACCGTCAATAAAAGGCCGAGCCAGGCCGTCGAGTCTCCCGGAATCGTGTTGTCCGCCGACACCCAGATCCAGCCCGCCAGAACGGCGGCCGCCGAGGGACTGGGCAGACCGGTGAAGAAACGCTTGTCGGCCGTATCCAGCTGGGAATTGAAACGCGCCAGACGCAGCGCAGCGCCGGCGGTAAAGATGAACGCCGCCAGCCAGCCGAGCTTGCCCAGATTGGACAGGCTCCACTGGTACATCACCAGGGAGGGTGCCAGACCAAACGCCACCATGTCGGACAGGCTGTCGTATTCGGCCCCGAACGCCGTCTGGGTGTGGGTCATGCGCGCGACGCGCCCATCCAGACCATCCAGGATCATCGCGACGAAGATCGCGATGGCGGCTTTCTCGAACTGGTCATTCATCCCCGCCAGCACGGCGTAGAACCCGGCGAACAGGGCCGCGGTGGTGAACAGGTTGGGCAGCAGATAGATACCACGCGCGCGCTGCGGGCGCTCGTGGTCAAGTTCGGCGACTTTGGCGGGTTCCTGATCCATAGCGGCAGTATAAGCCAAACCCCCGATTCAAGGATCGAGGTTCGATGTGAGGCAGGAGCGCGGGCCGGGCTGTGCCCGACCCGCCAGGCGCAACCTGACCTATCGCCCCGTGCCTGCCCAGTGATCCAGAGTCAGCGTCAGTTCTTAGACTTGTCCACGATCTTCTGGATCCACGGCATCATCCCGCGCAAATGCTCGCCGACCACCTCGATCTGGTGTGCGGCATTGTTGCGACGATGCGCGGTCATCTCCGGGTATCCCGACTGCCCCTCCAGGATGAACTTCTTGGCATATTCGCCGGTCTGGATGTTCTTCAACGCCTCGCGCATCGCCCAGCGGCTCTCCTCGTTGATCACCTTCGGTCCGGTGACATACTCACCGTACTCGGCGTTGTTCGAGATCGAGTAGTTCATATTGGCGATGCCGCCCTCGTACATCAGGTCGACGATCAGCTTGAGCTCGTGCAGGCACTCGAAATAGGCCATCTCCGGTGCATAACCGGCCTCGACCAGGGTCTCGAATCCGGCCTTGACCAGCTCGACCGCACCGCCGCACAACACGGCCTGCTCGCCGAACAGGTCGGTCTCCGTCTCGTCCTTGAACGAGGTCTCGATGATCCCGGTACGGCCGCCACCGATCGCCGAGGCGTAGGACAGCGCGATGTCCTTCGCCCGACCCGAGGCATCCTGCGCAACCGCGACAAGGTCAGGAATACCGCCGCCGCGGATGAACTCGTTGCGTACCGTGTGGCCCGGCGCCTTCGGCGCGATCATCACCACGTCGAGGTCGGCGCGCGGTACGATCTGGTTGTAGTGGATCGCGAAGCCATGCGCGAAGGCCAGCACAGACCCCTGTTTCAGGTTCGGCTCGATCTCGTTGCGGTAAAGCTGTGACTGGAACTCGTCCGGCGTCAGCACCATCACCAGGTCCGACTCCGCGACCGCCTCGGGCACGCCCTTCACGGCCAGGCCGGATGCCTCGGCCTTCCTGGCGGACGCCGAACCCGGGCGCAGCGCGACACGCACATCCACACCGGAATCCTTGAGGTTGTTCGCATGCGCGTGGCCCTGCGAGCCGTAACCAATGACGGCAACCTTCATTCCCTGAATGATCGAGAGGTCACAGTCTTTGTCGTAGTAGATGTTGATCGCCATGGTGGGTCCTGTTGGAGTTTTGAGTGTTACGTATTGAGCGGTGATTTCAGATTGCGGTCTACAGCGTCAGTCGCCTGCCGCCGCGAGCGATGCCGAGCGGGCCAGAGCGCACGGTCTCGATGATCAGCTCCGGATCGACCACCCGGATGAAGGCATCCAGCTTGTGGCCATCGCCGGTCATCTCGATCGTATACGAGACATCGGTGACATCGATGATGCTGCCGCGGAAAATATCCGCCAGCCGCTTCAGCTCGTCGCGCATTGCCTGGTCGGCACGCACCTTGATCATCATGATCTCGCGTTCGATATGCGCACCCTCCGACAGGTCGACCAGCTTGACCACATCGACCAGCTTGTTCAGCTGCTTCGTGATCTGCTCGATGATCGCCTCGTCGCCGGTGGTGACCAGGGTCATGCGGGACAGGGTTGCATCCTCGGTCGGCGCGACCGTCAGCGACTCGATATTGTAGCCGCGCGCACTGAACAATCCGGCGACACGCGACAGTGCACCGGCTTCGTTTTCCAGCAGTACGGAGATGATGTGGCGCATCAGGCAAGCTCCCTGTCCGAGGAGAGATGGGGAGACAGATGCATCTCGTGGTGTCCCTTGCCGGCCTCGATCATCGGATAAACATTCTCGGATGGATCGACGATGATATCCATGAATACCAGTCGATCCTTCATTGCGAAGGCCTCGCGATAGGCGCCCTCGAGATCGGCCGGATTATCGATCCGCATCCCGACGTGGCCAAAGCTCTCGGCCAGCATCTTGAAGTTAGGCAGCGCATCGACGTAGGAGTGCGAATAGCGTCCGTCATAGAAGAACTCCTGCCACTGCCGCACCATGCCCATGTAACCGTTGTTCAGCAGCACTACTTTGATCGGCAGGTTGTACTGCTTGCAGGTGGCCAGTTCCTGGATACACATCTGGATACTGGCCTCGCCGGTCACACAGGCCACCACCGCATCGGGAAACGCCTGCTGCACACCCATTGCGGCCGGCAGGCCGAAGCCCATCGTCCCCAGGCCACCGGAGTTGATCCAGCGGCGCGGCTTCTCGAAAGGATAGAACTGGGCGGCAAACATCTGGTGCTGGCCGACGTCAGAGGTCAGGTAGAAGTCGCTGTCCCTGGTCACCTTGTGCAAAGTCTCGACCGCATACTGCGGCTTGATCGCACCGCCACCCTGCTCGTAGCTCAGGCAATCCATCTTGCGCCAGCCGTTGATGCGCTCCCACCAGGTCTTCAGCCGGGCGCTGTCCGGCTTGCGCGTATGTTCCTTCAGCACGCGCAGCATGTCGTGGAGCACGCTGCGCACCTGGCCAACGATCGGCACGTCGACCCGCACGGTCTTGGAGATCGATGCCGGGTCGACGTCGATGTGAATGATCTTCGCATTGGGACAGAAATGCGCGATCTTGCCGGTCACACGGTCATCGAAGCGCGCACCGATGGCGATCAGCACATCCGTCTCGTGCATCGCCATGTTGGCCTCGTAGGTCCCGTGCATGCCGAGCATACCGATGAATTGGGGATCGCTCGCCGGAAAGGAACCCAGGCCCATCAGGGTGTTGGTGATCGGGAAACCGGTTGTGCGGATCAGCTCCGTCAACTGCTCCGAGGCCTCGCCAAGGATAACGCCGCCTCCGGTGTAGACCACCGGCCGTTCGGCATCCAGCATCATATCCACGGCCTTGCGGATCTGACCCAGGTGACCCTTCTCGACCGGGTTGTACGAACGCATCTCGATCTTGTCCGGATAATGATAAGGAATCCGGATATTCGGGTCGGTGACATCCTTGGGGATGTCCACGACCACCGGCCCGGGACGTCCCGAGGCGGCGATGTAGAAGGCCTTCTTGATGGTGTCGGCGAGGTCCTCGACGCGCTTGACCAGGAAATTGTGCTTTACGCAAGGCCGCGTGATGCCGACCGTGTCGACCTCCTGGAACGCATCCGAGCCAATCACCGGGGTCGGTACCTGGCCGGTCAGGATCACCATCGGGATGGAGTCCATGTATGCGGTCGCGATCCCGGTGACCGCATTGGTCGCACCCGGCCCCGAGGTCACCAGGACCACGCCGACCTTGCCAGTTGCACGGGCATAGCCGTCAGCCGCATGGGTGGCGCCCTGCTCATGGCGCACCAGGATGTGACGAACGTGCTCCTGATTGAACAGCGCATCGTAGATATGCAGCACGGCGCCGCCCGGGTAGCCCCAAACGTATTCCACGCCTTCGTCTTTCAGTGCCTGAACGACGATCTCGGCACCACTGAGTTCCACCTTGATGACCTCCAAAACCTGCAATAATCTTTCTGCGCGGTCGCAAAAGCTTGAACTCTTTCAAGGTTGGAACATGAAGGAGTACTAAGCTTATCGGAACCGGCCAAACTACTAATATTGATCTTTTAGGTCAATAGCCGATGTATTGAAAAACCAAGCTGCAAGGACACCGCATGCCCAGACGCCCCCTCCTGATCCTGCTCGGGCTGGCCACAATCGCGCTCCCGGCCCTGGCCGCCAAGGACTATCACCTTTGGTACGACGAAAACGGCCAGGCGGTCTATTCCCAGTTCGCTCCGGGCGAAGGCCGCGAAAGTGAGATCGTCAAGCCGCCTCCGCCGCCTGCCGAATCCCCCGAGGTGGCCCAGCAGCGCCTGCAGCAGCAGCTGCAGAAGTTCGAGGACAACCGCGAAGACCAGGAACTGACAAAGAAAAAGTCTGCCGAGGCTAACAGCGAGGCGCAGCTGGCCAGGCAGCGCTGCGAGTCGGCAAAGGAAAACCTCAGGGTGCTGAACGGCCCCCCGCGCCAGCTCTATCAGACCCCTGACGGCAAGGTGATCCGCATGGCCGAAGAGGATCGGCAGAAAAAACGCGCCGAGATGGAACAGATCATCGCCAAGGACTGCAAATAGCGCCTGACCGGTCAGGCGGCGCTGCAGACCAGCCGGGAATGCTGACTAAGGCGTCGACTCGCCCGGCAGGGCCGCTGGCTCGTCGTCGTCTTCCGGCTCCGGCAATTGCACCTGATCGATGTCCTGGAAGCGCGAGCTGATCTTCTGCGCCGAGGTATTGACCTGCCTGACGTCGTCGTTTGCCTGCTGAATGTGCACGGCCAATTTGTCCATGCGCTGCCGAAACCGCCCGAAGTCCTCGGACAGCCTGCGCAGATGATCCTGGATGATGTGCACCTGCTTGCGGGTGGCCTCGTCCTTCAGTACCGCCCTCGCCGTGGTCAGTACCGCCATCAGCGTCGTCGGTGAGACCAACCACACACGGGCGCGCTGCGCCTCCTCGACCAGATCGGGAAAATGGGCGTGGATCTCGGCGAAGATCGCCTCGGCCGGCAGGAACATCACGGCACCGTCTGCGGTCTCGCCGGCGATCAGGTATTTGTCCGCTATGTCCTTGATGTGTTTGCGGATATCCAGGCGAAACTGACGCGCGGCGCGGGCCCGGTCGGTATCCGGCAGATCGTTGTCCAGCATGCGCTGAAAACTCTCCAGCGGAAACTTCGCGTCGATCGCGACGTTGCCGGTGGGTTCCGGCAGAGTCAGCAGACAATCGACCCGGGTACCGTTGCTCAGCGTGTGCTGAAAATCAAAGCTGCCCTCTGGCATGACGTTTCGCACCAGGCCGGCCAGCTGCACCTCGCCAAAGGCGCCGCGTGAACGCTTGTCGGTCAGGACTTCCTGCAGGTTGACCACGCTGGTCGACAGCTCGGTGATGCGCTTCTGCGCCTCGTCGATCCTGGTCAGGTGCTCGAGCACCCGGGTGAAGGTCTCCGTGGTCTTCTCGAAACCCTCGGCGAGACGCTTCTCGACCTGGCCACTGATCTCCCTGAGGCGGTTGTCGGTGGTCTGGGTCAGCCCATCCACGCGCTTGCCGAGTTCGTCCGAAGAAGAACGAAACGCCTCGCCGACCTGGCTCGCCATCGCCGCCATGCCGCTGGTCAATGCCTCCTGCTGTCCCTTCAGCGCATCGCGCTGATGCTGCTCGGAGGCCTCCCGATGCCGGGTCAGCGCCGCCTCGAAAGACTCGCGCAACTGCGCCGACTCGCGTTGCTGGGCCAGGCGGCCATCCGCGAGGCTGTCCGAGATCGCCTTGCGCTGGGTCTCGAAACGCTCGATCAACTCGGTCTTGAGGGCCGCGGAATCCTGCAACATCTGCCGCTGCAGCCCGCTCATGCGCTGATCGAGCAGGTCCTGCAGGCGCATCAGCCCGGCGCTCAGGGACTCCTGGACCTGCTGGCGGCTGTGCGCGACATCGTCGCCGATATCCTCGCGAATCTCGCGCAACAGCGCGCGCTGGTCGCCCAGTTCGTCGCGCAGCCTGTGGCGCAGCCCACGCTGGGCGAACAGCACCCAGACCAGCAGGAACAGCGCGAGGATCCCGACAACGAGCGTGAGCAGGCCCAGATTGGGCGCCAGGTGAGATAGAAATTTCCCAATCACTTCCATGGGTTAGGCGAGACCCCCGGTAGCAGGTAGAATGCGCGGCCTGCGTTGACAGAGCAAGCTAGCACAGATCCACGATGCGCGTTTTCCTGCAAACCCTGGGCTGCCGACTGAACGAGGCCGAACTCGAGGGCTGGTCGCGCGACTGCCGCGAGCGCGGTTTCACGGTGACCCGGGACGCCGAACAGGCAGACCTAGTGGTGGTGAACACCTGCGCGGTCACCGGCGAGTCGGTGCGCAAATCGCGTCAGCTGATCCGGCGCGCACAGCGCGCCAACCCGCGGGCCAAGCTGGTGGTCAGCGGCTGTTATGCCTCGCTGTCGCCCACCCAGGCGGCTGGCGAGTTCGGCGTGGACCTGATAGTGCCCAACTCGGACAAGGACCGCCTGATCAGCATCGCCGCGGAGCGGCTCGATCTGCCGGTCATGCCGGAGACCGCCACCGCGCCGGGCGAGAACGCATTGCTCGCGCGCGGGCGCCACCGCGCCTTCGTCAAGGTCCAGGATGGCTGCCGCTACCGCTGTACCTTTTGCATCGTGACCAAGGCACGCGGCGACGAGCGCAGCCGGCCCGTGGCGGAGGTGGTCGACGAGGTCAATCGCGTGCATGCGGACGGGGTGCAGGAGATCGTGCTGGCCGGGGTCCACCTCGGCGGCTACGGCAGCGACGTCAACAGCGATCTCAGGGCGCTGGTCGAGACAGTGCTGGCCGGGACGTCGATACCCAGGGTGCGGCTCGGCTCCCTGGAGCCCTGGGAACTGCCGGACGGCTTCTGGTCGCTGTTCGACGACCCGCGGCTGATGCCGCACCTGCATCTGCCCATCCAGAGCGGCGCCGACAGCGTGCTGCGGCGCATGTCACGCCGCTGCCGGACCAACGAATTCCGCGACCTGGTCGAGCAGGCCCGGCAGGCCGTCGACGGCTTCAATGTCACCACCGACATCATTGTCGGCTTCCCCGGCGAGACCGACGAGGAGTGGCGGCAGAGCCTGCGTTTTGCCGAACAGATGGCGTTCGGCCACATCCATATCTTTGCCTATTCAGCGCGCGCCGGGACCAAGGCCGCCGCGCTGCCGGACCAGCTGTCGCGCGACACCAAGCGCGAGCGCAGCCGGCGACTGCACGAAGTGGCCCGCCAGGGCTGCCGGCAGGCACTGGAGCGGGCCGTCGGCCGGGAGTTCCTCGTGCTGGTCGAGGGTCGCGGCGGCGATGCCGGTAGCTGGTCGGGCTACACGCCCAACTATCTGCGTGTCGAGTTCGCCGACAGCGCCGGCCGCGATCTGGAGAACCGTATTGTACGGGTGCGAGTGCGGGGGATTTCCGACGACGGCGAGCGCCTGATCGCGGTCCCGGCCTGATTCGCGCACTGTCCGTTGCTGACGGATTTACCTGGTTACCACCGCGCCCGCCGCCCGTTTCCTGTGAAAACTCTTCAGTCGAAATCGACCCAGATCGGGCAGTGATCCGAGGGCCTGTCCATCGCGCGGATATCGTAGGCGATGCCCGCGTCGCGGATGCGTGACTGCAGGCCGACCGTGGCCAGCGCCAGGTCGATGCGCAGGCCGCGCTTTGGCTCGCGCTCGAAGCCCTTGCTGCGATAGTCGAACCAACTGAAGCGATCGTCCACCTCCGGGAAGCGGTTGCGAAAGGTGTCGCACAGGCCCCAAGCGAGCAGCCGCGCGAGCCACTCGCGCTCCTCGGGCAGGAAGCTGCACTTGCCATCACGCAGCCAGCGCCTGGCGTTGTCCGCCCCGATCCCGATGTCTCCATCACCCGGCGCCACGTTCATATCGCCGAGCACGACCAGGTCCTGGGCCGGTGAATAGCGCTGCTTGAGCAGTTCGGTCAGCTGGGCATAGAAAGCCTGCTTATGCGGGAACTTGACCGGGTGATCGCGGCTCTCACCCTGTGGGAAATAGCCATTGAGCACGACCAGCTGGCGCTCGCCGAGCTGATAGGTGGCAGCGATCAGGCGGCGCTGGGCCTGGTCATCCTCGTTCGGAAAGCCGTACTCGACCGACAGCGGCGCCGATTTGGACAGCAGCGCAACACCGTAATGACCCTTTTGGCCGTAGAAAGCCACGTGGTAGCCGAGACCCTCGATCATCTCACGCGGAAACTCGGCATCCTGAACCTTGGTCTCCTGCAGGCCGATGATGTCCGGATCATATTGCTGCCTGAGGGCCTCGAGCTGGTGCGGACGAGCCCGCACGCCATTGATATTGAACGAGACGACGCGCGTCATGCTGCTGGATCCCCTGTGACTTCGTAGGTTTCGCGGCTGCCCATGGACTCGCCGTGCCGGTAGGCCCGGCCCCAAGGCGTCCCCAGGTGACCGGTGACCACCGCGGCGGCGTCCGGCACCCGCGTACCGAGCCGCCCGCGTTGCTGCAGCTGTTGCAGGGACAGCACGATGCCGTTGGCATAGCCGCGGTTGTACCAGAGCTGCTGCTCGCCGGGCTGATCCAGATATCCGGCGGTCTCTCCGCGCAGCCGATCGATCAGGTCGGGCAACTGACTCAACAGCGCTTCAGGCAGCTCAGGCATAGTAAAATGCTTCATACTTTGGGTGATGCGAGAGACTAGCAGCTGCCCGCCATTCCATCCAACCGCAGTGAAATTGAAACGATGGCTATCAACCTCAAAGACGTGGGCGGGCTGCGACTGGCCCTGCTCGCATTCAGCGTGGCCACCCTGCCCCTGGTGTTGTTCGCCGACATGGCTCCGCAGGGGATCGGTGTGATGACGAGCTATATCGTCCCGGCCCTAGTCGTGATGTTTTTCTTCGTGCTGTTGCTCGACGCATTGATGAACCGGGTGTTCATGATCGAGCAACCCCCGGAGGTACGGGAAGTCAAGCGCACACGCATGTGGCTGGATCTTGCCGCCGCCGCGGGCCTGCTGATCGTATGGGGCACGTACTTCCGGACCCTGATGCAGGGCTGACAGGCGCGGCCGCTCGATGCGGGATCAGCTGGCGGCCAGGCTGGCGATGTTGACGTGGCGCACGTCCTTGCCGGTGACCGAATAGATCACGTTGCGCGCGATGCTGCAGGCATGGTCGCCGATCCGCTCCATGGACTTGATGCCGAGCGTCGCGTCGATCACCCAACGGATATTGCGCGGGTCTTCCATCAGGTAGGTGGCGAGCCGACGAACGGCCCCCTCGAACAGCTCATTCAGTTCCTTGCAGTCGAAGGCGACCTGAACCGCCAGCTGAACATCCTCATCCGCGATCGCCTTGAGGCTGCGCTCCAGCAGCGCCACCGCAGGCACCGTGATCCGCCGGACATCTTCGAAGATCACACAATCGCGCACCGACGGCTGGTACTCGTACATGGCCTCGGCAACATCGGCCATTCGCACCGCCTCGCCCGCGATGCGCTCGAGATCATATACAGCGCGCGCGAGGGTCAGCACGAAACGCAGATCGCGTGCTACCGGTTGATGGATGGCGTACAGCCGGGCATTCGCCTCCAGCGCATCCATGTCCAGGTCGCGGATCCGACGGTGGTCGTGGATCACCTTGCGCGCCTTGACCACGTCGCAGGTGGACAGCGCCTCGCTTGCCAGAACGACCTGCGCGACGATTCGTTGCCCCATGTCGAGCACCAGGCCGCGAAAATAACCCAGATCGCCGTCGAAACGCGACAGTATGTGGCGATCCACAGCCTTTGTACCGTCCTCCTGCACCACCTTTGCAGCGCGCCCCAATCAGCCGAAACGGCCGGTGATGTAATCCTCGGTCAGCTTGTGCCGCGGGTTGGTAAATATCTGCGTGGTATCCCCCACCTCGACCAGGTGGCCGAGATGGAAGTACGCGGTGCGCTGCGATACGCGCGCGGCCTGCTGCATCGAGTGGGTCACGATTGCGATCGTATAGTTTTCACGCAGCTCGTCGATCAACTCCTCGACCTTGGCGGTCGCAATCGGGTCGAGCGCAGAGCAGGGCTCGTCCATCAGGATCACCTCTGGATCCACCGCGATCGTGCGTGCAATGCACAGGCGCTGCTGCTGACCGCCGGACAGCCCGGTGCCGGGCTGGTCGAGGCGGTCCTTGACCTCCTCCCAAAGGCCGGCCTTGGCCAGACTGCGCTCGACGACCTCGTCGAGCTCGGCGCGGCTCGCCGCCAGGCCGTGGATCCGCGGCCCATAGGCGATGTTTTCATAGATGGATTTCGGAAACGGGTTTGGCTTCTGAAACACCATCCCGACCTGCGCGCGCAGCGGCACGACATCGAGTTTGCGGTCATAGATGTCGACCTCGTCCAGGCGGATCTCGCCGGTGACGTTGCAGATGTCGATAGTGTCGTTCATCCGGTTGAGGCAGCGCAGGAAGGTCGACTTGCCGCAGCCGGATGGACCGATCATCGCGATCACCTGGTTCTGTGCGATATCCAGATCGACGTGTTTGATCGCGTGCTTGTCGCCATAGAAGACGTTGACGTCGGTGCAGCTCATGCGCGGATCGTTCACGCGAACCTCGCCGATCGTCTTGAAATCATTGTCGAGCGGTCTGGAACCGGCCTTCGAGCGCACCTTTGCTCCGACCAGATCGGCGTCGGCAATTACGGTTTCGGCAGTCGTCATATCATTTTCCTCGTCTCGCACCGCCATCACCACCGACGCTCAAAGCGTCGCCGCATGATCACGGCAAAGGTATTCATCGCTATCAGGAAGGCCAGCAGCACCAGGATGGCCGCCGAGGTCCGTTCGACAAAGGCGCGCTCCGGGCTGTCGGCCCACAGGTAGACCTGCACCGGCAGCACCGTGGACGGATCCAGCGGCCCGCCCGGGATATCGACGATGAAGGCGACCATACCGATCATCAGCAATGGTGCCGTCTCGCCGAGCGCCTGTGCCATGCCGATGATGGTCCCGGTCAACATGCCGGGCATGGCCAGCGGCAACACATGGTGAAACACGGTCTGCATCTTGGATGCACCGACGCCGAGCGCGGCCTCGCGGATCGACGGCGGGACCGATTTGAGCGACGCGCGTGCCGCGATGATGATGGTCGGCAGGGTCATCAGCGTGAGTACCAGACCGCCGACCAGCGGCGCCGAGCGCGGCAGGCCGAACAGGTTGATGAACATCGCCAGGCCAAGCAGACCGAACACGATCGACGGAACGGCCGCCAGGTTGTTGATGTTGACCTCGATAAGGTCGGTCCAGCGGTTCTTTGGCGCGAATTCCTCCAGATATACCGCCGCTGCCACGCCGATCGGGAACGACAGCAGCAACGTCACCAGCAGTGTGTAGAAGGAGCCCGCGGCGGCCCCACCGATGCCGGCGAGTTCCGGTTCGCGCGAGTCACCGTTGGTGAAGAAACGCGTGTTGAACTTCTTCTTGACGACCCCGTCTGCCTCAAGCTTGCTGATCCAGCCGATCATCTGGTCGTTGACACGTCGGTCGGCGGCCGGGGCATTGCGGTCGATATTGCCCTTGACCACCATATCGACATCGTCATCTGCGACCAGATCCACGACCTGGCGGGTGCCGATCAACCCGGGCTCCTTCATGACCATCTTCGACAACTGGTATGGCGCACCGCTGCTCAGCATCGAATACAGCGCGCGCTTGTCGCCGCGCGAGGTGACCTCGGGAAACAATTTGGCCAGGGGCTCACGTGCGATCTTGCGGAAGTCGGCGCGCGCGATCTCGGCCATGTCGCGTTTGCCGTCCGGATCGATCACCGCGGGGTCGAAGTACACCTCAAGCGCGATGTGGGTCTGCACGAAGGCGGTGTAGCCTTTGCTGACGATATCGAAAAACAGCAGCGTGACGAACAGCAGCCCGAGCAAGACGGCACCGAGCCCCATCAGCTTAAAACGACGCTCGCGCGCATAGCGTCGCTTCAGCGAGGCCTCGACGATATCTATGGTACGCGCAGTACTCTTGTCAGGTTCGCTCATGATGTATCACTCATACTGCTCGCGGTACTTGCGCACGATGTGCAAGGCCACGATGTTCAAACCCAGGGTAACCACAAACAGCAGCAGACCCAGCGCAAATGCCGCCAGGGTCTTGGCACTGTCGAATTCCTGGTCACCAACTAGCAGGGTCACGATCTGCACCGTCACGGTGGTTACGCTCTCGAGCGGATTCGCCGTGAGATTGGCACTCAGGCCGGCTGCCATCACCACAATCATGGTCTCGCCGATCGCACGCGACGCCGCCAACAGGACGCCACCCATGATGCCGGGCAGGGCTGCCGGCAGCACCACGCGGCGGATGGTCTCCGAACGGGTCGCGCCGAGCGCATAAGAGGCGTCGCGCAGCGACTGTGGGACCGCGTTGATGACATCGTCGGACAGGGAGGACACGAACGGGATGATCATGACCCCCATGACCAGGCCCGCGGCCAGCGCGCTCTCCGAGGAGACCACAAGTCCGACTGACTCGCCCAGATTGCGTATCGCCGGGGCCAGGGTCAGCGCGGCAAAAAATCCGTATACAACAGTCGGGACACCGGCGAGCACCTCCAGCACGGGCTTGGCATATGAGCGCAGTTTCGGCCCGGCGTAATCGGCCAGATAGATCGCCGACATCAGGCCGATCGGAACCGCCACCAACAACGCAATAAATGACACCAGCAGGGTGCCGGCAAACAGCGGCACGGCGCCGAACGCGCCGCTCGCGCCGACCTGGTCGGCGCGCAATGCGATCTGCGGGCTCCACTCCAGGCCGAACAGGAAATCTGTCAGCGGTATCTTATGGAAAAACCGGAAAGACTCGAACAGCACCGAAAGCACGATGCCGACGGTGGTCAATATTGCGATCAATGAGCTGGCGATCAACAAGCCGTTGACGATGAACTCCACCCGGTTGCGCGCGCGCATCTTCGGGCCGATCGCCCGCCAGGCGAGCGCTCCTGCCGCCAGAGCGATACTCAGGACGACAACGCCCAGTGCCATCCGCCCAACGGAACGCAGCTCATTGAGATGATCGGCAGCGCGCTGCATGGTCTCGTCGACATGGGCGGACACGATATTGCCACTGGCCAGGTTTTTGATGTCGTTGACCAGAAGACCGAGCCGCCCCGGATCGGTATCGCGCATCTCTGCTGGCAGTCCATCGACCACCAGGGTGGTGATGATCGACCCCTCGAAGGACAACCATAGACCCGCCACCAGCAGCGCGGGCAGTCCGGCCCACAATGCCGTGTAAAAACCATAGTAGGCTGGCAGGGAGTGCAGATTCTTGACCCCGCTCCTGCCACCCACGACAGTCAGGGAACGACGCCTGCCCAGGTAGAAGGCGAACGCCATCAGCGTGAGTAGGGCCATGATCAAAACAGAAATATGCATCGTCGCTACCGCGTCATCACGAAAACAGGACGGCGGCGCACCGAGGTGGCGCCGCCGTCACGGCTATCTACCGGGTATCAGGCCGGGAGATTAGAGCGCACCCATCGGGGTCATCGCCTTCGCATCGTGGGCGAACTGCTTGCGCTCGGCCTCCGGCATCGGGATCAAACCCTTTTCGGAAAGGTAGCCTTCCGCGCCCCAGGCCTTGTCCGAGGTGAACTCGGCGAGGTAATCGGCGATGCCGGGCACCGCACCCACATGCGCCTTCTTCACGTAGAAGAACAGCGGACGCGAGACCGGGTAGCTGCCATCCGCGATGGCGTCGAAGGTCGGGGTGACGCCGTCGATCTTCGAGCCCTGGATCTTGTCGCCATTCTGGTCAAGGAAACTGAAGCCGAAGATACCCAGTGCATTCGGGTTGGCCTCGATCTTCTGTACGATCAGGTTGTCGTTCTCACCGGCCTCGATGTAGGCACCGTCTTCACGAATACCCATGCATGCGGCCTGGAAGGCCTTCTTGTCGGTCTTCTTCATCGCCTTGATGAAGCCGAATTCCTGGCAACCGTGCTCCATGACCAGTTCGCCGAACGCGTCGCGGGTACCGGATGTCGGGGGTGGGCCCAGCACCTCGATCTTGGTCGCCGGCAGGCTGGCATTCACGTCTTTCCAGGTCTTGTAGGGGTTCGGCACCAGATTGTCGCCGCCTTGCGGGTTCGGCACATCCTTGGCGAGGGCCAGGTACAGGTCCTTGCGGCTGAGGTCCATCTGCGGCGCGGCCTTGGTATTGGCGACCGCGATGCCGTCATAGCCAATCTTGACCTCGACGATCTCTTTAACGCCATTCTTGGCGCACAGTTCCTGCTCGGACTTCTTAATCCGACGCGAGGCGTTGGTGATGTCCGGGTGCTCCACACCGACACCGGCGCAGAACAGTTTCAGGCCACCGCCCGAACCGGTCGATTCGATCTTCGGGGTCTTGAACTTGGTGGTCTTGCCGAACTGCTCCGCCACCACGGTGGCAAACGGGTACACAGTCGAGGAACCCACGATGCTGATGTAGTCACGAGCAGCGGCCGCGTGGGCGGTGCCGGACACGATCGCAGCGGAAAGCGCCGCCACTACCAAAGTCTTTTTAAACACAGAAGCCTCCATTGGGCAGATTCGGTTCGTTGTCGAGCCACCTCCGCCGTGGCCCGGCCTCACTTGGAATTTCAGCAAACACTGAAGTTCGGGCAGCATTCTGTATGCGCAATGTGACAGGTTCGTGTCGTTTGCGGACGAGTTCGATGAACGAATGTCAGGAATCACCCGCCGGGCGCCCCTTATCCATTTGTTTTAATTGATTATTGCGACTTCTGGCCGGAACCGGGCCCTGACCTGCGGCTGCAACGACCGGTAGAACGCAGACACGCAAGGACGGCTGACTACAGCCCCGCGGCCGTGGCCTTGAGGACCACGTCCGGGTCCGCACCGGCCGCAATCGCCTGCGCGGCTATGTCACCCTCGCAGCCCAGAGCACGCTGCTGATGCGCGCGCTGCGCCTGGGCAATTGCTGCGGCCTGCACCACCGCCGAGGCCAGCTGCGGACCGTTCTGCCGGATGGTTTGAAACACCAGGTTCTCGATGCACTGATCATGGTCTGCGGCGTTCAACAGCTCCAGGACCAGCGCACTCGGCGCCATTGCCGCGGCTTCGGCCGCCGCTGACAGCAGGACGACACAGACCCCGCTGAGCAGAAGTTGGTTAAGACGTCGATATGCGGTTTTGCGCACCAAGTCACCCGATTCCTAAAAGGACGCCATGCCGTCGCCCGGGTGGTAAGCCCCGGCAAGCATTTACCTAAGCAAAACTCGATCCAAATTAATTTTGCTGAGGATTTCAGTGAGTTGGCACGTTGCCGCTGCGCAACTGCAAAAAAGGCTGACAGCGATCATTATCGTTATTTATCGAGGCGGGCGATTGCGCCCGCGGCCCAGTATAACGAATTTATTTCGCCTGGCATGCCTATTTCGGAGCACTCAGCCAGTACCCTCGCCCACCGTCGACGCCAAGTTCGCTCAGCACCAACCAGTCGTCCTCGGTCTCGACCGATTCGGCGATCACCCGCATCTCCAGCCCGTGCGCGATATCGGCGAGCGCACGCAGGAAGAACCGGTTGGCATCCTGCTGGCGAAGATTCTGCACGAAACTGCCGTCGACCTTGAGGTAATCCGCCTTCAACGAACGCAGGTAGGCGAATGACGCAAACCCCCTGCCGAAGTGGTCGAGAGAAAACTCGACACCGAACGGGCGCAGGCGTTCAATCCAGGTCATCAGGCGTCTGGCATGTGCCATGGCGCCATACTCCGGCAGCTCCAGGATCAGCCTGGCGGCTGCAGCGGGATGCGCTTCGAGCTTGTCCTGGAACCACTGCAGCAGATCCTCGTCATTCAGGCTCGGGGCCGCCAGATTGACCGCGACCCTGCCCGGACAGTCACCCGACTCCAGCTCGGCAATCACCCGTTCGGTGACAGCCCTCTCGACCAGCGCAGTGATGCCGGCACCTTCGGCCATCGGCATGAAAACCGCCGCTGCGATCTGTTCGTCGGGGCGCTCCGGGTCAGGGATGCGCAGAAACACCTCGTGATGCAGCAGTTCGCCGGCAGCGCAGCCGACCACGGCCTGGCGCCGCAGCGTGAAGCACTGCCGGTGCAACGCCTGCTCGATCAGCGTGCGCCACTCGCTGGCCGAGCGTGCGGCGACCGGTGCGACGCCGCGCCCGGATACAACGTAGGCGTTGGCACCGTCGCGCTGTGCCTCACGCAGGGCCATATCGGCCTCAGCCAGCAGTTCCGAGGCGGTCTGCCCGGCGTAGCTGACGGCGCCGAGGTGGGCGACGTCGGGGCTCGGCAGTTGCAGGGTGCCATACAGTGCCGCCACCGCGCCGACCGCGCGTTCGGCGAGTTCACGCAACCTCTGCCCGCTGGCACTGTCGAGCAGCACGGCGAAGTCGGCACCCGACAGATGGGCCAGCGTCGCCCCGGCCTCGTCCTGCAGCGCCGCCAGCAGTGCGCGCGCTGTCTCGGCCAGCAGATGGTCGCCCGCCGGGTAGCCGCGCGCCTGGTTGAATGCCTTCAGGTGCCGCAACTGCAGCAGCATCAGGCCGCCAGCCGCGAACTGCTCGGGGTCGCTCACCCTGTGGGTCAGCACATCCATGAACTGACGCCGGTTGGCGAGCCCGGTCACCGGGTCCTGGAAGGCCTGGTGGCGAAGGATTGCCGCCGACCTTTCGGCGTCGCCCAACATGCGCTGGACCTTGGACGACAGCGTGTTCATGGCCTGTACCACGCGGCGGAACTCGAGCGTGAACGGGCGTGCCTCGACCACCGGGAACTCGCGGTTGCTGATCGCCTGCGCCTGCGATTCCACCGCCTTGAGGGGGCGCAACAGGATACGCAGTGCGACCATGCCGCCGAGCAGCGCGAGCACCGCGACGACCAGGAAAAGGTTCAGGGTCTGCACCGAGGTCTGCCACAGCTGACGGTAGGCCAGCCCCGGATGACTGGTCACCAGCACCTGGCCGACCTGGCGCCAACCCGCCATCATCGTGGCCGAACGCTGCGGCGGCTCGAGCGCAAAGACGCGCATGAACCACGCCGGCACACCGTTGACCCTGAGCTCCGCGACGCGTTCGATCCACGCCTTCCCCTGCAGGTCCTCGAAACGGATGCGCAGGTAATCGCCGCGGTGAAACATCGCGTTTACCATCGCGGCAACCATCGCCTGGTCGTCGCGTTCGACGTGCGCGGTCGCCGACAATCCCAGCGAGCTCGCAGCATCCTGTGCATGCGAGGCGAGCTGCGTCTCGAGATAGTCGCGGGTATTGAGGACACTGATCGCCAGGGTCCCGGCGAACAGCACCATTACCAGCATCACTACCAGGATCATCATCTGTCTGGACAGCGTCATTGCACGACGGTTTCCCGGCCCATCGCCATCTGCTGCATCAACCTGGACTGATAGGCGCGCCAACGGGACAAGCGGTCCGCGCTACCAACTCTTCTGGGTTCCAGGCCATTCACCGCGAGCCACAGGTCCGTGCCGTTGAAGCTGTACACCGGGACCAGGTCGGTGCGCTCGGCGGCCGCGGCGATTCGCGCCGTCAGATTATCAAGGATCAGCGGATCGGCCTCCGGCGACGGATAATAGCCGAGCACCATGTGCGCCTCGTCGGTATCGATTGATTTGACGTAAGTGATCCGCAGACGCTGCTCTTCCACCCCCATGCTGATCAGGGTGAAATACTTGGAAATGGCGTAGTCCTCGCAATCCGCCGAGTTAACCCCGAGCACCTCGAATGGCGTGGCCCAATAGTCCTTCTGGTCCCAGCGCAGGTCGTCGGAATCGTAGCCGATGCGATTGAAGAAGGCATTCACCCGCTCAAGTTTGGCGCGTTCGTCGAGCGCCTCCCCATGCGCTACCAATTCCTGCAACTCGACCACCCGGTCGCGCGCCGCGTCTCCATACTCGTGCTCGATCCAGTTGAGCAGCGCGGCGTTGAACACCAGTCCCTGGGCAAAGGCCCAACCTGCCAGAAGCAGGCCAAGACCGGCCACAAGCACCGCGTGATGGCGCCCGGCGGATGGCATTGGGTTCAGCGCGACGAGGGACATGCTGCCGGGGACGCTCCTGGTGCATCGGTGGGCCGGGGTCCCCGGCCCGCCACCTACCATGCTTGCGGCGCGGCAGACTGAAACTTGACTCCTTGGCCCTGAGGTCGGGCACCGCTAGAATCGCGGGTTCACCGTCAAAGACAGGCCAACATGCGCACCTCGAACTTCCCGCTCCAGACCCTGAAAGAAGTCCCCGCCGACGCCGAAATCGCCAGCCACCGCCTGATGCTGCGCGCCGGCCTGATCCGCAAACTGGCGGCCGGCCTGTACACCTGGCTGCCGCTCGGCCTGCGGGTACTGCGCAAGGTCGAGAACATCGTGCGCGAGGAAATGGACCGCGCCGGTGCGCTCGAACTGCTTATGCCAGCCGTGCAGCCGGCCGAACTCTGGCAGGAATCTGGGCGTTGGGAGCAGTACGGTCCCGAGCTGTTGCGCCTGAGCGACCGCCATCGGCGCGAATTCTGCTTCGGCCCCACCCACGAGGAGATCATTACCGACCTGGCGCGCAACGAGCTGCGCAGCTATCGCCAGTTGCCGGTCAACTACTACCAGATCCAGACCAAGTTCCGCGACGAGATCCGACCGCGTTTCGGCGTCATGCGCGCGCGCGAGTTCCTGATGAAAGACGCCTATTCCTTCCATCTCGATCAGGCCTCGCTGCAGCAGACCTACAACGTGATGCACGCGACCTACTGCCGCATCTTCCAGCGCTGCGGGCTGGACTTCCGTCCGGTGGCCGCGGATACCGGCAGCATCGGTGGCAGCGGCTCGCATGAGTTTCACGTGCTGGCCGACTCCGGCGAGGATGCGATTGCCTTCTCCACATCCAGCGACTACGCGGCCAACGTCGAACTCGCCGAGGCCGTCGCCCCGGCATCCGCGGCGCCGGCGCCCGGCCGCGCCCTGGAACTGGTCGACACGCCGCGTGCGAAGACCATCGCGGAATTGGTCGAGCAGTTCGCGCAACCGATCGAACAGACCGTCAAGACGCTCATCGTCGTGGCCGCCGAAGACGCCGGCAGCGAGCTGGTGGCGCTGCTGCTGCGCGGCGACCACGAACTGAATGCGATCAAGGCAGAGAAATTGCCGCTGGTGGCAGCCCCGCTGCAGATGGCCAGCGAAGAACAAATCCGCGCCGTGGTCAATGCCGGGCCGGGCTCGCTCGGCCCGATCAATCTGGACCTGCCGATGATCGTCGACCGGGCCGCAGCAGTTGCCGGAGACTTCAGTGCCGGCGCCAACATCGACGGCAAACACTACTTCGGTATCAACTGGGGCCGCGATGTTGCACTGCCCGAGGTGGCCGACATCCGCAACGTGGTCGAGGGCGATCCCAGCCCCGACGGTCAAGGGAACCTGACGATCGCGCGCGGTATCGAGGTCGGTCACATCTTCCAGCTCGGTCAGAAATACAGCGCCGCGATGAATGCCGGCGTGCTGGACGAAAACGGCCGGCAGGTCACCATGACCATGGGCTGCTACGGCATCGGCGTGTCACGTGTGGTCGGAGCATCGATCGAGCAGCACAACGACGAGCAGGGTATCGCCTGGCCGACCGCGATCGCGCCATTCACGCTGGCGCTGGTGCCGATGCAGATGAAGAAATCCGAGCGCGTGCGCGAGGCGGCCGAAAAACTCTATGCAGACCTGCGCGATGCGGGAATCGATGTCCTGTTCGACGACCGTGATGCCAGGCCAGGCGTGATGTTTGCGGACATGGAGTTGATCGGAATACCGCATCGCGTCGTGGTCGGCGAGCGCGGCCTCGACAACGGCGAGGTGGAATACCGTGCACGCAGGGACGCCGAAAATCAGATGCTGCCACTGGCGGATTTCGTCGATTTAATTCGCGACCGCATAGCCACGGAGATCGCCAAGGGGACCGGTTGAGGGCTATCGGCTGCCGGGCACATCGACGGCAACCTCGACCTCGTTGCCGTTGCCGCGAAATTCGATCCGATCGAAGCTGATCAGGCGTGACATGGCAATTCCGCGACCATGGTTGTCGAGCGCGCGTGCCGGATCCATCTCAAGGTATTCCTGCCAGTCGAATCCGTTGCCCTGGTCCCTGATGACCACGCGGATGCTGTCCGCATCGCGTGCATATCTTACCGATACCTGCTTCTCCGCGTGCGCCGGATCGGCCAGTCGCGCCTCGATCTCCTGCTCCCAGCGGTTCTGTTCGCGCAGCAGACCCTTCTCCTGGAAACCGATACCCAGGTTGCCGTGTTCGACCGCGTTCACCAGCAACTCTGACAGGCCGATTACCACCCGCTGCGGATCCGGGAAGGCGTTGGCCAGGACGGTGGCCAGATCACGTGCCGAGCCGAGTGTCCTGAAACTGAAGGCCGCTTCGCGCATCAACCCAAAGGTGCGGCTGGCCACGCCGCTCTCCTCCAGTGCATGCCGGTAGCGCATGCGGTCCTCGAGCGCGGTCGAGACCACGCTCAGCAGCATGTCGTGATCGAATGGCTTGGTCAGATAATAGTAGGCGCCGGCGCGCAGTCCCTCGATGATCTCATCCCTGGCGGCGAGGGCCGTCTGCAGGATGACCGGCACGCTCCGCAACAGCGCGTGCTGCTTGATGCGAGCGAGCACCTCGAGTCCATCGAGACCCGGCATCCTGCGATCCAGGATGACGACGTCATAGTGGTCCGGATCGGCCTCGAGCAACTCCCAGGCGGAGAGTCCGTCCCGTGCCGATTCGATCGCGTAAGCGCTGTCGGCGAGATACTCGAGCAGGATGTCGACGTTGAACGGCTCGTCATCGACGACCAGGATAGTGGGATTGACTGGGCTCATTGCGCTATCGTGAAAATCCTTTTGCACTATCGGCAGCAGCCCTGGCGCCTTGAACGAAGTCGCTGGCCCACCTGGCCTGCATGTTGCGTCGGTCGTGCGCCAAACAGTGAAACCCGATGTGGCGGCTTCGGATCATTTCCATATGCGGTCTCCTCGAGGATGCAGGGCGTAACCGACGCATGCTCTATCCGAGCCGTTGCTGTTCCGCCAGGGTCTGGAACTCGACCATGACCGGCACGATTACAGCGTCCAGCCGGGTCGGCCGCACATCGCAGCTGAACCGTCCGACCTCTGCCTTCGACAGGTCCAGCAGGTCGTTGATCATGCTCAGCAGGCGCAGTTGCACGTCGATTTTCTTGCGCTCGGTGATATCACGCAGAATGCACAAAAACGCCTCGTGGCCGGACTCGTCCACCCGATCCGCATCCGAGAAACCGTCGAAAAGCAGCAAGTCGTTGCCGGCGATCCCGGCCACCCAGACCTCGAGCAACACCGTCGCGCCGTCACCGGATACCTGTTCGCCAGTCAGTCTTGCCTGCTCGCTAGCCGCCATCCGGACCTGCCGCGTTCCCACCACCTGCGTGCCAGTTGTATCGCCACCGCGCTAGCGGCCCCCGCCAGGATGCTTGAGTTCGGTTGACAAGCCCGGCGACAGCCGGGAAACTCGCCCGCTTCGCAGACACGGGACACAGATTCATGGCCAAGATCGAGTCGTTCGAACGCGACGGCCTGCTGAAATGCGGCTACGGCGAGTTGTTCGGACCGGGCAATGCCCAGCTGCCTGTGCCGAATATGCTGATGATGGACCGCATCACCCGCATCGCGGATACCGGCGGTCGCCACGGCAAGGGCGAGGTTGTCGCCGAACTCGATATAAACCCGGACCTCTGGTTCTTTGCGTGCCACTTTCCTGGCGACCCGGTAATGCCCGGTTGCCTTGGCCTGGATGCGATGTGGCAGTCGGTCGGCTTCTTCCTGGCCTGGCTGGGTAACCCGGGGCATGGACGTGCACTCGGCGTGGGCGAGGTGAAGTTCACCGGACAGGTGCTGCCGACCGCAAAAAAGGTCACCTATTTCCTGGACATGAAACGCATCATCACCCGCAAACTGGTGCTCGGGATCGCCGACGGGCGCATGGAGGTCGATGGCCGGGAGATCTATACCGCGAAGGATCTGCGAGTCGGCCTGTTCACCTCGACCGAGGGGTTCTGATCGGACCCGGGGCGTCGGCCACCACCCTGCCCAGCGCCGGCGCAGCCGGCGTGGAGCGGTCAGCTGCGAGACATGAAAAAGCCCGGTCAAGACCGGGCTTTTTTCGCACCGAACCCGGCACGCCTCAGCTGAGATCCTCGGCCAGCGAGTCGCGGATATTCTGAGCAACGGGCTCTACCGCATGGATATAGGCCGGGTGGTCGATACCCATGCTGATCGACGCACCCTGTTTGACCGCCGCCACCATGTCCGGGGTCAGTTCGAAACGCAGGAAGTGGACCGAAGAGGTCTTCTCCTCGGTTTCACGCTCCAGGTCTTCGTCGGCAACCGGCGTGACCCGCGCGAAATCGCCCACCTGCGCCCATACGTGCCGCTCGATGCCGATCAGCTTCTGCAACTGCACCCGGCGCTCTTCCTCGTCCGGATACTCCATCATGAAGGTCGCCTTCCAATTGCTGCCGTCCGGGATCAGCGGGTTGTAGGCATCGAGCTCTTCCTGGATGCCGGAGGCCTCGAAGATGCGCTCGGCGCGCAGCATCTCCTGGATCTGGTAGTGCATGGTCAGCGCGTCTTCGAAATACAGCGTGGCATTGGGCCCGATCGGCAACCGCCGGTTCTGCTTGTGCGCCATCACACGTGCGCGAAACTCCGGACGTACCTCCGCGTACTTCTCCAGGCTGAAGAGATCGTCGCGAGCCAATTTGTTCATCGTTTCCACCTCCGTCTGCCAGTCGTCAACTCAAATGCCGTATGCGAGGCGCAGCAGCGAAATAGGGTGTTCGGGTTCGCTGCCGTCGCCCAGACCATTGGCTATCTGGTGCCCGGCCATGGCGCAGTCGCTGCTGTAGTGGTCCGGCGCATTCTGTTTGACCTTGTTGACCACCGGCCTGGCGATCTTCATCGACAGTTCGTGCGACTCTTTCTTCACCGCATAGGTGCCGTCGTGGCCGGAACAACGCTCGATCAGGTCGATCTCGGTGCCCGGCACCAGTTGCAGGGCCTCCCTGGTCTTCGGGCCGATGCGCTGCACCCGCTGGTGACAGGCGGCGTGATAAGAGACCTTGCCGAGCGGGTTCTTGAAATCCGTCTTCAGCTTGCCGTACTTGTGCCGCAGCATCAGGTACTCGAACGGGTCGTACATCGCATCGCGCACCTTGATGACATCCGGGTCGTCCGGGTACATCAGCGGCAGTTCCTGCTTGAACATCAACACGCAGGACGGGACAGGCGCGACGATATCCCAACCCTCGTCGACCAGCCTGGCGAGCATCGGGATGTTCACCTCTTTGGAGCGCGCGACCGATTCGAGATCACCGAGCTCGAGCTTCGGCATCCCGCAGCACTTCTCCTTGTCCGCGGTCGTGACCGCGATGCCGTTGTGACGAAACACAGCCACCAGATCTTCGCCACTCTTCGGATCATTTCGATTGCCGTAGCAGGTCGCGAACAGGGCCACCTTGCCGGTCGTTGGACCGCCAGCCTCGGCGCCGTCGCCGGCGTCGCGCGACACGCGGTCGCGCAACGGCTTGCTATGGTATTCGGGTAGTTTGGCGTCCCTGTGCACACCCAGTGTGTCTTCGAGGATGCCGCGGAAGGTCGCATTCTTGTTCAGCGCGTTGACGACGCCGCTGACCACCGGGATGCCGGCGATCGAACCCACCGCATCGGTGCTGGTGAGCGTCTTGTCGCGAAACGATGCGCCCTGTGTTTTGTATTTGACCGCCTTGGCCTGCAGCATGAGATGCGGGAAATCCAGATCCCATTCATGCGGCGGGACATACGGACACTTGGTCAGGAAGCACAGATCGCACAGATAGCACTGGTCGACCACCTTCCAATAGTCCTGCTTCGCTACGCCGTCGACTTCCATGGTAGAGGAGTCGTCCACCAGATCGAACAGCACCGGGAAACTCTGACACAGACTGATACAGCGCCGGCAGCCGTGGCAGATGTCGAACACCCGCTCCAACTCGGCAAAAAGCTTGCTCTCGTCGTAAAATTCCGGGTTCTTCCAGTCCAGGACATGCCGAACCGGCGCTTCCAGACTGCCCTCTCGTGCACCAGCCATAGTTCCAACTCCTCGCGACGGCCGCAGTTGTATCCCTGTTTCGAGCAGCGAATCGGGGGGAGGCATTCCGCCTCCCCCCGCTCTCGCCAAATCAGTCGTTCAGCTGATCCAGCGCCTTCTGGAAACGGTTCGCGTGCGAGCGCTCGGCCTTGGCCAGGGTCTCGAACCAGTCGGCGATCTCGTCGTGACCTTCGCCACGCGCGGTCTTGGCCATACCCGGGTACATATCGGTGTACTCGTGCGTTTCACCCGCGATCGCGGTCTTGAGGTTATCGGCGGTACCACCGAACGGCATGCCGGTCGCCGGGTCGCCACACTGTTCCAGGTACTCCAGGTGGCCGTGGGCGTGGCCGGTCTCACCCTCGGCAGTCGAGCGGAACACCGCTGCGACGTCGTTGAAACCCTCGACGTCGGCCTTCGAGGCGAAGTACAGGTAACGACGGTTGGCCTGCGACTCACCCGCGAACGCGGCCTTCAGGTTTTCTTCGGTCTTCGAGCCTTTGAGAGACATAAAGCTATCCTCCAGTCATTTTTGACATTATGCCGGTTCCGACCGGCGGCTTGCGGGAGCACTATAGGGGGTGGCTTGCGCAGTATGAAATTGATTCTGGCAATTCACTCGATAGCCGCCAACTATCACTCCCAATGAGCGGTTCAGCCGATCGCATGCGGCCACGAACCAGTCGACACTAACGGTCGCTCGTGAAACATCAATGAATCTGCTCGACACAGGACATGTCGCAGCTGTGCACCGCGTCACGCAACACGTCGACCACGCCGGGTCTGGGAAAACTCTTGCGCCACGCCAGCGCCACGGTACGTGAGGGTGCGTCATGATCGAACCGGCGGATACTCAGCAGACGCTCGGAGAAGCGCTCGGCACCCGCTGCGGAACACGGCAGGACGGTAACCCCCAGGCCACTGGCCACCATATACCGGATCGTCTCGAGCGACCCGCCCTCGAGCGTCTGCGCCGGACTGCCCTCGGTCGCGGTGCGCCGCATGCAATCGGGGCAGACCTCCAGGACCTGGTCACGGAAACAATGCCCAGCGCCGAGCAACAGCACGTCTTCCTTCTTGAGGTCACCGATCTCGATGTGCGGCTTCTGGTTGAGCGGATGGCTGCTGGGCAGCAACAGCACAAACGGCTCACGGTACAGCGGCAGCGTCAGTATGCCGGGCTCCTCGAACGGCAGCGAGATAATAATGACATCGAGATCACCACGTTTGAGCTTCTCGGCCAGGCTGGCGGTGTAGTTCTCCTCGATCATCAGCGGCATCTTCGGGGCGCGCTCGGACAACTGGGGAATCAGGTGCGGCAGTAGATAAGGTCCGATCGTGTAGATCGCGCCCACACGAAGCGGGCCATCCAGTTGATCCTGGCCCTGGCGCGCCATCTGCCGGATGCTGCTGGCCTCCTCCAACACGCGCTGCGCCTGGGCCACGATCTGCTCGCCGACCGGGGTCACACTGACCTCACCCTTGCGCCGCTCGAACAGGCTTACCCCCAGCTCTTCCTCGAGCTTTTTGACCGCCACGCTGAGCGTGGGCTGGCTGATGAAACAGGCCTCCGCGGCGTGGCCGAAGTGCCGCTCGCGCGCGACGGCGACGATATACCTCAGCTCGTTCAGGGTCATGGGTGCGGGACGTTGCTCACAAAACAGCTTTGGCTGCCGATAGTTACGTTTGTGGCCATAAATGTATGGGCTACTATAACCTGAAAACACGGCAGGGGACCCGGTCGGGCTCAACGCATCAATGACGGCAAGCATCACTGGCTCGACGCCCGACAACCACCTGCGCGACACAGATTTCCCCGCCGGGACACTGCGGGTGCTGCAGTTGACCGACACCCACCTCTACGCAGATCCGATCCGCACCCTGCTCGGCGTCAACACCCTGGATACGTTCCAGCAGGTCATTCGCTATTTTCGCGACTTCCACTGGCCGCTGGACGCGCTACTGGCCACCGGCGACCTGGTCCACGATGCAAGTCCGAAGGGCTACAAGCAGATCGGTGAGATCCTTTCCGGCTTCGGCGTCCCGGTATATTGCCTGCCTGGCAACCACGATGTCCCGCCCGTGATGCGCGAGCACCTGCGCGCGGCCCGGGTCCACACGACTGCGGTGATGGATCAGGGTGCCTGGCGCTTCGTGATGCTCGACTCGGTGAAGCCGGGTGAGGAAGGCGGGCACCTTGCACCCGATCAGCTCGAACTGCTGGACGAGGCGCTGGCCACTGGCGACCGACACACCCTGGTCTGCATGCATCACCAGCCGGTCGACGTCGGCAGCGCCTGGATCGACACCATGGCGATCGACAACCCTGGACCGCTGTTCGAGATCATCGACCGCCATAGCCATGTGCGTGGCATCCTGTGGGGCCACGTGCACCAGACCTTCGACGCGCGGCGCGGCGCGGTCCGCCTGATGTCCTCACCCTCGACCTGCGTACAGTTCACACCGCGCCAAGACGACTTCCAGGTAGACGAGGAACCGCCCGGCTTCCGCCTGCTGGCGCTGCTGCCCGATGGCAGGATCCTCAGCGAGGTAGTGCGCGTCGACGAGATGCCCCAGGGACTGGATCTCGCCTCGGGCGGATACTGATCGCTTGACGGATGCGGGTGCCGGTGGCCACCACGGTCTGCTATTTTCTGCTAGCGGTGGGATAGCGATTTGCCATGGACCCCGCGCGGAGCAGCCAAGTGACGACACAACTTCCGAACGACCAGCCATCCGGCGCCGCGGCGTCGATGAAACTGATTGGCGCGTTGCTCCTGGCACTGGCCAGTGCGGTCGCCGCAGGCGACTATCCGCCCCCACCCGGTCCCTACCATAGTGAACCTGCCGAGCAGGCACTGCCGCAACTGTCGGACCCCGAGCGCCCCCAGGCCGCGGCATCCACCGCGCAGGTGTCCGGAAAGACCGCAACGCCAAGCTCGCGGATGCTCCCGCTGCCCGATCTCCAACCCGGGGCCGGCGCGCGTGGCTATGACGCGACCACACTTTTCGGTGCCCCGACGCCGGGCAGACCGATCGCGCCAACTGCGTCCGGACCCCAGCCAGACGCGGCGGGGGATCCACAGCCATCATCGGCCGGCGACCTCGCGACGCCGTTCGAGCGCGCCAGCCCGAGTGCCAGCCTGACAACCCCTGGCTACCCGATGCAGCCGACCCATCCCGGCCCCCAGGCATATCCGGGCGGCGCACCTGCCTACCCGCAATATCCGCGCTACCCGGCAGAGCGTGCCCCGGGGCCAGACCGCACATACGGCGCCTACCCGGGCGGCTTTGCGCCCACCCCTCCGCAGGCCGGCTATCGCGACCTGGTCTACCCCGGAGGTGCCCAGGCACAGGGTTACCATCCGTCGACCGATACGCCGACGGGTGGGCCCGCGGGCGGACAGTTCCGCGACGCGGACGGATCCGCGGCGGGTTACCTTCCTCAGTCGCCGTGGGCCCCGGCGTCCGCGATGTCGCCGGGCCCGGATGCCACGGCCATCGACGCTGCGGGTGGTTCGGTGTTTCGCCCGGCCGACATGTCGCCCGGCAACTGAGGCACCTGCCGGGTCTCAACCGGTTTTGGCTGGCTGGTGATGCTCATCCCGTGCGGAAACCCACAATCAGCTGGTCGGCCAGCGGCTCACTATGCACATCCGCGACCACCGCCAGTTCGGGTCCGAGCCATAGCCAGCGGCCCAGTTCATCGAGCGCCGTCGGGTCTCCGCAGGCCACCACCTCGACGCGCCCGTCGGGCAGGTTGACCGCATGTCCGTCCAGGCCCAGCCGCAAGGCCTGCTGGCGGGTAGAGGCGCGGAACCAGACACCCTGGACCCGGCCGCTGATCACGAAACGTCGGCAGGCCACCGGCTAGCCCGCATCCGTCAGCGGCATCACCGATGCTGGCGGATTTCGCAGCCGGCGCGAGCGAGAAACCGCCGGGGCCGGGATAGGCAGGCAGCGAAAACAGGGTGTTAATCCTGGGTCACGAACCGATTCAATCATTTCTATCGCCATTTCATTCTGTTACGCCACAGCTGCTTTCCGACCGGTGACGGCTGCGGGCTGGGCCCTAGTCCAGATGCAGCATCACCGGCTCGCCGACGCGCACCGTTTGCTGCTCGCTGGCGATGATGTCTGCCACGAGTTCGTAGCGCGGCTCCTGACCCGATTGGGCCACCGGCTCGTATCCGACGTAGCTGACCCTGGCCTCGAACGACTGGCCCCGTACCGTGGCAGTCAGCGGCGCCCCGGCCTGCAGCAGTCCTGCCTGCGCGGCATCCACCTGGGCACGCGCCTGGTAGGTGCGATTGTCGGCCAGCGTGACCAGCGGTTGGCTCTGCAGCTCGGTAACCACGCTCTGCCCCGGCGCGGCATTGACTACCAGCACCACGCCATCGAACGGCGCGCGTATCTGGCTGTGCTCGAGGTCGAGACGCGCGGCCAGCAGGTTGGCGCGCGCCCGCTCCGCGGCGGCGCGCGCGGATTGCAGCCCGATCAGGGCCTGGTTGCGCTCATAGTCCGACAGCAAGGTGCGGTCGTAGAGCTCAGCGGCCCGCTCGTCCTCGCGCTTGGCCTCCTCGAGCAGCGCCAGTGCGTGCCGTTGTTCCGCGATGCGCCGACTTACCTGACTGTCGAAACCGCGTTTGTCCAGGCTGATCAACAGGTCGTCCTTGTGCACCGACTGACCCGGCCGGACAGGCACCTCACTGACCACGCCGGAGACCAGCGTGCCCAGCTCGACCCGTTGCGACCAGCCCACGACGGCAGCGATGTCGGCTGCCGCTGCGGGCAACGCGGCCAGCAGGCCAAACATCCCTGCGGCGAGTATCGGCGGCAGTCTGTTCATTGGGTCTGCTCCTCGGGCAGGAGGCGTCCGGCCAGCGCGGCCAGCCGGGCCTGTGTCATCATCCAGTCGAATTCGGCCTGCGCAACGTCGAGCCGCAGCGCGGATATCTCGGTCATCGCGTCGCCCAGATCGGCCTTCACTTCCATTTCGTACAGCGCGCGGCTGCGATCCAGGTACAGCTCGCGGTAGTCGCCGCGGACCTTGAGCCCGGCCAGCTGCGTACGCAGGTTGTCCAGCTGCAGCCACAGGTCCAGCACCTGTTGGCGCAGCGTCTGTTCGCTCGCCGCCAACGTGGCACTGACGGAACGCAGACGCGCACCCGCCTTGGCAATCTCGGCATCTTTGGCACCGCCGGTTAGCAACGGCACCTCGAAGATCAACGTTGCGCCCAGTGGATTGGTGGTATTGGTCTCGCGGTTGAAGGTCTGCGCCTCGAGCTCGGCACTGATCACCGGGCCATGGCCGTTGCGCGCCGCCTGGACCTCGGCGCGCGCCGCGTCGACCTCGGCGCGCAGCGCCTTCAGGCCGGGATTGTTCTGCAGCACCTCGGCGAGCAGGGTCTCGTAGTCCGGCAACGGCACCGTGGTATCCGGTGCCTTTGGCCGGACGACATTGGGCGCCAGCTCACTCGGCCGCCCCATCGCGATCGCCAGCCGCGAGCGGGCTGCACGCTGCAGCGTCTGGCTCTGCGCCCGGTTGCGCAGCGCGACCTGGTATTCGGCCTCGAGTTGCAGAAGGTCCACATCCGACAGCCGCTTCAGTTCGTGACGGTCGCGCGCACGGTCGGCGGCAATGTAGGCGCCGGCCATCGCCTCGTTGTCGCGTGCATACTGCAGGTCGGCCAGGATCACGTCGAAGAAACTGCGCATTATCTGCTGATGCGCCTGCTGGCGGGCATCCAGGTAACGCCACTCGTTGCCGTCGCCGGCCAGACGCGCGGCCTGCTCGCGCGCGGCGCTGTAGCCAAAGTCGTACAGCCGCTTGGTCAGGGCCAGGCGCGCGCTGCTGTCGTTCGGGTCGCGGTTGAGCGCAATCGAGGACGGCTCGATCGCACGCAGCCGACCTACTGCATCGAGGCGCAGACCCGTTAGCGACTGTGCCTCGGCGAGCGCCGCGGCACTGGCGTCGCGCGCCGCGCCGGCCAATTCGAGCGCCGGCAGATCGTCGCGCGCCAGGGCGAGCGCATCCGCGAGCGACAACGGATCCGGCAGCGGCTGCTCGTCGGCCAGGGCAAGCGAGACCGCACAAGCCAGAAGCAACGTCGGCAGATGCCGGTTTAGGGCCAGGATCATTAACGCGCGGCGCGTTTGTAGCGCGTGAACGGCTCGTCTTTGTAGGCGCCCTCGACCACGTACTTGCCGAGCAACATGAACTCTTCCTTGTCGCGCGTCGCGCCGGTGAAACGGGCAGGCTTGATGTAATTACCGTCCAGGTCGAAGAATGCGAACACCGGCGTCGCGCGGACGCGGTACTGTTTGAATGCAAAATCCTTCATCGTGGTCGAGTTACCCTGAAAATCGGTAATCTCGACATCACCCTCGATGTCCACCGGGAAGATCAGGAAATGCTCGCGGAAATAGTCCTGCACATCAGGCTGGTTGAGGACCGTGGCCTTCATACGGTGGCAAAACGGACACTCATCCATTTCGAACATGATCAGCAGACCCTTCTTGCCCGAGTCCCTGGCGTTGGCCAGCTCCTCTTTGAAGTTGCCGAACGTGTCGTTGAAGAAGTACTGGCCAGGATCGCGTGCCGCCTCGGCAGACGCGGCCGCCGACATCACCAGCATCAATCCTGCAAGCATAGAACGCGCGATCATTTTGCTCCTCCAGCTTTGCCGCTCTCGTAGTTGTCGATGAAATCATTGATCGCCTTGGCCGTGATCGGCCCGACCTGGCGCGCGACCACCTCGCCAGACGGCGTCACCAGATAGGATGTCGGCAGACCCTCGACCGGCCCGAGCAGCTGCTCACGGCGCGGCTGTTCCGTGGCGATCAGGATCGGGTAGGACAGGAACTGCTGTTCAGTGAAGTCGCGCAGCCGCGGTCTGGATATCGCCTCCATGTTCACCCCGAGCACCACCGCCTTGCCCTGCGCGCCGCTGTGGAAGACCTCGAGCTCGGGAAGCTCCTCGAGGCATGGCGGGCACCAGGTGGCCCAGTAGTTGACCAGGACCCAGCTTCCCCGGTAGTCAGACAGGCTGTGTTCCTGGCCATCCAGACCGGGCAGGGTAAAATTGTCCTCGGCAGCGGCCACCGGTGCGTTGCCGATCAGCAGGGACACAAGCAGGCCAATGATTGGCCCTGCAGGAAAAAAACGTGTATCAAGTCGCAGCATCGGTCTATATCCTGGCGGATTTGCGCGCCATCAAGGGACGCCGCAGATGGACGAAATATTCTACGTGTCGTGGGATTGTTGCGGCAACAAAACTCCCTCGCGCCGAATCCAGCATGCACAATGGACCCGGATTCGGCAGAAAAGTCCATCAGGCGGGCTGCCGCTGACCGGTCACCCCATCGAGAGTGAGGAATGGTAGACGCTCCATCAGCCCAACCCAAACCCGGCCTGTTCAGGACCCCCGGCGCCGCCGTCGCACGCCACCCGGGAGTCATGCTTGCGCCGCGCGCGTTGCGCCAGTGGATCGATGCGCTGCCGCTCGGCAACCCACCCAGGGCGGCGCAGATGCTGTTGCAGCAGTTGCGCCTGCTGGTACGTGACCCACAGCCGGGCGCGCGCCTCGGCGCTCTGCTGGACCTGTACGATGTCCCTGGAGGTCAACTGCTGGAGATCGTCAACGAGCGCCTGCAGACCAACCAGGAGGGTGCCGTCCCGCTCGACCAGTTGGAACACAGCATGCTCGAGCTGCTCACCGAACTCGCGTATGGCCGGCTGCGCCAGGCCAACGAGGCACTGGCCGGCGGCAAATCGCCGGCGACCGCGACCCTGTATCAGGCCATGCGCCTGCTCGACGGAGTCCAGAACATCGAGCGACTACACTACTACACGCTCGATCCCGGCAACTGGCAGCTGCTGCTGGGCATCTATCTGCATGCCGCAGCGCAGGATGTCGCCGATCAGCCAGTCGACCGTGCCCTGCTGCGCAGCGGTGACGAGCCGGACACGGTCCAGGGCCTGTTCTTCCGCGCACTGGTGCTGCAACTTTGCGATCCACATCAGCACCGCCCCGAGCAGATGCTGAGCTGGCACCACTGGGCCGGTGAGCATGCCAATCTGCTCGAGTTGACGATCCTGCCCCAGGGGCCGTTCGCGATTCCGCTGGATATCAGCGGACAACTCCCGCCACTGGCCGCGGCGCGGCGCGGCAAACCCGGTCCGGATATGCGCTATCTGGCCGCCGAAAGGTTCCTGCAGCAGCTGCAGGATGACCCGACCGCGCCACAAGATCTGCAGCGCACGCTGCATGAATTGATCAAGGGCCGTAAGGCGTCCGAACAGCGCCAGGGGCCCCGTCAGCCGCGCAACCATCGCTACGGTCTGATGAATGGCTTGCGCAATATCCACGCCCGGCTCGAATCGCTGATCCAGGGTGCCGAACAGCACGACCAGGATCTCGCCCAGGTGCCGTGCCTGCTCGTGAATCAGTCCAGGTCCGGGGCCGCCTTGCAGGTGCAGGGACCCTTGAGCCCCCCACTGACCGTCGGCGAGGTGCTGTTGATAGAAGCACAGACGCCTGCGCCAGGCGGCGCGGCGGTCGGTTTCGCCGCGTGTATCCGGCGACTGGTGAACGGCGCCGATCACCAGATCGAGATCGGGGTGGAGAAACTCGCCGGGCGGGTTATCCCGGTCGAGATTACCGGTAGCGCAGCTCAGCGCGGGCGCGGCGAGACGCGTGCCCTGCTGCAGCAGGACGTAGAGGCCGGTCGCCATACCTTGTTCGCACCGCGCAGCTTCTATCGCGAGGGCGACTCCCTGGTCGCCGAGAGCGCCCATGCACGACACGGCCTGCGCATGCAGGAACTGCTGGAGGTCGTGCAACACACCGCCATCATCGCCGTCGAACCCGAAGACGCCTAGACATGATGTTTTGACCTGCCCAGCCTCAACGCACGTGGGTTATGTTGAGGTTGGACACATCACACAGAGCCACATTGAGGGGGCAGGTCATGAAACAGGATATCGCAAAAGAGATCAGTCGGCAGACGGCATCGGCTCTGGACAGGGCGGCGGGTTGGAGCGGCTATGCGGCGTTTGTCGGCTTGGATGTGCACAAGGACATGATCGCGGTAGCGGTAGCGCTACCGGGCCGCGGTACGCCGGAATACCGGGGTGAAATCGTGCACGAGCCGAAGGTGGTCCGGAAATGGCTGGATCAACTGAGCAGGGAGTTTGACGGTGTCATGCTGTTGTTCTGTTACGAGGCGGGTCCGTGCGGTTATGGACTGTACCGCCAGTTGCTCGAGGCTGGCCATGCGTGCCAGGTGGTGGCACCGTCGCTGATTCCGAAGAAGCCGGGCGAGCGGATCAAGACCGACCGGCGGGATGCGCTGAAGCTGGCGCGGTTGTTACGCGCAGGTGATCTGACCGCGGTGTGGGTACCGGATACCGAGCAGGAGGCGATGCGCGATCTGACCCGCGCCCGGGATGACATGAAGAGCCAGGAGCGCAAGGCGCGTCAGCAGTTGAACGCTTTCTTGCTGCGTCGGGGACATCACTGGCCGTCGGGTAAAAAGCGTTGGACGAAGATTCATTTCAGCTGGTTGGAATCGATCCCGTTCGAACAACCCTGGTTGCAGATTGTGCTGCAGGAGTACATCGGCGCCGTGAAGGCGGCGACGCAGCGCGTCGACGATCTGACCGATCAGCTGATGCAGGCCTTGCCGGGCTGGTCGCTGGCGCCAGTGGTGGATTCGCTGGTGGCCTTGCGTGGCATCGACAAGCTGGCCGCCACGGTGCTGTTGGCTGAGCTGGGTGATATCAGCCGTTTCGACTCACCGAAACAGTTGATGGCCTATCTGGGGCTGGTGCCCAGTGAGCATTCCACGGGATCACGCCGACGCCAGGGGGCGATCACCCTGACCGGCAACGGCCACGCACGACGGATGCTCGTCGAGTGTGCCTGGAGCTACCGTTTTCCGGCACGCCAGACGATGCATCTTAAGCGCAAGGCCGAAACAGCCTCGCCTGAGGCCAAGGCGATTGCCTGGCGGGCACAGAAGCGTCTGTGCGGACGTTATCGTCAGCTCACTCAGGCTGGTAAGAATATCAAGCTGGTGTGCGTCGCCATCGCGCGCGAGCTGGTGGGCTTTCTCTGGGACATCGTCCGCCATGAGATGCCGAATCTTCAGGGCCAGGCCACGCGCGTCTGACCAGGCCACCCCTGTAACGAGATAGCAAAGGAGAAACGACAGGCACCTTGACTCAGGATCTATCTGGCCGGTGTGGAGAACCCTTGGGCGGGCTACACCGGCATCGGCCAACGGGATAACCTCAACTGAGCATCCCCGGTCGATGATCCCTGACCCTAGAGAAAGGCCAGCTCCGCGACGTAGTGAAGTCCGGTGGTAACCAATCCACGTATATCAGCATGATCCACCGTCGCAATCTGCTGGATAGGTCCTGAGCCAAGGTGCTTGAATGGAGACATGAGATGAATCAACCACTTGACAGGTCAAAACATATCAGCCCGCATCTGTCACCGGCATCACGGATGCCGGCGGATTTCGCAGCCGGTCCGGCGCCGGGCTGGAGCGCAAGTGGTAGCTGTAGCTACCACATGAGTGAAGACCAAGCCGGCGCGAGCGAGAAACCGCCAGGACCGGGATAGGCAGGCAGATGCGGGCTAGCGCCCCCCTGTCTCGTCATCTCGCTGCAGCGGCACCGCCGCGGCGCGTTGCAGGCGAAACGCCGCCAACGGCACATCGAGTGCGCTCGCAATGCCCAGATTCGCGTTGTGCAACACCTCGGCGAGATGCCGGTCGCCAGGCCAATCCGGATCATCCTCGCGCGGCAGATCGAAGCGCCTGCTGGCATACAACTCGAGCAGGCTCGCGTGGTCAAGCCGCCGTGCCAGGGCCCAGCCGCTGTCGCGCGTCATGTGCACCCAGCCCAGGTCCTTCAGCGCGCTCAACAGATCATCCAGCTGCGGCTCCATCCAGCGCTGGCGCTGCGCGGCCAGATCCACCGTGGTCGGCGCCAGCCCCCGGGCAGCCGCCTCATCAAGGGCCAGCAGCACCGCAATCGCATCACCCATGCCGGTCTCGCAGCGGCTCTGATCATGGCTGGTCCAGCGGTAGATGCCCAGGCAGTGGGTGATCTCGGCGCCAAGCAGAACCACGATCCATGACAGGTACAGCCAGACCAGGAAGATCGGGACGCTGGCCAGCGCGCCATAGATCGTCTCGTAGGTCGGAAACCGGGTGACATAGACACCGAAGCCGCGCTTGGCCATCTCGAACAGCACCGCGGCCACCACACCACCGACCAGCGCATGCATGAACCGCACGCGCCGATTGGGGACGACCAGGTACATCATCGTGAATGCAACCGCCGAGGCCGCGACCGGGGTCAGCCCGAGCAGCGTGCGCCCGACCCCGGTAGTGGCCGCCTCAGACAGGATCGGCAGCGAAACGATGTAAGAGGTGACCAACACACTGACCCCGATCAGCACCGGGCCGAGCGAGAGCACCGCCCAATAGATCAGAAACTTGATCGCGAAGCGGCGCTTTTCCCTGACCTCCCAGATCGCGTTGAGCGCGCGGTCGATGTTGGACATCATCAGCAGCGCGACGATGAGCAGGAAGACCGCTCCCAAACCGTTCAGACGCGATGCCTTGGCGATGAACCCGGACAGGTACTGCTGCAGCACCTCGCTCGACGCCGGCACAAAATTCTTGAAAACGAACTCCTCGATAACCTCGTACACCCGGTCGGCCACAGGGAAGGCCGAAAATATCGCCAGCGAGACGGTCATCAGAGGCACCAGTGACAGCAATGTCGTGTAGCTCAGCGCGGCCGCGTTCTGCGGCCCCTCGTGGCGCGCGAAACGCCCGGCGACCAGCATCAGGAAGCCGCTCAACTGGCGTATCGCCAACCAGACCCTCGCAAAACCCGTCAGCTGCTGCGTGCCAGTCACATTTCACCTGCCCGAGGATGTTAAAATCGCCCAATGTTGTCCACATCGAACATTGTGCCCCCATGACCGTAAGGATTTACCACAACCCGCGATGCAGCAAGTCGCGGCAGACCCTGCAGCTGCTCGAGGAACGCTCGGTCGCACCACTGGTCGTCGAATACCTGAAGACCCCGCCGGACGCCGCAGAGCTTGAGCGCCTGCTCGACATGCTCGGCCTGGAGCCGCGTGCGCTGATGCGCAAGGGCGAGGCCGAGTACAAGGCGTGCGGGGCCGACGACCCGGCCCTGAGCCGTGCCCAGCTGATCGCGCTGATGGTCGCGCACCCCAAGTTGATCGAGCGCCCGATCGTCGTGAACAATGGCAAGGCCGCGCTCGGCCGCCCACCCGAACGGGTGCTGGACATCCTCTGATGGCCTACATACTGGTGCTCTACTACAGCCGCTACGGCGCCACCGCAGAGATGGCCCGCCAGGTAGCGCGCGGCGTCGAGCTTGGCGGACTCGAGGCGCGCCTGCGCACCGTGCCGCCGGTCTCCGCCGACCACGAGGCCACCGCCCCGGCAGTGCCGGACAGTGGCGCCCCGTATGCCACCCTCGCCGATCTCGACGGGTGCGCCGGGCTGGCCCTGGGCAGCCCGACGCGTTTCGGCAATATGGCTGCGCCGCTCAAGTATTTTCTCGACGGCACCGGCGGCCTGTGGATGCAGGCCGCACTGGCCGGCCGGCCGGCCGGCGTGTTCACCTCGACCAGCAGCATGCATGGCGGCCAGGAGACGACCCTGTTGTCGATGATGCTGCCGCTGCTGCATCACGGCATGCTGATCACCGGCCTGCCGTATTCCGAACCGGAGCTGCTGCAGACGCGCGAGGGCGGCTCGCCCTACGGGCCCTCGCACCTCGCCGGGCAGGACGGCAAGCTGCCACTGAGTACGGCCGAAAAGAACCTGTGCCAGGCGCTCGGGCGGCGTCTTGCGGGCCTCGCCGGCGCCCTGCGGAAAAGCGGGTGAAGCTCGGCACGGCACGCTCGCTTTCGCTCGCCGCCTACCTGGGGCTGATCGGCTGGGTGATGGCCTGGATCGTGTTTCTCGGCGACGTCGCGCGCGAGCACATCTCGATCTGGCTGCTGCTGTTCGTCACCCCGCTGTTGCTGCCACTGCGCGGTGTGCTGGCCGGGCGCGACAAGGCCCTGATCTGGGCGGCGCTGGTCAGCCTGATGTACGCCGTGCATGGCGGCATGGTCGCCTGGTCGGATGCATCGCAGCGCGCGCTGGGTCTCACCGAGGCGGCGCTCAGCCTGGTCTACCTGGTCAGCGCCAGCCTGTTCATCCGCTGGCGTGCGACCGCGGCCGAGGCGCGATGAGCCGCCAGCTGCCGCTTGCGCTCGCGCTGCAACACGCCCCCGGCCTCGACGATTTCATCGTCGGCCGCAACCAGGCAGTGATCGATGCGCTGCAACGCTCCATCGACGGTGCCGGGGAACCGAACATCTTCCTCTCCGGGCCGGCCGGCTGTGGACGCACCCACCTGCTGCTCGGCCAATGTGCGGCCGCACAGCACAGCGGCCTGCGCTGCGCCTATCTGCCGTTGGCCGACCGCAGCCAGCTCGCACCGGAGATGCTCGACGGTCTGGAGACGCTCGACCTGGTGGCGCTGGATGACGTGCATCAGATCGCCCAGGACTCGGCCTGGGAGGAGGCCCTGTTCGGCCTGTTCAACCGTTGCCGGGACAATGCCACGCGCATGCTGTTCAGCGCCGACCGCGGGCCTGCCGCATTGCCGCTGCGCCTGCCAGACCTGCGCAGCCGGCTGGCCTGGGGCCTGACGCTGGCCCTGCAGGCGCTCGACGACCAGGGGCGGCGCCAACTCTTGCAGTCGCTGGCCGCCCGGCGCGCGCTGAAGATGCCGGAAGAGGTCGCACGCTACCTGCTCGAGCGTGCCCCGCGCCATCCCGCCGACCTGGTCGAGATGATCACCCGCCTGGATCGGGCCTCGCTTGCCGAACAGCGTCGGCTGACCATCCCATTCGTGCGCGAGAGCCTCGACCTGAACTGAGCGGCAGGGCGTGCCGGATCCGCCGGCCGGCGCAGGTCGAGCGCCGCCCGGGCTAGCCCTGTTCCGGCTGGTCCGGATCCGGCGACTCGCCGGGTGGATGCCCATACAGGCTGCTGGCGCGGTAGTTGTGCAGTAGGTGGCGGATCAGCACCATCACCACTGCCGCCACCGGCAATGCCAGCAGGATGCCGAAGAAGCCGTACAACTGCCCACCGGCCATCACCGCGAAGATCACCGCGACGGGGTGCAGGCCGATGCGCCCGCCGACCAGGCGTGGTGTCAGCAGCGTGCCCTCGAGGACCTGGCCGACCACGAACACCAGGATCACCCACGGCAGGTCTGCCAGCCCCTGGACCTGCAACACGGATGCGAACCCGGCCACCAGGATCCCGACGATCAGCCCGAGATACGGCACGAAGCTGACCAGCCCCGCGAGCATGCCGATCAGCAGTGAGAAGTCCAGGCCGACCGCCCACAGGCCGGTGGTATAGATCACGCCGAGCGCCCCCATCACCAGCAACTGGCCGCGCAGGAAGGCACCTAGCACCTCGTCGGCCTCGCGGGCCAGGCCCGACCATGCCGCCGCATTGCGGCGCGGTAGCAGGGCATCGACCCCGGCGACCAGGTGGTCCCAGTCACGCAGCAGGTAGAAGGTCAGTACCGGGATCAGCACCAGGTTTGCCAGCCAGCCGATCAGCGTCAGCCCGGACCCGGATACCGACGACACGACGTGCGCCAGGATGCCGCCCGCCTCGCGCCAGTGCCTGGCCAGGGTCTGCTGCACCGAGCGCAGATCGAGGCCGCCCATCTCGCCCGGCAGCAAGGCCTCGAGCCGCGGCAGCAGGTTGGCCCTGAGCCACTCCAGGTAGCCGGGCAGCTTCTGCAGCAACTGGCCTATCTGGGTCTCGACGCGCGGCACCAGCAACAGTAGCAGCACTACCAGCACTACGAAGATGACCACGAAAACCAGGACCACGGCGGTCGTGCGCTTCAGCCCGCGCGCCTCGAGCCGATCGACCAGCGGGTCGCCGAGATAGGCCAACAGGGCCGAGACCACGAACGGTGTCAGGATCGGCGAGAGCAGATAGACCAGCCAGGCCGCCAGCAGCAGCCAGGCGGACACCCACAGCCGATGCACGTCAGTCATGCTGATGGGGACCGGCCGCCCGCGCCCGGCGACTCCACTCGCGCACGTAGCCGGTACCGCTGAGCAGCACGGTCAGCATCACCGCGGCGATCAGCGTGTACATCAGCCATGCCGGGATAATGCCGAAACCGAGCTGGGCCACGCCGACCGCGGCCAGCGCGATCTGCAACAAGGTGTTGAGTTTGCTGACCAGACTCGGTTCCGGCTGCACCGTCTCGATCCGGAAGTTGTACAGGGTCGCGCCGATCACGATCACCAGGTCGCGCGCCAGCACGCTCAGCACCAGCCACCAGGGGAAGATGCCCAGCCACCACAGGCAGACGAAGGTCGAGATCAGCAGGAACTTGTCGGCCAGCGCATCCAGGATCCCGCCCAGGCGCGAACTCCAGCCGAAGCGCTTGGCGAGGAACCCGTCCAGTCCATCCGAGGCACCGGCGATCAGAAACAGCCAGATGGCCAACGTGAAGTCGCGCCTGATCAGACTCCAGATGATCGGCCCCACCAGGATGATGCGCACCACGCTGATGGCATTGGGCAAATGGCGCAGGGCGGTGTTCATCTGGGCGTGGAGATCCGGGCGGGCCTTCAGTTCAGCAATCGATACCGGTAATCAGCCTCGGGGGCCGGCACGCCTGTCGCAGTGCCGTCGAGCGGCGCCAGCTCGCGCACCGCTGGCCGAGCGAACTCGCCGGCCGCCGGCTCGGCGACCAGCTGCCCGCTCGCATCCAAGCCGCGGAGCATATCCTGCTCGTTGCCGCGCAGGCGCAATTCGAACGTGAAGCTGTCGCGGTCGACGCCCCGCAGCGCAACCTCGTTCAGCGGATCCAGACCCGCGAGGATCCCCACCAGGCGGCCGTAGCCGGGCAGATCACGCACCTCGGAGAAGCGCACCAGGGTGCCGCGTCCAGGGCCTGTCACCGGCATCGGTGCATGGCGGGCGGCGAGCAGATTCTGGGTCTGGTCGACCGCAAAGGTGAGCGCAGCGGCCAGCGGCTGTGGCGGAGACTGGAAGGTCTGGCTGGCGTCGCGGTCATACAGGGTCCACACACCGCTCCACTTGTCACTGCCCTGGGCGCGCAGGCGCCCGGTAATCACCACGTCGTGCGGATAGCGCGCCGAGGCCTGCTCGACCGCGGCCTGGTAGTCGGACCACACATCAGCGGCGGTCAGCTGGGTCTGGTCTTCGAGATCCATCAGCGGCAGCTGCAATGGCATGCCGCGCTGTTGTGCGCGTTCCTGGGTCGCCATGCGCTCGGCGGGCAGGCCTTCCAGATTCAACAGGTCGCGCTGCCCGCCGCGCTCGGTGGCGACCCACATCAGGACACGCGGCCGCTGTACCCAGACCGCCAGGTTGCGCTCGCGCATCATGCGCTCGACAGCGGACTGGTCGAAATGCGCCCACAGGAAGCGCTGCAGTTCGCCATTCCGCTGCGCGCTGCGGTAGCGGTACTGCTCGACCAGCGAAGGGGCCGCGCTGAGCACCTCGCGCGCCGCGGGCTGGGCACTGATCGCCGGGTTGCCGCTGATCCTGACGAGCACCTCGGCGAGCAACCCCGACAGGGCTGCATTGCGCGTCTCGCTGCCCTCATCGGCGACCACGGTCTCGGCGGCGAAGAGTTCATACGGGTCGGCCGCGCTGGCGACACATGGCAGCAGCACCAGCAGGCACAGCGGGAGTAGCATTCGTGACATGGACATGTTTGGCATTTTAACCCGCTTCGCGCGCCCGGTCGCCCGGCAAATCGGCGCCGGACGCAGCGCGGCGATTGGTGAGACCCCCGGCGTGGCGCTAAAATGCCGGCTTTGCCGTCCCGCCTGGAGTCAGCCTTGAGCGAACAATCCCCGAAAACCGACCCCGCCGCGCTGAGCTATGCCCAGGCCGGGGTGGACATCGATGCCGGCAATGCGCTGGTCGAGCGCATCAAACCGATCGTCAAGAACACCTTCCGTCCCGGCGTGATGGCCGGCCTGGGTGGTTTCGGTGCCCTGTTCGAATTGCCGCTGGACCGCTACCGCGAACCCGTGCTGGTCTCCGGTACCGATGGTGTCGGCACCAAGCTCAAGCTGGCCATGCAGCTTGGCCGGCACGACAGCATCGGCATCGACCTGGTCGCCATGTGCGTCAACGACATCGTGGTGGCAGGCGCCGAACCGCTGTTCTTCCTGGACTACTACGCGACCGGCAGGCTCGATGTGGAGACCGCCGCGACGGTCATTGCCGGCATTGCCCGCGGCTGCGAACTGGCTGGCTGTGCACTGACTGGCGGCGAGACCGCCGAGATGCCCGGTATGTACAGCGAGGGTGACTACGACCTGGCCGGCTTCGCAGTCGGGATCGTCGAAAAGGCGCGCATCCTGCGGCCGGACAATGTGCAGATCGGCGACGTGCTGCTAGGCCTGGCCTCGTCCGGTCCGCATTCGAACGGGTATTCGCTGATCCGCAAGGTGCTGGAGGTCAGCGGCGCACCGCTCGACCAGGCGCTGGGTGACCTCAGTCTGGGCGATGCGCTGATCGCGCCGACCCGCATCTATGTGAAGTCGCTGCTCGCCCTGCTCGCCCAGACCGAGGTCCACGCGCTGGCGCATATCACCGGTGGTGGGCTGACCGAGAACCTGCCGCGCGTGCTGCCCGACCACAGCTGTGCGCGCATCGCACGCGACAGCTGGCAGCTGCCCGCAGTGTTCCAGTGGCTGCAGCGCCACGGCCGGATCGCCGACAGCGAGATGCTGCGCACCTTCAACTGCGGGATCGGCATGGTCGTGTGCGTGCCGGCACATGCCGCAGAGCAGGCCAGCGCAGTGCTGCAGGCCCAGGGTGAAACCGTCTACCGGATCGGCGAGATCGCCGCCTGCGAGTGTGAGACACCCTGCGTTCGCTACGCATGATGTCGGACGACGGTAGATTGCCCGTCGTCGTGCTGATCTCGGGCAGCGGTACCAATCTGCAGGCGTTGATCGATGGCGCGGCAGGCGGCCAGCCGTTCCGGGTCTGCGCGGTGATCAGCAACCGCCCGGACGTGCCCGGCCTGCAGCGCGCCCGCGCCGCGGGCATACCGACCGAGGTGGTCGATCACACGGCATTCAGCGACCGCGAGGGCTTCGATGCCGCGTTGGGCGACGCGATCGACGGGTTTGCAGCCGAACTGGTCGTGCTGGCCGGTTTCATGCGCATCCTGAGCAACGCCTTCGTCGAGCGTTTCGCCGGGCGCATGCTCAACATCCACCCCTCGCTGCTGCCGGCATTCCCGGGTCTGCACACGCACCGGCGCGCGCTCGAGGCCGGGGCCCGCGAACACGGCGCCAGCGTGCATTTCGTCACCGCCGAGCTGGACGGCGGCCCGGTGATCGCCCAGGCGCGGCTTGCGGTGGCGGCCGATGACACCGAGGCATCACTGGGTGCGCGCGTACTCGCACGCGAACACATACTGCTGCCGCAGGTCGTATGCTGGTTTGCCGAGGGACGGCTGCGACTGCGTGAAGGGCAGGTCTGGTTCGACGGCCATCCACTGCGCGCTCCATTGCAATGTTGACCCGGCTGACGCGCCTGTCGGTATTCGCGCTGGCGCTGCTGCTGGGCGCCTGTAGCCGTCAACCCGAGACACTGCAGGGCCCGTTGGCAGTCGAGGCCCGCTACCGCCTGCTGTTCAACGACACGCTGGTCGGCGGCTCCCTGTTCACGCTGCAGATTGGCGCCGACGGCGCGTACCGCATCGAGGCCTTCACCACGCCGGCCGGGCAGATGCAGCAGGCCACCGCGCACGAGGTGCTGGAGACCAGCGACGGCGTGATTGGGCACGCCGCGATTCAACCGGCACGCTATGAACAGAGCGTGCTGCAGGGTGAGCAGATCGAACTCGTCAGCCTGCAGTTCGACTGGGACCGGCATAGGCTCCGCGTGCTCGGCAAAGACATGCAGCGCGACCTCGTCCTGCCGCCCGGCACCCACGACCGGCTCAGCTACCTGCTGGCCGCCCGCGACCTGGCCGCAGCCGGCGAGGGTGTGATGCAGATCCAGGTTGCGTCGACCGAGGCCAGCGAGGAGACCCGCCTGGAGGTGACGGGCCGTGAGGCGGTCGAGGTGCCGTTGGGGCATTACCCGGCAGTCGGCATCCGTCACGTGACGCCGGACCCCGACCAGACGCGCCAGCTATGGTTCGACACCGCATTCGCGCCGCTGCCACTGCGTGTGCTGCAGGTTCGCGACGGCAACACCGTCGAGATGCAGCTCGAAGACTTCAGCCGCCGCCCGAGCGATCCTCACTGATACGGCTGGCCAGCGGTCCGCTCTGGCCACGGTACTTGGCATCGTCACGCTTGGTGTAGGGACGCTCTGCCGGCCCGGTCATTGTCTCGAAGCTCATCGCGCCGATCGCCATACCCGGACGCAGCGCCAACGGCAGCTTTCCGGAGTTGAAGAACTCCAGCACGATGTTGCCGCTCCAGCCAGGGTCTATACGGTGCGCGGTGACGTGCACCATGAGGCCGAGCCGTGCGAGGCTCGAACGTCCATCGAGCCAGCCGACCAGGTCGTCCGGCAGCGTGATCGACTCCAGGGTGATGCCCAGCGCCAGCTCCCCGGGATGCAGCACGAAGGTATCCTGGTCGCTGATATAGATTTCGTCGCCCATCACCTTCTCGACCGCCTGGTCGACCTGCACGCGCGAGCCGGAAAGATCGATGTAAGGAATCGTGTGCGAGCTGAACACGCGAAAGCGATGACCGAGGCACAGATCGATGCTGACCCCGCTGATCACCCGATCTTCGGGGCGTGGATCTATGCCGATGCGTCCCGCGTTCATCGCAGCGATGATGTCGCTGTCGCAGAGTCTCATTCTCGAAGGGCCTCCCCGGGGGCAGTGCGAGCGCCGAGTTTACACTAGGAGCCTGCCGGATCGACGCGCGCCGCACCGCTACAGGCCGAGCTTTGCGGCGACGAAATCGGCATCCTTGTCACCACGGCCCGACAGATTGATCAGGATGGTCTCCTCTGATCCCATCCGGGGTGCCTCGCGCATCGCGTAGGCGACCGCGTGCGCCGACTCCAGGGCCGGAATCACCCCCTCCAGCCGCGACAGGGTCATGAAAGCGTCAAGGCATTCGTCGTCGGTGGCCGTGGTGTATTCGACGCGCTGGATGTCCTTCAGAAAACAGTGCTGCGGCCCTACCCCGGGGTAGTCCAGGCCGGAGGCGATCGAATACACCGGCAGCGGATTACCGCGCTCGTCCTGCAGGTTGTAGCACTTGAAACCGTGCAGCGCACCGGGCGTGCCCAGGGTCAGGGTCGCGGCATGGTCCGGGGTATCCAGCCCGCGCCCGGCGGGCTCCACGCCGACGATGCGCACCTCCTCATCGTCGAGGAAGGCGGTGAACAGGCCAATCGCATTCGACCCGCCTCCGACACAGGCCGTGATGCGGGTCGGCAGGCGGCCCTCACGGGCGAGAAACTGCGCACGCGCCTCTTCACCGACGATCTGCTGGAAATCGCGCACCATCATCGGGAACGGGTGTGGTCCGACCACCGAACCGATTGCATACAGGCTGTTGACCGGGTCTTTCAGGTATTCCTCGAACGCCGAGTCGACCGCGTCCTTCAGGGTGGCCGTACCACGGCTCACCGGCACCAGGCGGCACCCAAGGATCTTCATCTTGGTAACGTTGGGGTGTTCCTTCTCGATGTCCACCTGCCCCATGTGGATCTCGCAAGGTATGCCGACCAGCGCGCAGGCGGTGGCCAATGCGACGCCGTGCTGTCCGGCACCAGTCTCGGCCAGCACCTTCCGCTTGCCCATGTGTTTGGCCAGCAGGGCCTCGCCGATGCAGTGATTGATCTTGTGCGCACCGGTATGGTTGAGGTCTTCACGCTTGAGGAAGATGCGCGCACCGCCCAGCTTCTCGGACAAACGCCTGGCATAGAAAAGGGGGCTCGGCCGGCCGATGTAATTCGCCTGCAGGTCACGCAGCTCGTTCTGGAAAGGCTCGGTGTCGCGGATTTCCGCGTACGCCGACGCGATTTCGTCCATCACCGCCTTGAGCTCGGGGGGAATGATCTGTCCGCCGTACTCGCCGAAATAGCCGTCCTTGTCGGGCATCGGGGTTGATGGCATTTTCATGGTGTGTTGTCGCTCTTCCTGTTTCGCCGGGCATTCGGCCAAGGCTACCGCGATTTGCCACTGGGAAGAAATGACCTGCCGCAGTTGCAGCGCAGCCGGAAAATGCAATGCTTTGTACGTTCAGGCCGGCGCGCCAACCACCGGGCTCGGTCGGATGCCAGGATGCGGTGCGACCCGAGTCAGCAGCGCGGATCCGAGACCAGCCGTGATGCACCTGGGTGCGGCGCAATACCATGCGGATGCCGTGCGAGGTGGGTTCGATACCATGCACCGCGCAATTGCACCCTACCCTCACCCTGCTGGCACCCTGCCTTCAGTTGTCGATCAGGCCTGTATTGGCGGGGCGGTATGCGCTGGCGTCAGACCGCATCATCGTCGCCGATGTCGTGCGCCTCGGAGTGGGTAAGATGAGGATGATTGCGCAGCACGTAGCCGGCGTCGTGCAGCTGCAGTACCGCGTTGTGCAGATTGCTGCGCAGCGCCGAACTCGGCGAATCCAGATGCCGGGCCAGCGACTGCAGGCAGACCTCGACGTGGTGATCGTGCACCGCCACCGGCATCTGCAGACGCTCGGCGATGTTCAGGAAGGGATCGAGCGGCGCGACATCGGCACCGTCATGCACAGGGTGATGGGCCTGCTCGACCAGGCCCTCGCGCCTGGATGCGGCATCCAGGCGGGCGCCAAACACCTCGACCCAGCGCTGCTCGACACCAGGCTCCCCGCAGATCACCGCGGCCACGATCGACACCGCGGCGCTGGCTGAACGTTGGTCGGGTGCACATGACAGCACCGCGGCCATCAGGTCGCGCTGATCCCCTGCCAGATGGGCGGCTTTGTAGCCGCTCATCGCGAAATCCTCGATCTGCGACAGGTGGCGAAGAAAGGCCTCGGTGGCGAGGTAATAGCGCGACGTATAGTGGAACAACTCCTCGGCGAACCCGCCCCAACCGCGGTGAAAGGCCGGATAGAGGTGTCCGTCGACATTCTTCAGGTCGGTCATGGCGGGGATCCCCCTGCAACCGGGTCATCTCTGGTCCGGCGTCGTCGGGCCAGCCGTGCGCACTGCCGCCGGCACCTCGTCGGCATACAGGCGGAAGTTGTCATGGAACATCGCCGCCAACCGCGCGGCCTGGGCATCGTAGGCGGCTTTGTCCGTCCAGCTGACGCGCGGACTCAGGATGTCCGCGGGGACTCCCGGGCAGGATTCGGGGACCTCGAAGCCGAACACCGGGTCGCGCCAGGTCGGCAGGCCGTCCAGCTTACCGTCCAGCGCCGCATTGACCATCGCCCGGGTATGCGGGATCGCGATGCGCCTGCCGGTGCCGTATGGCCCGCCTGTCCAGCCGGTGTTGATCAGCCACACGCGCGCACCGTGCCTGTTGATGCGGTCGCCGAGCAGCTCCGCGTATCGACGCGGGTGCAGGGGCATAAACGGCGCGCCATAGCAGGCACTGAACACCGGGCTGGGCTCGGTGACACCCTTCTCGGTCCCGGCGACGCGCGCCGTGTAACCGGAGATGAAATGGTACATGGCCTGCTCGGGCGTCAGACGCGCCACCGGGGGAAGCACGCCGAAGGCGTCGCAGGTCAGGAAGATGATGTTCTCCGGATGGCCGCCCACGCCGTCCGGCGTGGCATTCGGGATCGCGCTGATATGGTAGGCGCCGCGCGTGTTCTCGGTCAGCGAGCCGTCATCCAGGTCGAGGCGCCGCCCGTGCGCATCCATCGTCACGTTTTCCAGCACGGTGCCGAAACGCTGCGTCGTGGCATGGATCTCCGGCTCGTTCTCGGCCGAGAGCTTGATCATCTTCGCATAGCAACCACCCTCGAAATTGAAGATCCCGTTGTCGCTCCAGCCGTGCTCGTCGTCGCCGATCAGGGTCCGCGACTGGTCCGCGGACAGCGTGGTCTTGCCGGTACCGCTGAGACCGAAGAACAGCGCGGTCTTGCCGTCCGGGCCGATGTTCGCCGAGCAGTGCATCGGCAATACGCCGCGGTCCGGCAGCAGGTAGTTCATCACCGAGAAGATCGACTTCTTGATCTCGCCGGCGTAGCTGGTGCCGCCGATCAGCACCATCCGCTGGTGAAAATTGACCAGGATGAAGGTCTCGCTGCGCGTGTGGTCCTGGCTCGGAATGGCGTGGAACCTGGGCGAGTCGATGACCGTGAAATAGGGCTCGTGATTGTCCAGTTCGCCCGGCTGGCCCTGGATGAACAGGTTGCGGGCGAACAGGCTGTGCCAGGCGTACTCGGTGATGATGCGGATCGGCATCCGGTATTCGGGATCGGCCCCGGCATAGCAGTCCTGCACATACACGTCCTTCATCTGCAGGTACGAGGCCATGCGCTGGTGCAGGATATCGAAGTTGTGCTCCGGGATCGGCTGGTTGATCGTGCCCCACCAGATCTGGTCGTGGCTGCCGGCCTCGTCGACGATGAACTTGTCGTTGGCCGAGCGGCCGGTGTGATGACCGGTCCGCACCACCAGCGGGCCGAGATGCGACAACGAGCCCTCGCGCCGCTGCAGGGCCTGCTCATACAGTGCAGGGGTCGGCAGATTCCAGTAGATCTCGTTCAGATTGTAGAGTCCGTGGGCCTCCAGCCCGCGACTGCCCTGTCTCATATCGTTTTCCAGCATTGCCTCTCCCGATCTCGCCGACGTCCCTGGCACAGGGGCCGGCTATAGCGCGCCATGAGTCCCGGCCGCGCACCGGCACGGCCCCTCTTTTCTCGTTGCACGCACCATTTTGGACCAAACGGAGCCCGTGTGCAGGTGCCGGATCGCAACTGCAGTAAGCCATGCAAATTGCTTTCCAGGTATCCGCCAGCCACACCGGCCGACCGGGTGCGCGCACAAAAAAACCCGGGAGACCCCGGGTTTCTTGCGCAATCGTGCGTCGCGCAGCTTAAAGGCTGGCGAGCTTACCCATCTCCTTGGCAACCAGGTAGTAAAAGGTCACGCGTTTTTTCTGGCGGTCGTCCTTCATGGTCGAGCAGACCTTGCCGATAACCTTATCGGCGGCGCCCGCGTCCGTTGCCCCCAGTTTCTTCATGCACCACTTCTCGCGGACGCGGTCGAGTTCGGACTTGTCCGAACAGGAAACCAGCGACGCGTCCTTGCTTTGCAGCGCAATACCGAGATGTTTGACGATCTTCTGCACCACGTCGGCGTCGGCACCCGCGTCGTAGCGTTTTACGTCCGTAAGGTATTCACTCATGGTTGACTCCCGCTCGATCGAATTGAAATGACTGGTCAGAATGGAAACCGCGCTTGTTCTTGATTGGAGGCCTGCCCGTCCGGCATCAGTCAACAACCCTGATCGGCCCGTGACCCGGCGCTGGCAACCGCTGTTACCGTTGCTAGCATACCCGAAAACGGTTCGGGCCCAGCGCTGCTGCACGGTACGCGCTGCGCGCCGCGGACGGGCAGACGAGTGGGCGCCACTAGCCGGCACATGGGGCGCCGCGCATGCTGGATGACTGGATACCGATGGACGAGCTGTATGCACTGCTGATGCTGCTGGCCGCGAACGGCGCCCCGATCGTCGCCGGCAAATTGCTGGGCCGGCGCTGGGACGCCCCGCTGGACTGCGGATGGCGGCTTGCCGACGGGCGCGCGCTGCTGGGCCCGTCAAAGACCCTGCGCGGCGTGGTGGCGGCCGTCTTGGCCACCATGTTGCTCGGGCTGCTGCTTGGCTACCCCTGGCAGCTGGGCTGCGCCATCGGTGGCCTGGCCATGCTCGGCGACGCCTTGTCCAGCTTCATCAAGCGACGCCTCGGCATCGCATCCGGCGGCATGGCGCCCGGCCTGGATCACATCCCGGAATCGCTGTTGCCGCTGATTGCCTGCAAGTCGATGCTCGGCCTTTCCTGGGGTGGCGTGCTGGGGCTGAGCCTGGCATTCATGATCGCCAACATTCTGCTGTCGCGCCTGCTATACCGGCTGGGGGTGCGCGACCACCCTTACTGACGCATCCGTGTGCGGTCGCCAGCCAGTAAGCACTGCCGGTCAGGCCTTGTGCAGGCGGTGCAAGACCACCTCCGGCGGACAGTTCAGCCGCACCGGCACGATGCAGGTGCCTGCGCCAACCGAGGTATAGCCGTGCATGCCGCGGTATTCCCAGGCTCCCGAACCCATGTAGCGAGGACATTTCGAGTCCAGCGTGATCGGGATGCCACCAGGCAGGCAGATCTGCCCGCCATGCGTGTGTCCGCACAGCATCAGGTCGAAACCCGCGTGCGCGGCCTGGCGGTAGATCTCGGGCGTATGTGACAACAGGATGCAGGTGCCCTCGGGCTGGACCGCCGCAGTCGCGGCGGCCAGGTTGTCCACCCGGTAGTAGTGTGGATCGTCGACACCGGCCAGGTAGATCGAATCGGCGCCGCGTCTGATTTCAACGGACTCGTTGAGCAGCATCCGCACCCCCATCCCCTCCATGCCCGGCAACATGCGGATACTGTCGTGGTTGCCGAACACCGCGTAGATCGGTTGCGACAGCTGGGTGCACAACGCGGCCATCTGCTGCAGGGCCGGCTCGAACGGCCCGAAGGTCTGCGCGCGGTAGTCCCCGGTGAGCACGCAGACGTCGTAGCTGAGACCGCATACCAACTCGGCCAGCGCGCCGATCGCGCGCGGGTTCAGGTCGGCGTGCAGATCGGTCATATGCAGCATGCTGAATCCGTCGAACGTCGCCGGCAGGCCCTTGAGGTAAACGTCGTTGTGGCGCAACTGGATCTTCAGCGTGTTGCGATGCCCGAGCCAGTAAAGCCCGCTGACACGCAGTGCGTATTCGATCAGCGCGTGGGCCGAATACCAGTTCTCGGGGTGGAACAAATTCAGCCCCCTGCCAAACACGCGCGGCTCTTTCTCGCCCTCGATGCCGAGCCGCTGGCGGGCGTGCAGACGGCCGAGGCGCTGTTCGAGCAATTGCTGGATGTCGTCTTGCATGGCTGACCGAACCGAAGGCCTGCCCGGTGCAGACCTGGTCGGTAAAGTCTAACGCACAGCGCCAGCACCACGCGCGATTGCGCAGCCCGCCGGCAGTGCCGCGCCAGGCACGATGCCGGCGCGATCGCAGTCAGTCGCAGTCATCATCCGCATACTCCACGGTATCGGGCAGCGTGGGCCTTGCAGCGACCGGCAGGGTGTTCTGCGCCGGTGCCAATCCAGCATCCATGACGCGATCGAGGGTGTCCCGGTGCATGCCGTCCGCGATCCGGATACCGCCCTGTCCCTGCGGTACCTGTTGGGCCGCCAGGGTCTCGCCCCGCGTCGCCGTGATCGCCAGTAGCAGCGGGAATACACAGAGGGTCTTGGTCCGGCTTGTCATGTTCAGTCTCCTTGGCGCCAGCGGCGCCTGGTCTTGACCAGCCCGCGCCCGGGATGTGGCGTGGCGCTGTCCAATACGGGATTTGTAGCTACGCTGGTAGAACAAAGCCCAACGCAAAGGCGACGAAAGTACGACGAAACAGGCACGCCCATATTCCTCTTTGGATACAGGCACTTGGCTCGGTCATAAACGAAGTGCAGGAGGCCAGTGAGGCGGCGCGGCCAGGCTGCCCCGGTTAAACGAGAGTGGATATTCGGGAGCACAGGGATTTTTGTGTCGGGGAATGGCTGGTCTCACCGGCCCAGGGCACCCTGTGTCGAGACGGCCGCTGTACAAAACTCGAGCCGCTGGCGATGGATGTGCTGGTTCATCTCGCGTCGCGGCAGGGCGAGGTGGTCTCCCGCAGCGAACTCGAGCAGGTGGTCTGGCACGGTGCCGTAATCGGCTACGATGCGGTCACCAATACCGTGATCAAGCTGCGCAAGGCGCTGGGGGACAGTGCGCGCAACCCCAGCTTCATCGCGACCGTTCCGAAGCGTGGATACCAGCTGATCGCGCCAGTCGCGGCAGCGTTCAGCAGCGAGGGACCTGGCAAGGCCACCGGCGACCCGGGCGCGTCACCACACCCGTCCGCGTTGCGCGGGCGTACAGATCGGGCAAAGGTCGCGCTGCTGGTCGTGATCCTGGCCGCAGTCGCCGCAGTGATCTGGGTGATCCTGACCAGGCTGACACCTGCACCCTCGCCAGATCCTCCCCCTGCCACGCAGACCCTGACCCGACCGCTCGGGCAGCCGCCATCGATCATCGTCCTGCCGTTCGAAAACCTCAGCGAGGATCCCCTGCAGGAGCGCTTCGCGGACGGCATGACCGAAGACCTGATCACCGACCTGTCTGGCCTCGCCAACCTGCTGGTGATCGCCAGCAACACCGCGTTCTTCTACAAAGGTCAGCGGGTCCAGGCGCGGCAGCTCGGTACGGATCTGCACGTGGATTTCGTGCTCGCGGGCAACGTGCGGCGGCGGGGCGATTCGCTGCGGGTCAACGCGCAGCTCGTCGATACCAGGTCCGCGTTCCAGGTCTGGGCCGAACGCTTCGACCGACCCACCAGCGAGACGTTTGCGGTACAGGACGAGTTGACCAACCGTATCGTTGAGGCCCTGGCGGTCAGGCTGAGCGAGCAGGAAAGACAGCGCCTGGCGCGCCAGTCGACCACCAGCCTCGCCGCCTACGATCACTTCCTCGAGGGCCAGAGGCTCTCGCATAGCGGCACCCGGGAGAGTAACGAGCAGGCCCAGGCGGCATACCGCCGCGCGATTGCGGCAGACCCCGGCTACGGCCGGGCCTACGGCGCCCTCGCATACACGCTGGCATTCAGCTTCCGCCGGGGGTGGAACGCGGCACCGTTGGAGACCGCCGACCGGGCACTTGAGCTCGCTCAACGAGCCGTCGAACTCGATGATTCGATACCCCAGACCCATTGGTCGCTCGGTTTTGTCCGCCTGATGCGCCGCGAATACCAGCAGGCCGAGAGGGCGGTGGAGCAGGCGCTGCTCTTGGCACCCAACTATGCCGACGGCTACGGCCTGCTGGCGCTGATCAAGAATGCGGTCGACGACGCCCCGGCGGCCATCGCACTGATCGAGAAAGGCATGCAGCTGAATCCATTTTACACCTGGGACTATCCATATAACCTCGGCAGGGCCTATTACACGCTGGGCCAGATCGACGCGGCGATCTCCGCGCTCGAGGCTGCCAGGGCGCGCAACGAAAACGCGGTTCCGGTGCGTCTGCATCTCGCCGCCGCCTACGCACGCGCGGGCCGGGTGGACGACGCGCAATGGGAGGTCGAGGAGGTTCAGGTCCTGAGTCCGACCGATACGATCTCGCATCTGCGCGCCACACACCCGATTGGCGACCCCGAACTGATGCGCGAATTGGTCGAGGACCTGCGCAAGGCCGGCCTGCCCGAGTAGGCGTCGGGCGCGAACACCCGCACTACTGACCCGGCAATGCCGCGCTGCCAGATGATCGCGCGGTTGCTACTATGCCAGCCGCAGGTGCCACCCAACCACGAGGGACAGACATGAACAAGACCACACTTATCGCCGCCGCTTTGATCACCGCCGCATCGGCCGTGCAGGCGCAAGAGCCCGAGGACTACATCAAGTACCGCCAGGCCATGATGGCTGCCATCGGCGGCCATAACAGCGCCGCCAGCCAGATCGTGCGCGGCAAGGTGTCCCCGGAAGGCGCACTCGCGATGCACGCCCGCGCGCTTGCCGAGTTGACCAGCGACCTGCCCAGCCTGTTCCCGGAGGGCTCCGACTTCGGCGAGACCAAGGCCAAGGCCGAGATCTGGAGCGACCGCGCGGGCTTCGAGAAGGCCGCCAGCGATGCCAAGTCGGCGACCGCCGCGTTCGCCGAGGTCGTCGCCGGTGGCGACGCAGCCAAGATAGCCGCAGCCTTCAAGGACGTCGGCGAGGCCTGCAAGGGCTGTCACAAGACCTACCGCGAGAAGGACGACTGACAGGTGCGCGGCTGCTTGGCGCTCGCGCTGGCACTGCTGGCCACGCCAGTGGGCGCACGGGCGACGGACGGCGAATACCTGTTCCATGCGGCAGGCTGCCTCGCCTGCCATACCCGGGAAGGCGGCCAGCCACTTGCGGGAGGGCGGCCGCTGGAGACGCCGTACGGGGTGTTTTATACCCCCAACATCAGCCCGGACCCGGCGACCGGGATCGGCAACTGGAGCCGGGCGCAGTTCATCCAGGCCCTGAAACACGGCACCGCACCCGACGGCAGCGCCTACTATCCGGCCTTCCCCTATCCCTCGTATCGGCTGATGACGGACCAGGATGCGGCCAGCCTGTTCGACTACCTGCGCACGACACCGGCGCAGCACCAGGCCAACCGGGAACACGACCTGCCCTGGTGGCTGGCACGCTGGATGATGAGGCTCTGGCAGTGGTGGGTGCTCGACGAACCACCACCCGAACCGGCCGCAGTTCGCGCCGATCCGCTGCTCAGTCGCGGCCGTTACCTGGTCGACGCGCTGGGACACTGCGGCGAGTGCCACACGCCACGCAACTGGCTGGGCGTTTCGATCCGCACACGCTATCTGGCCGGCAATGCCGCCGGTCCGGATGGCGACAAGGTACCCAACATCACCCCGGACCGTGGCAGCGGCATCGGCAAATGGGATGCCGACGATCTGGAATATTTCCTCGAATCCGGCCAGCTGCCGAACGGCGACTACGCCGGCAGCCTGATGACCGAGGTGATCGACAACGCCACCTCGAAGCTCACCGCGGACGACCGCCGTGCGATGACCGCGTACCTGCGCTCGATCCGCGCGCTGCCCGGCGGCTGAACTGCAGTTCGCGCACCGGCCTTTGTGCGAATGCCGGCATTCACCTGCAGCGGCGCCACGGCTTGCGGCTGCAGCCGGCTGGCCGGCCCCCGCCACCACACCTATGCTTGGTGCGTGCGCAAACGCTGCCCGGCACCCGGAATGGCGCCGCACGAAACGGATATTTACGTGATCGACCGGGAGTAAACGCCATGCAGGACCAGCCCCTGCGCTTCGAGCAGATCCACATCGACGTGGCGCGTAACTCCACGGACGACTTCAATCCATTCCACGACCCGATGCGCTGGCGCAACATCCGCCGCAACCCGTTCGGCTCGACCATCGCGCTGGGCTTCCAGATGGCATTCCTGGCATCCGACCGGATCCAGCGGTATCGCGAGCAGCAGGGTGAGGCGGCGCACATCCGCGGGCAGGGACTGCACTTCAGCAACTACGAGTTTCTGTTTGCCGGCGCACTGCAGGCGGGCGAGGAATTCACCCTGGAGGTGAAGAAGACCGTCGACACCAACGCCGGCAATGGCGGAGTCTCCAATCGCAGCGCGATCCGCAGAATCGGCGGCGAGCTGATCCTGCTCGGTACGCAGAGCGAGACACGCACGCCGCGCTTTCTCGACCAGGCCGTCCTGCAGGGACTTCCATCGCTGCAACACCTGCCAGACCGCGCCAAGGTCCCCGGCACGCCGTTCTTCTTGAAGCGCAAGTTCCTGAATACCAGCAATGCCAAGAACTTCACCCTCGGGGCATTGTGCGACCAGTTTCAGTACTTCGACGAGCTCAGCGAGCGGATCTGCTTTCCGCCCCTGTTCACCACCGCATTGCTGTCTTGCGCACTGCTCGAGAAAGGCTGGTCGGAAGGCTACGACTTCGAGGCCGACCCACTGGTCTATACCAGCCACCAGATCTCCGTCGACAGGCGGATCCAGCGCCAATTGCGCAGCAACGATGTGCTGCACCTGCTGATCGAGGGTCCGCTGCCGCTGCCCGCGCACAAGGGGCTGGGGCGCAGCGCGGTCGAGCAGCAGTCTTACCATTGCTATGGGCTGCTGCACGGCAACCAGGTGCTGCTGCGCGGCCAGTTGCAGCTGGCACCGTTGCACGCGTTTCTTGCCGCGGAGATTTAGCCTTGATATTGCACCAGTCGAGCATGGACCAAACAACAGGACCTGACGTGGCGGGCGTCGAACCCGGGACACAGCGAATTTGCCACCAGCACCGCAAACCAAGAATCGAACGCGCCGGGTCCTTGTCGGTGACGATCTGGCAAATGTAGCAGGAGTACCTATACTCCCTTTGCAATCAACCAAGTAGAGGGCAGCACGATGGCGGTGAAAAAGGCGGCGACGAAGAAGAAGGCAGCTGTAAAAAAGAAGGCGGCACCGAAGAAAAAGGCAGCTGTAAAAAAGAAGGCAGCACCTAAGAAAAAGGCGGCTGCAAAAAAGAAGGCAGCACCGAAGAAGAAGGTAGCGAAAAAGAAGGCAGCACCGTAAGAAGGAAGGCGGCAGTCAAGAAACGGGTCAGAAACCGCGCTGACCAAGCCCATCAACGTCGTCACCCCGGGGCCGCGGGCTTTTCCCTGGCTTGAAGGGCACGACGCTGATGGGCTTTTCCCTGTTCAGCGTCTGGATGATGCTGCCGCCGTCGTCATTGCGGTTCATCGATGCGCCGCCGG
>JAJDNF010000037.1 GCA_022340805.1 Chromatiaceae bacterium
GGGCGCTAGACAATAAACAGGGGGCAGCTATGGCACAACAGCCGGATCCGACACGCGTGATGTCCTTGGCGACCCAGTACTGGGACGCACAGGTCCTGCTGACGGCCAATCGCATCGGGCTGTTCGCACTGCTGGGCGAGGAATGGAGCACGGCGGAGCAGGTCGCCGCCGGTCTGGCGACCGGACCGCGCTCCACGCGCCTGTTTCTGAACGCCTGTGTCGCGCTGGGACTCTTGGAAAAGGACGCCGACCGCTACCGCAACTCGGCACTCGCGCGCGCCTTCCTGGTCGCGGGTTCACCCGCGTTCATGGGCAATACGATTCGCTACAGCGACAACCTCTACGCGACCTGGGGGCACCTGGAGGATGCGTTGCGCAGTGACCAGCCACAGCTGCCGGAGGAGAGTTACCTGGGTGAGGATCCCGCCCGGACGCGCGCCTTCGTATATGGCATGCACGAGCGTGCGATGGGTATCGGGCGCATGCTGGTCGAGTTGGTCGACCTCGGCGGGCGCACCCAGATGCTGGATGTCGGCGGCGGCCCGGGAACCTATTCGGCGCTGTTCGCGCAGCGCTTCGACGGCCTGCACAGCGTGGTACTGGATCTGCCCGGAGTCGTCGCCATCGCCAGCGAGATCCTGGCTGAGATGGGGGTCGCCGATCGGGTCGACACGCTGCCTGGCGATCATCGCAGCACTGCGTTCCCGGGCGACAACGACGTGGTGTTGATCTCGGGCGTTCTGCATCGCGAATCCGAGGCAGGCTGCCGCCGGCTGATCCACAACGCCTGCCAGTCGCTACGGCCGAACGGTCTGCTGGTGGTCAGCGATGTGTTCACCGATGCGGGTGGCGCCGGTCCTGCGTTTGCCACCCTGTTCGGCCTGAACATGCTGCTCACCGCACCCGAAGGGGGGGTCCACGCGGACGCCGATATCGCCGACTGGATGCGGGATGCCGGCCTGGAGGTGGTACAGATGCAGGCGTTTCCGCCGCCGATGCCGCACCGTGTGGTGGTGGGGCACCTGGCCTGAGCGCCCGCCCCCGCTGATCGCCGGGATTCGCGACAAGCGGCTTGCCAGGCTCGCTCCGCCAACCGCTTGGCTGGGCACAGGGCGGCATCCTGCACTGCCCGAGGGCGGGCGGCAGGGCTGCGCGTCCCAGCCCAGCGGGGCGCCCAGTGTTTTCTGCATGGCGACACTGGCGTAGGCTCAGGGGGCCGGATGTTCACAGTCAAACTGCGGGGATAGGTGATGAAAGCAAGCCAACTGCCGAATTCTGCTCGCATCAAGTTGGATCTCATGTTCGAGGGTGTCCGCTACAGCGACGCGCTCGGTGCCGCCAGCGCACACGCCTTTCCCAACTTCTATCCGTATCGCTTCCGTGCCGGAGAGCCCAATCCGACCGGCAGGGACAAGGTCACCATCCCCTACCTGATGACCCTGGCCGACGGCACGCTGATCCGGCTCAAGGGCAATCCGGATTCGGCCTGGGCAGTGCAGGGCTCTGAATCGACCGGCTATCGCCTGGAAAGCACCTCGGGTGACAACCTGCCGATCGCGTTTGAGCCACTGCCGCAATGGATGAAAGGCATGACCACGGACGGCTCGCCGATGGCCAACGCCGGGGTCAGCCTGCATGGCGACATGGCGGTCATCAATGTGGCGCCGGGCTGCGAGTATTTCCTCGCGCGCCAGGCCGGCGGTGGTTCAATGCGATGCACCTTTTGCGCGTACGGCGCACCGAACGAGCGGGTGGCGCATTTCAATCAGCAGTCCGGCATCGCCGATGTACCGGAGGCGACATTACAGCGCATGCAGGAGACCTTGCGAGCAGCACTGCAGGAGACCGAGATCCGCCATATCTACCTGGTCGGTGGGTCCATGACCGAACCGGCGAAGGAGGGTGAACGCTTCATTCAGATCGCCCAGGCCGTGCAGCAGGTCAATCAGCACAAGGTGCCGGTATCTTGCGGCTCCGGCGCGATTCCCGAGGAACAGTTGCGGCGCCTGCATCAGCTGGGGCTGGTCGATCAGGTCTGCTTCAATCTGGAGGTGTGGTCCGAAGACCTGTTCAGCAAGGTCTGCCCCGGCAAGAATCACTTCGTCGGCTATGCGGGCTGGCTGCAGGCGCTGGAGACCGCCGTCGGCCTATGGGGCCGCGGCCAGGTCTATTCGGCAATGGTGGCGGGTATCGAACTGGAGCCCGAATACCAGATGAGCTGGGAGGCCGCCGCCGACCTCGCGATCCGTGGCGCCAACGACCTGTGCGCGCGCGGCGTATTGCCGATCTATTCGCTGTACTGGCCGACTGGCGGTCGCGACCACCCGAAATACTTCGAGCGCCTGCGCTCGTTCTTCGAAAAGCTCAACCTCGAGTACAAGTCGACGCGGGACCACCTGGACCTGCAGATCTCCGACGGCTTCATGTGCCACCGCTGCGCCTACATGCAGCTGGAGTGCGATATCGACCGCGCCTAGCGCTACTCGGCGCAGCGCGGCCGGCGGTTTGGCGTTCGCCCAGTCCCGGCCGACGCGGCGTTTCGGGCGGCCGGCGCTGCTGGGTTGATTTGCGTCAAGCAATAAGGCGCGCGTGGTTGCCGGCCCGGCGCGCCGGTCGCACTCTTGAGCCTATTCCGGCCAACGATCGGGTTCCGCATGATCCCTACGCAGATCACCATCGACGGCAACGAGGCCGCCGCGCGCATCGCCCATCTCACCAACGAGGTCATCGCGATCTATCCGATCACCCCGGCATCGCCGATGGGCGAGTGGGCCGACGACTGGTCGGCCACCGGGGTCAGGAACCTGTGGGACACCGTGCCGCAGGTAATCGAGATGCAGAGCGAGGCTGGCGCGGCCGGGGCGATCCACGGCGCGTTGCAGGCTGGCGCGCTGGCGACCAGCTTCACCGCCTCGCAGGGGCTGCTGCTGATGATCCCCAATATGTACAAGATCGCCGGCGAGCTGACCCCGACCGTACTGCACGTGGCCGCGCGCTCGCTGGCCGTTCAGGCGCTGTCGATCTTCGGCGACCACTCGGACGTGATGGCCTGCCGCGCGACCGGCTACGCGATGCTGTGCTCGGCCAGTGTGCAGGAGGTGCAGGATTTCGCATTGATTGCCCAGGCCGCGACGCTGGCGGCGCGGATCCCGTTCCTGCACTTTTTCGACGGTTTCCGGACCTCGCACGAGGTGGACAAGATCAGCCAGATCGATGCCGACACGGTGCGTGCGCTGATCGATGAGGACCTGGTGATCGCGCACCGCCTGCGCGCCCTGACACCTGACAGGCCAGTGCTGCGTGGCAGCTCGCAAAACCCGGATGCGTACTTCCAGGGACGTGAGTCAGTAAACAATTACTACGCCAAACTGCCTGCAATTCTCGAGGGCGTGATGCAGCGTTTCGGCGAACTTACCGGGCGCCGCTACGGCGTGTTCGAATACCTTGGCGCAAGCGACGCAGAGCGCGTGGTGGTGTTGATGGGGTCCGGGATCGGCGCCGCCGAGGAGGCGGTCGAGACGCTGGTCGCGCGCGGCGAGCGGGTCGGCCTGGTCAAGGTGCGGCTGTACCGCCCGTTTTCCCCGGCGCACCTGCTCGCCGCACTGCCCGGCAGCGTGCGGGCGGTTGCGGTGCTGGATCGCACCAAGGAGCCGGGTGCCGATGGTGAACCGCTGTACAAGGACGTACTCGGCGCGCTGGCGCAGGCGCATGCCGACGGCGAGCGGGCGCAGATGCCGCGCGTGATCGGCGGACGCTTCGGCCTGTCGTCGAAGGAATTCACGCCGGGTATGGTCGCGGGCGTCTATGCGGAGCTGGCCAGAGACCGGCCGAAGAACCACTTCACGATCGGGATCCACGACGACGTCTCGCACACCAGCCTGGACTGGGATCAAGGCTTCACACCGGACGCGGCCCAGGGCGTCACCCGCTGCCTGTTCTACGGCCTGGGTTCGGACGGCACCGTCTCGGCCAACAAAAACTCGATCAAGATCATCGGTGAGAGCACCGAGCTGCAGGTGCAGGGCTATTTCCAGTACGACTCGAAAAAGGCCGGCGCGGTCACCGTGTCGCACTTGCGCTTCGGCGACCAGCCGATCCGCTCGACCTACCTGATCGGTAAGGACGAGGCCCAGTTCGTCGCCTGCCATCAACCGAACTTCCTGACCCGTTACGCCATGCTGGCCAACGCCGCCCAGGGCGCGACCTTCCTGCTCAACAGCCCGGTCTCCGCGGATGCGCTGTGGGATAGCCTGCCGCGCAGCGTGCAGCAGCAGATGATCGACAAACGGCTGAAATTTTACGCCATCGACGCGTACGGGATCGCCCAGCGCACCGACATGGGTCGACGCATCAACACCATCATGCAGGCCTGCTTCTTCGCCATCACCCGGGTGATCGATCCGCAGCTGGCGATGCAGGCGATCAAGGCGATGGTCGAAAAGACCTACGGCAAGAAGGGACGGCGCCTGCTGCAGCGCAATTTCGCGGCCATCGACCAGGCGCTGGCCGGGTTGCACGAGGTGGCGGTCCCGGCACGGCTGACCAGCAACATCGAGATGCCGCCAGTGGTCGCGGCCAATGCGCCGGACTTCGTGCAGACCGTCACAGCCACGCTGATCGCCGGGCGCGGCGACAGCCTGCCGGTCAGTGCGATGAGTGCCGACGGCACCTGGCCGCTCGGCACCGCGGCCTACGAAAAACGCCAGCTGGCATTGGAGATCCCGCACTGGGAGATCGACCTGTGCACGCACTGCGGCAAGTGCCCACTGGCCTGCCCGCACGCGGCGATCCGCTCGAAGGTGTTCGATGAGGGCCTGGCGGCCAACGCCCCTGCCGGCTTCCTGCACACCGCGGTAAAGGGTGGCAAGGACTTCCCGCCCGGCACCCGGATCAGCTATCAGGTCGCGCCGGACGACTGCACCGGCTGCGGCCAATGCGTCGAGATCTGCCCGATTCGCGACAAAAAAGATCCTCAGCGCAAGGCGCTGAACATGGTGCCAATCGAGGCCCGGCGCGCGGTCGAGCAGGCCAACTGGGACTTCTTCCTCGGTCTGCCCGAGTTCGACCGGACCAGGCTCAAAGAGACCACGCTAAAGGGCGCGATGATCATGCAGCCGCTGTTCGAATTCTCCGGCGCCTGTGTCGGCTGCGGCGAGACGCCATACATCAAGCTCGCCACCCAGCTGTTCGGCGACCGCATGCTGATTGCCAACGCGACCGGCTGCTCGTCGATCTATGGCGGCAACCTGCCGACCACGCCCTACACCACAAATCCGGAAGGGCGCGGTCCGGCCTGGAACAACTCGCTGTTCGAGGACAACGCCGAATTCGGCCTCGGGATGCGCATCGCGATCGACAAGCAGGCCGAGCATGCGCGCGAACTGCTCGGCGAGCTCGCCGGCGAGATCGGCGAACCGCTGGTCGACGCCATCCTGAGCGCCGAGCAGCACAGCGAGGCCGAGATCTTCGAGCAGCGCGCCCGGGTCGACGAGCTGAACAAGAAGCTGGCCGGCATAGACCGGCTGGCAGCGAAGACGCTCGGCGGCATCGCCGGCTACCTGGTCAAGAAGAGCGTGTGGCTGATCGGCGGCGACGGCTGGGCCTATGACATCGGCTACGGCGGCGTCGACCATGTGCTCGCCTCGGGGCGCAACGTGAACATCCTGGTGCTGGACACCGAGGTCTATTCGAACACCGGCGGCCAGACCTCCAAGGCCACGCCGCTCGGTGCGGTGGCCAAGTTCTCGGCCGGCGGCAAGCCGGTGGTCAAGAAGGACCTGGCGATGATGGCGATGGCCTACGGCAATGTCTACGTCGCCCAGGTCGCATACGGCGCGAAGGACGTGCAAGTGCTGCGCGCCTTCCTCGAGGCCGAGAGCTACGACGGCCCGTCGCTGATCATCGCCTACTCACCCTGTATCGCGCACGGCATCGACCTGGCGAACAACCTGCGCCAACAGGACCTGGCAGTGAACGCCGGACACTGGGGGCTGTTCCGCTACGACCCGCGCAAGGTCGCAGAGGGCGAAAATCCACTGCATCTGGATTCAAAAGAACCCAGCATACCGTACCGCGATTTTGCCATGACCGAGACGCGCTTCGCGGTACTCGAACGCACCCACCCGGATGCCGCGCACCGCTTCATGCAGGCCGCGCAACACCAGACCCGAGCGAAGTTTCACCTGTACGAGCAGCTGGCCAAGCTCGCGGTCGGCGAGACCCCGGTCGGCGAATCGGGGAACGAGCCGTGAGCGGGCCTGTCGGCCTTATGTCCGGCGCAGCGCGATCCGTCGCCGTTGCGCACTCTGCACCGCTGACGAGAGGCGCTGAACGGCGGGACCCACGCCACCAGATGAGGAGAACGCAGCAATGAACATGACCACGAGATGGCTCGGCATGGAGCTGAAAAATCCGTTCGTGCCTTCGGCCTCGCCACTGTCGCGAAGCCTAGACGCCGCCAAGCAGCTCGAGGACGCGGGTGCTGGCGCGATCGTGATGTATTCGCTGTTCGAAGAGGCAGTGCAGGCGGAAGAGGAGGGCATGACGCGCTTTCTGCACCACCAGGAGACCGGCCACGCCGAGGCCGACAGCTACCTGCCGAGCAACCAGGACTTCCCTGGCGAACTGGACCGGTACCTCGAGCAGATCGCCGCATTAAAGGCCACGCTGGACATCCCGGTGGTCGCCAGCCTGAACGGGGTGACGGCCAGCGGCTGGATGACCCATGCCAAGGAGGTTACCGACGCCGGCGCGGACGCGCTCGAGCTGAATGCCTATTACGTGGCCGGCGATGTCTGGGAAGAGGGCCACTACGTCGAACAGCGCTACATCACTCTGCTCAAGGAACTGCGTGAGCATGTCGCGATCCCGATCAATATGAAGCTGTCACCGTTCTTCAGCTCGATTGGCAACATGGTGAAGAAACTCGAGGCCGCCGGGGTCAGTGGAGTCTCGCTGTTCAACCGCTTCTACCAGCCGGATATCGACGTGGACGGCATGCGCCTCAGGCACGCCCTCACGCCGACCCGGCCGTCCGACGCGCTGCTGTCGATGCGCTGGATCGCGATCCTGCGCGGCCGCGTGGACTGCTCCCTGGGCGCGACCGGTGGCGTGTATTCCGCGGAAGATGCGATCAAGCTGCTGCTCGCCGGTACCGATGTGGTACACCTGTGCCACGCCCTGCTGCAGCACGGTCCGCAGCTGCTTGCAAAGGTGATTGCCGACCTCGCAGCGTGGATGGAACACCAGGGCTTCGAAAGCCTGAACGACTTTCGCGGGCACCTGAGTCAGGCCAGCGTGCTTGACCCGTCCGACTACGAGCGGCTCAATTACATCCGCGTGCTGAGCAGCTACAGCAGTCCGGACGGGGTCTGGCGCTAGCCCGCATCCCCCACCGGCCGGTGGGCAGCTGTGGCGTAACAGGCTGAAATCGCGATAGAAATGATTGAATCTGTTCGTGACCCAAGATTGACACCCTGTTTCCACTGCCTGCCTATCCCGGTCCTGGCGGTTTCTCGCTCGCGCCGGCTTGGTCTTCACTCATCTGGTAGCTTGCAGCTACCACTTTCGCTCCAGCCCGGCACCGGACCGGCTGCGAAATCCGCCAGCATCCGTGATGCCGGTGACAGATGCGGGCTGTTGTAGGGCGCCCTGGTGTCTGATGCTTGAGTTGCGGGACAGCCCGACTCGGCCCGGCCGGTGCAATGCGCTCAGTGGCTGGACCCGACCGTCACCGGTCTTCCGGGCGGTCGATATCGGCGGGCAGTGCGGCGAGTCGCGCAGCGTGCATTGGGCGCGGGCCGTGATGCACTTGATGGCGGTGGGATCAGGTCAGCGGGCTCTTGCGCAATCCAATTGCAGTGCCAAGCCTCTCCATGCCGAGCACGACCATCCACAGCACCTGCACCGATGCCATCACGCCAAGCAGCATGACCAGCATGACCAGCGGCGCGACCGCCATGGCCGTGAGCCAGTGGAGCTCCATGAGCATCCCCGAGCCGACCGTAGTCAGCACGTACAGCACCAGCACCTCAATTCGGGATTGCCCCCAAGGGGTTTCAGCAAGGGTCTTCGGTTGGTTCATGGCACCTAAATCTCCAGCACTGTTGTGTCAGTCAATGTAGCGTCCGGTAACGCATGGAATGGCGGAACTGCGTCGCAGTTTTCCCTTGTGCGCGGCCTCGGCCGGTCACACAGTGAGCACTCGGCCACAACCGCACAGGAGATTGCTTCTGATCGTGGCAGTGCGGGTACACTTGGCACCGCCCAACCCAAGAGGTATAGCCGATGGCACGTCTCGAATTTCCGCACTGGCTGGCGATCGTATTCGCGGTGTTCTTCATCGCCCTCGCGATACAGCCGGTCTCGCGCCCGGTATGGGTCGCCGAGGTGACACCGGTGATATTGGTCTACTTTGGGCTGGTGCTGACCTATCCCTATTTCCGGTTCAGCAACACCGCTTATGCGCTGATGGCGTTCTGGCTGTTCTGGCATACGGTCGGCGGACACTACACCTTTGCGAATGTGCCATTCGACTGGTTCAATGAACTGATCGGTTCCCAGCGCAACCAATTCGACCGCATAGCCCACTTTTCGGTCGGCTTCTACGCCTTTGCCACCGCAGAGTGGATGTTGCGGCGCGGCCACTGCCGGTACCTTCCGGCCAACCTGTTCGCGCTGCTGCTGGTGATGGGGATCGCCGCCGGCTACGAGATTGTCGAGTGGTGGTATGCGGCACTCGAGGGCGGCAATGCCGGAATCGAGTTCCTCGGCTCGCAGGGTGATATCTGGGACGCGCAGAAAGATATGCTGGCCGACACGCTGGGTGCGGTGTTCGCACTGCTGCTGTTTGCGGTGATGCGGCCCGACAGGGATCCTGAGATCACCGCTGGCGATCCGGGACACCGCACAGCCGCAGCGCGCTGAGGTGCGTGCGGGCGGTCCGGCAACCCCGGTAGGATGCATTAGGCGTAAGCCGCAATGCACCCTACCATCACCGCCGGGGCGGGCGGTCCGACAACCCCGGTAGGGTGCATTAGGCGCAAGCCGTAATGCACCGCGTAGCGTCGCAAACGGTGAAATACGTGCGCTATTGCACCCTACCATCACCGCCGGGGCGGGCGGTCCGGCAACCCCGGTAGGGTGCATTAGGCGCAAGCCGTAATGCACCGCGTAGCGTCGCAAACGGTGCAATACGTGCGCTATTGCATCACCCTACTGTCGATGTCGGGACATGCGAGGTGATGCGCAGCCAGTTGCCGCGCATCGCGCTAGGTCGTGTGCCTGCGCGTCAGGAGTATTCGCAGCCCTTCGAGTGCGATCCCTGCGAGCAGTCCCACGGCGACGTTGACCACGACACAGGTCACCCCGGTGAGCACGATCACCAGCAGGCGGTCCGGCGAGGCACGGCGCAGGCGTTTGCTGACCGCCAGGTCTATCCCCGCCGGGATCAGCAGGGCGCCGATTGCTGCCATCGGCAGGATCGCCAGCAGATCGAGCGCGTGCGGCCCCAAAAACAATCCCAGGGCGAGGCAGGTCACACCGAAGATCGCCGGCGCGAGCCCGGTGCGAGCGCCGAACTTGTGCTGCACCACCAGTCCGCCTGCACCATGGCACATCGGAAAGCCGCCGAACGGCGCCAGCACCAGGTTGAGTGCCCCCGAGCTCCACGCCAGCCGATCCGGCGTGATCCGCTCACGGTCGTGCGGGAACAGGTCGGCGGCGATCGCCGCGGTGACCAGCGTGGCATTGGTCAGGGTCAGCGCGAGCTGCGGCAGCAGCACGCCCTGCGCCGAGACCCACAGGTTGCCCAGATCCGGCACCTGAAGTTGTGGCAACGACAAGCCCAGCGTTACCCCGGGCCACACCACGTCCGCCTGTACGGCCCCCCAGACCCCGGCGCACAGGACCACCAGCAACGCCGCGAGCGGCCTGAAACGGGTGCGCTGCAACAACAGCAGACCGGCCAGCGCGATCAGTCCCACCGCAGGCTGCTGCATCCCGAGCTTGATACCGCCCCAGATGAGGTACAGGCCGACACCGAGTTGGATGCCGCTCAGGACCGTATGCGGGATATGGCGCCCCAGGCGCCCGACCGCACCGATGGCGGCGAGCACGCACAGCACAACCCCGAGCAACACCCCGGTGGCCGCGACCTCGGACGCACTGAGTCCGCCCGCGATCACCACCGCCGCCACCACCTTCATCGGCTGCACCGGTACCGGCCGGCGGTAGATCAGCGCGGTCGCCAGCGCGAACACCCCGAACCCGACCAAGACACCGGCCGGGTCCAGTTGCTGTACCGCGAACATGCCGACGATCAGCGGCAGGAAGGTACCCAGGTCGGCATAGGCGCCGGAGAAGTCACCGGCCCAACGGGTCCACGTCGGGACACGGCCCGGCCGTCGTGACGGATCATCGGCGCCGTGCGCTGACTGCGTGCCGGATCTTTCCAGCGTGCGCAGCGCCTCAGCGGAATTGTCCTTCGAACCCTTCAACGTCCTGATATCTCCAACGCAGGCATGGTTGTAGCCGCGCAAAAAATAGCGCAATCTTTCGCCTCTCATGCATGATTTTCGTTGGGGGCGAAAAATATGCAGGATTTCAGCGAGGCCTTTGGGCTGGCGTTCCGGCTGGTGCTGTCCGCCGACCCGGACCTGCTCGAGATCATCGCACTGTCACTGAAGGTCAGCCTGTCCGCAGTCGCGATCGCGTGCCTGGTCGGCCTGCCGATCGGGACGGCCGTCGCGATGGGCCGGTTCCGCGGCCGCACGGCCGTCATCATACTGCTCAATGCGCTGATGGGCCTCCCCCCTGTCGTGGTCGGCCTGCTGATCTACCTGTTATTGTCGAATGCTGGCCCGCTCGGCTGGATGCGCCTGCTGTACACCCCAACCGCGATGATCATCGCGCAGGCGGTGCTGATCGCGCCGATCGTCGCCGCGCTGTCGCGCGAGGTCGTCGAGCAACTCAGCACCGAGTACGCCGAACAGTTCCGCTCATTGAGCGTACCACCCGGCAGCGCGGCCACCGCGTTGCTGTGGGACGCCCGCTACAGCCTGCTGACCGTCGCGCTGGCCGGATTCGGCCGCGCGATCGCCGAGGTCGGCGCGGTGATCATCGTCGGCGGCAATATCGATCACCTGACCCGGGTCATGACCACCGCGATCGCGCTCGAGACCTCGAAGGGCGACCTGGCGCTCGCACTCGGACTGGGCATCGTACTGATCACGATTGCGCTGTCGGTCAACGCCGCGGTCATGGCCCTGCGCCTGACCGCCACGAGGTACGCCTATGCCTGACGCCAGCGCGATCGCCGACCGGCGCAGCTGGCCCGAGGCGGCCGACCCGCCCGCACCCCTGGGTGAGACCCGTGGACTGGTCTACCGGCCCAGCGACACAGCGCTGATCGACGGCATAGACCTGAAGATCCCGGGCCGCGGCCGCACGGTCGTGATGGGCCCCAACGGCGCCGGCAAGAGCCTGCTGCTGCGCCTGCTGCACGGCCTGCTGATACCCACGGCCGGCCAGGTGCTTTGGGGCGGCCGTCCGCTCGACGACGGTCTGCGCCGCCAGCAGGCGATGGTATTCCAGCGCCCGGTACTGCTGCGCCGCTCGGTGGCCGCCAACATCCGCTTCGTGCTCAATCTGCGCGGACGGGCTGAGTCGGCCCAGGTCAGCGAGATCCTCGACGAGGTCGGCCTGGGCGAGCTGGCACATCGGCCGGCGCGCCTGCTCTCGGGTGGCGAGCAGCAGCGCCTGACACTGGCGCGCGCGCTGGCCACCAACCCGCAGGAGCTGTTCCTCGACGAACCAACCGCCAGCCTCGACCCGGCCTCGACCGCGGCGATCGAGGCGATCGTCAATCGGGCGCACGCACGCGGTACCAAGATCATTTTCGTCACCCACGACCTCGGCCAGGCCAGGCGCCTGGCGGACGACGTGATCTTTCTGAACGCGGGGCGACTGGCCGAACACTCGCCCGCACACAGTTTCTTTGACAACCCGGCATCACAGGCGGCCCGCGACTACCTCGAAGGGCGCCTGGTGATTCGAAAACCATCACGATAAACAATGGGAGACATCCGTGCTAAAGAAGGTTCTGACCTGGGCTGCACCCATCACGCTGCTCGGCAGCGTGCTGTTGTCGACCGCCTCGCTGGCGGAGGAAAAATCCATCCTGGTGCAGTCGACCACCTCGACCGCCAATTCCGGCCTGTACGACTACCTGCTGCCGAAGTTCACCGCCGAGACCGGGATCAAGGTCAACGTGGTCGCGGTCGGTACCGGCCAGGCGATCAAGAACGCGCAGAACGGTGACGGCGACGTGCTGCTGGTGCACGCCAAGCCGGCCGAGGAGAAGTTCGTCGCCGAGGGCTGGGGTGTCGAGCGCTTCGACGTGATGTACAACGATTTCATCATCGTCGGCCCGCCGTCCGACCCGGCCAAGGTCGCCGGTACCCGGGATGCGGTTGCGGCCCTGAAGGCGATCGCCGCCAGCAGGTCGCTGTTCGCGTCGCGTGGCGACAATTCCGGGACCAATAAGAAGGAGATCGCACTCTGGAAGGAGGCAGGCATAGACCCGAAGACCGGCAGCGGCGACTGGTACCGCGAGACCGGCTCCGGCATGGGGGCGACGCTGAACGCCTCTGTCGGCATGGGGGCCTATACGCTGACCGACCGCGGCACCTGGATCAGCTTCAAGAACAAGAGCGATTACCGGATCGCGGTCGAGGGCGACAAGGGGCTGTTCAACCAGTACGGCGTGATACTGGTCAACCCGGCCAGGCACCCGAACGTGAAGCAGGCCGAGGGCCAGGCGTTCATCGACTGGATCCTGGGCGACCAGGGTCAGTCGGCCATCGCCAGCTACCAGCTCGACGGCCAGCAGCTGTTCTTCCCCAACGCCAAGAAGTAACGGCGGCAGGCGATGCGGACGCGGCCGCCCGGACTGGCGGTCGCACTGTCAGCGAAATCCTCAGACACCGGGCCGGCCGGGCATGCCGGACGGCGCTCAGCCTTCGAATGCGAGCATTAGCCTACAGATTGCATGAAGGCGCACGGGCTCATGGTGTTTCGCGGCACCCGGAAGGCGTTCGATGCGTTGTTCGGCCCTTGTATTCGACGTGACCGTTTGTGCTGTTCGGGCTCAGGCCGCGCTGGACTTTGCATTTGTGCCGATCCCCCTAAAACCGTAGCTTCAGCTATGCTTTTTCGGCCGATCAGCCCAACTGCTTTGCCCATCACACCCTGATTCCCAAACCCTTCATGCAATTTGCAGGTTAGGTCGCTCGCCTTCACCATCACAATCGCCGCCTTGGCTTTTCCAGGCCCCGGCGGTTGACCGAATCCGTGGTGATGGTCGACTTAGCGATATTCCCGCCGCCGATATCGACCTGCCCCTGCGCCGCGCTCCCGTTCATGCGCCGTTGAAATGGACCTTGCCAAAACCATCGACATCGTACCCGGCCAGCGCTGCGGCCTTGGCCTGAAATGCCGCGCCGCGGCAGAAGTCGACCAGGCGCTGCATCGGCGGGTCGAACCAGGCACGCCGATCGACCAGCAGGTCGTAGCGCTCACGTAGCAGCGGCACGAAGCCCAGCCGCAACTGATCGGCCATGGCGCGCAGGCCGAGGGTCGCATCGGCCTTGCCCTCGAGCACCGCGAGCGCCGCGTCGGACTCGGTGCGTGCTACGTCCGCCCACTGCACGTCCTGGGCGCCCAGGCCGGCCTGGCCGAGCAGGTGCAGCAGCAGCACCTGGCTGCCGGCGCCGACCTGGCGTGGCACCATCCGGCGGCCTTTCAGCGCCGCGACGTCGGCGAACTCCGCCTCGGCGCCACGCAGTACGATCAGGCCACGCTCGCGCCACGCGAACTCGACCAGCACTACCGGGGCCTGGGCGAACCGCTCCGTGACCGACGCGACATTCCATTCATTTCCGACCGGGTCGTAGATGTGCAGTCCGGTCGCCACACCCTCGTCGTGCGCAAAGCGCTCCAGCCCATCCAGGCTGCCGTCGAGCAGCGTGGCCAGGCCACAGCCGGATTCGCGCAGCGCCCATTCGAGCAATGGCTCGTAGCTGCCGAGCAACACCCCGGGTCGACGCATGGCCCTGGACTGCACGCCGCCGGAACTTTCGCGCGCAAGCCATGATTCGATTTCCTGGCGCGGGAACAGCAGCTTGCCCATGGCGCGCGAACAGGGGATCTGCCCGGATGCGGCGAGGTCGTAGACCTTGCGCTCCTTGATGCGCAACAGCTCGGCCAGCTCCCTGGTGGTGAGGTATTCAGTGTCGTGTTGCGGCATAGCAGTGAGGCGGGTTCCTTGACTATCCGTTTGGGATACCTGCGGGTCTCGCCCTTCAGTTTACACGGCGGCGGCGTCAGCTATCAGCCCGGATCGCAACACCGATCGGCGTCATCGCATCGCGACGAGCAGGGCCCCGGCGGTCATCAGGAATACCCCGAGCCAGTTGCCAGGGGAGAGCCTTTCACCCAGGAACAACACGCCGAAGACCGCGACCAGGACCAC
>JAJDNF010000044.1 GCA_022340805.1 Chromatiaceae bacterium
TGGCGAAGGCAACTTCAGCATGAACTTCTCGGGCCGCGGCCACACCAACATGCGCGGCTACGGCAACGGCTACGGCTCTGGCGACGGCTGGGGTCGCGGTTACAACTACTCCGCACCTGGCTATGGCTACGGCTACGCCCCCTACGGCTACGCCCCGATGGCTCCGGTTGCACCGGTCGCTGCACCGGCCGAAGAAGCCAAGTAATTCCGCCCCGGCGCGAATTGCCGACCGCCGACGCGGTCACGACAGACCCCGCACCCCAGGTGCGGGGTTTTTCTTTGCGCCGGCACACACCCGCCGACCAGCGCGGTGAGCTATCCTCGCGGCTCATTCGTTACCGGAGACCGCCGATGCGTCATGCCCTTACCGCTGCGTTGCTGATCACCGCCTTGTCGGGCACGCCGTTCGCCAGCGCAGAACCACTACCCTACAACCGCGTCACCCTCAACGAGTCCGCGCAGACCGAGGCCGACAACGACCTGCTCGTGGCCGTCATGTTCGCTCAGGCCGAGGGCCGCGACGCGGCCCAGCCCGCCGACGAGATCAACCGCCGCATGGACTGGGCAGTTGCGATGGTCAAGGACCACCCGGAAGTGAAGGTGCAGACACTCGGTTACCAGACCAGCGCAATCTATGACAAGAGCAACGTGCGCGGCTGGCGCGTGAACCAGTCGCTGCGCCTCGAGAGCCAGGACAGCCGGCTGCTCGGTGACCTGATCGGTCGCCTGCAGGAACAGCTGCAGGTGCAGTCGATTGCGTACCAGGTCTCGGATGAACGACGCCGCAGCTACCTGGATGCGCTGACCGATACGGCTCTCAAACGCTTTCAGGCGCGTGCCCGGAGCATTGCCAGCTCGCTCGGGCGCAACAGCTACCGCGTGGTACGCATCAACATCAACGACGGCTTCTACAACCCAGCGCCAATTGCGCGCGGCATGGTAATGAGCGCCGCGCCGGCCGACGCCGCGCCGGCCCCGCCCCGAATCGAGGCCGGCACCCAGCAGATCACCGTATCGATCGACGGCGAGATCGAACTCAGCGAGAACTGAGGCCTGCAGAACCTCAGTTGAGAGATGTCTGCCGGCGCAGCCCGGCGAGCCGCGCCTCGATCTGCGCGAGGCGTGCAGCCGCATGCGCCGGCGGCGCGGCACAGGCTGTCAGGCACTGCCTGGCGTCCACGTACAGCTGGCTGGCCTGCTCCAGGTCGAACAACTGCAGCGCTGCGGCCAACTCGTCGCGGTCCGCCGATAACAGGCTCGGCGCGAGTTCGGCGGCCTGTATCACGCTGTGCGGATGCAACAGGTCGGCCACCAGCGGACTGGCCAGCAGCTCGAAATGGGCCGCACGCGCGGCCCGTTCCTGGGCCAGCTCATCGAGCGCCCGCGCGTCTCCGGCGGCACCGCGTTCGACATTGCGCATGATCACCTCGAGCAGGTGGCGGATCGCGGCCTGGTTGTTGGCGTGATCCTCGGCCAGCCCGGCCGAGCTCTCGTACAGGCGGTCGAGGGTCTCCTTGATCGCAAGGATCACCTCGCTGCCGGTATTCGGCTGCAATTCCGCGGCCTGCTGCACGGCTGCGCGCAGCTCGACGAGAAAGCCCAGCAGTTCCTCGTGATCCAGGCGCTGCATCTCGAGCAGCAGCGCCTCGTCGGGCCGGTCCGGGGCGCCCGGGAACAGCGGATTGCCGATCTTGCGGCGGTAGTGACGCTCGTGGCGGCCGGGCAGTTGGCTGAAGTGAACCATAGCGTCTCGAAATCCGAGTGTTGAGTTGGGTCGCGCCCAGCGCACCCGGCAGGGCCTGAGCAGGGACATGCTCTCACAAAATCGGGGGTGACTGCGGTGCCGCGGCGCAGCTACTTAAGCGAGTGCCTCGCCCGCACCGCTTTGCCCACCTTACAGGATTCGATCGCAATGCCCGGAACGCTGCGTCAGCCACCCGCGCATCAAGACGAACAACTCACCTCGAGCTGCCGGCCCCAGTCCGGTGGCTCGGCGGCATAGGCCTGCATCCCCGGTTGATCATCGAAAGGCCTCGACAGCAGCGTCAGCAGGCGCTCGATCTCGGCGTAGTCACCCCGCTCGGCCTGCACGATCGCCTGCTGTGCGAGGTAGTTGCGCAGCACGTAGCGTGGATTGACCTGGCGCATCGCCGCCGCACGCACCGGGTCCGCGCTGTGTTCGGTACGCAGCCGCGCCCTGTAGTCCGCCACCCAGGCATCGAAGCCGGCGCGGTCGAGGAAGCGGTCACGCAAGGCCCGGTCGGACGTCGGGTCGTCGAGCCTCAGGTCGGCCAGCTCACGGAACAGGTTGGTGTAATCGACCCGGTTGGACGCCATCAGGTCGAGCAGGCGGCCGCTGAGGAGCTGGTCGTCGTTGTGCTCCTCACGCAGGCCGAGCTTGCTGCGCATGCCCTGCGCATAGGCCTCGACCAGGACGGGTTGGTACTCCGTGAGCGCGGCCCTGGCCTGTTCCGCCGCGGCCTCGCCGTTGTCGGCGTCGAGCAGCGGCAGCATGGCCTGCGCCAGGCAGCTCAGGTTCCAAAGGCCGACCGACGGCTGCTGGTCGAAGGCGTAGCGGCCATGATAATCGGAATGATTGCAGATGAACCCGGGGTCATAGGCATCCATGAAACCGAACGGCCCGTAGTCCAGGGTCAGGCCAAGGATCGACATGTTGTCGGTGTTCATCACCCCGTGCGCGAAGCCGACCAGCTGCCACTGCGCCATCAGCCTCGCGGTGCGCCTCACCACCTCGCCCAGCAGGGCGAGATACGGCTGCGCCTGCTCACGCAGCTGCGGGTAGTCATGGTCGATCACGTAGTCGGCCAGCTGGCGCAGCTGGGCGTGCTGGTCGCGGTAGTAGAACACCTCGAACGATCCGAAGCGCACGTGGCTGGGGGCCATTCGCACCAGCAGGGCGCCGCTCTCGATGCGCTCTCGATACACCTCCTCGCAACTGCCGAACATGCACAGCGCCCGCGTGGTCGGAATGCCCAGCGCATGCACCGCCTCCGAGCACAGATACTCACGGACCGTCGACCGCAGCACCGCGCGCCCGTCGCCGTCGCGCGAATACGGGGTGAGTCCGGCGCCCTTGAGCTGCAATTCCCAGCGCGCACCCTGCCCGGTCACGACCTCACCGAGGATCATCGCCCGCCCATCACCGAGCTGCGGCACGTAGTGGCCGAACTGGTGCCCTGCGTAGCACATGGCGACCGGCTCGGTGCCGGGCAGCGTCTGGACACCGGCGAGCCCGTTCAGCACCTCATCGTCGCGCAGGCTCTCGGGCGGCAGATCGAGCAACGCCGCGGCGCCCGGGCTGGCGCTGACCAGATGCATCCCGGCCAGCGGCGTCGGACTTACCGGCGAGTGAAAACCCACCGGCAGGCGCGCAAAGGTATTGTCGAACTGCAGATCCAACAGGCTTCTCATAGGCGGGAATGCTGCGATCGGCGGCGCTGCCTTTCAACCCGTGGCGGCCGCGGTAATCCCCTGTAGCGGTAATCCCCTATAATTGCATCCCCCCTGCGTCATCACCCGGATGCCAGCCCATGTTCCGATTCATTGCCCTGCTGTTTCTGTTGGCCGGCGCCGGCAACGGCCTGGCAGGACACCTGGTCAGCACTGCACATGGCGACGACATCCCGGTCATCGTGAATCCGGCCGAGGGTGACCGCCTGATCGTCTGGCTGCCGTCCGAATTCGGCGCCAGCGCGCGCCGCGTCGACCTGGCCGAACGCCTGGCCGCGCAGGGTATCGAGGTCTGGACCCCCGACCTGCATGCCGCTTGGTTCCTGCCGGTCGGGCGTTACAGCCTCAACGGGGTGGACCCGGTGGCCGTCAGTGCGGTATTCGCCGACGCGATCTCGCGCACTGGAAAGCGCGTGTTCCTGATGGCCGAGGGGCGAAGTGTGGCGCTGGCGCTGGCCAGCGTGCGTGCCTGGCAGGAGCAGACCGACGACACGGCCGCACTGGCCGGCCTGCTGGCCTTCAGCCCGCGCCTGTTCGTGCGCACGCCACAGGGTGCGGAGGCCGCCGAATACCTGCCGATCGTCGCCGCCAGCAACCTGCCGATCTACCTCCTGCAGCCCGAGGACTCGGCCGGATTCTGGCGGCTCGGCGACGACATCCGACAGCTCGAGACCGGCGGCAGCCCGGTTTTTGTGCAGCGCCTGCCGCAGGTCTCCGACGGCTTCTACGCCAGGCCCGAGTTCAGCGCCGAGGAAGATGCCATGACCGGGCGGCTGCCCAACATCCTCGCCCGGGCGATGGCTCAACTCGACGCACTTGGCGGCACGCCGCCGCAACCCGCACCACTGCACGGTGAGTCGCTTGCGCCAGAGCGGCCGGAGTCGAGCACGCTGCTACGCCGCTACCCTGGTGAACGCGCGGCACCGGACTTGCGCCTGCCGACGTTGCGCGCCGGAACCATCGATCTGGCCGAGTTGCGCGGCAAGGTCGTGCTGGTCAACTTCTGGGCGACCTGGTGTCCGCCCTGCGTGGAGGAAATCCCGTCGCTGCAGCGTCTGTACCGGCAGTTTCGGTCCGAAGGACTGGAGATACTCGCGGTGGATGTCGGCGAGACGGTCGCGAGTATGGAGGCCTTCCTCAAGGACAAGCCGGTGGACTACCCGGTGCTGCTGGACAGTGACGGAGAAGCGCTGCGCCGCTGGGGGGTGTACGCGTTCCCGACCACCCTGGTCCTGGACCGCGCGCATCGCATCCGCTACGCGGTGTTCGGCGCTTTCGACTGGAACAGCCAGGAGGTCGTCGACTCGCTGCGGCCACTGCTCGGGGATGGCGGCTAGCGCAGGCGGCCGGGGCGCAACACCCGGCCGGCGCGGGCCCGGGTTCGGCGCCCGACCGGGCCGCATTCGCTGCCTGCCCCAGGATCGACCGATGCAACACGCAGGTTAAGTAAAGCCACGCCAATGCCGATAGCAGGCAGGTAATCCCCTGTCGAGCATCCCGTGAAGAACAAGCGCAATTACTACCGCATCCTGCATGTACAGCCCGACGCGCCACCAGCGGTAATCCGCGCCAGCTACCAGGCGTTGATGCTGAAGCTGAAACAGCATCCTGACCTCGGCGGCGAACACTGGAACGCCTGCATCATCAACGAAGCGCACAGCGTGTTGATGGATGCCGACAGGCGCCGGGCATACGACCGGGTTCTGTTCGGCAGGGAAGACCATACCGCGCTGGCCAAACAACACCCTCGCCAACGCAAAGACAGCACCATCGCCGACCATGCAGATGACGGTTGGCGACCATTCAAACCCAAGGTCGTCTGAGATCGGCGATGCGGTTGTCCGCATTGGCCTCGCTGGCCTGCATGTTGTACCCGTATCCGGGATGATCGCGCCGGACAGCCGGGGCTGGACGCCGCTCAATGGAACTGCGGCATAGGGTTTGTGCGGTACCAGCTCTGGCCCTCGTCATCGCTCTGCCATACCTGCTCGTCGGCCAGTTGGCGGACCACCTGACGGTCGATCAGCACGTAGTCGATCACAGCGGTCTGCGTCCAGCGCAGCGGCGCGACCTCGCTGAGCCGGCTGGCTATCTCGTAGTTCGTTACCCGCACGTTGTCGAGGTTGTCGGGGATCGTAACGACCTCATCCGGATCGTGCTTCTGGAACAGATACATCTTGGGCAAAGCCCCCCAGCGAACGACGTCCTCGAAGGTGCGGACCTGCTGCGCCAGGCTATTCGGCACCTCGCCGGGCGGGTTGCTCAGGCAGGCGGTAAGCAGGATCGTGAGGAATAGGATCAGGATGCGCATCAGTGACCTTGCGGTAGCGTAACGGTGGACCATGTTAATGAGCCGGCCCCGGCCTGTCACCGGTCAGCCCCTGCTATCATATCCGGCCATCGCACAGGAGGCAGCCATGCCGGTCGTCGAGAATGCCGCAGCAGACAACCCGGAGCACCCAGCGGCGTTGCTGCGCGAGGTGATGGTCGGAGAAACGTCGATCACCCTGCTTGGTACCGCACATATCTCGCGCAGCAGCGCCGAGCAGGTTGCCAGCGAGCTCGACAGCAAGGCCTACCAGGCGGTCGCAGTCGAGCTGTGCGCAAGCCGCTACGAGGCGATCAGCAATCCGGACCGCCTCGCCGAGCTCGACCTGATGCAGGTGGTCCGCCAGGGCAAGGCATCCATGGTGATGGCCAACCTCGCCATGGCGGCCTACCAGCAGCGCCTCGGTGAGCAATTGGGCATCGAACCGGGTGCGGAGATGCGCACCGCGATACGCCAGGCGGAAAAGCACGGCCTGGCGGTTGTTCTGATCGATCGCGAGATAGGCATCACGCTGCGGCGCACTGCTGGCAACCTCAGCTGGTGGCGCCGCGCCGTGCTGTTCAGTGGACTCCTCGCCAGCCTGGTGTCGCGCGAACAGGTCAGCGAAGAGGATATCGAGCATCTCAAGGAGGGCGATGTGATCGAGACCACGTTCGCCGAGTTCGCACACGACCGCAGCGACCTTTACCAGCCTCTGATCGCGGAGCGCGACCGCTACATGGCCGCGCGGCTGCGCGAGGCCGCCGCCCAGCACCCGGGCCGGCCGCTGCTGGCCGTGGTCGGCGCCGGCCACCTGAACGGTATCGCCGCACACCTGGACGACAGCGATGACCCATCGAGCGCAATCCGGCAGCTGGAGGCCTTGCCGGCAAGATCACGCTGGCCGCGGCTGCTCCCCTGGCTGATCGTGGCGCTGGTATTCACCGGCTTCTACATCGGCTTTCAGCGCAGCCCCGAACTCGGCTGGCAACTGGTCAGCGACTGGGTACTGATCAACGGCGGCCTGTCGGCGCTTGGCGCCGTCATCGCAGCCGCACATCCACTGACCATCCTGACCGCCTTTCTGGCCGCGCCGGTCACCTCGCTCAATCCGACGATCGGTGCCGGCATGGTCACCGCCGCCGCCGAGCTGTGGCTGCGCAAGCCGCGTGTCGGCGACTTCAGCCGGCTGCGGCACGACACGACCCAGCTCCGCGGTTGGTGGCGCAACCGGGTCTCGCGCACCCTGTTGGTGTTTCTGTTCAGCACGCTCGGCTCAGCGATAGGCACCTATATCGCAGGCTTCCTGATCTATGACCGACTTAACGGTTGACCAAGAATCCGGATCGGGAAATGCCATAAACCTATTTTGAATCAACATCTTATGCGGACACCGGGATTTCCCTTAGGTAATCCCCCCGGCTGTAT
>JAJDNF010000083.1 GCA_022340805.1 Chromatiaceae bacterium
CACGGCCGCGGTAGCCGTCGACGATCAGGTCCCGGCCTTCGATGCGGCTGACCGGCAGCTCTGCGACCCCCATGGCTGCCGGCACGCCCATGCCCCGTGCCAGGATCGCCATGTGCGACGAACCGGAACCGGAACTGCTGACAATGCCAGCCAGGGACTCACGTGGCACATCGGCGATCTGCATGGCGCTGATCTCATCGCCCACCAAGATCGTGTGCGGCGGATACTCCACCGCCGGGGCGTCGAGATGCTGCAACCGCATTAGCACCTGGCGGCCGAGGTCGCGCACGTCCGAGCCACGCTCGCGCAGATACGCGTCATCCATGCGGTGGAACACCGCGGCATGCTCGGTGATGGTTTCGCGTAGGGCGCCCTGCGCCCAGTTACCGTCGCGGATGCGCGCGAGCGTGTCGTCGATCAGCGACTCGCTCTCGAGCATTAGCCGCCAGGCATCGAACAGGGCGCGATCCTCCTCGCGCAGGGCGCCGCCGATGCGCGACACCATTGCGGAAATATCGCCTGCAACATCCGTCAACGCAGTACGAAAGGCGGCGATCTCCGCCTCCGGATCGGCTGCCGGTTTGTCCGGCACCGCGTCGAGATCGGCAGCGGGATAGATGACATAGGCGGTACCGAAGGCAATCCCCGGGGACGCCGCAAGTCCTTTGAGGAAGCGATGCGACAGCCCGTCTTGCCGACGCATGCGATCGAGCTCGCCGGTGTTGCGGGCCAGTGCGATGGCGGCCGCGAGTTGCACCGCCAGCGTGATGACGAAGGTCACCGCGTCGTCGCAGAACAGGCGCGGCTCGCGCTGACGCAACACCAATACCCCGAGTACCTTACGATTCTGGATGATGGGAGCACCGAGAAAGGCCCGGTAGCGCTCCTCGCCGCTGTCGACGATGTTCAGGTAGCGCGGATGGTTGGTTGCGTCGTCCAGATTGACGACGTCGGCACGCTCGGCGACCCAGCCGATCAAGCCGCGGTGTAGCGGCAAGCGCACGCGACCGACCGCGTCCGGCCGCAGCCCGTCGGTGGCCTGCAGCACATGCTCCCGGCTGCCGGCGTCGGTGAGATAGACCGAGCAGACGTCGGCACCGACCGCCTGTTTGACCTCGCGAACGATGATGTCAAGGGCGTCCTCCAGCGAGGCGGCCTTGTTGACGGCTTGAACAATGCGACGCAGGGGCTCGAGCATGGGTGATGACGACGTGTAGCCAGGCACCGACTCTGGGCAACCGCGGCATCGCGCCTGATTGCTGTACGGGTGCCTCTTTACCTATTGGGGCAAGCGCCGAGGATGATTCAGCGCCGGCGTTGGCGCAGATAGCCGAGCCGGTGTGCGTCCTGCTGGGCCGGATCGGATGCTGGGCTGGATGGCGCGCCGTGTCCCGGCCCGCCCACCTCGGGCTGCTGCGGCAAGGGCACACTGTCTGGATATAACAGCGGCGCAAGCTCCTGCAGGGCCTGTTCGTAGACGCGGCGCTTGAAATAGACCACCTCGCGCAACGGATACCAATACCGTACCCAGCGCCAGGCATCGAACTCGGGCTTGGCGGATCGGTCGAGACAGAAGTCACCCTCTTCGCACGTCACCCGCAGTAGGTACCATACTTGCTTCTGCCCGATGCAGATCGGCCCACAATGGCGACGGATGAAACGTTTCGGCAGCCGGTACCGGAGCCAGCCGCGAGTGCAACCGAGCACACTGACCTGCTGCGCGTGCAGACCGACCTCTTCTTCCAGCTCCCGGTACATGGCCTCGAGCGGGGTCTCATCGGACTTGATGCCACCCTGCGGGAACTGCCAGGCATTCTGACCAATGCGCCGCCCCCAGAAGAGTCTGCGCTGATCATTACAGAGAATGATGCCGACGTTCGGCCGAAAACCGTCTCGGTCGATCAAGGTGACGTACCTCATTGAGCTTCCCGGCATTTTTCCACACTCTGCGTGGGCGGGGCAAATCCGCGAGCAATTCAGTCTTTGCTGATATTGCCGTATTCCGCTACCGTCGTCGAAAACCATCGTTTCACACCGGGAGCGGATCATGCCGCTGGCCATCTTCGACCTCGACAATACCCTAATCGCCGGGGACTCGGACTACCTCTGGGGGCAACACCTGGTGGAGATCGGCATTGTCGACGGCTCCACCTATGAAGCAGCCAATGCGCGATTCTATGCCGATTACCGCGAGGGCAGGCTTGACATCGACGCCTTCCTGCGTTTCGCACTGCGGCCGCTCAGCGAGCACCCGCTCGACGACCTGCTGCGCTGGCGGGCAGACTTCATCGCCAGACGCATCCACCCGATCGTGCTTGAGCCCGCGCTGGAGCTGGTCGAGCGTCACCGGACGGCCGGGGACACGCTGCTGATCATTACCGCCACCAATGCCTTCGTCACGGCGCCCATCGCTGAACGCTTCGGCATCCAGAACCTCATCGCCACCGAGCCGGAGCAGGCGAACGGCCGCTACACCGGTGCGGTCGCTGGTATCCCGGCGTATCAGCACGGCAAGGTGCAGCGTCTGCGACAGTGGCTGCAAGCGCGCCATGAGTCCCTGGCCGGCAGCCACTTCTACTGCGTTTCAATCAACGACGCGCCGCTGCTCGAGCGCGTCGACCACCCGGTCGCGGTCGACCCTGACCCGCGCCTCGACGCGCTGGCACGTGAGCGCGGTTGGCCGATTCTCTCCCTGCGCGAGAGATCGCGGCCGGGTCCCGATATCAACCGGGGCACCGGGCTGGCGCCTGGTTCAGCGACTGCTCGAGACGTTGGCCAAGACACTGGCCAGGCAGGCATCGAGACAAGCTGATCCGCGCGGACACATCTTCATCGTTCGGTCACGGCGCCCACACGTCGCTGCAATCGCCGGTCGTTATCCTGTCGCACTCGACTCTTGTTCAGTCAGTGCGGGGTGAGGAAGTCATGGGAGCGATCTTGTCTGCGCTGCCCGTCAAGCGCGGGGAGCGACTCTTCGTCGAGTTGGCTGCAGGGGCCGAAGCAATCCGCGCGGCACAGGCGCTGCGCTACCGGGTCTTTGGCCAGGAACTCGGCGCGAAACTGAAACCCGGCCATACCGGCCTCGACGTCGACGAGTTCGACGACTGTTGCCACCACCTGATCGTGCGCGAGACCAGCAGCGGCGACGTGGTCGGCTGCACGCGACTGCTGAACGGCAACGACGCACGCCGGCTTGGGCGCTGGTACTCGCAGGGCGAGTTCGACCTCGGCTTGATCCCATCGCTGCCCGGTCGACTGCTCGAGGTGGGACGCACCTGCATCGCGGCGGAATACCGCCAGGGCTCCGCCATCGCCGTGCTCTGGTCCGGCATTGCCGGCTACATTCAGCTGCACAGCATCGACTACCTGTTCGGCTGTGCGTCGGTTCCCCTTGGTGATCACGACTACCAGGCGGCGGCAATCATGAATCGGCTGCGGCGCCAGGCCATGGCGCCGTCGGATCTGCGCGTCATCCCGCGTGCACCGCTGTTAAACTCCAACCTGCCGGAAGAGGTGCTCGACGCACCGCTGCCGGCATTGCTGAAGGCCTATGTACGCCTCGGTGCGAAGGCCTGTGGCGAACCTTGCCGCGACCCGGACTTCGAGGTTGGAGACGTGCTGATGTTGCTCGATGTGAACCAACTCAATCCCGCCTACGCCAGGCACTTCCTGGAGCGCGTGTCCGAACATTGACACGGATGCCCATCATCGGCCCGCTCTGGCGCGCCCTGCGCGTCACCGAACATGTGCTCACCGGAACCCTGCTCGCGCTGGCCGCCGGCCTATCGCGCCAAATCGGTCTGCGCTGTCGCTGGGTGCCGTCGGCAACGCAATGGTGGCATCGACGGCTGTGCAAGTGCCTGCAACTCAAGCTGCAATCGACTGGCACGATGCAGGCGGGGGCCTTGTTGGTCGCCAACCACATCTCCTGGCTTGATATTCCAGTGCTCGGCGCCCTCGGGCGCATGGCCTTTGTCTCCAAAGACGAGGTGGGCCATTGGCCCATCGTGGGCTGGCTCGCCAAGGCATCGGGCACCCTGTTCATCAAGCGTGGCGCCAATCAGGCACCGGCGACGATCGACCAGATGATCAGCCGACTCGACAGCGGCGCGTCGATCATGATCGTCCCCGAGGGCACCACCAGCGACGGGCGCTCGATGCGGCGTTTTCATCCGCGGCTGTTCGCGGCGGCACAACGGGCCGGCCTCAAACTGCAGCCCGTTGCGATCCGCTATGGCAGCAATGCGCGACCAGATCCGGTAGCCCCCTTTATCGACAACGATACGCTGGTCGCGCATCTGCTGCGGGTGCTGCG
>JAJDNF010000086.1 GCA_022340805.1 Chromatiaceae bacterium
AGCATAGCCGAAGCTATGCTTTGAGGGGGATCGGCACAAATGCAAAGTCCAGCGCGGCCTGAGCCCGAACAGGACAGACTGTCACGTCGAATACAAGGGCCGAAGAACGCATCGAACGCCTTCCGGCTGCCACGCAACACCGTGTGCCCGTCCGCCTTCATGCAATTTGCAGGTTAACCCTGGGCGCCATCGGGGGGAGGGGTGGAAACCGGGACGATCAACACCAACCCGGCCTGGTGGGCATGGAAGCTATGCAAGGACACCGTCAACGTGTTCTGCGGTAGCCAGCCATCCAAGTGGCAGCAGGCGGTGACGATCGATACTCGCACGGGGGCAAAAGCCGACCTCACCACGTCGGGGAAGTTTGGACTCGTATTCGGCTACACCATCGACAGCGGTTCCGTGGATGCCGCGGCCGAATTCAATGCGACTGCACTGTTGTCGACCAAGAACCGGGCTCCGGCAATTATTTCAGCCTCAATACCGCCATCCTGTTGAACGACGGCAGCATCTTCTCGCAGTCGCCGACGGCAAAGGCCTACATCAATGCGATTGCCGAGCTATCCGGCTCGGTGACCGGACAGGCCTGCCTGGTCGGCGCCGGCTGCACGGACCGGGCTGCAGGCACCGTGAACCTGCCGACGCTCAAGGCCAACCTGCCGATCCTGTCGATCGATCCAAATAATCTGAACATCGTCAGCACGCCGTTCCTGCTCGGCGGTTTCAGCGCCAGCCAGGCGGCGGCGTTCACGATCCAGGTGCCGTCACCGGGCACGCTGGCGGTGCTCACGATCGGCCTGGCTGCCCTGGGCGGTGCAACTCGCAGGCGCCGCCGGCAAAAACCACCGGTACAGGCGCTCGCGGCCTGATGCCGGCAACCCGTCCCCTGGCCCGCTGCGCGGGCCTCTTCGGTCTTCTCGGGCTGCTCGCCGGTCAGCCGCCGGCCGCTGCCGCCGACGCGCACGGCCAATACGGCGTCTGCGGGGCAGGACTGGTCAGCTGTGCGATCTACGAGCGCGAGCGCGAGGCGCGCTCACCCGTCTACCTGGTCATTGCGGCCTGGATGGATGGGTATATCACCGGCAGCAATCAATATGCGCCTGACACCTACGACATCACGTCTTTCGAGAGCACCGAGATGCTGGCCGCAGTGATCAGCGAGAACTGCAGGCTGCACCCGGATACACCGGTGTTCGCGGTGCTCAATTCACTGATGAACCAGGTCGCGGATGATCGCCTGCACGAACCCTCGAAGAAGGTCGAGGTCAAGCTCGGCGAGCGTTCGGTGCTGCTGTATGAGGAGGTGTTGCGTCGACTGCAGCAGAGGCTCGCCGCCGGTGGCTTCTATACCGGGCCGATCGACGGCGCGTTCAGCACCGCGACCCGCGAGGCGATCGGCAGGTACCAGACCTCCATCCAGCTCAACCCTACCGGGTCCCCGGATCAGGTGACGCTTTGGCGCCTGTTGCGGTCGCCCCGGATCGGTTCCCGATAGCCGTCATCCGCACCTGGTCGGGATGAGATCCCGGTGCGCCGCAGCCGCGGGCACGCAGCATCGATTGCTGCTGTAATCCGGGTCGGCCACTGTCATGACTGTCTGCAATCGGACCCGTATTCGTGGTGCGCACGAGGCCATCCCTGGCCGGGTCGTGCACCGAGGGTCGTCTGGCCCGCGTTACGGGCGCGCCGGTAGCGGCAGCGGCTGGAAATTGCTGCCGATCAGCGGCATCGCATCGATCTGCGGCACATGGCACTGGTTGCAGAAATGGCGCGCGGCACTCGGATGGTCCAGCACCTTGCCGTTGCGGTCGGTGAAATGCGCCTCGCTCATCTCCACCGATTTCGCCTTGTCCTTGCCCGGCTGCTTCACGTGGCAGTCCAGACACTTGTTCTCTGTCAGATTGATCGTGTACTTGTCCACCTCGTGGGGCACCAGCGGTGGCTGTTCTTCGAAAGTGCGCGCGATGTTTTCCTTGTCATTGATGTAATCGCGCATCGCGGGCGGTGGCTCGGTGGCCGGCACCGCCTCCATCCCGCGCAGTGATTCGATGGCCGGACTGGCGGCCAGGACCTGCCCGGCCAGACCCGTCATGCACAGCAGCAGAACGCAGAAAATCAACCGGAACGACTTCATGACGACACCTCACTTTTATGGTTTACGCCGGATACAGGCTGGCGGGAACTGTTGGAAAACCGCGTGGTGAACGCGAACACATCACGACCGCAGACGTCGATGCAACGCCCGCAGTTGGTGCAATGGCCGGACATGATCACCGGGCCGACGCCCTTGTCTGCGCCCTTCAGCGCGGGCCTGATGACCTGGTGCTCGGGGCACACCGCGAAGCAATCCATGCAGTCGTCGCAGTGTTCACGCCGTATGGCCGACACACGCACCACGGCCGCCTCGCCGAGCAGGCCATAGAAGGCACCGACCGGACACAGGTGGCCGCACCAGGCGCGTCGGCCCACGAACAGATCGAGCAGGAATACCGCGACCACCACGCCCCAGGCCATGCCCATGCCAAACACCAGCCCGCGGTAGACCATGGACACCGGGTTGACCAGTTCCCAGGCGACACTGCCGGTGACCATCGCGACCAGCAGGATCGCACCGAGCAGCCAGTAGCGGGACTTGTCGGAAAGGTGCGCGCTGCCCTTCAAATTCAGTCGTCGGCGCAGCCATTCGGCGCTGTCGGTCACGATGTTCACCGGGCACACCCAACTGCAATACACGCGCCCGCCGACCACCAGGTAGAACACCAGCACGATCAGCCCGCCGAGCAGCGCAGCCGTACCCGGCACATGGCCGCTCGCGAACACCTGCAGCAGCACCAGCGGATCGGACAGCGGCAGTACGCCCAGGGTCAGGCTGGAGGCGATATTGCCTTTGACGATCCAGATACCCAGCCAGGGGCCGGCCAGGAACAGGCCGAGGATCGCGAGCTGGCTGACACGACGCAGGATCAGATAGCGATGCGCCGGGAACCAGCCCCTGACCCTGATCGCCTCCTCGCCGGGCCGACCGCCGGGTTCCATCACAGACCTCCCTTGCGGTTCAGCGTGTCCAGCGGGTTGCTGGAGAACGGCGGCAGCGGCGCTTCGGGGGCGAACGGCTGCGGCGGCGGGGACGGCGCCGGCGGGGGCTCGCCGGACATCAGCCCGCGACCACCGTGTTCATAGCGCATGCCCTCGGGCAGATTGTATTGGTGCGGCGCATCGGGGGTCACCAGGGCATGGCCGGCCTCGGTCTTCTGCTCCCAGCCGAGGCGGTAATGCCGTCCCAGCATGCCCTTGGCCAGTGCGATCGGGAAGACCTTGATTGCCGCCTCCTCGAGGATGCAGGCCTTCTCGCACTTACCGCAGCCGGTACAGGCCTTGGAATGCACGACCGGGATGAACAGCGCGTGCTTGCCGCTGCGCTCGTTGTGCTGGTAATTCAGCGTGATCGCCTTGCCGCGGATCGGGCAGACGTTGAAGCAGACCTCGCAGCGCAGACCCTGGAACGCAATACACGACTCCTGATCCACCACCACGGCGAGTCCCATGCGCGCCTTGTCGATCTCCTTCAGCGCCGGATCCAGGGCCCCGGTCGGGCATGCCTTGACGCAGGGGATGTCGTCGCACATCTCGCAAGGGACGTCGCGCGCCTGGAAATACGGCGTACCCAACGCCACCTCGTCACCCAGCTCCGCGAGTTTGAGCGTGTTGTAGGGACAATCGCGCACACACAGGCCGCAGCGGATGCAGGCGCCCTGAAACGACGCCTCGTCGCCGACCCCGGGTGGCCGGATCGCTGTCGCAGGCAATGCGCGCGCCTGGCGCTGGTAGACACCCAGCGTCAGCGCGACGAGGCCCACCCCGGCGGCGGTGCGCAGCGTATCGGTCAGAAAACGCCGTCGCGCCGGATCCATGCCTCGCGTGTTGTTCGTGTCCCTGGTCATCGTGATCAGCCCTTCGATCGATGGGAGGCCGGATCAGCGGCCTCCCACCGGTCTCAGGCCGGCATGATCTTGACCGCGGTCTTTTTGAAGTCCGTCTCTTTCGACAGCGGGTCCGTGGCGTCCAGTACCAGCTTGTTGACCAGGCGACTCGCGTCGAAGAACGGCACGAACACCATACCCTCCGGCATCTTGTTGCGTCCCTTGGTCTCGACACGGCAGACGATCTCACCGCGCCGGCTGACGATCTTCGCCGCATCGCCGCGCTTCAGACCGCGTTTCTCCGCATCGGCCGGGTTCATGTACACCAGTGCATCCGGCGCGGCCCGATACAGCTCGGCCACGCGGCGGGTCATCGATCCCGAGTGCCAGTGCTCCAGGATGCGCCCTGTCCCGAGCCACAGGTCGTATTCCTGATCCGGCGCCTCGGCGGGCGGCTCATAAGGTGCCGAGATGATGTTCGCACGCCCGTCCGGGTTGCCGTAGAACGCCACCTTGGCATCCTTCGGCACGAACGGGTCATAGCCCTCGCGATAGCGCCACAGGGTCTCCTTGCCGTCGACCACCGGCCAGCGCAGACCGCGCGCCTTGTGGTACGCGTCGAACTCGGCCAGGTCGTGGCCCTTCTTCGGCCCCTGCGTACCGAAGATCCGGTACTCCTCGTACAGGCCCTTCTGCAGGTAGAAGCCGAAGTGGTCCATCTCGTCGCTGGCGTAGACGTTGCCGCGATCGTCGGTCACCTGCTGCTTCGGGAACTTGTTGACCAGGCCATTGGCGAACAGCACGTCGAACAGCGTCTTGCCGCGATATTCCGGCTTCTTCGCCAGCACTTCCTCGGGCCAGACCTCCTCGGTCTTGAAACGCTTGGAGAACTCGACGAACTGCCACAGGTCGGAACGCGACTCACCCGGCGCCTGGGTCTGCTGGCGCCAGAACTGGGTGCGCCGCTCGGCGTTGCCGAATGCACCCTCCTTTTCGGCCCACATCGCGGTCGGCAGTATCAGGTCGGCCGCGGTTGCCGAAACGGTCGGGTACGGATCGGACACCACAACGAAGTTGGCCGGGTTGCGCCAGCCGGGATACATCTCCTCGTTGATGTTCGGCCCGGCCTGCATGTTGTTGTTGGTGGTCACCCAGTAGCAGTTGAGCTTGCCGTCCTTGAGCATGCGGCTCTGCAACACCGCGTGGAAACCGACCTTGCCGGACAACGTCCCCTCGGGCAGCTGCCAGGTCTTCTCGGAGAATGCGCGGTGCTCCGGCTTGGCGACCACCAGGTCGGCCGGCAGGCGGTGCGCGAATGTGCCGACCTCGCGCGCGGTGCCGCAGGCGGAGGGCTGGCCGGTCAGCGAGAACGGGCCGTTGCCAGGCTCGGAGATCTTGCCGGTCAACAGGTGCACGTTGTACATCAGGCCATTCACCCATACGCCACGCGTATGCTGGTTGAAGCCCATGGTCCAGTAGGAAACGATCTTCTTGTTCGGGTCCGCATACAGCTTGGCGAGACGCTCAAGCTGATCGACCGGCACGCCGGACAGTTCGGAGACATACTCGGCCGTGTAGGGCTCGAGGTCCTTCTTGTACTGTTCAAAGTCAATCGGGCTGAGCTTGCCCTTGCCGGCGTTCTTGGCCGCCTGTTCGCGCGGGTCGTTGGGACGCAGCCCATAGCCGATGTCGGTCGGCGTCGACTTGAAGTTCACATGCGCATTGACGAAGTCCCAGTTCACCGCATCGTGCTGCACGATGTAATTGGCAATGTAGTTGAGGATCGCCAGGTCGGTCTGCGGTTTGAAGATCACGCCATGGTCGGCCAGTTCGAAGCTGCGGTGCTCGAAGGTCGACAGCACGTGCACCTCGCAGCCCGGCTTGGTCAGGCGCGTGTCGGTCAGGCGTGACCACAACACCGGATGGCACTCCGCCATGTTCGAGCCCCACAGCACGAACGCGTCGGCATGCTCGAGGTCGTCGTAGCAACCCATAGGCTCATCCGAACCGAAGGCGCGGATGAACGCGCCGACCGCCGAGGCCATGCAATGGCGCGCGTTCGGGTCGATGTTGTTGGAGCGGAAACCGGCCTTGTACAGCTTGGATGCCGCGTAGCCTTCGAACACGGTCCACTGGCCGGAGCCGAACATGCCGACGCTCGAGACCAGCTCTTCGGGCGGCTTGCCCTTGTTGTTTTCCAGGTCCTTCGCGATCGCGGCCTTCCACTTCTCGGCCATGATGTCGAACGCCTCGTCCCAGGAGACCGGCTCGAAATCGCCCTCCTTGTCGAACTTGCCGTTCTTCTTACGCAGCAGCGGTTGAGTCAGTCGGTCCTGGCCATACATGATCTTGGACAGGAAGTAGCCCTTGATGCAGTTCAGACCACGGTTGACCGGTGCATCCGGGTCGCCCTGGGTGGCGACGACACGGCCGTCCTTGGTGCCGACCAGCACCGAGCAGCCAGTCCCGCAGAAGCGGCAGGGCGCCTTGTCCCAGCGCACTCCCGCGTCGCTGTCGGCAGCGATCGCCTGGATACCGGGGATGCTGATGCCGGCGGCGGCAGCCGTCGCCGCGATGGCATTGGACTTGATGAACTCACGGCGTGTCTGTTTCATTGTAATGACTCCTCCGGCATGGATTCGTTGTCTATCTGGTGGTAAACGAGCGACGATGAGGCGACCCCGTCGAGGGTCGCCAGTTCAGTGATCATGTCCGCGCAGTGGCCATACTCCGTTCCCTCGACGGTAACCACCATGCGCCCGCCCTGATTGGCGTGCAGTTCAACGCCCGGCATTGCCCGCAGCGCCTGTTCGACCTTGGCCGAGTGTTCCGGCCTGGACATCAGCAACACGCCGCAGACGTGGTACTCGCTCATGCCGCCTCCTTGATATGAATGACGTGGGTTGGGCAGATGGCGATGCAGCTGCCACAGCCGCTGCACAGCGAGGCGTCGAGCGTCGGCAGCGCGCGCCCCCCGAGCTGCAGCCGGAAACGGATCGCACGCGACTCGCAGGCATCGCCGCAGCTTCTGCAGGTAATGCCCTGCGCACTGAGGCAGTCCGCGCCGATCGTGGCGACCAGCCGCCAGGGCTGCGCGAGCGTCCGGTCCAGTGCAGCGTGGCGGCAGGCCTGCGCACAGGCGCCGCAAAAGCTGCAGCCACCGCGCTGAAAATCGACCGTCGGATAACCGCCGTCGCCGGCCACGAGGATGGACTCTTCGCAGGCACTGATGCAGTCATCGCAGCGCTGGCAGAGATCGGCGAACGCATCGACCGCCCAGGGCATCCGCGGGACAAGTGCATCGACATTGCGGCGGCCGCGAAGAAAGGCCCGTCGTGCGCTATTGATAGTTGTCATTGTGTTCGCCAGACTGACTTCCCCGCCTGTCGGGGCTATCAAGGCTAGACCCGGCGTTTTTTTCGAAACTTGATAAAGATCAAGTTTGTGGTGCCCCGTTTTGACCACAGTCAACTGCACACGACTTTTGTCGGGAAGGCGCCGATGCGCGATCCATTCGGAAGACACATCCACTATCTCCGCCTGTCGGTGACCGATCGCTGCGATTTCCGTTGCAGCTACTGCCTGCCGCGCTCGCATCGCGACTTCGTGACCCCCGAGCAGTGGCTCGGTGCGCCGGATCTGCGCCGCATCGTGGCCGTGTTCGCATCGCTCGGCGTGAGCCATGTCCGGCTGACCGGCGGCGAGCCACTGGTACGGCGTGAGCTGGGCGAGATCGCTACCGCACTCGCCAGTGTACCCGGCCTGCGCGAGCTGTCGTTGAGCACCAATGCCTCGCGCCTCGCGACCTGCGCGCGGCCGTTGAAATCGGCCGGGGTGACGCGCCTCAACATCAGCCTTGATTCACTCGACCCGGATAACTTCCGGGCGCTGACCGGCGGGCAGCTGGTGCACGTGTTGGCCGGTATCGACGCCGCCCGGGACGCGGGCTTCGCACCGATCAAGATCAACATGGTCGTGATGCGCGGCGTCAACGACCACGAGGTCGACGCGATGGTCGACTTTTGTCGGGACAAGGGGCTTACGTTGCGCTTTATCGAGACCATGCCGATCGGCACCGGCGGACAGCAGGCGCAGCGCCACTTTGTGCCGCTCGCCGAGGTCGAACAGCGACTGCGCGGGCGCTTTCGACTGAGCCCCGCCGCGATGCACGGCAGCGGGCCGGCGCGCTACTTCCGGGTCGACGACAGCGAGCTGCGCATCGGCTTCATCACCCCGCAGTCGCAGCATTTCTGCGATACCTGCAACCGGGTGCGGATGAGTGTCGACGGTGATCTCTACCTGTGTCTCGGGCAGGACAACAGGGTCACCCTCGGCAGCATGCTGCGCGCCGGGGCGAGCGACGCGGACCTGCGGGCAGCCATTCTCGAGGGGGTCGCGCACAAACCGCAGCGCCACCACTTCCTCGATGCACCGGGCGCGATCCTGCGGCCGATGTCCGCGCTCGGCGGATGAACCCCGGGGCGTGAATGCAGCAGCATGGAAAAGACGGCCGATCGGTCAAATCCCCGCCACACCTGGCGCGGACCACCCGGCTCCGGTCACAGCTCGCCCGGCTGCGTGGAGCAGGTGTCCGCGGCGAGGTTGAGCGCGTTCCGGTCGCGGATCCTGACCCGGCTGCCGACGACCTGGATCACACCGTCATCGCTGAGGTTCTTGATGATCCGGGAAAAGGTCTCGGGTTTCACCGACAGGCGCGAGGCAATAGTCTGCTTGGCCACCGGAAGATCAAACGAATCGGTCTGCCCTTCTGCCTGCCTGAGCAGATAGGCGGCGACGCGGCAGCTCGCGCTGTGCAGACTGAGATCGTCGATCTCGCGCAGCAGCCCGCGCATCCGTTGGCTCATGCTGCCCATCAGCAGAAAGCAGGTCTTGACCGAGCCCAAAAGCATATCGGCAAAGTCAATGGCGTCGATGCTGATGACCTCGCTGGCCTGCAGCGCCTGGGCACCGACCGGGTAGTGCGGCCGCTCGAGAAACATCAGGGCCTCGGCGAAGGTACTGCCGGGGGTGACGATGTCGATCACCTTTTCGTTGCCCGCAGGTGACAGCCGGAAAAGCTTGATCTGACCGGTGAGCACCAGATAGAAACGTCTGGCTGGATCGCCCTGCTCGAACAGGGCTTCCCCGTCCGCCAACCGTACACCCACTGCGTGCTCCGCGATGCGCCTGAGCTGAGGCTCGCTGAGTTCGGCGAAAAGATAATGGCGTCTGAGCTCGTCGAGCATCTGATTTACCCGCATGGGCCACCCGGTAGCCGGCGTCGGAAAAGCTATCTACGGGTGCAAGATTACCACCAAGCGGCCGGTGACAGGCGCCCGCGAGCGAGCGCGCAGGCGCCGGCAGCTCGTGCACGGCCACCGCTATGCAGAGGAATCCGGCGCCGGGTCCAACTGGCGGATCACATCACCGCGCAACCCGGCCGCCATTATCAGGGAGTGTGCGCGCAGCGCAGGCCGTCCACCGGCCGGCCAGCCCGAGAGACACCGGCATCAGCTGCAAATTGCAAGAAGGGTTTGGCAATCAGGGTGTGATGGGCGAAACAGTTGGGCTGATCGGCCGAAAAAGCATAGCCGAAGCTATGGTTTGAGGGGGATCGGCGCAAATGCAAAGTCCAGCGCGGCCTCAGCCCGAACAGCACAAACTGTCACGTCGAATACAGGGCCGAAGAACGCATCGAATGCCCTCCGGCTGCCACGAAACACGATGTGCCCGTCCGCCTTCAGGCCATTTGCAGCTTAGAACAACATCAACGCGGCCTCGAACGGCGGCGCCCTATCCGCCGACAGCCCGCGCGGATTCAGGTGCGGTCTGCGCCGTCAGGGGCCCGCATGTCGGCCGGCCAGATCAGGATCTCGAATTGCTCGGGTGCCGGGTGCCTGGTGTCCCAGCGGTAACCCATGTCGCGCAGCATGCCGTACAGCGGCACCGGATCGCGCCGGTGCGTGACCCGCAGCCAATCGCCCGGTGGCAGATCCGCGAGCGCGTCCAGGATCCGTTCCACCGGCTCCGGCGGCTCCAGCGTGCTCACGTCGATGGTCTGCTCCATCACCCTGCCCTCTGCGGCACGAACCGTGCGCGCAGTTGGTCTGCCAGGGTCTGGTCAACGGTCGGATACAGCACATTCTCCTGCTTGGGGTTGTGCTGCTGAATCAACAACAGCAGCCTATCCACTACATCCGTGAGCAGCATGGCCTCACATCCGGCGCGCGCATCGCGCAACAGTTCGCGCATCTGCGCATGTTCGCTGCGCATCACCGCGGTCGCTCCGGCCGTAAGCGGCGCGGCCATGTCGAGCGCAGGAAACAGCGGCTGTTGCTGACAGCGGAAATGCGCCCCGGCCGGGTCGATAAAGAGGCCTGCGCGACGATCGACGCCGCCGTGCAGCCGCCTGCCTCGGAGGCCTGCTCGATCTCGACGGGTGTCGTATCGCCGGCGCGATGCCGGGCAGTCAGGGTCTGTTGGATCGACAATCGATACCCCCGGTTGGGTTGGACGCTACCATCCTGCCCGGTGCTGGCTGCGGCTCCTTGACTTCGATCAGGTCAGCGGTCCCGTGCACAAACGAGGACCATCGGGCCGGCGCAGCCTTACTTTTGCCAACCGCCGCCAAGGACTAACCGGGCCTGCCATCGACGCGCGGGTACAACAGGATCGGGGCGTATTGCCAGGCGAACAGTGTGAAGCCGAACACCCAGAGCACGCCGGACAGGTCCACCCAGACCCCGTAGGCGCTGCCAATCCAGGCGGTCGCAAAGACCCGGATCAGCGCGGCCAGATTCATCGCCAGGAAGGCCAGCGTGATGGTCCGGGTGACGTCGATCGGCCGGCCGGTATGGCCGCGCGCGACGCGTGCCATCATCCCCATGGTGAACACGCCGACGCCGCCAACCGTGAGGGCATGTAGCGCCGATGTCGACGGGAACAGCGAGAAACCCGCGAGCGCGGTGAGCAACGCACCCAGCACCAGCCAGGCATAGCCGACATGCAATACCCACAACACCGGGATCGCGAAGATCCGTCGGTCGAACCAACCGGCCAGCCGAATCGCCTGGCTTGCGCCGAACACCAGCCACAACATGGGCATCAAGGAACCAGGCAGGATCGCGGCCGATTCACCGAGGATGATCAACGTCAGGCTGACCAGGGTCAGTCGCTCTACCCACAGCCGCTGGGTGAACTTGAAGCCCGGCAGCACGCTCCGGGTAAAAAACGGCATCACCCGTCCGCCGACCAGCGCAATCAGCGCCAGGATCAGTTCCAGCATCACCCGGCGCATATCGCCAAGGCCACCGAGCAGGTCGAGCATCTGCAGGTGTGACAGCAGGTTCGCCAGCCCCATCGCCAGCAACAGCGGCAGAAACACCCGGTTGATCCGATTCTGACCCTGCCACAGCGGCCGCATCAGGCTCAGGCCGACCAGCGGCAGGAACGCCGCGTCGACCGCAATGAGCACCGCAACCGGCACGCCCGGCACCCAGGGCAGCAGCCTTCCGAGCAGCCATACCAGAGCCAGCAGGGCGAGCCGCGGCCCGGTCCAGGTGTCTACTCCGGTCCAGTTGCGCACGGCAGTGAGCAGGAAGCCCGCGATCACCGCCGCGGTATAACCGAACAGCATCTCGTGCGCATGCCAGGTGATCGGGTCATAGTGTGCCGGCAGACCGGACAGTGCATGCCGGATCAGCAGCCACACGGCCATCAGCAGGATCGCGGAGAGCCCGGCGAGCAGGAAGAACGCGCGAAAGCCCAACGCAAACGGAATCCAGGCCGAAGCGGCTGACGGCGTCATATCAGAGCGATCATTGATAGCCATGCCGGGCAGGATGCGAAGCATCCCGCCTGCGCACCTTGATCACGATCAACCCGCACCCTCACGCAGTGCTCCGCGACGAAGGGGCCCATCGCACCCCGGCCCGATACGCGCTACGCGGGCCGCTGATCCCGTAGCGCCGCAGCCATCACTGTCAGGCGGTCAACTGCGCGTACAGCATCGGCAGGCGCTTGGGCAGGTCGGAAGGCTTGTGGATCACGACGTAACCATTCTTGCCGAACAGGTGCGGCAGGTAGTCATTGCCCTTGGCGTCGATCGTGACACAGAACGGCTGCAACCCCAGCCGACGCGCCTCGAGCACCGCCTGGCACGTGTCTTCGATCCCGTAGCGGCCCTCGTACCGGTCGAGGTCATTGGGTTTCCCGTCGGTGAGCAGCAGCAACAGGCGCCGCCCGGCCGGCTGACTGCTCAGCATCGAGCTGGCATGGCGGATCGCCGCACCCATACGCGTGTAGTAGCCCGGCTTGATTGCCTGGATGCGCCCTCGCACGGCCCCGCCATAGCGCTCATCGAACGATTTGAGCCTGTGTACGCGTACCGGATCGCGTTTGCGCGACGAGAAACCGTACACCGCGAAGCGGTCACCGGTGGCGTCCAGCGCCTCGGCGAACAGGAACAGGCTGTCGCGGATCACGTCGATCACGCGGTGATGATCGTTGATCCAGGTGTCGGTCGACAGCGACAGGTCGGCCATCAGCAGGCAGGCCAGATCGCGCGCACCGCTGCGCATGTCACGGTACAGCGCATCACCGCCGGTCGGGCTGCCGGCCAGGCGATCGGCGGCAAAGCGCAGATAGGCGTCCAGGTCGACCTCCTGCCCGTCCGCTTGCGCGCGCTGCCAGACGCGGGCCGGGACGAGTGCCTGGAACTGGTTGCGCAGGCGCCGCGCGGTGCGGCGCAGGCGCTCCGGCAGTGCCTGGGGCTGCGCATCCGCGGCCAGCATCGGCACGATGCGGCAGTGACCCGGGATCAGGCGCCGCTGCCGCCAGTCCCATTCGGGCAGTTGGATACCCTCGCCGATCACCAGGTCGTCCTCGGCCTCGGCCGGCAGGTCGAGATCGAATTTCAGCGTCGCTGCCGCGCGCCGGGCATCACGACTGACGGCCAGCCGATCGAGGTCGCGTGCCACCGACTCGGCGCGGTCCAGATCGTCCTCGTCTTCCGAACCACGATCGACGTTGACGAACTCACCCCAGGTAAAAATGTTCTCCATGCGCACCGTTGTCAGGCCTCGGTCACTGTCCGGGGCCTTGACCCGTTCGGCCCGGCGGCGCAGTTGCTCGAGTTCGCGGCGTCGCTGTCGGTCCGCCGCCGCTTCCGTATCCGGGTCGACTGCCGGAAGCGGGGCTGCCGTCACCGGCGGCTGTGGGTGCAACCACAACGGGACTGCAGCCGGCGGGCGCCGCGCGACCGGCAGCCTGTCCACGCTGCCCGGCCCGATCAGGGCGGCACGCACCGCACGTTCCGCCGCGGCCTCGGCGCCGGACAGTGAATCCGGTGACGGGCGGGTCGCGAGGTGCGCCTCGACCAGGCGCCGGTAACGCCCCGCCAGGCCGGGAAATCGCCGCAGGGTCGCGAGGGTGCGGCACTGATTGGCGCCGAACCAGTCGGCGCCGTCCGCATCGGCCGACACCGCCAGCGCGGCCAGCCACAGGTACAGTTCGCGGTTGAGCGCACGCTCGGGCAGCCAGTCGATGCGTGCCGGCAGACGCAGATAGCTGTCGTCGCGCCAGGCCAGTACGACCTTCTGCTGGCTGCCGGCCAGGCGCTCCAGCCAGCCGCGCCGCGCCCGGTTAAGCACCTGATCGGCGGCGGTGATCTGCAGGCCACCGTCGCCACCGAGCGCGCGGAACACCAGACCCACCGTGCGCTCTACCTCGGCCAGGCTCACGCCCGCCTTGGGGTAACCCTGAGCGGCCAGGCGCGACACCAGGCGGTGCCAGAGTTCGCCGACCTGCTCCTCCATCAGCGGCCCCCGACGACCGGCCGTGGCGGCACGGCGACCGCCGGCGGCGTGTTTTCCTGGTCCGCGGCCGGATCTTGAGCCTGGCCCTGGGTCCTTGGCCCGGACCGGCCGGCGGCCTGCCCACCATTCGGCGCCGCCGACCGGGCCGGGCGCCCCGTGACGACCGGCAGCGCGGCAATGCCGTCGACCCAGCGCAGCAGACTGGCCTGCGGGTCGCCGCCCTGGACCTGGGTGCAGGCCGATATGCACTGCGCACACTCGGTACAGGTAAACATCTTGCGCTTGATGGTGCGCGGCTTCAGGCGCATCGGGCAGACATTGTCGCAGGCGTTGTTGCAGCCACGGCAGCGATCGGCCTTGGTGGTGGCGAAGCCGACCACCATGGCGCGGTCATTGGCCATCCAGCTCAGGCTCTGGAACAACCCGACCGCACAGCCGAAGCGGCAGAACAGGTGGCGCGCGAGCAGGAACTCGACCGACAGCGCCAGCGTTGCCGCGCCAATGAACAGCGACTGGCGCAGGGTCAGTTCGCCGCGGATCAGGTTCGCGTAGATCTCGGCCGGCGGCAGCAGGTAGGTCAGCAGCACCACCGCCCACAGCAGCGCGAAGCCGAAAACCGCCAGCAGTGTGGGCAGCCAATACCAGGCGTTCGGCACCTCCCGCGAGCCGTCCGGCTGGCGCTGCGGCAACGGCCGACGCTCCCAGATGCTCGGCCGACCGCTGGCGCGACGCATCAGCGCGTTGATCGTCTCGACCACCGAAAAGTGCGGGCACAACCAGCCGCAATACAGCCGGCCATATCGCCAGGCGACCCACAGGAACAGTGCCGCACCGCCGAACAACGGGATAAAGCCACGCCACAGCAGATTGAACGCCGCAACCAGCGGACTGCCTTCACCCTGCACAAAGGCATCGATGCCGAGGGTCCAGTCCATGCCCAGCAGGATGGCGTGGCCACGGCTCAGATCGATGCGCAGGATGTCGAGGGGCGGCGCCAGCACGAACAGCAGAAAAAAGCCTGCCTGAAACAGACGCCGCCGGTTCTGCAGCGCGATGCCTGGCATGCCGCCTATGCCTTGCCGCAGCCGGCTGGCAGCGGTCGGCCGACCAGCGGAAAGCGCCAGCATTGACCGGCCAGGGCCTTGGACAGGCCATAGGCCCCGAGCAACACCAGCATCGAATGGCAGAAGGTGAAGTAGGTGATCACGACCACCCAGACGTTGGGCCCCTGGTAACCGCCAAGCAACAGGATCAGGCCGTTCGCGATCACCAGCAGGATGCCGGCCCACAGGCTGCCGGACAGCGTCTGTGCCAGGTGCGCGGCGGCCAGCGGTGGCGCGCCGGCGCGCGCGCGCCACCACAGCGCCAAAAGCAGCACGAAACCCAGCCCCGGCGCGAGCAGCAGATTGACCAGGTAGAGGCTCTCCGCGGCGACTGCCACGCCGGCCCCCTCGGTCAGTTCAGCCGAGGGTGGCATCTATCACCTCCATCAACGCGACCAGGGTCTCGTCGTCGTCGCTGAGCGGCTCGACCAGCGCCGCGCGGCATGCCTCGCGGACGTCGAAACCACCCTTGATCAAGATCGCGGCATACACCAGCAGGCGCGTCGAAGCCGCCTCCTCCAGGTCATGGTCCTTTAATGCACGCAGCGCATTGGCCAGGCCAATCAGGCGCCGGCCGCGCTCGGCATCGATGCCGGTCTCGCCGATCAGCACCTCCAGTTCCAGCTCGGGACCGGGGAAATCGAAGCTCATGGCGAGAAAGCGTTGCCGCGTCGAGGGTTTCATGCCCTTGAGCAGGTTCTGGTAACCAGGGTTGTAGGACACCACCAGCATGAAGCCGGGGGGCGCCTGCAGGGTCTCGCCGGTGCGTTCGAGCGGCAGGATGCGCCGGTCGTCGGTCAGCGGATGCAACACCACGGTAGTGTCCTTGCGAGCCTCGACGACCTCGTCGAGATAGCAGATCGCACCCTCGCGCACCGCCCGGGTCAAGGGCCCGTCAGACCAATAGGTGCCGTGCTCACCGATCAGGTGACGGCCGACCAGGTCGGCCGCGGTCAAATCATCATGACAGGCCACGGTATACAGCGGGCGCCCGAGGCGCGCCGCCATATGCTGGACGAAGCGGGTCTTGCCGCAACCGGTCGGGCCCTTGATCAGCACCGGCAGGCGCTGCCGCCAGGCGTGCTCGAACAACGCGATCTCGTTGCCCTGCGGGCGGTAGAACGGCAGCCCTTCCTGCGCCGCGGTGTCTGTGTTGGTCTGCATATCCAAAAGCTTAGCCTCCATGACTGAATGCGAAGGCCAGTGTGATCAGGCTGCCGGGTACTGCGAGCCAGATCACCACCACCCAGCGCCAGATTCCGCGGATGTCGCGCAGGCCCATGAACCAGTCGCCGACCAGCTGTGCCTTGAAAAGTGCAAACCCGAGCACCAGCAGCGATACCCACAGACCGCCCAGACCGGCGCGGCCAATCGACCAGGTCACCAGGGTCAGGACCACCAGCACGCCATAGACAACTGTACAGGGGCGGATCAGCTGCCGGTTGGGCTGGATGATGTTGGTCTTCGTACTCATCGCATCACATATACCAGCGGGAACAGGATCAGCCACACCATGTCGACCATGTGCCAGTAGCTCGCACCGGTCTCCACCCCCGTGTGATCGTCAGGACTATAGCCGTCCCTGCCCGCCTTCACCGCGACTGCGGCGAGGATCACCATGCCGAGGATTACATGCATGAAGTGAAAGAACGTCAGCGACAGGTAGAACATGTAAAAGGTATTGCTGCTCAACGAGACACCTGCAGCAAAGTGATCGGCGTACTCGCTGGCCTTGATCACCAGGAACAGGCCACCCATCGCGACTGCCGCCCACAACCAGCGCGCGCACAGCGCATTGTTACCCTCGCGCGCGGCAACCACCCCGCGCACCACGAAATAGCTCGAGGTCAGCAGCGCCAGCGTGTTGAACAATGCTGTATCGCGATTGAGCGTCGCCTGGTAATGGTTGAACAACTCGGCCTGGCCCGACCGCGCAAAGGCATACGCGGCAAAAAAGATCGCAAACACGAGCAGCTCGGCGAGGATGAATATCCAGATCGCCAGATCACCAGGCGGATATCCCGGCCGCGCCTGTTCGTGCCGCACCACTGTGTCCATCAGAATTCCGCGCATCGACCCACCTGACATCGCCGATATCTCCGGCCATCGGATACCGTAAAGCAAAGACCGGCCGTGCAGGCAACCGCGCGGCCGGCCGCCCAGGGGAGCGGTGTAAGACAACACTGAACGCCGATCATGCCGGCAGCGCGCGCGTCACTGCACGCGCTGCCGGTTTGCTCAGGCCGCGGCTGAATCGCCCGCGACCGCAGTCGCCTCCGGGTCGCGACTGCCGACGAAGAAGCTCGCGACATAGGCTATCAGGCCAACCATGAACACGGCCCCGGCCACCTCACGCATCCAGTAGAACATCGCGATCTTGTCCTGCACCACCATGAACGGCAGCGGGTCGCCGCTGTAGCGCTGCAGATAGACCTGCAGAATCCCGGCACCGGTCAGGAACAGCGTGATGAACACGATCGACACCGTCATCAGCCAGAAGGACCACATCTCCACGACCTGCGAACGATTGCTCGGTGCGGCCGTGCGCCCGCGCAGCATCGGCATCGCATACGAGATCATCGTCAGCACGATCATCACGTAGGCACCATAAAATGCCATGTGGCCGTGCGCAGCGGTGATCTGGGTGCCGTGGGTGTAGTAGTTGATCGGTGCCAGGGTATGCAGGAAGCCCCACACGCCCGCGCCGAGAAACGCCATCACCGCAGTGCCCATGGCCCAGAGAACGGCCGCCTTGTTCGGGTGATTACGGCGCCGGCGGTTGACCATGTTGAACGCGAACACCGTCATCATGAAGAACGGGATCGGTTCCAGGGCCGAGAAGATCGAGCCCCACCACTGCCAGTACTCGGGCGCGCCGATCCAGTAGTAGTGGTGGCCGGTGCCGATGATACCGGTGATCAGGGTCATCGCGATGATCACGTACAGCCACTTCTCGATCACCTCGCGATCCACGCCGGTGGTCTTGATCAGCACGAAGGCCAGGATCGAACCGAGGATCAGTTCCCATACGCCCTCGACCCACAGATGCACCACCCACCACCAGTAGTACTTGTCCTTGGCCAGGTTGTCCGGGTTGTAGAACGAGAACAGGAACATCACTGCCAGGCCGAGCAGCCCGATCAACAGGACCAGGCTGACGGCCGTCTTGCGGCCCTTCAGGATGGTCATGCCGATGTTGAACAGGAACGCCAGTGCGACCACGACGATGCCCAGTTTGGTGATCGTCGGCTGTTCCAGGAATTCGCGCCCCATGGTCGGCAGCACGCTGTTCTGGGTCAGTTCGGCCAGGCCCGAATACGGCACCAGCAGATAACCGAGGATCGTCAGGGCGCCCGCGACCAGGAAGATCCAGAACATCAGGATCGCCAGCCCGGGGCTGAACAGCTCACGCTCGGCCTCTTCCGGCACCAGGTAGTAGGCAGCACCCATGAAGCCGAACAGCAGCCACACGATCAGCAGGTTGGTATGGACCATGCGGGCCACGTTGAAGGGTATCTCGGGGAACATGAAATCCCCGATCACGTATTGCAGCCCCAGGATCAGACCGAACAGAATCTGACCGACGAACAGGCCAATGGCGGCAATGAAATACGGCTTGGCGACCGCTTGTGACTGGTATTGCATCTGTCTGACTCCTTGCTGCTCAGCCCTGGATGTTCGGCGGCCAGTTGGCCGTGTTCATCCCGGATACGTACTCCAGGAACTCGGCGATCGCATCGAGCTCCGCATCGCTGAAGTTGAATTGCGGCATACTGCGCCGGCCCGGGACGCCTTCCTTGGGCCGGCTCATGATGAACGCCTTGATGCCGTCCTTGCCGCCGTAGCGCTTGAACACATTGCCCAGCTCCGGGGCGAAATAGGCGCCCTCGCCGAGCAGCGTGTGGCAACCGATGCAGTTGTTCTCCTCCCACAGGCGCTTGCCCTCCGAGACCTTCTCTGTGATCGCCTCGTGGTTATCGCGTTGCGGCCAGGCATTATGCGTATCGAACGTCAACGCGAGAAATAGCAGGATGAAAAACACGCTTCCACCGTAGAAGATGTTGCGTGCCATGGCTTTGGTGAAAGCCTGTGACATGGGATGAGCCTCCGCTGAAATGACCGAGTGGCGCCATTTCAAGAGTCGCGCCGGCAGTCGACCTTGATATTGGTCAAGCGCGGCACCAGCGCTTGCTTCAGATCAAATAGCGCCACCCGAATCAGGGGCTCGAAACGGCAAGGTCAAGTGATCCTGGGGCGTGTCTTTTAGTCAATCCTACGGCTCTGCCAAGTAAATGCAGTCCCTGCCGGCTCTTCGTATAGTCGTCGTCCAAGCGACGCGACAGGCCCCGTCAATGGCTGGTGCCCGACGAGCGGTTGACCTTGTTCGACACATTGTATTTGCCGGAGGGCTTGACCATCGGCAGACGCTTGACCTCTTGCAGCGTGGCCGCGTCGTACACGATCACCGCACCATCCATGTCCCAGATGCTGAGCAAGGCGTGCCTGCCGTCCTTGTCGAACTCGACGTGCGCAGCGGTCTTGCCCGGCACGGGCTGCAGCGTCTCGACGATCTCGAGCGTGCGCTTGTCGATGATGTGTACCTTGTCCTTGTTTGGCCCGAAGAACACGTCGACCCAGGCATACGGCGTATTCTCGTGGCTGCGCATGAAGAACCCCGGCCCCTCGGTGGGAATGCGCTTGATGGTCTTCCAGGTGGTCATGTCGATCACGGTGACCTCGCTGTTCTTCAGATTCGGAGTCGCCAGCACCCTGTGCCCCTGGTAGTCCCAGGTGATCCCGGAACCCAGGTGCGGCATACCGTCGAGGTCCAGGTCGGCGATCTTGCGCCCGACGTCCATCTGCACCACCTGGCCGTTCTTGGCATTGCGCGCCGCGCCGATCAGCAGGGTGTACGACTGGTCGAAGAAGAAATCGTCCAGGTAGTCGTCCAACTTGATCCGGCGCACCGGAAACAGCCCTTCCTGGAGTGCCACACCTTCGCCCATGCGGTAGTCGTGCATCGGCCCGTTGTATACCGGCAGCGGGGCGTCCGCGTACAGGATCTCCCACACCTCGGGGATGTCTTTCAGCGCCGCTACGAAGCTGTGCCGCGGACCGGCGTCGTACACCGCGCTGACCCGCGAGCTCTTGCCGTTGTCGTCCTGCACCGGGATCACCTTGATCGGGTGCAGGTCGCCGGCATCCAGCAGCACGAGGCTGTGCGGCAGGTAATTGGCGACCATCGCGTAGCGGCCGTCGGACGACACCGCCAGGTTGCGCGTGTTGATCCCCGCGCGGACCTCGCCGACCAGTTGCAGGCTCCACATATCGAACTTGCTGACCCAGCCGTCGCGCGAGGCAAAGTACACAAAGCGGCCGTCGGGCGAATACTTGGGTCCGCCGTGCAGTGCGAAGCGGGTCTTGATGCGGGTCAATGGTTCGAAGGTGTCACCATCGAGGATGGTCGCGTGATGGTCTCCCAACTCGACGACCACGAACATGTTCATTGGGTCCGCTTGGTGAACCGGCCGGTCCGGAAGATCGGCCGGCGCCACCAACACGGTACGACTCGCATTGATCTCGTCAACACCCCAGCGCGGCACCTCGGCCAGCGGCGTATAGACGTAGTCGACCAGCTCGGCGATCTGCTGCCCGTCCAGCAGCTGGCCGAAAGGTGGCATCTGGGTCGCGGCACGGCCCTTGGCCACCGTCTCGATCGCCTCGGATTTCTTCAGTCGGGTGAGATTATCGGGCAGCAGCGCCGGCCCCATCAGGCCAAGGCGGTCGACGCCGTGGCATTGCGCGCAGTGCTTCTGGAACAGCGCGGACGCATTGCCGGCCTGGGTAGCCAGCGGTGCACAGGCAGCGGTCAACAGCAGGACCAAGCAGCGGCACTTCATGGTTGCTCAAGATCGATGCGGTAGGAGGCGTGACAGGCGATGCAGTTCTGCATCAGCGTCGCCAGTTCGGGCAGCACCTGCGCGGTGTCGCCGAACTGCTCGGTGTTCAATGCCAGCTGATCGAAGCGGCTGTGGGTATCGAAGCCGAGTTGCTTGAATTCCAGCGGCAGCTTGCCGACCAGGCCGGCCGGCACACCCTGCTGGGCATTGCCACCCACCCGCCGCGCCGCCGTCACCACGGCCATTGGGTCCTTGTCCACGACCGCCTGGGCGATCGTTTGCAAAGCGACCAGGAAGTCGCGCATCTCGCCCAGCACCAGGTCGCGCTCACCCGGTGCCAGCTGGATCGCGATGCGGCCGTCGCTGGCCGGCAGCGTCGCGCCGCGAATCACGAACAGATACACCAGCGCGAGCGTGGCGGCCGCGAATACCAGCGTGAGAAGCCAACACAAACGCAGCATGTCACACGCCCCCCGCCGCCGGCCGGCCGCGCCGATCATAGGGCCTGAGTTCGACCCGCGGTTGGGCCGAGGTCACGCCGATCTCCGTATCGCTCAGGTAGCAGCCCGGATCCTCGGCCCAGGGGTTGCCGGTCAGCTGCCAGGCACGCGTGCGGCTGTTGCCGCCACACAGCGACAGGTAACGACACTGCGCACAGCGTCCCTCGACCGGCCGCCGGCGCTGCTTCAGACCGGCCATCAACGGGTCCGAGGTGTCATCCCAGATCGCCGAGAACGGGCGATCCTTGACACTGCCGAGGTCGTAGTCCCACCACATGGTATCCGGATGGACCTTGCCGAGGTTGTCGATGTTGGCGATGTTCACGCCCGATGAGTTACCGCCCCAGCGCTGCAACATGGCGTACAGATGTTCGCGCTGCGCCGGCAGGTTGCGCTCGACCCATTGCAGCAGGTAGGCACCGTCGGCATCGTTGTTGCCGGTCACGAACTCCTTGGCATGGCCCCCGACAATGTGGTTCCAGCAGGTGTCGAACAGCAGCTCCATGGCCGCCCGGGTCATTTGCTGATGGGCGTCGTCGCCGCGATTCTTGTTGCCGCGCCCGGCATAGTTGAGGTGCGACAGGTAGAACTTGTCCAGGTCCTCGTCGTCGAGCAGCTGCAGCAACGCCGGCAGGTCGCGCGCATTGTCACGAGTCAGCGTAAAGCGCAGGCCGACCTTGATGCCGACGTCGCGGCACAGGCGGATACCACGCAGCGACTCGTCGAACGCACCGACCCGGCGGCGGAACAGGTCGTGGGTGTCACGCATGCCATCGAGACTGACCCCGACATAGTCATAACCGACCCCGGCGATCTGCGCGATATTGTCGCGCGTGATCAGCGTGCCATTGCTCGACAAGCCGACATAGAAACCCATTGCCTTGGCGCGCCGCGAGATGTCGAAGATATCCGGCCGCATCAGCGGTTCACCGCCGGACAGGATCAACACCGGTACGCCGTAGCCCTTGAGGTCGTCCATCACCTGGTACACCTGGGAGGTCGACAGCTCGCCGGGAAAGTCCTTGTCCGCGGACGTCGCGTAGCAATGCTTGCAGGTCAGGTTACAGCGCCGGATCAGGTTCCAGATGACCACCGGCCCAGTCGGCGCGGCGACCTGCGGGCGACGCTGTGCAAGGCCGGGATTGCCGAGGGCCTGCAGGTAACGCGTCAGTCGAAACATGCGAGTCTCCAGTAATGGCCCGATCAGGCGGCCAGGCGCAGGCCGGTCTTCTTCAGCACGGCGCTGCTGAAGAGTACGTCGTACCCACGTACCGGCGCCCCCAGAAGAGCGCGCAGGCGTGCGGTCTTGTCGAGCACCTCGTCCCGGTCGCGTCCGTGCACCATCGCGAACAGGTTGTAGCGCCATACCCCGGGGAAACGTGGTCGCTCATAGCAATGACTGACGAAATCCTGCGCGCCAATCTGTTGGCCGAGTTCGTTCACCTGCTCGTCCGGCACATCCCACACGGTCATGCCGTTGCCGCGCAGCCCGAGCCGGTAGTGATTCGGCACCGCGCCGATGCGCCGGATCACGCCGGTGGACAGCATGCGTTCGAATGCCGCCAGCACATGGCCGACCGGCACCCCGAGATCCGCGGCAATCTGTGCATACGGCTGCCCGACCAGCGGCAGGCCCGCCTGGGTTGCAGCGATGATGCGCAGATCGACAGGGGTCATATCGATATTCTCGGCAGCGGCCTGCGCCACGGGCAGCGGCACAGTCGCCACCCCGCCGTGCGCATCCAGCTCCAGCCAAAGGCCGAGGTAGAACTCGCGCAGCTTCGGAAAGTCGTACACGCGCAGACCGGTGATGTGCCCGATGGTAGCGAGGCAGTCGTCGACTCCGGAGCGGCGTTCACTGGCCACCACGAACCACATGTTGAGCGCATGCTCACGCCGATAGTTGTGTGCCACCGCAGGCAACTCGTTGACCAGTGCCGCGGTCCGCTCGAATTCGGCCGGCGGCGCACTGAGTGCGGCCAGCGTGATGCTGCCGCCGAGTCGGGCCGCGTCGTACAGCGGTCCAAAGCGGCTGAGCAGACCATCGTCCAGCAGCTCACGGACAGTCTGGATCAGGACGGTTTCGGTCATGCCGAGCTTTGCCGCGACACTCTGAAAGGGTCTCTCGACAATCGGGAAACCGCCCTGAAACTGGTTGATGAAGGCGCGCGCGTGCGGGGTCAGCGGGTTCATCGCGAAGCCCCGCTGGATGCCGGATCGCCAGGCATCCCGGCCGCCGCGCTGTAGCAGGCACCACGCTGCTTGAAGCGCCGCCGGCTGAACAACACCTGATGTGCCACCGCTTCTAGCCCGACGCTGCACACCAGTTCGTCGACGCGCGCCAGGACCTCGGCGCGATCGCGCCCATGGATCATCGTGAACAGGTTGTATGGCCATTGTGGCAACTGACGCGGGCGCCGATAACACAGCGTGACGTACGGCACGCCACCGAGCCGACGACCGATTTCGCCGATCCGCGCGTCCGGTATATCCCATACCACCATCGCGTTCGCGTCGTAGCCCAGCTCGTAATGACGCACCACCACACCGAGTCGTTTGATCACGCCCTGCTCGAGCAGCGTCTGGATCGAGCGGATCACCTCGCGCTCACTGACACCGAGACGCTCGGCGATCGCCGCATACGGACGCGCGACCAGCGGCAGGCCGCCCTGGATCGCCTCGATCAGCGCGCGCTGCAACGGATCGTTGAGCGCCGGGTGCGGTGTGACCGTCATGTCCATTGCAGGCGGAACCCCAGGTCGATGTAGTAGTCCTCGAGCATCGGCAGGTTGAGCGGCTCAAGACCGGTACGCGCCGCGATCGTTTCCAGCACCTGTTCGAGCTGCACGGCATCCCGCGCGGTCACGACGAACCACAGATTGTAGTCGTGCTCACGCTCGTAGTTATGGTTGACCTCGGCGAAGGCGCTGACGACGTCGGCCACCTGCGCAAGCGAATCGGGCGGCACGGCCAGCGCGGCGAGCGTGCTGACTCCGACGCGGTTGGGGCGGAACACCGGCCCGACGCGGCTCACCACGCCGATGTCCTGCAGGCGTTGCAGCCGGTCCAGGACCTGCCGTTCGCTGATCCCGAGCCTCTCGGCGACCCGCGCGAACGGGCGCGGATCCAACGGCAGGCCGCGCTGGTACTCGTCCAGCAGCCTGCGCTCGGCCTCGCTCAGTGTCACGGCAGGTCTACCCATAGCAATCCCCTAGAGCCCGATCCGGTGGGCGCGCGCGGTCATGAAGATGCCGCTGGGTTTGCTCGCCGGCAGCACGGCACGACGCTCGAACGTGGCGGTGTCGTAGACCTGCACCTGGTCGGCATCGCGCACCGACACCCAAACCTCCTCGCCACGCGGCTCGAACTCCATGTGCAGTACGCCGGGGCCCGGCTCGAGGGTCTGGACGATCTGCCGGCTCGGCACATCGATCACCTGTACCTGGCCATTGTCGGGCACCGCGAAGTTGACCCAGACCTGGCGTCCGTCCGGGCGCGCCATCACGAACACCGGCTGACCCTGTACCGCAATGCGGTCGACCTGTTTCCAGGTCAGCATGTCGATCACCAGCACCTCGTGATGGCCGACCGCAGGCACGAACGCGAGCGTGCCGGCCACCGCCCAGCCCTCGAGGTGCGGCATCTTGTAAACCGGCAACTTGGCGTCGCCCTTGCCGTACTCGGCCAGGATACGGCGCACTCCGTCCTGCGGATGCCACAGATCGAGCAGCGCCATACCGTCCTCGCCGAACAGGCCGGCGATGTAATAGCGGCCATCCGGCGTGATCAGTGCGTCATAGGGATTCACGCCGATGTCGCTGAACCTGTCGATCTTCGGCGTGTTCGGTTCGCGCATGTCAGCGACCCAGATCTGCCCGGCATCCCAGAGGCTGAACACGAAACGCTGTCCCGGTGCATCGACCAAACCGATGACCTTGGACAGCTGACCCGGGGCATACTCGGCCGGGATGTCGGCCACCGGCGCCAGGGTGTCGGCATCGAATACCTTTACCCCACCCGGCGTGTAGTTCGACACCGCCACCAGGCGGCCGTCCTGTGAGATCGCACCACCGATGCTGTTGCCGGCCTGGACGGTACGCGCGACCAGGGTCGCGGTGAGTAGGTCGATCTTGCTGAGACCACCGTCGCGACCGAACACAAAGGCATAGCGCCCGTCGCGCGAAAAAACCGCCGAGGCATGCGACAGGTCTCCCAGTCCGGCAACCTCGCCAATCGATTGGTTGCGCGTGGTGTCGAGGATCTGCACCTTGCCGTCGGCGCGCTCGATTACGATCGCCAGGTCGCCTGTGCCGCGCAGGACCTGACTGCCGGCCTGCGCGACCATCGACGCGAGCAGGCCGCCGAGCAGTGCGAGCATGATCAGTACGGTCTTCAGTTCGGCGAGCAGCGCGGCGTCCGGCGCCGCGCGTTCGCCATGCAACGCACTGCCGTTCACTGTGCCTGCCCCCCGCTAAGTAGCCGCTCCACCAGCCAGGCGGCGTCCGTCTCGCTGATCAGCGGACGCCACGGCGGCATCGCGGTGCCTGGGCGCCCGTCGAGGATCGTCTGCACCAGAAACGACGCCGGCTTGCCCGCCAGGTTGGCCGGCAGCAGCGCCGGACCCAGACCGCCGCGCAGGGTCAGCCCATGGCAGGAGCCGCAGTCCTGTTGCAGCAGGTGACTCAACTCCTGCTGGCGGGCAGCGTTTGGTGGCTGAGCCAGCGCACCAACCGCCCAGCCGCTAAGCGCCAACACGTTGATCCAGCGCCGCATGCGAGGTCTCTCCTGTGGGCTGGAACCATTCGAGCTCGCCGGCAAGGGCCACGGTACGCCCGATGATGATCAGCAGCGGCGCGTCGAGCGCCATCGATTTCACCCGCCCCGGCAAGGTCAGCAGATCGCCGAATACCCGGCGCTGCGCGGGCAGCGTGCCGTCCTGCACGGCCAGGGCCGGGGTCGCCGGGTCCAAACCGGCAGACACCAGCCTGGCGCAGACGCGCCGCAGTGTGGACTTGCCCATGTAGATGACCAGGGTCGCGTCGGGGTCGGCGAGCGCGCGCCAGTCGAGGTCGATCGGCTCGTCGTTCTTGAAATGTCCGGTCACCAGACGCACGCCGCGACTGGTACCACGGTGGGTCAGCGGTACCCCGGCGTAGGCGCTGCATGCAGCCGCCGCGGTAATCCCCGGAACCACCTCGAAATCGATGCCCTGACGACGCAGGTGCAGGGCCTCTTCGCTGCCGCGACCGAAGATGAACGGGTCGCCGCCCTTCAGCCGCACCACGCTGCGGCGGCGCCGCGCCAGGTTGGCCAGCAGCGCGTTGATCTCGTCCTGCGGCATGCTGTGATTGCCGGCCGCCTTGCCGACGTTGATGCGTGATACCCCGCTGGGGATCAGCTCGAGTATCGGTGCAGAGATCAGGCGGTCGTAGACGACCACATCGGCGTTCTGCATCAGGCGCAGCGCCTTGACGGTCAGCAGATCCGGATCACCCGGGCCCGCCCCCACCAGATAGACCTTGCCTTGGTAATTCATCTCGCGCCCCAGTACCTGTTACCTCTCCGGGGCAGGTGCGGGGCGCACCCCGCACCTGCCGGGACATCAGTAGACGTCGTGCATGGTGTTGTAGACGTTGAACTTGCCGGTCGGCGTGATCAGGCGCTCGTCCTTGATCACCGTCTTCAGCTTACGCGTCTTGTCGTCGACGACGACCAGGGCGCTCGACTGATCCTTGCCGTTCCACACCGAGAACCAGACCTCATCGCCGGCCTGGTTGAATTCAGGCTGCACCACGCGCTTCGGTCCATCACCCAGCTCGGCCCAGTCGGCGATCGGCAGGACCTCGAAGCCCTTGTCGAGGTCGTTGATATCGAACACCGCGACCGACTGACTGACCTTCGGATCCGGGTTCAGGGCAGTATCGACATACAGATTCGTCGACTTGGGATGGGTCTTGATGAACAGCGAGCCGCCGCCCTGGCCATCGATGTGGCGGACCATCTTCCAGGCATTTTCCGGGTGCTTGGCAGGGTCTGTACCGATCACCGCGATGCTCTGGTCACCCAGATGACTGGTGGCCCATACCGGCCCGAATTTCGGATCTACGAAGTTGGCGCCGCGGCCCGGGTGCGGGATCTGTCCGACGTCGACCAGCGCGGCCAATTTGTCTTCTTTGGAATCAACCACCGCGATCTTGTTGGACTTGTTGGCCGCGGTCAGGAAGTAACGCAGGCTCGAATCCCAGCCGCCATCATGCAGGAACCGGGCAGCCCCGATCTCGGTCACCTTGAGGTTGTTGAGATCCTCGTAGTCGACCATCAGGATCTTGCCGGTCTCCTTGACGTTGACGATGAACTCCGGATGCTCGTGCGATGCGACGATCGCTGCCACACGCGGTTCCGGATGGTATTCCTGGGTATCGACCGTCATGCCGCGTGTACCGACCACCTTGAGCGGTTCGAGCGTCTCGCCGTCCATGATTACGAACTGTGGCGGCCAGTAGGTGCCAGCGATCGCGTACTTGTCTTCCCAGCCCTTGTACTTGGAGGTCTCGACCGAACGCGCCTCCATGCCGACCTTGATCTCGGCCACGGTCTCGGGTTTCTCCATCCACAGGTCGATCATGTTGATCTTGGCGTCGCGCCCGATCACGAACAGGTAGCGACCCGAGGCCGAAAGGCGTGAGATATGCACGGCGTAGCCGGTCTTGATGACGCTGACGATCTTCTTGCTGTCGCCGTCAACCAGCGCCACCTGACCCTTGTCGCGCAGGGTCACCGAGAACAGGTTCGGCAGGTTGAGCTTGTTCATCTGCTTCTTGGGACGCTGATCCGGCGGCACCACAACCTTCCAGGTCGCCTTCATCTCATTCATCCCGTACTCGGGCGGCTGCGGCGGCTCGTGCTGCAGGTAACGCGCCATCATATCCACCACTTCGGGGCTCAGGTCGCCGGAGGTACCCCAGTTCGGCATCCCGGCCGGCGAGCCATAGGTGATAAAGGCCTTGAGGTACTCGGTACCACGCTGCCGGGTAATGTCCGGGGTCAGCGGTTTGCCGGTGGCCCCCTTGCGCAGCACGCCGTGACAGCCGGCGCAGCGCTCGAAGAAAATGCGTTTGGCCTCGTTGAATTCGTCTTGCGACATCGGCGGATCGCCGGCAATCAGGTTTTTGGCGAGTGACGGGTCCGTGGCGACCGGTGCACCTTCGTATGCCATGTCCGACTCGGGTGTCCCCGGGTGTCCGCTGGTGGCCGCCCCGGCTTGCGCCACGGCCAGCATCAGCGCGGACAGTGCAAAGGCACTGCCAATGATGTTTCGGCTAATCATCAGAAATTTCTCCTTCTCAGCTCAGGGCGTCGATGCGGATGGATAATGTCGCGGCAGGAGCAATGCTAGATCGGAGGGGGGCGCTCACCTTGATGAAAATCAATCCACCGGAAAAGCGCCGCTTCAATTGACGCAAATCAAACCGGCTTGTCGCGTGCAAGCCTGGCCTTGAGCTCGGCCTTCTTGCGCCGATCCACCAAGGGTGGACAGCGCCGGTCATCCCAATAGGTCACCTGACAGTCGAGACAGTAGTGACACTCGGTCTCGACGATCTCGCCGGTCGGGCGGATCGCCTGGACCTCGCACTCGCGCGCGCAGGTCTGGCAGGGCCGGCCGCACTCCTTGCGCCGCCGCAGCCAGTCGAAGATCCGGAAGCGCGACGGGAAGGTCAGCGCCGCGCCCAGCGGGCACAGGTAGCGACAGAAGGCCTTGCGGATGAACAGGCCGATCGCCAGCAGCACCAGTGCGTAGACGACGAACGGCCATTCGCGCATGAAGCGCAGCGCGAATACGGTCTTGAACGGCTCGACCTCGGCAAACCGTTCGGCGGTCGCCAGCGACTGCAGTGACAGCGCGAACAGGCCGAGCAGCAGCAGGTACTTCAGTGCGAGCAGGCGCTCGTGCACCACCGTCGGCAGTTCCCTGCCCTTGATCCCGAGCCGTTGGCCAAGTCGGTACAGGAGTTCCTGCAGCGCGCCGAACGGACATAGCCAGCCGCAGTACACACCGCGCCCCCACAGCACGATGGTGACCGCGACAAACGACCACAGCATGAACATCATCGGCTCGATCAGGAAGCTCTCCCAGCGGAATCCGCCGAGCAGCGAACTCACGAAGGTAAGGACGTTCACCACCGACAGCTGGGCGTAGCCGTAGGCGCCGATGAACAGCAGCGTGAACAACAGGTACAGGGTACGGACCCGGATCAGGAACGTCGGGTGGCGCGCCAGCCAGTCCTGGAACAACAGGATCAACAGCAGCATGCCGAGGCCAACGCCGAGCACCACGATCTCCCAGACCCGGTCACGCCACAAGATCACCCAAAGCGGCGCCGGCGGCTCGAAACGACGACTGCCGCCGTCCTGCACCAGCAGGCCACGCGCCAGTGCAACCTTGCGCACACTCTCGACGATGGTGCGGTTCACGACCATCGCGGTGATGGTCGCGCCACTGATGCCGTCGACCACGCTACGCCCGGGGGCCGCGCGGCCGCCGATGCGAATCTCGTCGGCGATCGGCTGGCCGACATACTGGGCGACATAGCGGGCCAAGTCCTGTTCGGATATGCCGACGACCAGGATCGGTTCCTCGTGCGCGACGATGCGCACACCGCGGATCCTGCCGGCGACATCGAACGCCACCAGGGTGTTGATCGGTTTGCCGGAGTAGGCCGGTATGGGCAGGATGTCCGCGGTCAGCAGCGCGTACCCAATGGTGCCCTGCGCCCCATAAATGACGGCGGCCGGTGGGCTACCGTCGGTCTCGCCGATGCGCTGCATGTCCGGGAACATCGTGTGCAGATCGGCGCTGTAGGTATCCAAAGCCGATGCGGCGCGCAGGCTCGGGCAAAACCAGGCCAGCGCCACGAGCAGTGCCATCGCCCAGCGCGAAACCGTGACATTTGTCGGCACGTACCCGCTCATCAACGCGCAAACTGCTGGATGCGGCGCATAGCTGCCTTGATCATGGTCAAGCGCCACCTTTCGCGCGCGGGCTATCTTGTCGTGCACGCCCTTTGCAAGCGCCGCCATGCCCGCCCAGACCATCAGTTACGCCATCGGTGACCGCCTGTATCTGAACATCACAGATCGCTGCACGCTGCAGTGCGCGTTCTGCCCGAAGCACAATGGTTCGCATCGGGTACACGACTATGACCTGACGCTCGATCACCGCCCCGACGTCGCCGAGATCATCGCCGCGCTTGGCGATCCGACGGCGTATCGCGAGGTCGTGTTCTGCGGTTTCGGCGAGCCGACGCTGCGCTTGAACGTCCTGCTGGAGACGGCCGGACACATCCGCCAGGCAGGGGGGCGGGTGCGGATCAATACCGACGGCCTGGCCAACCTGGTTCACCGGCGCAACGTGCTGCCGGAACTCGCTACCTGCGTGGACGCGCTGTCCGTGTCGATGAATGCGCAAGACGAGCAGGTCTATGCGCAACACTGCCTGCCCGCGCTGCCCGGTTCTTTCGAGGCCATGCTGGACTTTCTCACCCTGGCACCGCGCTATATCGCCGACGTCAGCGCGACCGCGATCGCCGGCCTCGAGGGGGTCGACATCGCTGCCTGCGAGGCGATCGCGACGCGCCTGGGGGTCAAGTTTCGCCGTCGCGAACTCGACGTGGTCGGCTGAACAGCCGCCGGCGCATGGCGTCCTGCGTCAATCGCATGACCGGCGAAAATGCCACCGTGCTCAGGGGTGCGGCAGCAGGTTGATGCGGATCTGCGCGTCGGGCACATCGGCCTCGTCGAGCAGGGTGCGCGCCCAGTCCAGCGCGGCCCCCGGCAGCGCGAGGTAATAGTCGTGGTCGGCCAGCAGGCTGTGCACGCGCACGACGCGTTCGATGACATCGTCCATGCGCTCCTCGCCGACCGGCTCCAGGTCGATCGAGTGGTAACGGAAGTCGTCCAGCACATCGCGCCAGGCGCGGCAGTAGTTGGACAGGTAATGACCGTGCGGTATCGCCGACAGCCAATACAGGTCGATCGAGCGATTCACGTCCTTCTGGATCGCGTGATCGATCAGGCTGCTGACCGCCGCGAACCCGGTCTCCCAGGCGATCAGGACCAACGGCCGGGTCGACTCCTCGTCCAGCGTGAAGTCACCGTAGGGCCCCTGCAGCAGCAGCTCCTGTCCCTTGCGCAGACGTTCGAACACGAATTCGCTGAATGGATCGCCGGCGCGTCTGCGCAGATGGAACCGCAGCTGGATGCTGTCACAGGGACAGCTGGCTATCGGCAGGGTCTGTGGCCGGATGCCTTCGAACTGCAGCATGGCGCCCTGCCCGGCCAGAAACTGCAGACCACCGCTGCGCGGCGCACGCACGGTGAGCTGCATCACCTGCTCCTGCAGCAGTTCCATCCGGCTGACCCTGGCGCGCACCTGCTGCTCGGGGATCTCCGCGGCCGAGCCGGACTCGGGCGCCTCGATCCGGATGTCGCCGGCGGCGTGGCAACAACAGGTCAGGAACCAACGCTGGCGCTTTTCCAGCTCACTGAAGCGGTAGTCGAAGTGGCTCAGCGGCGCGATCTCGCCGTCCAGCAGGCGCGCCCGGCACTCACCGCAGCTGCCGCTGGCGCAGCTGTGCCGCAGGTTTAGGCCGGCCCGCAGGCCGGCCTGCAGCAGGGTCTCACTGGGCTCGGCCTCGAAGATATGGCCGGAGGGCTGGACGGTTACTTTGTGGGCCATGGACCCGGCACTCTAGCGCCAGCCGGCGAGGTCGCCAAGCCGCCCGCGCACACCCTGCCCGCAGCACCGCGGCCTATTTCGTGTCGCGCAGCTTGCTCTGGTGCATGAACCAGCCCACCAGGGTGCCGAGAATCATCGCCTGGCGCGCGTCGCATTGCTGCTGCATCGTGAGCAGACGCTGCTCGGTTTCGGCCGCGAACTGCCGGTAGCTGTCGACCTCGCCCTGAAGGCGCGCAATCTCGACCCGCGCACGCTGCAACTCGGAACACAGCTGATCGATGTCCGGCCTGAAATCACGGTTGGCCTTGAATACCGCCGCCTCGCGGATCCGGTTGACCTTCTCGATCATCCCCGAGCGGTCCGAATCGGCCTCGGGATAGGCCTTGCGCAGCTCGGATAGCCGGATATGTCCCTCGAAGGCCTCGATGCAGCCCTCCTGGATGTGCTGTTGCAACAGGCGGCGCGGCACCCCGACCATACGGGCGGCCTGAGACAGGCTCAGCAGACGATCCATGATTCTTCCTCGGTATTTATCCCAAACGGGATATCTCTTTGGAAGTATAGCGGACAGTTATCAGAGGAAAACGCTAAGTTACTGGTGGCCTCATTATTGATTTGCGAGGCGCCTGCGGAATCCCGTAGCGCAGACCAATCCGCGGCGCCCGGCGGCCCCGGCTCGCGCGCTGGGCGCAGGCCGCGATGCACCTGGTAGCGGCGCATACGCTGCGATACTTGACGCCGTATGACCCCAACGTCGTTGCGCCATGCGACGCACACAGCCCCCCGGATCCAGCAGGCGGCTAGCGGCCCGGCCTCGCTCGCAGCAGCGCGAGCTGAGCCAGCAGCGGGGTCAGCATCGGCTGCAGCTTGCGCCGCATCAGGCTGCCGATCGCGGTGCTGTCGCGGAACACCGGTCGCACCACGCCATAGCCGAGGCCCGCCATGACCCGCAGCGCCATCAGCTGCGCCGCATCGATGCCGGGCAGCACGCCGAGCGCCCGGGCCGCGTCGTCGGCGGCCAGCCAGTCACATGCCTCGGCCTGCAACGCCTCGAGGGTCGCATCGGCGCGCCCTTGCGGCCGTGCCGCGGCGAAATAGTCCGCGATATAGTCCAGCGTCAGGTTGACGACCTCCTGGTTGGAGGGTTTGTCGAACACCCTGAATACCGTCTCGATGAAGGCCTGACCGGGCGCCGCCAGGGTGCGCGCGAGCAGGCCAGCCAGCGCATTGCCATGCCCCGCCAGGCGTGCCAGCGGTTCTGCCAGACCGGCATGCAGCGGATGTGCGTCGACGGTCTCCGGAAGGTCGTCCGGTCGCGCGGCCAGAAAACCCACGTAGTAGGCCGGCTTGCGCTGTGCCTTGCGCCACAGGCCCTCGATCTCGGCCCGGTCGAGCAGGCCGTCCTGCAGGACCAGACGCACCGTCTCGATCTGCTGCTCGGGTTCGGCCTCGAACGGCAGGTGCTCGACCAGGTAGGCGGCCAGCACCGGCCCCATCCGGCCCTCGACGACGGCAGCCTTGCCCAGCATGTGGCGCGCGTTGGTCGCGTCCTCCATCGCCCACCACGCGCGCCGCGCCAGCTCGTCGGTCAGGCCCTGCGCACAGACCGTGGCCACCACCGCCTCCGGCTCGCCGAGCAACAGCAGCTGTTCGAGGCTGTCGTCACGCATCTGTCCCATACGCGTCCAGCGCTGCAGGTAAACCGGATACCCGCCCGGCGATCCGAGCACGTGACCGGACAACAGCTCCTTGACGCGTTTCAGGTACTGATCGTCACGGCCGGTCGGGTTGAGCTGGATCTGCGCCTCACCCTTGGGCGACAGGCCGAACACCGTCATGCTCGATTCATGGATACGTATCGCCAGTGGCCGGCTGGCCAGCAACACGTTCAGGCGCAGGGTGTCTTGGGATGAGAGTTCCACGGTCAGCAGGCACCCGCTGGCGCGGGCGGCAAAGGCTAATTCTCTGACGGCGCCACGTAGGTGGCATCTTTCGGGTTCAGGAAGATGAACTGCGGATCGCCGGCGTCGAGCTCGACGAAATCCAGGGTCGCCGCGTCCAGCAGCGGGACATACTCGGGGGCCATCACGATCTGCACGCCCTCCGAACTGAAACGGATGTCGTCCTCGGTGGCCTCGTCAAAGCCCATCCGATAGTCGATGGTGCCGTCCGGGCGCTGCTGAGCCGCCAGGCGCAGCGCCATGCCGGCCGTGCCGCCTTGCTCGGCAGCAACCTTGACCTGCCGTGCTGCCTGCGGGGTCACCTTGAACATATCCGATTCCTCTCTGTTCCATTGCCGCATGCCGCGCGTCACGCCGCCCGGGCGCGACAGTCGCGCACAAATTTTACGAAACGTGCCGCCCATGGGTGCGATCGGGTGTCACGCAGATGTGCGTAGCTCGCCAGCAGATTCCGGTAGCGGATACCGTCATGCACACCATCCAGCCCGTAGCCCCGCTCGACACGATAGGCAAACTGCATGCCCTCAGGCACGCTGGCCAGCGCCGAATAATGGAATTCATGCGCCGATACCGGTTCACTGCCATCCGCCGACAGTGGCCAGGGGTGGTCCCCGGTCTCGCGCAGGCGCACATAGCCGCGCCCCTGCGGTTTCGCATGCATGGCCACTTCGGCCGGGATCACGCCCGCCATTTTACCCGTCTTTCCATCCCAGGTCAGGCTGTCACACAGGTACATCAACCCTCCGCATTCTGCGTAAACCGGCCCGTCGCGCTCGATAAAACCGGCCACCGCGACGCGCATCGCGGCATTGCGTTCCAGCTCGGCCATGTGCGTCTCCGGGAAACCGCCCCCCAGGAACAGCCCGTCACACGCCGGCAGCTCGCGGTCGACCAGCGGACTGAACGGCACCAGCTCGGCACCGGCGGCACGCAGCGCATCGAGGTCGCCGGCGTAATAGAAACCGAACGCCGAGTCGCTCGCATAAGCGATTCGCACGCTGGCGTCGACGACCGGCCGCACCGGAGGACCCGGGTTGCCGGCTGGCGCGCGCGCGGCCGCGGCCAGCCGGCGCACGGCCGCCAGGTCCACCTGCTCGCGAATCAGCTGCGCCATGCGGTCGATGTGCGCCTGGCTGCTGCCGACCTCGTTGCTCGGTACCAGACCCAGGTGGCGCTCGGTGATCACCAGTTCATCGGTGCGCTGAACGGCACCCAGCACATGCACATCGGTGTAGTGCTCGATCACCGCGCGCAGCTTGGCCTCGTGCCGGCTGCCCCCGACCTTGTTGAGGATCACCCCGACGATGCGGATCGCCGGATCGAAGGCCTGGTAGCCGAGGATCAGCGGCGCGACCCCGCGCGTCATGCCCTGGCTGTCGAGCACCAGCACGATCGGTGAGCCGAGCTGCGCGGCCAGTGCCGCGTTGCTGTTGCTGCCATCCAGCGCCAGCCCGTCGAACAGGCCCTTGTTGCCCTCGATCAGGCCGATGTCGGCGCCCTGCATTTTGGCCGCGAACAGGTCGCTGATCTCGTCCCTGTCCATGGTGTAGAAGTCCAGGTTGTAACAGGCACGTCCCGCCGCCTGACCCAGCCATAGGGGATCGATATAGTCCGGCCCCTTCTTGAACGGCTGGACCAGCTCGCCGGCCTCGCGCAACGCCGCGCACAGGCCGATACTGAGCGTGGTCTTGCCCGAAGACTTGTGTGCGGCGGAGATGTAGAGGTGCCCCATTACCTGGCCTCAAACGAAAACGGGGCGACTGTAACAGCCGCCCCGCCATCTATTTAGACTTTTCTGTCCGGGTCAATTCGCCTTATGCGGGTCCAGCACCTCATCGGCCAGCGAGGCCGGCAGGAACTGCAGAATGCGCACCGCGACGAAGGTTGCCAGCAGGGCCAGCGCGAAACCGCCCAGTCCGAGCAGCACCTCGGGCAGCGCAGGGGCATAATGGCGCGCCAATCCGCCGACCCCGTCGTAGTAACCCGACTCCAGGACCGTGTAACCCGGGAACATGCTGAGCGGGAAGGCCTGGCCGCCGATCACGATCACATAGATTGCCGACAGGCCGCCGATTACCACCAGCAGTGCCGCGATCACGATAGCGCCACGCTGCATGCCCAGCGCGGGATGGAACAGGATACCCATCGGCACCAGCATCCCCAACAGTACCCAACCCAGCCAGAACGTCCAGGTATAGACACCGCCGTCGCGCAGGATGAAGGCCTCGAACTCATGGTTCTCGGTGCCGTACAGGTTGGTCAGGTGGTAGACCAGCGTAAAGTAGAAGATCGCCGCCACGAACACGCCCAGCAGATTCTTCAGTCGACGCAGCAGCACGTCGCCCAGCGGACGCTCGTCGGTATTGAAGGCGAACATCAGCACCAGCAGGTACAGCGCCAGACCGTAGGCGAATGACATGATGATGAACATCGGCGCCATGATGGCCGCATCGTAGCCTTGGCGCGCGACCAGGAAACCGAAGATCGAGCCGGTACCGGTGGTCAGCGCGAGGCGCCAGACAAATGCGACCACGCCTACCCCGTGGCTATACGGGTTCGCCTTGCGCTCCATCATCGTGAACAGGTACACCGCGACAATCGCGAGGAAACCGACGTAGAGATAGATGTTCCACGCGAAGATGGATTTGAAGTTGTAGGTGGTCATCGCGACGATCAGCCGGGTCGGCTGACCGAGGTCGAGCACCAGCACGATGAGGCCACCGACCAGCAGCGTGATCGCCATCAGGCCGGAAAGGCGCGCCAGCGGCTTGTACATCTTCTGCCCGAACACCGAGCCGATGGACGCCACGTTCAGCGCACCGGACGCGGCCACGATCAGGAAGATCGCGAACACGTGCGGCGTGCCCCAGACGACCTGGTTGGTCATCCCTGTCACCCAGTGACCCTCGTGCTCCATGTACAGCGTCGCGAAACCGCCGACGGCGACAATCGCCGCCAATACCGCAAGCAGCCCCCAGTAGCGCGGACTGTCGATGCCCCATTCGCGGTAGTGAATCTTTTTCATTGCCGAAACATTCCCCGGAAAACCATCAGACGTCGGTGTAACGGACGCCGGTATTGAGCTTCAGATCGGCCCGGATCTGCACCGTCGGATACTTGCTCATGGCCTGTGAAACCGCACTGTTCGGGTCTTTCAGGTCGCCGAACACAATGGCCCCTTGCTTGCAGGCATCCTGGCAGGCCGTGGTAGTACCACCGTTGTCGCGACGCTGCACACAAAGGTTGCAGCTCTCGACGCAGCCCTTGCCGCGCGGCGTCGCCGTCAGCTTGAACTGCACCGCCTCGTGGATAAACGAACGCGCATTGTACGGACAGGCCATCATGCAATAGCGGCAGCCGATACAGGTGTGACGGTCGACCATGACGATGCCGTCTGCGCGACGGAAAGACGCGCCGGTCGGACACACATCGACGCACGGCGGGTGTTCGCAGTGCTGGCACATCATCGGCAGCGTGCTGACATGGCCGGTCAGGTTGTTGCGCAGCTTGACCGTGCGGATCCAGCGCGGACGCTGCATGTCCCACAGTTCATCATCCGCACCTTCGGGCTTGACCAGCATGTCGAGGCCGTTTTCCTTGTCGCAGGCGGTGACGCAGTCGTTGCAACCATCGGCACACTTGCTGGTGTCGATGAGCATACCGTAGCGCACGTCGCTGCTCACGGCCGTGTCACGCGGCGCCGCATTCGCCACAGACTGCAGGAACACACCAGGCGCCACCACGGTCGCCGCAGCGACACCCGTAGCACCGGCCAAGAACTCTCGGCGCCCCGTGTTGGAGGGCTGATCGGTCGGCTGACTCATTGTTCAGTTCCCCGTGGGCTTGGTTGCATGACAGGTAAAGCAGTCGAGCGAGGCGCCCGCGTATTCGTGGCATGCCGCGCAGAACTCGCCAGGTGCATTCACCGGGACCGGACTACCCTGCGCGTCCCTGCGGACGTGACAGTCGATGCAACCGGCAAGGCTGTTATCAGTCTTGCGGATTCCCTCGTGCACGGTGATGTGGCGCTGGTGCTCGATCAGCTCGAAATGGTTGCGACGCATGAACGCGGTCGGTGCAACGCAGGCGTCCAGTCTGTCCGCCTTTGCCGAGCCCTCGACACCCTCGCCGGCGTACACCACACCCAGGCCGCCGCAGAGGCCCAGGCACAATGCCATCAGCAGACTCAAGCCAAACTTACCTTTCATTGCCACTACGGCCCCTGCTCAGTTACTCACCCAGGCCCATCTTGATGTAGCCGGTCGGGCAGACATCAGCGCAGATGTGGCATCCGATACAACGCGAGTAGTCGGTCGCCACATAACGGCCGGTCGTCGCCTCTTTCTTGTCCACGCGATACACCGCATCCTGCGGGCAGAAGATCACGCAGTTGTCGCACTCGAAGCACATGCCACAGCTCATGCAGCGCTTGGCCTCGTCCTGTGCCTGCTTCTCCTCGAGGCCGATCAGGCGCTCATGGAAGTGACCCAGGACGTCGTCCGCCGTCGGCACCTCTTCACGACGCTTGATGCGCGGGGTGAACGCGAAGTGCCCGAGGAACAGCTCGTCGTGAGGGATGACCTCGGCGAACGAACGGTCCTCGTAGTTGTGCACAGCGAAGTTTTCGGTCGAGGTGCCGCGCATATCACCGCGCTCACTGGGATCGAAATGCTCCGGCGAGAGACCCGCCTCCTGCAGTTTCCTGTCCAGGTTGAAGTGATGCACATCGACCTTGGGACGCTTCTTGTGTTCCTTCTTCTGCAGGTACTCGTCGATCGAGTCCGCGGCCACAGAGGCCTGGCCGATCGCGGTGGTCAGCAGGTGCGGGCGGATGATGTCGCCGGCGACAAAATGCTTCTCGCGGTCCGGGACCTGGTAGAAGCTGTCGGCGTTGATCAGGCCGCGACCGTTGTCCAGCACCTCGAGCCCGCTCAGGTCACCGCCCTGGCCGATTGCGGAGACAATGAGGTCCGCCTCGAGGAGCTGCTCGGTGCCTTCGATCGGGGTTGGGCGGCCGCCGTCCATCTTGCACTTGGCGATCTTCAGGCCGGTGGCGCGGCCATCGGCACCAAGCACGACCTCGACCGGCATCACTTCGTCGAGAATCGTCACGCCCTCGTGCAGCGCGTCGTGCACTTCGTGCTCGGCAGCGGTCATGTTCTCTTTCGGGAACAGCGAGGTCAGCGTGACCGCAGCACCCTGCGCAGCAGCGGTAATCGCGGTGTCGTGCGCGACGAAGCCGTCGTTGACCACCAGCTCCGGACGATCGGTCGGGTTGGTCTGGTCGATGTGGCCGAGACGGCGCGCAACCGAGACGACGTCGATCGAGGTATCACCACCGCCGACGCACACCACCTTCGACGCAGTAACCTTCATACGGCCTTCGTTGAAGGCCTTGAGGAACGCCACGCCGGACACGCAGTTTGGGGTGTTTTCCCAGCCCGGGACCGGCAGACCGCGACCGGTCCAGCAACCCACGGCCCACAGGATCGCGTCATAGTCTTTCTCGAGCTGCTCGACGGTCACATCCTTGCCGACGCGCACGCCGGTGTGCACATCGACCTTGCCCATGTCGACGATGCGCTGGATCTCGCCGGCCAGCTTGTCGCGCGGGATACGATAGTTCGGGATGCCGTACCGCATCATGCCGCCCAATTCGGGCTGCGATTCGAAAATGGCTACCGCGTGGCCCTTGCGACGCAGCTGATAGGCCGCAGCCATACCGGCGGGGCCGCCGCCGATCACCGCAACCTTCTTGCCGGTATCCGCGCCTGCCTCGAACTTGAAGCCATTGGCCAGCGCCGTGTCGCCGATGAATTGTTCGACCGCGTTGATACCGACGAAGTCTTCGACCTCGTTACGGTTGCAGCCGTCCTGGCAGGGTGCCGGGCAGACGCGCCCCATCATCGACGGGAACGGGTTGGCATCGGTCGAGCGCCGGAACGCATACTCCTGCCAGCTCATTTCACCGCCAGGCTTCTCCTCGCCGCGCACGATAGCCAGCCAGCCGCGGATGTCCTCACCCGACGGGCAGCTGCCCTGGCAAGGCGGCGTCTTGTGCACATAGGTCGGGCACTTATGCGAGGTATCCTCTTTGAAAATCTTGTCCGTAAAGGAATCCCACTGGTTCTCCCCGTCTTCGAAACGGCGCCAAGTGAGTTTGGTGTTCATCTCATCGCTAGGAGTTGCCATCTGAAACTCTCCTTACCTTAAATGCCCAGTTGATCCCGCGGGATCGGTTCTAGTTCGTATGCAGGAACGCCGCGCTCAATCGTCGTCGTCTGCAGATTCATCGTCATCGTCGTCACTGTTCTGTCCGGTGAGCACGATGGCGTTCGATACCAATTGGTGGACGCTGACGATCATGTCCATGTCCATGCCGTAGTACGGGAGCACCTTGGTGAACTGCGATTTGCAGATCGCGCAGATCGCGGCCATGTTGGTCACGCCGTGTTCTTCAATGACGTTTTTCAACGCCTCCATGCGCGGCTTGGCGCCCTTGACACGAAGTTCCATCAGATCGTCAGTCAACAGACCACCACCGCCACCGCAGCAGAAGGTCTTTTCATGGATGGTGTCCGGTGCCATGTCGACGAAGCTGTTGCACACCGCCTTGATCACGTTGCGCGGTATCTTGAACTGGCCGCCCGGCTCACTGCCCATGCGCGATGCGCGCGCCACGTTGCACGAATCGTGGAAGGTCACGACCATGTGGTCGTTGGCCGATTTGTCGATATTCAGCGTGCCCTTCTGCATCTCACCCCAGGTGAACTCGAGGATGTGCTGCGGCACCGGGTAGTTCGGGTCGAGGAAATCGAACGGACCGGCCAGGGTGTTCAGGAAGCTGTAGGCGACGCGCCAGGCGTGGCCGCACTCACCGAAGATGATGCGCTTGACGCCCAGCTCGAGTGCCGCCTCGCGGATACGCAGCGACACCCGACGCATGTTCTCGTATGAGCCGATGAACATACCGAAGTTGGCCGCCTCGGAGGCCTTGGAGCTCAGCGTCCACGACACACCGGCCTCGTGGAACACCTTACCGTAGCCGATCAGGCCGTCGACGTGCGGTTCGGCGAAGAAGTCTGCAGACGGCGTGACCAGCAGGATGTCGGCGCCCTTGACGTCCAGCGGGTACTTGACCGCGACGCCGGTGTCTTCTTCGACGTCCTCTTCCAGACCCTCGAGGGTATCGGCCAGCGCGGCCTCCGGCAGGCCCAAATTATTGCCGATCTTGTAGACCTTGCCGATGATCTCGTTGCAGTACTTCTGGCCGACACCGATACGGTCCATGATCTCGCGCGCCGCCATCGAGATCTCTGCCGTGTCGATCCCGTACGGGCAGAACACCGAGCAGCGGCGGCACTGCGAGCACTGGTGGAAGTAGCTGTACCAGTCGTCCAGGACCTCCTTGGTCAGGTCCTCGGCGCCAACCAGTTTCGGGAAGTACTTGCCGGCGAAGGTGAAGTGGCGGCGGTAGACCTTGCGCAGCAGGTCCTGGCGGCCGACCGGCATGTTCTTCGGATCACTGGTGCCCAGGTAGTAATGGCATTTGTCCGTGCATGCACCACATTTCACGCAGGAATCGAGATACACCTGCAGCGAACGGTACTTGCCGAGCAGATCACCCATCGCCTCGATGGCCTTGTCGTGCCAGTCGTCCGGCAACTCGCCGGGGAAACCCAACGGCTCCTGAAAATCCGGCTTGGCGATGTAAGGCTGACTGTGCGCCATCGTGCCCGGCACGACCGCCGGCACTTCCGGGAACTCTTGCAGCTGGGGGATTTCGAAATCTGCTTTTGCCATGCTCGCTGACCTTGCTCCGACTTACTGTTCCAGCTTGCGCGCCCAATCGGCGATGTGGCGCTGCTCACGGGGGTTGTCGATCTGGTTACGGGTTGGACTGAAGAACACGCCCGGCGCGTGCAGCAACTTGCTGATCGGGAAAATGATCATCAGCAACGCCACCAGCAGCAGATGCACGACGATGAACGGATCGCTCGGCAGATTCGGCATGTCGCTGAAATTGAAGGTCATCAGACTGCGGAAGAAGGCCTTCACCGCCACCACGTCGGTGTGCGCAACAAAGGTGGTCATCGCACCGCTGACGCCTATCAAGAGCAGCAACAGCAGCATCAGGTGATCAGATGGCGCCGATATATAGCGCACCCGATCGACGAACAGACGACGCGCCCACAGGCCGAGCAGCCCGATGATCATCGCGAAGGCCAGGTATTTGAACAAAGGGCCGACCCAGGTGACCACGCCCCACACGGGGTCCTGGAAGTAGCGCAGGTGGCGGAACAACACGGCGAACAACGCCATGTGAAACATCCAGCCAAATACCCAGGTCCACTTGGTCGACTTGAAAAGGCTTTCGAAAAACACGACTTCCCGGAACATGCGCAGCACGACGCCGCCCTGGGTGACAGGTGCCGGCGTGGTGGGGATCTTCAATGGCGCCGGCGTCTTCCAATACAGCGCGATGCGACGGGCCAGACCCACCACCAGCAACAGGGTAGCGGCGTAAAACAGTGCGGCAAATGCGACCGTCAGAAACGACATGTTTCCGAAAACCTCTTTCTCGTTAGACGGGCCGGGCGGAACCCTGGGGATCCGCCCGGGGGATCAGCTACGGATCAGACGCAACCGGTCGGCTTCGGCAGCCCGGCATAACGGCAGGCCTGCTTACCAGGGCCGTAGGGGAACAGGCCGTACAGGTACTTGCTGTTGCCCTTGTCCTTACCCATCTTCTTGCCAACTGCCTTGGTCAGAACGCGCACCGCCGGAGCAATCTGATACTCCTCGTAGTACTCGCGCAGGAAGTTGATGATGTCCCAGTGCTCGTCGGTGAGATCCAGTTCGTCTTCCTTGGCCATCACCTCGGCGACGCCGGGCTCCCACTCGTTGATGTTCGCCAAGTAACCTTCTTCGTCGGTCTCAAAGGTCTTACCATTTACTTCGATAGGCATGTCTATCTCCTCTCAGAATGAGTTTGCGAATTCGGGCTGGTCTTACAACCAGGCCTGTACCTTGTCGTTGGCTTCCACCAGATCGACGAAACCTGTGTAATCGACCAGCTCGATGCCATCGATGATGCGGTCAGCCTTGATGGCGCGAGCCATGACATCGGACTTGAGGGCGTATACCTTTCGGTCGCCCAGCGCGCCTTTCACCATGTCTTCCGCCACGGTGCCTTTCATGGCGCCGTAGACACCGTCTTCGATCAGCAGGATCGACGAGCCCGCCAGCGAGAACTTGATCGCCGCCTCCAGCGAGTTCTTTTCGAACGGTGATTTGTTAACTGTGTGCAGATCAGCCATCGGACTACCTCAGAAACTGAATACGACTTCGGATTCGGCCATCAACTGCGCGACCTGATCCGCATCCACCGGCTCGACGATGTTGTCGACCTCTTCTTCCGTCTCGAAGTCTTCCCAGGCCACCTCGATCAGGTCCTCCTGGGTCAGACCACGCGCCTCGAGAGACGCCTTGTCGACATACAGGTGACGCACACCGTAGTCGCCGAGGGTCCGGTAGGTCGGCATGAAGTTCTTCATGTCCGACTGCGAGGTATCGCTGCCCTTGACCAGCTGGAAAACGCCGTCGTCCATGAAAATCAGACTGACTTCCTGGTCGAAGGCGGCACCGATCAGCACCACCTCGAGCGACTCCCAGGCGTAGATGGTGCCGTAGGGAGCACGACGGTTCAGATACATGAACTTCTTGATATCAGACATCGCTCAGAACCCCTCAATCACCGAACACGACCAGACGGTCGGCCTGGATGGCAGCCTCGACCAACTGGCCCAAACCGGAGATCCGGAACTTGGGCGCGATGTTGGTCGCGTCTTTGCCATTACGCTGTGCCTCACCCTCGTCGACGAGGCCGCGGCGCTGGGCCGCGGCCACGCACAGAACCAGATCGAGATCGTACTTCTCTGCCAGTTCCACCCAGCGTTTGACGATATTGCGATCGTCCTGTGGCGGCGTGGTCAGACGGGTGCCGTTGAGCACACCGTCGTGGTAGAAGAACACGCGGAACACTTCGTGACCCTTCTCCAGGGCCGCCTTGGTGAAGTGGTAAGCCGAGTCGGTCGCCTGGTGTTGGTAGGGACCCTCGTTCACCTGTACTGCCAGTTTCATAACGTTGTATGACCTCGTCTGAAACCGCTATCAGAAGCGGATGTAGGTTGAGGAGTTCAAGCTCTTACGCGAACCACGCCAGTTGTCGATGTGGTACTTCGTGAAGGGCAACTCGACCGCTTCGAAGAAGCGCGGCCAGCCGATGCGCTCGATCCACTCGTTGATGCGCTCCCAGTCGCGTGCACCCTCTTTGTAGGCCTTGAGGATCTTCTTGACGATCGCGGTCGCCTCCGGCCAACGCGGCGGGTTGTTCGGGATGCCGGCTGCAACCAGTTTCTGGAAGGTCGGCTTGCCACGCGCATTGGAGTGGTTACCACCTACCCAGATTGCCAGCTTGGTGTGCTCGGCATCGTTGATCTGCATCGGCGGACACGGCGGGAAGCAGGCACCACAGCAGATGCACTTCTTCTCGTCGACTTCCAGCGACGGCTTGCCGTTGACCATGGCCGGACGAATCGCGGCTACCGGGCAACGTGCGACGACCGACGGACGCTCACACACGTTGGCAACCAGGTCGTGGTTGATCTTCGGCGGCTTGGTGTGCTGCACGTTGATCGCAATATCACCCTGGCCACCGCAGTTGATCTGGCAGCAGGAGGTGGTGATGTGTACGCGGTTCGGCATGTTCGCATTGCGGAACTCGTCGATCAGCTCGTCCATCATCGACTTCACCACGCCCGATGCGTCGGTGCCCGGGATGTCGCAGTGCAGCCAACCCTGGGTGTGCGAGATCATGGTGACCGAGTTCTGGGTACCACCGACGATGAAGCCGGCCTTCTCGATCGCGTCGATCAGCGGCTGGACCTTGGCCTCGTCGGTCACCATGTATTCGATGTTCGAACGGATGGTGAAGTGGACGTAGCCTTCGCCGTAGGTGTCGCCGATGTCGCACAGGGTGCGCAGCGTGAACACGTCAAGGATACGCTGGGTGCCGACACGGACGGTCCATACCTTGTCGCCGTTCTTGGCGACGTGCAGCAGGACGCCGGGGCGCGGGTGGCTGTGGTAGGCCCACAGACCGAAGTTGCGACGCATAACCGGGTGCATGTACTGGAACGGATCGGGACACCCAGTCTCGATCGGCTCGCGCATTTCTTTCGCCATTTTTCCCTCCAAAAAGCGGGGCTATTCGCGTAAAGCTTGCCCTGTGACGCGCCTGCCATTGCAGCCGCGTCACAAGGATCAGGTTCTCAAACGGACGGTATGGGTCAGGACGCCTCGGCCTGACGATCGAACCATTTCACCGCCTCGTCGTCCCAACCATCCATACGGATGTACGAGCACTCGCGCGGGTGGTTGACCATGTTCGGATCGACTTCGACGCCGATACCTTCCAGGAAGTTGACCAGACCGATACGCTCGATCATCTCGCCGCAACGCTCGTGTTCCAGTGCGTTCTCTGCCCAGAAATCGATGATCTCTTCGGCCATCTCGACCAGCGATTCCCAGTCTTCCTCGGTCTCGAGCTTCTTGAACGGCACCACGACGGTGCCCATCAGGTCGCCGATCTTCAGGGTGCGCTTGCCACCGATCAGGATGGTGACGCCCCGGTCGTCGCCGGGGTGCAGCGCCTTAGGCACCACGTTCAGGCAGTGCATGCAGCGCACGCAGTCCTTGTTGTTGACCGCGAGCGTGTCGTCGTCCTTCAGGGCCAGCGCATTGGTCGGGCAGCGGGTGATGATGTTGTCGATCACGTGCTGACGACCCTTGCGACCCACGTAGGCCTTCCACTCGTCCTGGTTGACCTTCATGTCGTCGCGCCAGGTGCCGATCACAGCGAAGTCGGCGCGCTCGATGGCGTTCTGGCAGTCGTTCGGACAACCGGAGACCTTGAACTTGAACTTGTACGGCAGGGCCGGGCGATGCACGTCGTCGGTGAAGTTGTTCACCAGCAGGCGGTGCGCCTTCTGCTCGTTCGTGCACGACATCTCGCAACGCGCTGCGCCGACACAGGACATCGCGGTACGCACGCACGGGCCGGCGCCGCCGAGGTCCCAACCGTAGTCGTTGATCTCGTCGAAGAAGTGCTGGGTGTTCTCGGTGGTGGTACCGATGAACATGATGTTGCCGGTCTGACCGTGGAAGGTCACCAGGCCCGAACCCCACTTCTCCCAGCTGTCGGCGAGCTGGCGCAGCATGCCGGTGCTGTAGTGGTTACCCGCAGGCGGTTGAACGCGCAGGGTATGGAATTCTTTCGACTTGGGAAACGCCTTACCAACCTCGGAGAAGCGCGGGATGATGCCGCCGCCATATCCGTAAACGGAAACGGTACCGCCCTTCCAATAACCCTTGCGGGTCTCGTAAGAGTGCTCGAGCTGACCGAGCAGGGAGTTGGTCATCTCGTTGATGCGCGCGTCCGGATGCTGGTCACGCAGGCGCTTGATGCCGCTGATGAAGCTGGGCCACGGACCTTCCTCGAGCTGGTCGAGCATAGGTGTTGGATACTGGTCGATTGCCATGTCGCTGTTTCTCCTGACTAATCGTTCGTATTTGGCGGAATTCCGAAGTCGCCGAGCCGATTGCATCGACCGAACGACGTGATCCTTGGGTCACTCACCGGATAGGAGGAGGGGTAAGGATCGACCCGAACCCGCCAGACTGCCACGCGGGCATCTGGCCCCCTATCAACGGTGGCTAATATTAGGGGAGCATTGACGCTTCCCATACTCCACCATTGGGGGATAGGGAGGGTAAGCGCCTATCCCTTTCGAGATATGTGGGTATTTGACCCAGATCAAAGGCAAAAACCAGGCCATTGAATTGACGGGACTTTTGGTCCGTTGGGCCAGTTTTTCATTTTAGCGTATCCTAACCTGCTAATTGACCAGCCGGACCCAGAACCGGCGCACCCAGGACCCGCAAGACAGAGGCGCCACCGATGACTCCACAAACCGTAACCGCTGCACGGTCGCCGTTTGCGCTCGACGATCAGCAGGCCTATGCGAGCTGGCGCGCCACCAAGCTCGCCCAGCGGAGAGTGCCCGAGCCAGTGCTGATCGAGAACCTCGCGGACTTGAGTGAGGCCGAGCGCGACGCGCTGCTGCGCGCCTGTCGGCCGCGCAACTTCGCGCTGTTCCGTACCCGGCAGCCACACGTCGACGTCGAGCGGGCACTGCGCAGCTTCGGCCGGCGCATCGGTCTGCTCGACCTCGATCAGAATCTCTGCGCCGAGGACAGCGGGGTCACAGCGATCACGGTCAAAGATACCGGTACCGATCACACCTACATACCGTATACCAACCGGCCGCTGGGTTGGCACACCGACGGTTACTACAACGCCGGCGGTGACCAGATACGCGCCTGGCTGCTGTATTGCGCCCAGCCGGCCGCCGAGGGCGGCGACAACGAGCTGCTCGACCACGAGATCGCGTATATCCGCATCCGCGACGAAAACCCGGAATGGATCAGGGCATTAATGGCGCCGGACGCCTTTACCATCCCCGGCAATATCGAGGGCGGTGAGCAGATCCGCCCGGATCACAGCGGGCCGGTGTTCGCGGTGTCGGCCACGGGCGACACCTTGCACATGCGCTACTCGGCGCGCCAGCGCAATGTGGTCTGGAGGGACGACCCGCACACACGCGCGGCGGCGGCCTTTCTGCTCGACCTGTTCAAGCGCGGTGACGAATTCATCTTCCGGCATCGACTGCAATCCGGCGAAGGCGTCATCAGCAACAACGTGCTGCACCGGCGTGACGGATTCCGCGACGACCCTGCAGCGGGCGCCAAACGCATGATCTACCGCGCACGCTACTACCAACGCCTGCCGCTACCCAGGGAGGACTGAGAGACATGCTGTACCTGAGCCAGATCCTGATCTCGAACCAGGAGGTGCAGAGCTTCGACCAGCTCAAGACGGTCATTAAGGAATTTGCGCGCCAGGGCGAGATGTTCCTGCGCTTCGACGTCAAGCCGCCCTACCCCGACACGCCCAACGACTGGGAAGACCAGCTCGAGGCAACCTTCAGCAGCAGGTACTGAGTCCGATGATCGACTATTTCAAACTGGAGAAACTCGAGGATACCGCGGCCGAATCGCTGCGCAAGCAGCTCGGCCAGCAGGCCCAGCTCGAAGGGGAACTGGTGGAACTGCGCCAGCAACTCGAGCGTCTGCCCGAGGATGCCCCCGCCGTGCAGCGCGCAGCCCTGCAGCTCGAGATCGGGCGGGCGCTGCAGATCCTCGAGCGCGGCGAGCAGGCCTGGCCGATCGTGCACACCGCGTTCGGCATCTTCCTTTCCGAGCATGCATGGGGGGCAGCCGCCGACGCCTGCAACGTGCTGTACGAGTCCGACCAGCCGGATTCGCTGATCGCACTGGGCCACGGCATCTGGCTCGGCGTGACCTTCCCGATCGACCCCGAGGTATCGGTCAACCTGCTCAGCCACGTGGTCGACGATACCCCGGACGATTCGGACGGCGCCGCGGTCGCCGCCGCCACGGCCTGCTTCATCGCCGATGTCCGGGCCGCGGACGGTGCCGATCGCGACCGTCTGATGTTCTTCGGCCAGCAGTTGCTCGGCCGCGTTGCGCGCCGCCACAGCGATGTCGAGACCCAGGCCCAGTTCGATCTGTGGATCGAGCGGCTCGAGCTGAACGACCCCGACAAGTTCCTGGTGCGCCTGCGCAATGTCGTGGATGTGCTGGTGCAGGACCAGTGGTGGTTCGACCGCGACGCGCTGCAGGACCAGATCCCGGGCAATTGACACGCGCGCAACTGATGGCAGCGATCGCTGTCTAACCCTGCGAGCGAGGGCATAACCATGTTTTGGCAAGAAGACGACAAACCCAGGTCTGTTGAGGCGCCGGACGACATCGTCGATCTGGTGTTCGACATCCGTTGCCGCGAACTACCGGTCGACCATGCGCACGACCTGGCCAATGCGATCAGGGCGCATCTGCCGGACATCGAACAGGACGAGCGGCTCGGCGTGCACAGCATCCACCTGGCCGGTTCGCAGAACGGCTGGGAGCGTCCGGACCCCAGTCTGGGCCAGCGACTCATCCTGTCGCGACGCACCAAGCTGACGCTGCGGGTGCCGAAAGAGCGCCTGCAGGAGATCGAGGGCGCGCTGGAAGGCGCCCAACTGGATATCGGCGGCTGCGAACTGACGATCGGCAGGGCAAAACAGAAAAAGCTGTCCACCCAGGGCACGGTATTTTCGCGCCACGTGGTGCTCGAACCCGGCGAGGAGGTCGACGAAAACGCGTTTCTGCAGCGCATCGTGTCGCACCTGGGCGAACGCGGCATCCGGGTCAAAAAGGCCCTGTGCGGCAAGACCACTGAGCTGGCCGGGCCACAGGGCCCGATCCAGACCCGCAGCATCATGATCGCCAGCCTCAGCGCCGACGAGTCGATTCAGATTCAGCAGCAGGGCATAGGCCCGCTGCGCCACATGGGCTGTGGGATTTTCATTCCGCACAAGGGGATCGACTCGGTCAAAAAGGCCGAAGACGACAACTGAATTCGCCCACCCCGTCGCGGCCCACGCGGCGCGGTTTAACAAATTCTGATATTCAAATACAATCGCCCGCCAGACGATCGGTACCCTTGGCCTGCGCGGGCCGCGGCGAACCGGCAATCAGGATTCACGCACACCGGGTAGGTCCTGAGCGCCAGGCCACGCGATGGCGAACCACCCGGGTCACCGCTTCGGCAGATATGCAAAACACTCGTGACACAAGAGGAGCATACAAATGGCTTTGGAAGTAAACGGCAAAACCATCGAGACCGACGAGCACGGCAACCTGGTCGACCCGACCGCATGGGACGAAGATGTGGCGAAGGCCATTGCCGCGGCGGATGAAACCATGGGTGAGCTGACCCAGGAACACTTCGACGTGCTGAAATACTTGCGCGACGAATACTTCAACAACAACAGCAGCCAGCCGATGGAACGCCAGATCAACAAGGACATGGGCAAGATCTGGGGCAAGAAGATCAGCAGCAAAGACCTGTATAACCTGTTCCCGCTGGCGCCCAGCAAACAGGGCAACCGCATCGCTGGTCTGCCGTACATCAACCGCAAGGGCGGCTACTGATCGGCACAGCCTCGCGGGCCGCATGCCCGCGGGTCCACGAAAAGGCAGCCTGCGGGCTGCCTTTTCGCTTGTGCGGCGGGGCGGTCCGCAACGCGCGTCGCATCCTACGCCGGGCCGCGTGCCCAACCCGTAGGCTGCAATAGCGCAGCGTATTGCACCGCGCGGCCTACACCTCCGCCCACATGCGCAGCAGATTCACATAGGAACGATCGACATTCTTGGCGACATCGCTCTGCGGGTCGCTGCGCAGCAGCTGCTCGCGCGCCTGATCCAGCTCGTACAGCAGCTCGCGCCGCGCCGCGTCGCGCACGAAACTCTGGATCCAGGTCAGCGCCACCAGGCGCTCGCCGCGGCCGACCTCGGCCACCCGGTGCACACTTGCGGAGGGGTAGACCACCGCATGCCCGGCCGGCAGTTTGACCTGCTGCTCACCGAACGGCGTGCGGATCACCAGTTCCCCACCGTCGTAGGTCTCCGGCGGGTTCAGGAAGATGGTCATCGACACGTCGGTACGAAATTTCGGCCCCTGCCCCATGATCGGGTCGTCGACATGATCGCCGTAGTGCATGCCCGGCTGGTAGCGGGCGAAGATGAAGTCGGCCACCTTGGCCGGCAGCACCGCGCTGCGAAACACGGCGCTATGGCCGACGCTGGCCATGATGATCCGGTAAAGGCGCTGCAGCAGCTCCGGATCGAGCGCGAGTTCCTCGTTGTTCTTGACCTTGCTCGCCGCCATGCCGGCGGTCAACCTGCCGTCGACAAAACGGGCCTGGTCGAGCAGCTCATGGATCTTGTCGAGCTGCGCCGCATTGAGCAGTTCCGGGATCTGTATCAACATCGCGCCGCCTAACACCGTGGACAATGGAATCCCGCGGCGCAAGACCGGGTTTTCGGCGCCACCGAGACCGTAGAATAGGCAGCCGCAACAACGGCTGCCCGGACCAGGACGATGATACTGAAGGTAGTGATCGACGACCAATTGCTGGAACTGAACGTGCCCGAGGCGTTCATCGCGCAGGCGCAGGACTTCTTCGCCAAGATGGACGCGGATATGGACCGCGGCTGGCAGGTCAACCGCGACTGGGTCGAGATGCCCGAACCGATGCTGCGCGCCCAGATCGCTGCAGACAAGTTGTTGACCGCGCTCGAGAACGAGGACCACAAGCTGGGCCGCCTGATGGCCGGCTACATCGTCTCGCGGATTCCCAATATCGATACGATCGAGCTGAAGCCGGCCGGCGAGACCCGCGATCACCAGATCAACATCGCCGAGCCGACGACCGGCACACAGCCGGGCGCGGCCGCCCCCATCGCCCACGCCGGCATCCCCAAGGGGCTGAGCAAGATGCAGGCGATGGCGCAGGCCGCCAAGGATGTGAGCAAGGTATTCAAGATGGGCAGGCAGTACCGCTTCTCGGTTTACAACCACGCTACCGAGAGTTGGGAGGAATCACCGGCAATCGCCGACAAGGAGCAGGCCGAGGCGCTGCGCGAACACGCGTTCAAGGCCCGCTTCGAGGCCCTGTGCGGCTGAGATCCGTCACGCCGGGCGCCGCGCATTCATGCCTGCGATCGACACCGTCACCGCCCCGCTCGTGCTGCGCCATCCCGATGGCCGGGAACAACTGGTCGCCGCCTGCTTCACTCACCCGCTCGGCCTGCTGTATCTGGACCTCTACTGGCATCGCTCGACACCCCGGCAGGCGGCCCACCTGATCCGTGGCGAGATCCACGGCGACGGCCCGTGGCGGGTCGGCGAGGCGCGCCTGCGCGTGCTCGGCTGCCAGCATACCGACCCCCACCTCCAGGATGCGTTCAGCACCTGGCAGCAATACCTGCAGGACCACGCCGAGGCCTACCCGCCGCGCTCGCAGATCGTCGAGATCGCGCGTCGACTGGGTGCCACCCCAGGCAGCTGACAGCGCGCCCGGGGCCTGCCGCGGATAGAGACCTACCACACCCACGTCGAGGAGTGCCTCGACCAACACCTGCCGTGGCTGCACCGCGGGTCGCTGCGCTGCATCGCCCGCCGTTTATCGCGCAGCCACTGCGCCGAGGTCAATGCGCTAATCGTGCCCTCATCGCCGATGTTCGAGGTGTTGCGCGACTGCGCAATCACAACCCCGGCCGAGGTGATTCCAACCGGAATCCCGGGCCGCGCGCGCATCCCGCAATTGGGCGCCGCGCGTGACCGGGCCGATCTCGGGTGAAATCCCTGCGCTACCACTGTGCGCAAGGCGGTGTCCGGGCGCATAATGGGTCGGGATGGGGCATGCAGCGGCGCGACGCGCCTCCTCCCGGCCAGCCTCGGCGAGATCGCGCATGCCCGAGCGCGGCGAACCGGGAACCTCGGCCGGCAAATGAAGTCGAAGGGCACGCCGGGGAGCCGCATGCTGCACGGCATCACCGATCGGCAGGCCTGACGATCGTGACGCACGGATTCGCGAGGCAGCTCAAGACCCGCCATGGTCGGCGGGACGCCGGAATCCTCCCGATCCGCCAGCGCTAACACCTACCTGATATTGGCCTAGGAGGCCTCCGTGTCCGAGAGCTTGAGGTTGAGACCGCACTTTTTGTCGGCCTGGCTGCGTAATCCGATGCAAATGGGCGCGGTGCTCCCGAGCAGCGACGAGTTGGCCAACGCCATGGCCGCGCAAGTCGATGTCGGTTCGGGGCTGACCCTGGAACTGGGCCCGGGGACGGGCGCCGTCACCCATGCCCTGCTGGCCCGTGGCCTTGGGCCGGATCAACTGATCCTGATCGAAAAGGACCCGGTGCTGGCCGCAGAGCTGGCGCGTCGCTTCCCCGACTTGCGGGTCATGGCCGGCGATGCGGGGCGTCTTCGGCAACTGGTCGATCGCACGGGCCCGACGATCGTCGACAACGTGGTGTCGAGTCTGCCGCTGCTGAGCATGCGCGGGATAACGCGCACCCGGGTGCTGGCACAGGTATTTGCGGTCATGCCGCCACACGGTAGGCTGGTGCAATACACCTACTCCCCTGCACCGCCGATTCCCGCGGCACTTGCCCGTGCCCTCGGGGTGAAAGGCAGGCGGGTCGATCGCGTGCTGTGGAATCTGCCACCGGCGAATGTGTGGGTCTATTCACGCACCCACCGGGCAGCCCAGGTACTCGGCGATCTGCCCTCCGCGACACCCGGCACCCTGTCGACCGCATAAGGCGGGCAGTCGCCGGCCACAGCCGGGGTGGCCCGACCGGGAAGCCGCTGCGGATGCTGGCCCTCTACGCCGCGATGCCGCCTAGCGGCGCGTGACCGGAAGCCGGCGCGCGCCGACCGCCGCTCAACCGGCCTGGTGCATCGCGGCTGCAACGTCGCCGTCAGCTGCATACCTTGCAGCGTGATCGCTCCAGTGCAGGAGTTCGATGTGGCCATCGAAACGCTCCACCAGCGCCGTGTTGCTCTCCACCCAGTCGCCGCAGTTGTGATAACGGATGCCCTGGATGTCGCGTATCTTGGCGTGCTGGATATGGCCGCAGACGACACCGTGGACACCGCGCCGCCTCGTCTCGCGCGCGACCGCCCGTTCGAAGTCGCCGATATAATTGACCGCGTTCTTGACCCTGCGTTTGAGAAAACCGGCCAACGACCAGTAAGCCATGCCGAGGCGGCGGCGCAGCATGTTCAGCTACCTGTTACTGGCCAGCAGCCAGTCATAGGCGTGACTGCCGAGCCTGGCCAGCCAGGGGTGACAGCTGACCACGCCGTCGAACTCGTCGCCGTGCGGAACCGGCACGCGACGGCCGTCACGGGTCTCGTGGATCGCCTGTTCGACGATCTCGAGGTTGCCGAAACCTGTCCCGACGTGGTCGCCAAAGACCTCGTCGTGGTTGCCGGGGACGAATTCCACCCGGGTGCCGTGCTTGGCCTTGCCGAGCCGGATGCGGATCAGGTTGTTGTGTCCCTGAGGCCAGTACAGGCCGCGCTTCATGTTCCAGACATCGACGATATCGCCGCCCAGGTACGGCGTCTCGCACTCGGTGCTGTGCAGGAATTCGAGCAGCATGTCCGCACTGCAACCGCGAAAACCGAGATGCACGTCCGATATCCACACCTTCCGCACGCGTCAGGGTCGAAGTCGACTGATGTCTTCCATCACTGATCACCCGTCCTTGCGTAACGACGGGGAGCGTCCCGCGGCGCCGGATGTCACAGCGGTGGCGTGCAGATGAAGCCGATGCGCACGCACACGGCGTGGCGCGGCCTGCGGCTCAATGCCGGTTTGCGGGTAGCGCCTGCGTGCAGCGCGGCTCGTCGCCCTGCAACGGGACCTTCTGCAAGGTCCGTTTGATCACGTCGACCAGGCCGGGATAATCGCCGCCCGCGATTTCCAGTGCCTGGGTCGCCGCGCTGCGCGCCTGCGCATGGCAACCGCGTGCGCTGAGCACCTCGGCAAGGTTGTTGTATGCCGCAGCATGGCGTGGGTACTGCCCGATCAGCGCACGATAGGCGGCCTCGGCACCGTGCTGGTCGCCAGCCACCTGCAGCGCATAGGCCAGCCCGAACTGGGCGACCGGGTTTCCAGGCCAGCGCGTCAGTGCCGCCTGGTAGGCGTCGCGGCGCGCGTCGGCTGGCAGGTAGCGCTCGGCCTGCGCGACCGCCTGCAGGTAGCGCGCCCGATCGACCACGGCCGGCAGCTCGCCCGGGCGCAGCGCTACCATGGCCCAGCTACCGCCCAGCCGCCAACTGCGCAGGAAGGCACGCGCCGGAGTGAACCGGCGACGCTCGGTGCCGGAGCGCAGGATCACACGGTCCTCCCCGGGTTGGATGCCGATCACCACCGCGTAATGCCAGGCCGGCAGGATGCCAAGCCCGAGGTTTTGCAGGACCAGCACCGGCCGGCCGGCGTCCAGCTCGGCGCGCAGCGCCGCCAGGCTGGAATCGATGATGTACGGGATGCGTGCGGCGCGGCGCGTCGCCGCCTGCAGCTCGACCTGTAGGCTGCCCTGTCTGGCCGGCACGTAGACCTGGTCGGCCAGCACATCCGGATCCGCGGCGACCCCCGCGCTGTGCAGCACGGTCGCGAGTGCAGCCGGACCGCACTGAAAATCGGTCTGCGGGAAGAATGCGACCTCGGTCAATTCGACCGCTGCCGTGGCCTCCGGTGTCAGCTGCAGCAAGACCGGAGGTTGGGACGCGCAGGCCGTCAGCAGCAGCACGGCCGCCATGGCCGTTGCCGCCCGCAGGCCGGCCCCCATACACGCCCCCTGCGTGATCCCGGACGATCTCAGATCTTGGTGAAGATGTTAGTCACACCGACCAGTTCGAGAATCAGCAGAACCACGAACACCACGCCGATCACGGCCAGCAGGTCGCCGCCCGCGGGCAGTTCGTCGAGCTTAAGCGACAGCATCTGCAGTTCTTCGCTGCTCAGCGCGGCGACACGCGCGTCCACCTCGCCCGGCGAGACGCCGCGCGCAAGGAACTGCGCACGCAGGTCGTCACGCGCCAGCTGTTCCTGGACACGCGACAACAGTTCACCGCGCTGCTCCTGCTGCAAGACGGTGTCGGTGCCGATCGGCGCCGCCAGGCCCGCAGCGGGCAGACCGACCAGGCTCATCGACACGATCAGCAGCGCCACCACGATCTCTTTCAACCGTCCGTTCATCACAACTCCTCATGTAGGTGGCGCAATCTGCGCGCCGGTACGCAGAGCGACGCTAGCATGCAAGGAAAGCCACCGGCAATCCGACCGTTCCAAAACCACGGCCCGGCTCACAAACACCGGTCGCGCCGCGGGCATCAAGAGCGCGGTCCGCTATGACCCGACCGCCGGCGCGGGTGCCAACAGCGGGCGCAGGGCCGCCTCGACCTGCGCCTCGGAAATCGGCAAGGCGAGCTTGGCGAACAACGGGAAACGGGCCTCGAGGATCGCCAGTTTCTCGGCCTGCTCTGGCAGGTAGAACACGACCACCTTGACCCCGGGGTGGCGCTGCAGCACCGCCATCAGGGTCTCGAGATTGGACGTGCGGTCGCGAAAATCGGACTGAAAGATGTACTCGGCGACGATCACATCCGGCATCGCGCGTTTCAACTGGCTGCGGGCCTTGCGCTGTGAATGCACCACCTCGACGCTGAAGCCGAGCCGCTGGTAGAGCGGCAGCAGATTCGGGTAGCCACCGAGCTCGATGATCGCCAGCAGTGACGGCATCCTAGCGGAACACCACCCAGGTGGTGGCGATATATTTCACCCCGGTGCGCAGCATTGCCGCGCGGTGCTCATGGGTCCAGAACGGCGGGAACACCACCATCTTGCCCTGCTCCGGCCTGACGCTCACGTCCTGGTACAGGAACTCGGTCTCGCCACCCGGCCCGGGCACGTCATTCAGGTACCACAGCACGACCAGCTGGCGCTGGCTGAACTCGTGGCTGCCGCCGTCGATATGCCAATGGTAGAACTCGCCCGGCAGATAGCGCTGGATCTGGTAGCCCATGTCCTTGAACGGGCCCTTGAAGAACGGAAAGCTCTCGCGCAACTCCGACAGCGCCGCACCGACGCAGCGGTAGAACAGCTGGTCGATGTCTTTCCAGTCCTCGTGGCCGCTGACGACCAGGTCCATGGTCCGCTTGATCTCGGTATCCAGTCCCTGCACCTGGCCGATCCGTCCCGGGTTCTGCTGCTCGGGATGGGTCTCGAAGCGCCGGATCATTTCCTCGCACCAGTCAGCCGGGATGGTATTCGGCCGCTCGAAAATGAAGCTGCCTGGTTTCACCTCGCGAAAGGTCTTCAGCGGCGTGAAGTGGCGGTCGATCGGAAACGGGTTTTGCATGGTGCGGGGCAGCTTGTCGGCATGGTACGGGATACCGATTATCGGCCCTCGGACCGCCGACCGCAAAACCGCCGGCTACAGCACGCACCGTTCGGCCTCGGCCGCGATCGGCCGGGCCGCCTGCCCGGCATGGCGTTCGTGCAGTGCCAGCATGCGCCGGGCGAGATCACGCCAGTGGTCCTCGGCGCGCGCGACCAGGCGGGCGATGTCGCGCGTGTCTCCGGACGACAACCAGGCGTGATAGGCGGCCTCCAGCGACGGGAACAGCTGCCTGCGCATCGCGCCGAGACTGGCGACGAAAAAGTGCAGCGAGGCCTCGTGCCCCCCTTCGATCAACATCGGCAGCGTATGGGTACAGTCTGCCAGGTGGTCACGCACCGCACGCGCCATCAGCTCGGCCGGTGTCTGGCCGAGATCGAGCAGCATCGCGTCCCATTGGGCGCCAAGATCCAGACCGGCCTGGTATTCGCCGCGCTCGTGGGCCTCGATCACCGCCATCTCGGCCGCGACCATCGCGTCCAGGGCCGCCTCGAGCGAGCTATCGAAGGGGTAACAGGCCGCCGCGCGGGCCATCGCGTTGTGCGCCCTGCTCCACAGCCAGGATTCGTACTTTTCCCACAGGTGACGACGCAGGGACTCGCGGCGCAGAAAGATGCTGGAGCCACGCGTCATCGCCGGCGGCGCGTTCAGGCAGCGTGCCAGCTCGCGGCCGCTGACGCGCAGCAGGAAACCGTTGTCGGCGCGCCTTTCGCCCTCGAGTTCGCCGAGGAAGAAGTGCGGTCGCGCACCATCCACCAGGCCGGCGCTATAGACCAGGCCGTGCGGAGCGAGCGCGGTGTTGATCGCCTCGGCATCGAACGGGTCCATGGCCTGCCCGCCTATCGGCAGTTCGCGGAATTCCGCCTGCTCGAGTTGCTGCAGATGGGCCTCGCGTGCGGTCAGCCAGTCGCCAACCTCGTCTTTGCCGAGTGGAGTGCCCAGCGGCAGACCGCGCTCCCAGCGGTATAGCTCGCGCATCTTCAGCAGGTAGGTACAGATCCCGTAATCGCCGCCGTGCCGCGCATCCACAATGTCGCAGTTGTGCCGGACCGTTTCGATCAGTGCCTGCATAAGTCCTCCCGGCAAGCCTGGCGAAGCCGCTATTTCCAAGTAAAATACTCGACTACCCGGGGCAAGCCAATCGCTTTGATCCGCGCGCTCGACCGCAGATCTTCGATCCGACAGGAACGCTTAAATCATGCCAGAAGCATGCCTATTCTGAGCCCTGTTCGTGGGATATTCCGGCCCATTTAGCACCATGCAGGAGGGTTTGCTGTGGCGTTGAGAATCAAGAGCCGCTGGCACGATGACGGGGCCGAGCGTTCGCTGGAAGAGATTGCCGGGGCGCTGGCCTTCATCAGCTGGCGGATCGCCAAGGACAAGGCGATCAACCTGCATGGCCAGGACTTCGTCTACGAGAACGACCAACAGCGCTTCGCGGTGATCGTGGAATACCTCATCTTCCAACTGCAGATTATCGACCGCCTGGCCGCGACACAGTTGCAGCTTAGCGACGAGGATCGCCGGCAGATGGTGGTCGCGGTGGCCCGGCAGCTGGCCGCCCATCTGCACGACAACAGTGTCGACGTCTTTGGACCGGGCGACTATGTCGGTCCCTTCATTCGCAAGATGAACGAGCGCGGCGGCGAATACGCGGAGTTCGGCTACACGACCGATGGACCCTCCTACCCGTTCATGCGCCACCTGGGTTACGAGATCCAGCAGATCATGGGCGCATCGCAGGAAAACCGCTGGGTGATCGACCAGGTGATGGACCGGGACGGGATCGAAATCGACCGCGAGATTAGGCGCTCGGTGAGCAACCTGTTCGAATGAGGACCGGACCGCGCGCTCGACGCTGCGCCCGCAAATCCCGGAGCGGGCGGGCCTGGTAGCCGTTTCCACCGGCGCCACGCCGCGGATTGCAGGCATGAAAAAGGCGGGGATCGCCCGCCTTTTTCGTCTTGAGTAACGGAAAAGCGATCAGCTCTTGACCCAGTCACCAAAGTTGTCGGTGGATTTTCCCTCACCGTCGCCGTAACCCGCCTCGTAGGCCTCGGTCACGCGCTGTTCTTCACGTTGCGGGTTGCCCAGAAAGCCTGCCTGCCAACCCTGGATGTATTCTTCGTCGACACCCATTTCTTCCATCTTGGTAACGGCATCGTAGTAGAACTGGTTCATGTCCGGTCTCCGAATGTAGCCAACTTCTCTCGCCCCTTACGTCAGCCCACCCCGCATTTTGCACCTCTCGGCGCCTGCCCTGGGGGAGGACTGCTGCCGGACCTGCCCGGCACAGCGGCTCGTATCAAAAGGGGCATTAGAATACTCTGCTTTTCTAAAGGCTGACAAGTCTCTTTTCCGACCGAGTGGGGCCGGCGGCGGGGTCGCCGGATTCCATTCGCGACCGGGGGGTTGACCTCAACAGCCCGGATTCCCATCCTTGCGCACTGCCGAAGCCGTAGGAGTCAGAATGCGTCCCGCCCAATTGCTCACCATCCTCGATCGCGAGTTCGCCAGCACCCGACGAGGGCACCACACCCCGGTGATGCTGTGGGGCCCGCCCGGCGTCGGCAAGTCAGACATGATCCGCCAGACCGGCGAGCGGCACAGCGCGCCGGTGATCGACGTCCGCCTGTCGCAAATGGAGCCGAGCGACCTGCGCGGCATCCCGTTTCGCAACGGCGAATTCGTCGAGTGGGCAGCACCCGCGATCCTGCCCAACGCGCAGCGCCACGGCGAGCAGGGGATCCTGTTCCTCGACGAGATCACCTCGGCGCCACCCAGCGTCTCTGCGGCCGCGTACCAGCTGATTCTCGACCGCCGGCTGGGCGAGTACGAGGTCCCGCCCGGCTGGGCAATCTTTGCCGCCGGCAACCGCCAGGGCGACCGCGGGGTGACCTACACGATGCCGGCGCCGCTGGCCAACCGCTTTTCGCATTTCGACGTCGACACGCATCTGGATGACTGGGTAGCCTGGGCCTACCAGCACGACATCGACGAACGGGTGATCGCCTTTCTGCGCTTCCGCCCGGAACTGCTGTTCGATTTCGACCCCGCCCACAACCCGGTGGCCTTCCCGTCGCCGCGCTCCTGGGAATTCGCCCATCGCAGCCTGCAGAAATTCGGCGACCACGCCGGGTTGCTGCAGGGTGCGTTGCAGGCCTGCGTCGGCCCGGCCGCCGGGATCGAGCTGACCGCGTTCGTCAACAGCCTCGACAAGATGCCCGACCTCGACGACATCGTCGCCGGCCGGGAGGTCCCGGTCCCAACCGAGATCGACCTGCAGTACGCGGTCGCCGCGGCGCTGGTCGGGCGCGCGATCCGCGCCCAGGAGACCGAGCAGGCGCTGGTCGTAACCGGGCGCATCCTGAACTACGCGACCGCTTTCCCGCAGCGCGAGATGGGCGTGATGCTGGTATCCGACCTGCACCGTGCAATCGGCGAGACACTGTTCCAGGTGCCCGAGTTCGCGACCTGGGCAAACGCCATCGCAGACGTGATGCTGTACGAATGACGCCGGTGAAAAAGCCGCAAACGGCGCAAAGACCGCGAACCAGCCGGACCAGACCCGGCCGGCTGTCTCGCACCGCCCCCGCCGGACTGGCTGACCCCGTGTACCAGCGTCGCAGCCCTTGCGCACGCCCAGCCCCGGGGTCCAGCGCACCCTTCGCGGTCGTTGCTGTTGGCCTTTCCAACCCCCACCCGGGTCAGACTGATACGCATGGATCTTGAGGCCATCGAAACCAAGCTGACCGCCGCGCGCGCCAAGCTGATCCTCGACAAACCGTTTCTCGGTGCACTGGTGCTGCGCCTGCCGATGGCAGCGGCCGACCCAAACTGGTGCCCGACCACCGCGACCGACGCGCGCAGGTTCTACTTCAACCCCGCTTACATAGACTCTCTGTCGATGTCGCAGACCCAGTTCATGCTGGCCCACGAGGCCCTGCACTGCGCCCTTTCGCACTTCGCCCGCCGCCAGCATCGCGCACAGCACCGCTGGGACCTCGCCTGCGACTTCGCGATCAACCCGCTACTCCTCGAAGACGGACTGACGCCGCCGCCGAACTGCAATGTGATGCCGCAATACCTCGGCATGACGGCCGAGGAAATCTACCCGCTGATCGACGAGAACGACGCGACCGAGACCCTCGATCAGCATCTCTTCGACCAGGACAATCAATCCGGCGGCGGCCAGCAGGGCAAGGCGCCCGACAAGCCGGACAGCCGGCAACAACAGTCCGGCAAGGGCGGTGACAATACCCAGCCCGACGACGATCAGGATCAGGGCGGCGACCGGCCGCTCGACCAGCGGTCACAGCAGCGCCAGGGACAGGGCGCCAGGCCTATGCAGGCAGATTCTGCGCAGTCGAACCAGGCGCAACGCGAAGGCGAACAAGACGGCCGCGGTGAACCCATCCCGCCGCCGCTCGGTGCCGACGAGCGCCAGACCCTGGAAGTACAGTGGCAGCAGCGCCTCGCCGGTGCCGCACAACAGGCCATGCAGGCCGGCAAGATGGGCGGGACCATGGCGCGCCTTGTCGATCACCTGCTGCAGCCACAGTTGCCATGGCGGATGATGCTGGCGCGCTACATGACCGCGATGGCGCGCGACGACTTCACCTATATGCGGCCGTCACGCCGCGAGGGTGACGCGATCCTGCCCTCTCTGAAGAGTTCACAGGTGGAGATTGTCGTCGCCATCGATACCAGCGGCTCTATCCGGGCGAACGAAATGGACGAATTCCTGTCTGAAGTCTCGGCGCTCAAGGGCCAGATGCGCGCCCGGGTAACCCTGCTCGCCTGCGACACGAATCTGTCCGAGGGGGCGCCCTGGGTGTTCGAGCCCTGGGAAGAGTTTCGCTGCCCAGCCGCGATCCAGGGCGGAGGTGGTACGGACTTCCGTCCGGTGTTTGAATGGCTGGACACGCAGGGGCAACGCCCGGAACTGCTGGTCTATTTCACCGACGCACAGGGTCAGTTCCCACTCCGGGAGCCGGACTATCCGGTCATTTGGCTGGTAAAGGGCAAGGAAGCAGTGCCCTGGGGCCAGCGGGTTCAGTTGAACTGAACAGAACCGTCGACAGATCAGAAAGACACGCATGAGCAGTCCAAGAACCGCACCGACAACCCGATCCCTCGCCGCGCGTCTCGGACTGAGCGCGTTGCTGTTCCTGACACATTCACCAGCCGCACTGTCGCTGAACACCGATCTGCCCGACCTGGGCAACTCGGCCGGGAGCGTGATGTCCCCGAGGCAGGAACGCGAACTCGGCAAGGCCTTCATGCGCAGCGTGCGCAGTTCGCAAAAGGTCATGGACGACCCGCTGCTGACCGATTACCTGCAATTTCTAGGGCAGAAGCTGGTGAATTCCAGCGCCGGGCACGGCACACCCTTCTCGTTCTTCCTTATCGAAGACCCGCAGATCAACGCGTTTGCCGGTCCGGGTGGCTACATCGGCGTGTACACCGGCCTGCTGCTGACCACCGAGACCGAGAGCGAACTGGCCGCCGTATTGGCGCACGAGATCGCCCACGTCACCCAACAGCATCTGATGCGGACCTGGGAGTCCGCCAGCAACATGACCATCCCGAACGCGGCAATCCTGCTCGCCGCAGTGCTGCTCGGTGCCGCAGTGGGCGGTGATGCGGCGGCCGCGGCCGCCATCGGGGGCCAGGCCGCGCTGATCCAGCAGCAGATCAATTTTACCCGCGCCAACGAACAGGAGGCCGACCGGGTCGGCATCGAGACACTGGCGCAAACCGGCTTCGAGCCGCGTGCAATGCCGTCGTTCTTTGATCGGATGGCAAAGGCCAACCGGGTCTACGCCAGCAAGCTGCCCGAGTTTCTGATGACTCACCCGGTCACGACCAGCCGTACGGCCGATGCCATGGGCAGGGCCGAACAGTACCCGTACCGCCAGACCACCGGGGACCTGCGTTATCACCTGGCTCGCGTCAATCTGCTGCAGCGTCAGATAGACCGGCCGGAGGAGGCAGTTCGCGAGCTAAAACTGATGCTGGAAGACGGGCGCTTCCGCAATGAGGACGCGATGCGCTATGGCATCGCACTCGCACAGATCCGCGCCAAGACCCTGGAAGCCCCCACCCAGGCGCTGGATCAACTGCTCAAATCCCACCCAAACACCGCGGAATTTATCGTCTCGCGGGCCGAGATCGATGCCCTCAAGGGCGATAACGCTGCGGCACTGCGGCGGCTCGAGGCCGGCCTCGCCGACAGCCCCGGCAGCTACGCCCTCAACTTCACCTATGCCGAGACCGCGCTTGCCGCAGGCCAGCCAGCCAGCGCCGCGGAGAAATTACGGCGCTTCCTGGATTTCCACAGTGACGAACCGCGTGCCTACCAACTGCTGGCTCGCGCCGCCGGCGACCAGGGAAAGCCCGCCCAGGGACATGAATACCTGGCCGAGTACTACTACCTGCTCGGCGACCTGAAGGGCGCGATCATGCAGCTTGAGATCGCCCTCAAGCGCGGTGAATTGAACTTTTACGACTCGTCGCGGCTCGAATCCCGACTGGCGGAACTCAAGGCCGAGCAGGATGACGAAGACGATAAGAAAAACACCAAGCCCTAGTTTATTCCATCAGAATTTTGTGGTGGGGGCATAGGCCCGGTGAATTGCTTGCCAAAGTAAATCAATCCATTATGCTAGCGGCTTAACCCCGGTTTGGGTTAACGAAAGGCTCCGAGCCCTCGCACCTCATGGGTGCCCCGAAGGCAATCGGAAGCCATAAAAAAACGACCAAAGCTCTTGTAGCTCACCACGTTAGATACAGTGATAGGAGGAAAGGCGATGCGGAAAACCGCAAGTTTCGCGACGACGGCTGTCTCCCTGGCCGCCCTGTTCGCCGGCGCAAGCATGATGCCGACGGCAGCAGGAGCTGCCGATGCGGACACCATTAAATACGGCAAGGAAGTCGCTTTCGATCGCAAGAAGGGTAACTGCCTCTCTTGCCACATGATCGCTGACGGTGAAAGCCCCGGAGACCTCGGCCCGCCGCTGATCGCGATGAAGGCCCGTTTCCCTGACCGCGAAAAGCTCCGCGCACAGATCTGGGATCCGATGATTGCCAACCCTGGCACGCGCATGCCGCCATTCGGCAAGTACCAGGCTCTGTCTGGCAAAGAGATCGACGCGATTGTCGACTACCTCTACACCCTATAACAATCCACACATTTCAGTTCCGATAGTTCTTTAGGAGAAAGTTGATGACCATGAACACCAAACGTCGGGTCTTTCTGAAAGGCTCCATGGCCGCAGGCAGCGTTGGGGTCGCCATCGGTGCCGGCCTGCTGGCCCCGCAGGCCGTTATTGCTGCGTGGAACGAGAAGGCATTCCAGGCCAAGAGCGTCGACGACGCACTGACCGCGACAATGGGCGCGGCCGCCAACACCGCATCCGACGCAATCAAGATCAAGGCGCCGGACATTGCGGAAAACGGTGCTGTGGTGCCGGTTTCGGTTTCGACCGACATGTCTGGGGTCGAGTCGATCGCGCTGCTCGCCGAAGGCAACAACACCCCGCTGGTTGCCACCTTCATGCTCGGCGCGGGTGCCATCCCCGACGTATCCACCCGTATCAAGATGGGCAAGACCAGCGATGTCATCGCGGTGGTCAAGGCAGGCGGCAAACTGCACTCGGCGCGCAAGAGCGTCAAGGTCACCATCGGCGGCTGCGGCGGTTGATCCAAACCCTTCAACTGGCAAGCAATAGCGAAAGATTTCGAGGTAACGATAAATGGCTAACAGCATCAAAATCCGCGCCAAAATCAAAGGCGACACGACCGAGGTCAAGTGCCTGATGACGCATCCGATGGAAACCGGCCTGCGCAAGGACAGCAAGACCGGCAAACTGGTCCCGGCGCACTTCATCAATGAGGTCATCGCAGAGGCCGGCGGCAAGCCCGTCATGACCGCAGAGTGGAGTGGCGGCATCTCCAAGAACCCCTACCTGTCGTTCTCCTTCACCGGTGCGGCCAAGGGCGACGAAGTGAAGATCACCTGGAAAGACAACCAGGGGGGATCCGATTCAGAAACCGCAAAGATCAGCTAACGAAAGAGTTTCTGAAGAAGCCCCCGGCTGTCCGGGGTCTTCGTCGGATATCCACTGGGGAGGAGATAACATTTATGAAGATGACACAACTGGCTCTGACGGCCATCTGCGCAATCAGCGCTACGGTTGTCATGGCAGACAAAAAGGCAACGGACACCTCGCCGGCAGAAGACCTCAAGGTATACCGCGACTACTTCAACAAGCGGTTCCCGGGTATTCCGCTGAACGAGTTTGGCAACGGTGTTTACGCTATCGACAAGGTTTCGCGTGACAGCTGGGAGGCCATCGAGGAGTTTCCGCCGTACGAGCCGATGATCGAGGCCGGCGAGGCCATGTGGAACAAGCCGTTCGCCAATGGCAAATCGTTCGCAAGCTGCTTCGGCAATTCGCCGGCGCAGCGCAAGAACTACCCGCACTGGGATGCGAAACGCAAGATGGTCGTGACCATGGAACTGGCGATCAACGACTGCCTTGAAGCAAACGGTGAGAAGCCGCTCGGCTACAACAAAGGCAAGATCGCGGACCTGGCGGCCTACATGGCCTACCAGTCACGTGGTCAGAAGATCGATGTCCAGATCCCGAACGACCCGGATGCACTGGCGGCCTACAATGATGGCAAGGCCTTCTACTTCGCCCGGCGCGGCCAGCTCAACTTCTCCTGTGCGAGCTGCCACATGGAAAGCGCCGGTATGCACGTGCGTACGGACACCCTGAGCCCGGCCCTTGGCCACGCCTCGGGCTGGCCGGTCTATCGTTCGAAATGGGGCGAGCTGGGCACCCTGCATCGTCGCTTCGGCGGGTGCAACGAGCAGGTGCGCGCGAAGAAGTTCAAGCCGCAGGGCAAAGAGTACCGCAACCTGGAGTACTTCCTTGCGCACATGAGCAATGGCATCGAGTACAACGGCCCTTCATCACGCAAGTAAACGCTTGAGCAAGTGAATCAGAGCCCGGCATGCGCCGGGCTTTTTTTTGCCCTGTTCAACAGCTCAGTTCGCCGACCGGGACGCGCGGCGCTGCGGCTCGACGACCGCGTCTTGCCGATCCCCAGCATCGGGCGCCAACGCAACGATATCGACAGGATCGGTAAACGCACCACCATCGTCGTCTGTTGCCTCATCGAACAGCTCGTCGCGGGACTGCAGCTGCGCTGCCGCAGCGGCATCCAGGCCAACCATATCGACAGGGTCCGTGGACGCACCGCCATCGTCGTCTGTTGCCTCATCGAACAGCTCGTCACGGGCCTGCACCTCCGCTGCCGCAGCGGTATCCAGGCCAACCATATCGACAGGGTCCGTGGACGCACCGCCATCGTCGACTGTTGCCTCATCGAACAGCTCGTCGCGAGACTGCACGTCCGCTGCAGCGGCATCATCGGCGCCGAAGCCATTGCCTCCACCCATTGCCGGCCCTGCATCGTCGATGTCGCTGGACGCATCCGCGGGTGCGCCGTAGACGACCCCGCGATCGGGCCCGCTGTGCCGGTCAGCTGCAACCGCTTCGTACAGGTCTGCAGCAACATCCTCTCCCGCGGCCCGTCCTGACGCCGCTGGCGGCGCGGACTCCCCGGGATCCGCCCCAGCCAGCGTTTCAACGACATGGTCTCCGGCCGCGTCTACAGCGCCGACTGAGGAACCGGACCCACCCAACGCCTCGCCGCCGCTCTGCGTGCCGCGTGCCGGACCGTCGATCGTGCCGTCGTCTGCCACACTATGGCCGCCCGCCATAGCCGCCCCAGCGGAGCCCGCGGCATCACCCGCCGGGGACGAGATCGGAGCGGTTTCGGTCGGTGACCCGCCGGCGAACATGGTCGAATATTCGTTGAGCATGCGGCTCATGGTTTCCATGGTCACCCGCAGCTCATCCGACAGGCGGCTGTTTTCCGCACGCAGGAACTCGATGTCTGAGTCATTGGGTTCCGAATCCGTGGTGCCGGCCTCGGGACTGCCGGCTGCAGCGCTGCCATGCAGCGCGTGATAGGACTCCAGGGCGGCGAACAGATCGATGTCGAAGCGCGCTGCCGCGCCCGCGTCACGCTGCCGGTAGATCGCGGCAAAGCGTTGCAGCAGAAACAGTTCCGCGCGCAGCAGGCCGACCTTGGCCTGGGCCAGCGGCTCACCGGACATGCCCATCTGCCCGGCGAGGTATTGCTCGATCGCCGCCGCGCGTTGCGGTTTGGTCTGCTTGATACGTGCGACCAGCGCCTGAACCGCCTTGCGGTCGCGCAGCGCCCGGCCCCGGCTGCGCAGCCAAAAAGCGAGCAGCAGCACGAACGCGAGTAGCAACAGCTCGGCGCCGAGCGCGCCGAACATGATCAGCATCGTCTGGCTCATGCCGCTTTCTCCCGGGCGGGCTCCATGTCTGCTGCAGGCGACCCTTCGGCTGTGTCTGCGAGCAACTGGTCTAGGTCAAGCTCGCCACCCGCACCGGCGCGCCGGCGCCGCAGCAGCAGCCACCAGGTGGCGCCGCCGATCAGCAACGTCAGGTTGAAGGCACCGAACACGATGAGCGGGACCAGCCAGCCCCCCTCCTCGCCACCAACGGCTGGCGGCGCAGGCGGTTCGACCGCCGCAGCGGCTGCATGTGCGGGCTCCTGCTGCACCTGAGGCGCCGGCTCTGGTGCCGGAGCCACTTCGACCACTGGCGTTGCAGCCGGCGCGGCGGCAATCACCGCCGGCGCCGACAACTCGACGCCGGCGGCCACGAATGGACCAACCGTGCGCTCGATCAGGTTGCCGAGCCGCGTGGTCCCGGAGACCTTGACGTAGACCGGCAGGCCGGCATCCAGCAGTGCTGCCCGCCATTGGCCGGATCCGGCCCGGAGCGGCTGCAGCGGCGAATGTCGGGCGCCCTCACCCTCCTGCCACACCTCGATACCGGCACCGTCCTGCATAACTGCCGGCTGCACGTCGATGGTCATCACCGGACCATCGGCGGTCTCCTCGACCGCACCCTCGACCGGCTCGTGGATCGCAACGCGAACACGCTTCTCGCGCATGAAGGTCGGGCTGTCGACCGCGAGCACCAATTCGATCGCGTCACGCACCTGCGAGTCCCCGTAGCGCATCGTGTAGCGTCCATCGCCCGCGGTCTCGTCGTCACCCGTGCCGCTGTCGTTCAGGTCCAGCGGCCTGCCGCCCCGCGCAGCCACCTCGTCGGCATGCACCTGCAGCAGACGCAGGAAGGCCGGTCGGGTCACTGCCTCACCCCGGTTGCTGAGATAGGCCTCGATGCGCACCTGCTCGCCGACCGCGATGTGGCTGGGTACGTCGGAGGTCTGCAACCTCAGGTCGGTCACGATCATGACCCGGTTGTCTGGATCGAGGTCCGCCTGGAGGCTCCATTCGCCCTTTTCCGGCGACCCGATGGTGATTAGGTCGTAGCCCTGGTCATGGGACCAGGCCACGCCAGCGGTCAGGTCACTGTCGGTGAACTCCTCTCCGCTCGGTGATCGCAGGCGCACCGCAGGCGAATCCGGCTTGCTGAACACCAGAACGGTCGCCTCGCTGACGCTGCTGTCGACCACGAAACGATTGTCCTGCAGAGGCAGCGCATCCGGCCTGCCGAGCGTCTCGAACATGCGCAGAAAGGCGCGCTGGAGCTCGTCAGCCTGCGCGACCTGCTGATACCAGCCACCGGTCTCGCCGGCCAGGCGCTGCATCAACTCGTGGTCGGCACGCTCCGACAGGGCAATGGTATGAACCTTGACTCCGGCCGCCTTCAGGCGTGGCAGCAAAGTGTCGAGAATGCGTGCGCGCGACTGGTCGTTTTCGTCCGCATTCTTGGAGACATCGACCATGCCGTCAGTCAACAGCACCAGGTGCCGCATGTGCGTGGTCGGCTCGCCGGCCCAGTTGCTGGAGGCCTTGTCCAGCACATCCTCGATGTTGGTGAACTGCCCGGGCGAATTGATCTGCTCGGACAGCGAGCGGGTGCGGGTTTTCCAGGCCGCGTCGACATCGGCAACCGGGACCAGATTGTTCACCCAGCGTGCAAAGGTCCAGACGCCGGCCCTGGTGCCGGGCTGCAGCAGACCTGCCAACATGCGCAGCGCTGGCCGTCGCAGGTTGTTCGGATCGTTCTGGCGCATGCTGCCGGAGATATCGATCAGTACCCGTACGTCCACTTCGTCCTGTGTTGCGGCAAGCAGCGGCGCGCTGCACGCCAGCAGCGCCGCGGTCAGCAGCAGCCAGACTGCGCGCAGATCCCTAACCGATAGCCGCATATCAGGCCCCCTGGGGAGAAAGATGTTCCTGATGGGATAACGGCAGCGCAGCATGGCGCTTTAACCGGACGCTGATCTATCCAGCTGCCCCTGCGCTGCGCAGCGGACTTGAATTACTTCCTGGCGTACGGCCCAGTGCGGCGCTGATCGGGCATCTCGAAGCGTCGATAGGTCCACTGGTAATGGGCCGGAAAGGTACGCACGCAACGCTCGACGGCGCTGTTCAGCGCGGCCGCCGCGACCTCGGAGGACTCGTCGCCGATCGCCGGGTCGGCCTCGAAGTGGTAGGCACGGTATCGGTGCGTGTTGCTGTCGTAGACCGCGCAGCAGAACAGCACCGCGCAGCCGTGACGCCGCACGAGCCGGTTGACCAGTGTCATGGTCAGCGCCGGATGGCCGAAGAACGGGGCCAGCGTACCAGAGGCGCCAGCGGCCTTCGGCACCTGGTCGGGCAATATGCCAACGATCTCGCCGCGCTGCAGCGCTGCGTGCAGCGCCTTGAGGCCCTGACGGTCGGTCGGCACCGGCTCGATCCCGGAGCGCGCCCTGCCCTGTCGCATCAGCTCGTCCATGAACGCCTGGCGCGGCGGCCGGTAGAGCGCCGTCGCCGGGGCCACCCTGGTCGCCAGGTAGGCAAGCAATTCCCAGTTGCCCAGGTGCGGCATTGCGAAGATCAGCCCGCGCCCGCGCGCGATCATCTCGCGCGCGGCCTCCATCAGACCATTGTCGTCGACATCATCCGCCCATTCGCGCCGCGGGCCCGCCCAGATACCCAACATCTGCGCCAGACTGCGGCCGGTCTCCGACAGGTTCTCGCGCACCAGCGCCTCGCGCTCGGCCTCGGACATCTCGGGAAAGCACATCGCCAGGTTGATCCGGGCAATGCGCACCTCGCGACCGCCCCGGCGGTAGATCAGATGCCCAGCGGCTGCGCCCAGGGCGCCGACCCAGCGAAACGGCAGACGAGCGATCAGGCTCAACAGGGTTTTCAACAATCGATCACGCATGATTTCCGCTACCGAAAGCGCAGGCATCTACACTGCAAACAACATCAACTAGTCTATAAAACCGTATTCGCATCACAACGAGGATCCGCCATGAGCAAACGGGAACCCGCCGAATTATCGCCCGAAAAGGCCAATCAGATGCTGCAGGATGACCCGCGCGCAGTGCTGGTCGATATCCGTTCGACCATGGAGTTCTTGTTCGTCGGACACCCCAAGGGCGCCGTACACGTCGCCTGGATCGACGAGCCGGATTGGGACATCAACCCACACTTCGTCCCCGAGATCCGCAAACTGCTGCTCGGCGGCGCCGTGTGCGATGCGCAAGAAGGCTGCGCACCGGTCATCCTGATCTGCCGCAGCGGCAAGCGCTCGGCGGAAGCGGGCAAGGCGCTGATCGGGGCCGGCCTGAAGAACGTCTTTCACATCGACGAGGGCTTCGAGGGCGACCTCGACGACAATCATCAACGCGGCAATCTCGGCGGCTGGCGTTTCCATGGCCTGCCCTGGGAGCAGTGCTGACCTTCAAAGGCACCGCATGTTAGGCTGAATAACCGTGCTGGTCAGCCAATGTTGTGTATGTCGTCCGTCGTAACCCTCTGTAGCGCTGCATACCTTTTCGCCCTGCGTGAACTGCTCAGGGGTTATGGAATCCACATCGTGCATGTCGAGGCCGGCACTGAGATTCCCGGTTCCTACTGGGGAGAGAGCGAGGCCGGACTGGTCCACAACCAGCTGTTCCTGCGCGACGACACACCGCTGCACTCAGCCCTGCACGAGGCCTGCCACTACATCTGCATGGATGATGTACGGCGTGCCAGACTGCATACCGATGCGGGCGGCGACATCCCCGAGGAAAATGCCGTGTGCTACCTGCAGGGCCTGCTCGCCGACCGCATACCCGGGTACAGCCGTGAGCATCTGTTCGCAGATATGGATGCCTGGGGATACACATTCCGGCTGGGTTCCGCGCGCACCTGGTTCGAGCAGGATGCGAACGACGCCCTGGCCTGGCTGCTGAGGCACAATATCATGGATGCGGCCGAGAACCCGACCGGCCAGCTGCGCAGATAATCGAGGACCAACGGACTATGCCAATGATCAAGAAATGTTTGTTCCCCGCTGCCGGCTACGGCACGCGATTCCTCCCCGCGACCAAGGCGATGCCCAAAGAGATGCTGCCGATCCTCAACAAGCCGCTGATTCAATATGGCGTCGAGGAGGCCATGGAGGCCGGCATGACCAACATCGGGATGGTCACCGGTCGCGGCAAGCGCGCCCTGGAAGACCACTTCGACGTCAGTTACGAACTCGAACACCAGATCAGCGGCACCTCGAAGGAGAAGTATCTCGCCGACATCCGCAAGATTATCGGCGAGTGCACCTTCTCGTACACACGCCAGACTGAGATGAAAGGCCTCGGCCACGCCATCCTGACCGGCGAGACCCTGATCGGCCGCGAACCCTTCGGGGTGATCCTGGCAGACGACCTGTGCGTCGGTGACGGCCTCAGCGTGCTGGCACAGATGGCGCGTATCTATGCCAAGTACCGCTGCAGCGTGGTGGCGATCGAGGAGGTTCCGCAGGACGAGGTGCACAAGTATGGCGTTATCGCCGGCTCCGAACTCGAAGACGGCGTGTATGTCGTATCCAACATGGTGGAAAAACCGGCCCCGGAAGAAGCGCCGTCGAACCTCGCCATCATCGGCCGCTACATCCTCACGCCGGATATCTTCGACGTGATCCGCGCCACACCGCCGGGACGCAATGGCGAGATCCAGATCACCGATGCGCTGCAGACCCAGGCGGTCAAGAACATGGTGCTGGCCTATCGCTTCAAGGGTAAGCGCTTCGACTGCGGCAGCGTCGAGGGCTTCGTCGAGGCAATCAACCACTTCTACCAGCATTGGAAAGAGGTGGAAGGCTGAGGCGCCGGGCGCGTCAGCCGATCAGCGCCAGGAACGCGGCTGCCTTGTCGAGACTCTCCTGGTATTCGGCTTCACAGTCGGAATCCGACACTATGCCGCCGCCCGCCCAGTAGTACAGATCGTCACCGCGCAACAGCGCGGTGCGGATCGTGATATTACTGTCCAGATTGCCATCGAACCCCAGGCGGATCACGTTGCCGCAGTACACCTCGCGACGCACCGGTTCGAGTTCGTCGATGATCTCCATCGCACGGCGCTTAGGCGCACCGGTGATCGAACCGCCCGGGAAACAGGCGCCGATCAGGTGCAGCGCATCCCGGTCGGCACGCAGCCGCCCGGTGACGGTGCTGACCAGATGGTGCACCGTCGCAAAGGACTCGATCTGGAACAGCACCGGCACCTCGATCGAACCGGGTATGCACACCCTGCCCAGGTCGTTGCGCAGCAGGTCGACGATCATCAAATTCTCGGCCCGGTCCTTCGCGCTGCTGAGCAATTGCGTGCGCAGCGCCATGTCCTGCGCCGCAGTCGCACCCCGTGCGCGGGTCCCCTTGATCGGTCGTGTCTGTACCCGATCCCCCTGCACGCGCAGAAACTGCTCCGGTGACGAACTCAGGACCTGGCCGAACGGGTACTCGAGCAAAGCGGCGTAGGGCGCCGGGTTCTCCTGTCGCATGCGCTGGTACAGGGTCCAGGCATCCTGACCAACGCGCGCCCTGAAACGCTGGGCGAGATTGACCTGGTAGCAATCGCCGTCGCGGATATAGCGCTGGATACGCGCAAAGGCGCGCGCATAGGCACCGCGCGGCATGCCGGATTCGAGCAGCGTCCCGGGTATGACAGGCGGCAAATCTGCCGGCGCCGCACCAGCCAGCAGGCGGCGCAATACCGATCGCCAGGTGTCGGAGCCGCGCGGGTCGCGACCCTGACGCACGAAGTAGCTGCGTTGGCGTGCGTGATCTACCACCACCGCCCAGTCGTAAAGACCCACAACCATGTCCGGCCAGTCGCCGAGGCCGTCGCGCTGCGGCAACATGCCGAAGCTGCGGGCGAGATCATAGCCGAGGAAGCCGATGGCTCCGCCATTGAAAGGCACGTCGGGGATTGCCGGGACAGGCTCGCCCAGCGCGGCACGCAGCAATGCCAGCGGCGCATCGGACCTGGCGTGCCCGGTCGGACCCGCGCCAGCGAGCCGCACCAGGCCGTCACGCGCCACGAGGGTCAGGTAGGGATCGGCGGCGATGATGTCGTAGCGCCCGGCACCCGATTCTGGAAACCCGCTATCCAGCCACACCGGCCAGGCCAGCTGCCGGAGTTCGGCGTAACACTGCCGACTGTCCGGCCCATACGGCAGCCGCGTTAGCTGATTTGCCGCCAATGCGTCAGCCCGGTTCGTGCCCAGGTCGTCCGAAGCGACCGCCGCAGACCTTCCCGGCAACCGTCATTCGCGCACCAGATAGCGCCATTTGCCGTCGCTTGGTGCCCCGTCGAGCGTTGAATCCGACGCCGGCCTCCAGCCCACCCAGTGTTCGATCATCCCCGCCAGCTCGAAGTCCTTGTCGCTGATCGCATCTGCAGAATGCGTGCGCAGGCTGACCAGCACGCTGCCCCAGCTGATCTGCAGATCCGGGTGGTGCCAGGCCAGTTCGGCCAGATGGGCAATGCCGTTGGCCAACAGCATGCTCGCGCGCCAGCCGTCGGTCACATATCGCCGGCGCAGGTGGCCGCCCTCGACCTGCCAGCTCGGCAGCACGGCGGCGAGCTTGTCGCCCGCCTCGACCTCGGTATACACAACAGCGTCTCGCATGGCTCCTCCGTCAGACAGACACGATCCGGTCAGTGCCAGCCATTGTGCGGCATTACTGGCTCGCGATCAGCGGTGGATCAGGTTTCGACGCCGCTGGGCAATAAAAAACCGGCATCGGGCGCATGCCCGGTGCCGGCTGTGGCCTTGGGCGGCGGGGCTGGCCCCGCCACCTGACTGGCTGGTGGCCCTGTTAGAACAGGTCGAACACGATCTCAGCACGACGGTTCGGTGCCAGGCACTCGAGTGCGGCCGCACCGCGCATACCCTCGCAGGTAGCCAGCGGCTCAGACTCACCCTTGCCGGACATCTCGATCATCTGCGCGCCGATCCCGGCATTCTGCACCAGGTAATCGTTTACCGCGCCTGCACGACGCAGCGACAGGCCGACGTTGTACTCTTCGGTGCCGACACGGTCGGTGTGGCCGGTTACGCGGACCGCCTTGATGTTGCCCTTCGACTTGGCCTCGCTGACCAGGCTGTCGATCGCGGCCGTTGCGTTGGCATCCAGGTCGGAACGATCAAACGCGAAGTTCACGGTTGCTGCGGCCGGGGCAATCGCCATCGGTACGGGTGCAGCAACCACCGGTGCCGGTTCCGCGGCCACCGGCTCTACGTAGCCGTCGCAACCTACAACCGTCGCCATTTCCGACTTCCAGAAGCCGGTGTGCAGACATTCACCGGAGCCACTGCGCCACACATCGGCAGCCTTGTCATCCCAATAACCGTCAGCGGCGAAGACTTGCGCGACGCCAAGCATGGACGTCATAAGTACCGCCAGACGAAAAACCCCGAGTTTCATATCGACCTCCTAACAGATCGTTCAGAATTAAAGGCAGGAATTGCCAGATTTTTAAATAGTGTAGCGCGTACTCTAAATGGTTCAATTGAGTCATCTCAAGCGAAATTTGCAAGAATCTGCCGCTATCGGACCAGAAACCTCTCCTGAGTGACAAAATAGGCCGGATTGGGCACCTCCAGGCCCCCCCGAAGGCCTGCCCGAGGTCCGGATCACGCCCGCCACGGGTTCCATTTTGGTGCATACATCTGCCCGACGCACCAGGAACATCGCCCCGCAGGACCAGGTGACCCCACCGCCCTCGCCCTTCCCGTGCATCCGGACGCCTCCCCGGAGTGGCGCACAAATTGCTCCGTTCCATCTCCGGACAGGCTCGCCAAGCGCACGAGACAGGATGAACAGAGCACAAGCAGACAGTCGATCGCCGGACGCCGTGCATGAGCTTCCGTTGGAGGAGCGCATCCTCGCTCGCCTAGCCTACCTGTATGGGAGCGAACGGGCAGGCCCGATCGCGCAGCGCCTGGTGCGCCTGCTCAAGACCCACCGCCAGTTGCGCACGCGGGTCGTGCAGGGGGCCTACTGGTCGCACGAGGACACGGTGCTGATCACCTATGGCGACAGCATACAGTCATCCACCCATCCGCCCCTGCAGACCCTCCACCACTTTCTGAACGATCACCTGGCTGAAGCATTCAGCATGGTCCACATTCTGCCCTTCTTCCCGTGGAGTTCCGACGACGGTTTTTCGGTGACCGACTTCCGCGCGGTGAAAGCGGATCTCGGCAACTGGCAGGATATCCGGCGCCTGTCCGAGGACTTCGACCTCGCCATAGACTTGGTCCTCAACCACTGCTCACGCGAAAACCTGTGGTTCATCGACTACCTGTTCGGCGAAGCACCCGCCTGCCACTACTTCATCGAAGTGGACCCCGCAGCCAATGTGTCGATGGTCACGCGCCCGCGTACCACGCCGTTGCTCAGCGGCGTGCGTACGCAGCGCGGGCTGCGCCATGTTTGGGCCACCTTCAGCAACGACCAGATCGATCTGAACTATGCCAATCCCGACGTGCTGCTCGAGTTCGTCGACATCCTGCTGTACTACATCCGTCGCGGCGCCCGCATGATCCGGCTCGATGCGGTGGCCTACCTGTGGAAGGAACTCGGCACCCGTTGCATCCATCTGCCACAGACCCACCAGGTGATCAAGCTGCTGCGCGACGTCCTCGAAACCGTCGAGCCGGCGGCCCTGATCATGACCGAAACCAACGTGCCACATGCAGAGAACGTGAGCTATTTCGGCGATGGCGACGAGGCGCACCTGATCTACCAGTTCAGTCTCCCGCCTCTGCTGTTGCACGCCCTGCACGCCGGCAGCAGCGCATACCTGAATGCCTGGGCCAAGGAACTCGAGGCCGACGCGATGCCACCTGGTTGCACCTACCTGAACTTTACCGCCTCGCACGACGGCGTCGGCCTGCGGCCGCTCGAGGGCCTGGTGCCGCGTGACGAGGTAGATCGCCTGCTGGAGCGGATGCGCGAGCGCGGCGGATATATCTCGAGCAAGTCCAACAGCGATGGCAGCGAGAGTCCGTATGAACTCAACATCAGTTACTTCGACGCCTTCCGTGACCCCGCGGGCGATAACCGCTGGCATATCCCGATGTTCATGGTCTCGCAGATCATCGCGCTGTCATTCAAGGGCATACCCGCGGTATACATCCACTGCCTGACCGCCACGCCGAACGACACCCTGGGCGTCGAGCGCACCGGCATGACGCGCTCGATCAACCGCCGCAAATGGGACAAAGGTGAACTCGAGTACCAAATCTGCGACCTTGCGTCCGAGACCGGCCAGGTATTCGCGTTGTACCGACGGCTGTTGGCGCTGCGCCGCGCGCAGCCGGCGTTTCATCCGAATGGCGCACAGCGGATCGTCGAGATCGACGATCAGGTCTTCTGCTTCGAGCGAAGCGCGCCCGACGACGGCCAGCACATCCTGGTCCTGACCAACCTGTCGCCACACAGCCTGAAGGTCCCTAGCGCCCGGCTGCCCGCCGATCTGGCAAGGCGCGAGGAACTGCTGAAGCTAAGCACGCCCACGATCAGCGACCACATGCTGCTGCTCGAACCGTATGCGACATTCTGGTTCAGCCGGCATGAATGAGCGCGTGCCACCCGCCGAAAAGATGCAGATCCCGCCGGCAATCATCTTCAGCGACCTCGACGGAACCCTGCTCGACCACGCTGACTACACCTTCGGCCCCGCCCTGCCCGCGTTGCGCGCCATACAGCAGGCAGGCATTCCGCTGATCCTCACCACCAGCAAGACACTGGCAGAGACTGCCGAGATCAACCGCGCACTGGGCAATCATCAGGCGGTGATCGTCGAGAACGGAGGCGCGCTGTGCTTTCCGCTGGACCAGGCATTGGCGTTCGAGATCGGCGCAGGCGAGATGCTGCACGGCCATGCCGTGGTGCGCCTCGCACCACCCCACGAGTGGGTGCGCCGATTCATCGAACGCCAACGCGCCCGGCACAGATGGCGGTTGCGCGGCTTCGGCGACATGACGAATTCGGAAGTGGTCGAGCAGACCGGCCTCAGCGAAGCGGCCGCCGAACTGGCCAGGCAGCGATTGTGCGGCGAACCTTTTGTGTGGCTGGACAGCCCGGAACGCTTTGCGCAGTTCCGTGACGCAGCGGCAGACCATGGCCTCGGCGTCACCCGCGGGGGGCGCTTCCATCACCTGACGGGCCACGCCAACAAGGCGGACGCGATGCGCAGGCTGCTCCGGGCCACCTACCCTGCCTATCCCCATCCGGTGATCGCGCTCGGCGACAGCGACAACGACAAGGCGATGCTCGAGGCCGCGGACGTGGCGGTCGTAATCAGGCGTCCCGATGGCACACATCTGGATTGTCACGGCACACAGCGGACCCTGCTGACCCGGCAGGAAGGTCCGACCGGCTGGAACGCCGCGGTGCTGCAGGTCCTCGACGAGCTGCGTGTGCACACCCCAGCGACCTGACACAGGAGAGGACGTGGACTTTTTCCAAAACGGTTCGATCACCACACTGCACAAGCTGTGTCATCGCCCGATCGAGCAGATCGAGGCGGAACTCAAGACCTTCTCTTACGAACGCCCGATGGCGCTGATCCTTCCCAGCCTCTACTCGGAACTGCAGGGGCCGGCGTTGCCCAGGATAGTCGAGGAACTCAAACACGCCAGCTATATCAGCGACATCATCGTCGGCCTCGACCAGGCCAACGAGCAGCAGTTCGACCACGCCCGCGCGTTCTTCTCAGGGCTGCCGCAGAACGTGCATATTCTGTGGAACGACGGGCCCTGGCTGCGCGAGATTGATGCCCAACTGCAGACCCAGAATCTCGCCCCGACACAAGCAGGCAAGGGACGCAACGCGTGGTACTGCATGGGCTACGCGCTGGCCCTGGAATACTGCGAGGCGATCGCACTGCATGATTGCGACATCCTGACCTATGACCGCAGCCTGCCCGCGCGGCTGTTCTACCCGGTGGCGAACCCGGCATTCAGTTTCGCCTTCTGCAAGGGCTACTACTCGCGCATCAACGGCGATCGGCTGAGCGGGCGCGCGACGCGCCTGTTCGTTACGCCGTTGCTGCGCGCGTTGAGGAAGGTGGTCGGCCCGCTGGATTACCTCGAGTTCATGGACAGCTTCCGCTACCCACTGTCCGGCGAGTTCTCGCTGAGCCGCGATTTCGTGAAGATGCTGCGCATTCCGAGCGACTGGGGGCTGGAGGTCGGCGTACTGTCCGAGGTGTACCGCACGCTGTCGCGCAACAGCGTGTGCCAGGTCGATATCGCCGACCAGTACGACCACAAGCATCAGGAACTGTCCCTGGACGATACCGGCAGCGGACTCGGCCGAATGAGCGTCGAGATCGCCAAATCGCTGTACCGCAAGCTCGCAACCGAGGGGGTTACGCTGTCCAGCGAGAACTTCCGTTCCATCAAGGCCGCGTACTACCGCATCGCGTTGGACGCGACCGAACAGTATTTCTACGATGCCAAGATCAACGGACTGCAATACGACCGCCACCAGGAGGAGTGCAGCATCGAGGCGTTCGCACAGAGCATCATCGCCGCCGGCGACACCTTTCTCAGCAACCCGATGGAATCACCCTTTATTCCAAACTGGAACCGCGTGCACGATGCCTTTCCGGACATCTGTCAGCAGATGCTGAGCGCAGTGGCTGCCGAGCGATAGCCTGCGCCGGTTCGCGCGCGCCCGGATGGATGCCCCGGGCGAAGACAGCAGCCCCCTCAACGGGGCGCACTGGCCCCCGCCGCGAACTGCTGACGCATGGCGGTCCATTCGAACAGTCGCATCTGCACCCGGCCGTTACAGCTGTCCTGCGGATACAGCCCTTCGGCATCCGGTGTACCGGCCGGCATACCGGTCAACAGCGACATCACCTGATCGGCATGCTCGGCCGCGTAGACATGAAACCGGCCACGCGACGCGGCCAATCGAACATCCTCGCGCAGCATCAGATCGCGTGCGTTGGCGGCCGGGATGATGACGCCCTGGTGGCCGGTCAGACCACGCGCTCTGCAGATGTCGAAAAATCCCTCGATCTTTTCATTGACCCCGCCGACGGCCTGCACCTGACCATGCTGATTGACCGAGCCGGTTACCGCCAGCGACTGCTCGAGCGACAGGTCTCCGATCGCCGATAGCAGTGCGCACAGCTCACCCAGCGAGGCACTGTCGCCCTCGACGATGCCGTATGACTGCTCGAATACCAGGCTGGCCGATACCGACAGCGGCTGGTGGCGGGCGTAGCGATTGGCGAGATAGGCCGACAGGATCATCACGCCCTTGCCATGAATGGCGCCACCAAGTTCGGATTCACTCTCGATGTCGACGACCTCGCCGCTGCCGATCCGTGCTGTGGCGCTGATCCGTGTCGGGCTGCCGAACGCCTGGTCTCCCGCCTGGACCACGACCAGACCATTGACCTGGCCGAGTTGGCGGCCCTTGGTGTCGATCAACAGGACGTCGCGCAGGATCGCCTCCTGCACGCGGCTGCGCAACTGCCCGGTGCGCTCGGTCTGGGCATCGATCGCCTGCTGCACGTGGCCTGCCTCGACTGTTGCGCTGTCGAGCGTGCCGGCGAAGTAGTCGGCCTCCTGCAACAGCCGACTGAGGCTGCCAAGGTGCAGTGACAGCTTGTCGCCTTGACCAGCATGCCGCGCCGACCAGTCGATCATCCGGGCGACACCCTCGCGGCTGAACGGACGCAATTGATCGCGCTGCTGCAACGTCGCGATCAGGCGTGCGTAGGCCATCTCCTGGCCTTCGACGCGGGGCATATCCTCATTGAAATCCGCGACTACGCTGAACAATGGACCGAACTCGGCGTCGTGGGCCTTGAGCAGATAGTAGAGCTCGCGGTCGCCGACCAGCGCGACCTTGAGGTGCAGCGGGATCGGCTCGGGCTCCAGCGATACCGTCTCCATCAGGCCGAGCAGACGGCCGGTCGGCTCGATGCGGATCTCCTCGCCGTCCAAGGCGCGCTTGAGCGCACTCCAGGCAAACGGCTGCAGCAGCAGCTGCTCCACATCCAGGACCAGGTAGCCACCGTTGGCGCGATGCAGCGCGCCGGGCTTGATCAACGTGAAGTCCGTGCTCAGCGTACCCATGTGCGCGACATGCTCGATGCGCCCCACCAGGTTCTGGTAGCTGGGATTGTTCTCGTAGACCACCGGCGCCCCGGCGCCGCTGCCGTTGTTCACCAGCAGATTCACGCGATAGCGGGTAAAGCGGGGATCGTCGGCCGCGGGCCCGTCGCCACCGTCCTCGGGCAGGAACAAGGCACCGTGTTCGACCACGTCGGCAAGCACCGACTGGAGGTACTCGAGCACCTCGGGCAGGTCCGCGTAACGGTGCTCCAGTTCGACCGCCAGCTGGCCGACCGTGAGCTGGGTGACATCCGCATCCAGGGCCCGCAGGCGCTGGCGAAACTCGCGCTTCCACAGCGGGATGCTGCCGAGCGCGCTGCGCAGCTGATCCTTGAGCTCGTCCAGCGCCTGCTGCAGGCTCGCCTTCTGGTCTTCCGCCAGGGCCTCGAACTGCGGCGGGCTGAGCACCTCGCCGTCCTTCATCGGCATCAGGCTGAAACCGGTCGGCGTCGACACCAGGGCGATGCTGCGGGCCTCGGCCTGTCTGCCCAGCTTGGCCGCAGCGTCCTGCTCACGCTGCTTGAACTCGTCCTGGAGTTCCTGCGACCGCCGACGGTATTCCTCACTCTGGAAGGCCGCAGGCAGCGCCGACAGCAGGTCCTCGACGAGCTGGCGCATATCGCGCTGCAGCTCGGCCCCGCGGCCTGCCGGCAGGGCCAGCGCGTTTGGACGATCGGGGTGGTCGAAATCGGCGACATAGCACCAGTCGGCCGGCACCTCGCCGGTGGCTGCATGCGCTGCCAGCGCCTGGGTGAGCAGGTGATGCCGGCCCACGCCAGGCGACCCCATGACATACAGGTTGTAGCCGGCACGGTCGATGCCGGTACCGAATTCGATCGCCTGCAGCACCCGCTCCTGACCCACCGGGCGGTCCTCAAGCTGCAATTCGGCGGTGCTGGCGAAATCCAGACTGTCGAGCGTACAGGGGTGGGTCAGGCGGTCTGTCGCCAGTGGCGCGAGCTGCTGCGCCGGCAACGACGCACCACCTGTCGCAACATCGTTCACAGATACGCCGGCAACTGCGCCCGAATCCGTTCCGGCGACTGGGTAGTCAGCTCAGTGGACAGCTCACTGCTGATCAGCCCGCGCAGCGCATCCGACTGGTGCTTGCGCAGCAGGCCGAGAAACTGCGGCGCCGCCACCACGTACAGCTTGCCGAAGGCATGGCTGTTGCGGCCCTTCTCGAGATGCTTGCAGACCTCGGCCGCAAAGCGATTGATCGTCTCTTCCTTCACGCTGTTGCCGGCACCATAACCATGCCGGGCGCCCTCGCCACCGCTGATGCGCCCGCCACGGTCGCTCACCAGGTCGCCCTCATGCAGACGCCCCTCGGGATTGCTCAGCGTCTCGATCTCGGTCAGCGCGTCCGCCGGCTTGCTGGCGGTGAATATGCGGGCGCGGCTGGCATCCGCGACGACGACCCAGATTGTGCTCATAGTTTGGTCTCCTCGTTCTTGTCATTTGGCTCGCGCGGGCAGCGCAGCGTAAGCAGACGCTCCAGCGCAGTCGTCACCGTCACCTCCCTACAGTCTCCAAACTACAGGCTTCGCGACCGAGTCCGCGAGTGAAATCTGGGACTCTTTTGATAGCCGACAACTGAATGGACGGATTGGTCGCACAGCGCCTGGCGGCGAAGCGGCCGGTGGTCTTGCTGGCAGAACAGGCCCCGCAGCGCAGGCCTAATGCCTAGTGTAGTAGCACCGGGGCCATTGCGGAGGTAGAAGGCGGGCCCGCATCGCCGCCGGATGGCGCCATGCACCCGGTCATGACGCGGCCGCAAGCGGCTGCGGGACCGTCTTGAGCGACTCCACCATGCCGTGAATCGCGATGGCGCATCCCGAGTGGACCTGCAGAACCGAGCGGCAATCGTGGATCTGCAGCGCGGTCGCCATCGCCGCCGCTGCCGCGGTATCGCGGAAGGACAGGCGGCAGACCTCCATGGTCTTGCGGTACCATGGTTCGAGGATCGTCTGGGTCTCGGACAATGACAGCTGCGACTGCGCGGTGGTGTCGGTGGCGCCGCCGAGTCGCTGCTCGTCGATATCGTCGTGACCCAGTTGCTTCAGGGTCGCGAACATCGTACTCAGCAACACCGGACCCTGTTCGTTACCCAGGTCCGACAACACCACGGTGCCCGGCGGGAGATGATCGAAGGTGGGCGAGAAAGACCGGAACAGCATGGTTCCGGCCATCCTCGCCGCCGCGGCGATGATCGTCTCCGCATGTATGCCCTGCCCGGACACGACCAGCTTGCGCAGCGTGCGATGCAGCAGGTCTGCGGCCTCAACGATCTGTTTGATGTTGTTACTGTTCACCACTCCTCCCTAAGTCGATGACCGGCCCCTGGGTGCCACACCAGCCATGCCAGGCAGATCGATACGAGATCTGCCCACATCCCGGCTGGCGCCGCCGGAGCCAGCTATGGATCCCGGCCGTACCCCGCGCGTGCATGCGCAAAGCCCGAGTTTAACCGAGCCACCTGAGCCGGGCCATTGCCGGCTCCGCGGCAATGGCGCAACAGCGTCCCGGCGAGGGTCCGGCGCCCGGACGGCGTCCGCCGTTGCTAGCGTCGTCGGGGCTGGCCCCGCACGGCGGCGTGCAACCGGAATGCGAATCGCTCGCCCGATCAGGCGACCGCGGCCCGCGCCTGAACGAGGGCCGAAATATGCTAACTTAATGCGTCCGGGACCTATGCAGCTGGAGCGCATGGTCCTATTATCCCTGCGCTTTTTGCACCCCTCTGGAGGTCCCAAGCCCGTGATACCGGCCATCAGTGACTACTACGACCCAGCCACGTTTGAGCGCATCAAGAACTATGCCGACAAGCTCGACACCCCGTTCCTGATCGTCGACACCGCCACGGTCGACCGCCAGTACGACGAGCTCGCCGGCGCCTTCCCGTACGCCAGCGTGTACTACGCGGTGAAGGCCAATCCCGCAGTCGAGATCCTGTCTCTGCTGCGCGACAAGGGCTCCAATTTCGATATCGCCTCGACCTACGAACTGGACAAGGTACTTGCGCTGGGGGTCAGCCCCGATCGCATCAGCTTCGGCAACACGATCAAGAAGAGCCGCGACATCCGCTATTTCTACGACCGGGGCGTGCGCATGTTTGCCACGGACGCCGAGTCGGACCTGCGGAACATCGCCAAGGCGGCGCCGGGCTCAAAGGTCTACGTCCGCATCCTGACCGAGGGCACGCAGACGGCCGATTGGCCACTTTCACGCAAATTCGGCTGCCAGAGCGACATGGCGCTGGACCTGCTGATCTTGGCGCGCGACCTTGGGCTGGTGCCGTTCGGGGTGTCATTCCATGTCGGCTCGCAGCAGCGCGACATCGGCACCTGGGATGCCGCGATCGCCAAGGTGAAGGTCATCTTCGAACGCCTGCGTGACGAAGACGGCATCACGCTGCAGATGATCAACATGGGTGGTGGTTTCCCGGCCAACTATGCCACCAAGACCAATGAGCTGGCGACCTATGCGGAAGAGATCACCCGCTACCTGCACGAGGATTTCGGTGACGAGTTGCCGCTGATCATCCTCGAACCGGGCCGTTCGCTGGTCTCGAATGCCGGCGTGCTGGTCAGCGAGGTCGTGCTGATCTCGCGCAAGTCGCGCACCGGCCTGAACCGCTGGGTCTACGTCGACGTCGGCATGTTCCAGGGTCTGATCGAAACGCTCAATGAGGCGATCAAGTTCCCGATCTGGACCGACAGGAAAGGCGAGCTGGAAGAGGTCGTGCTGGCCGGTCCGACCTGCGACAGCGCCGATATCATGTACGAGGACCATAAGTACCCGCTGCCGCTGAATCTGTCGGTCGAAGACCGGCTGTACTGGTTCTCCACGGGCGCCTACACGACCAGCTACAGCTCGGTCGAGTTCAACGGCTTTCCGCCACTGAAGGCCTACTACATCTGACCGCCCGGCTGGCGCAGTCCAGGGACGCGCGGATATTCTGATGAATATGGGTGTCATAGAGGTTCCGCAAACTGCGATACTCCTGCAGGGTCGCGGTCGAATATAGGGCCGCGTCACCCCCGCCCTGGCTGAGCCCGCTCAGCAGCTAATTGGGCTGAGCCTTCACGATATTGGGCGCGTTACTCGGCTGAGATTCGTGGAGATCGCCGAGCACAACGACCGGATTCTGGTTGCCGGTCAATTCTTTGGTCAGAATCATCCCAAGCCCCGCCGCCTCTGCCGTGCGCCGGATCGTCGAGACTGCAGACCCCAGGTTCTTGCCGTGTCTGGAGTAAAAGGCTTGGTCCGCTCTATACCAACCTTCCCTGTAGACCTTGGCCGGGGCTTTGGACTTCAGATGTGCGACTTAGACCGAGATGATCTTGCCGTTGCTGCATGGTTTCACACGGAAATGCAGGACAGGCCGGGAGAAGGAACCGATCCGCACTGCAATCTCGGCTGTCTGGGCATCGTCGCCGCTACTCTGCAGCCGAAACTTCTCCGGGAACTGGGTAATCCAAACGATTCGAAGCAGGGCGTGTGGAATAGCTGTGATGCCGACACCAAAGTCAAGGATCACACCCTGCCTGAGATCGCGCGGCCCAACAACGACACGCTGAACATCAGCTGTCTGCCGGACCTGCGCAAGGATCCGCTGATCCTCGAGATGCCGGCCTTCGATTCGGATTACGGCTCGCTGATGGTCACCGGCCACGATCACTACGTGAACGTGCCGATGGCCACACGGCTCGGCGACTTCAAAAAGCCGGAGACGATGCTGTTCTACACCGCGCGCCGGTGGCGCGCTGTTCGGTGCCATCGCCAGCGACAAGAGCAGCAAGGGGGCGAAACGGGGTGCCGCCCTGGGGGCGGTTGCCGGCGGCGCATCCGGCGCTTATCGGAACGATCAGACCTACAAGCGCGTCTACGACGACTGCATGGCCGGTCGTTGACTCCAACAAAAACCTGTTCATATCAGTTTAAAGGAGCGTCTCATGTTCAGACCACATCTCGGTGTCATGGCGGCTGCTGCGCTCGCCGTATTTGCCCTTAACGCCACCGATACGGCTGCTGCCGAGCCGACCGGCACGAAACAAGATCTCGGCACCTTCTCCTGCAAAGAGGTGATGCGCCTGTCCGGAGAGGACCGGGGGATCGCGCTGGCGCTCGCACACGGCTACGTGCTCGGCAAAAAGGGCACGACCCAGTACGAGATCGAAGCACTGGCGCAGATCACCGACCAGTTCATCGACCACTGTCTGGATCATCCGACCGACAACGCGCTGCAATCGTTCGAAACAATCGCCAAGTAGCCGCGAGTCGCCGATGTCCGCTGTGTCGGGTCCCGCGCTGACGGCACGCGCAGCAAGCCGACCGGTCTCTGCCGGGTTGGTTGGCGCCGGCCTACTCCGCCCGCTCAGCTACCCCCGGCGGATCTTCCTGCGTGCTGTCGTACTCCGGGCTGGAAGCCCGCTCTGGCCGTCTGCCGGGCCCCATTGGCTGCGCCCACTGCAAGGGCACCAGGTCTTCCAATGCACGTCGCTTCTCGCCTAAAACCAGCACTATCCTCAGTCCATCGGTGTAGTAAGGGTCCCTGGTGTAGTTGAGGCGCGGGGCGGTTCGGTCGGAGTACCCCACGCCCTCCACATAACCGTAGGCCCGCAAGACCTCGGCGGCGGCCATGTCCAATGTGATGTATAGCCGTGCCTCGTCGACGACCGGGTCGATCTTATGGGTTACAAACGTTTTGCTGGAAAACTTGACACCGATGTCACGCGTGATCTGGCCCACCCAGACGTTTTGCCCATCTAGGGTCACAGGGGCCCGCCAAAGCCGAAGGTGATTGCGTTCGTTAACCGTACTGCGCGCCTTTTGCAGCGCAGCGTCCTGCGGCCGCCCGAACAGATACAGGGGTGACACCGGCGACGTCCGGTAGTACCAACCAAACAGCGATGAGGCTACCGTTCGCCACATCGTGTCCTGGCGCATGGTTTCGGTAAGGTCCCAACCCCTGCGAATCAGGGTCGCCAGTATATGCCGCCCCTCCCCGACGATGACCAGATTGAGGGGATCACCGGGCGTCTCGCGATCCCCGCCCGTTACGCAACATGGCAACTTCTCCAGGTAATCGCGCAAACCGGCCAGGTTCAGGTCGCGTACCTCATCCGGCGAATACAACTGGTCAAAGTCGACGCGCATGAAGTCCGCCTTGAAACCGGGCACCAGCTGGGCGAACTCAAACGACCGCAGGTCCTGCTCCGCGATAAGGTCGACCGTGAACGCCTTGGCGCCCGGGTCCAGGTTCGTGTACACATAACCCGACACGGTGCTGCGTGGCGGCACAAGCACCGGCAGCTGCCTCTCGAGGAACAGGTCCAACAATTCACCCTGGCTCGACTCCTGCTGTGCGCGAAATTTCCACGCAACCTCTGATGGCGCGAAGTAATCCCGGTCGATGCTGAGCAGCATCACCGCAAACATCTTGTCCGCCCGGTTGTCGACCTCGATCCACACCGGTTGAATGCCCCTTCTCGCGAGCGGCAACGCAAAGCTGTGCTCTGATTCTTCAGGGCTCAGCACCACCGCGGACACTCGAACATTCCCATCGGTCTGGGTTTCAGCCCTGAGGCGGTAATCCGCCGGATCGGTGTGTGGCGGGGAAGCGGCGCAGCCCAGCAAAAAAAGGCAGAACGCCAAGGGCAAAAATGACCAGAGCCGCACGCGCAACATTGAAGGTTTTTGCCCGTCCCGACGAACCAGACGCTTCAGCATCCGTACCACTGTTGTCGTCCTGTCAGGTACCATACAGAGCGCGTTCAGAAATTGGCCAGAAAGAACGGAATGACCAACGCGTTGGTCAGATCGATGAAAAAGGCGCACACCAGCGGCACAATGATGAAGGCCAGATGCGAGGCCCCGTAGCGTTGCGACACCGCGGCCATGTTGGCCATCGCGGTGGGGGTCGAGCCCAGCGATATCCCACCGAAGCCCGAGCAGACCACCGCGGCATCGTAGTTGCGCCCCATGGCCGGGAAGACCACGAGTAGGTTCACGGCAATGGCCACCGCGAACTGGATAGCAAGGATGCTGAAGATCGGCCCTGCCAGGTCGATCAAGGTCCACAGTTGCATACTCATCAGCGACATCGCCAGAAAGGTACCCAGCGAGATATCCGCGATCAATGCGATCGCGGGACTGCGGCTCGGCCAGCGGGTTCCGGTGATGCGCGGGAAGTTGCGCGGTACCAGGTTGGTGATCAGGATGCCCGCGAACAGACAAGTGACGAACAGCGGCAGTTGCAGACCCGCCGATTTCAGGCCCTCATTGAGCAACATACCGACGATCGCGCAGACATGGATCGCGAGAATGGCATCAAGAAAGTCGAGATGGCCGATCCTCTGATCATGCTGTTTCTCCGATAAACCCACATCCTGGGCTTCAATCTTCTGCGGCTTGAGCTTGTGGCGGGTGATCAGGAACTTGGCGATAGGGCCGCCCATCAGGCTGGCCAGGATGAGTCCAAAGGTGGCGCAGGCGATGCCGACCTCCATCGCATTGCTGATGCCGAAATCCTCGGCAATGCGCGGTGCCCAAGCAATCGCGGTACCGTGACCGCCGATAAGTGAAACGCTGCCGCCCAGCACTCCAAGCTGGCTGGGCAGGTCGAACAGGGAGGCCACCGTGATACCGGTCAGGTTCTGCAGGAGCATGTAAGCGATCGTTATCGCCAGCAGGATCACCAGGGGTTTGCCGCCGGCCAGCAGATCTTTGAGGCTGGCGTTGATGCCGATGGTGGTGAAGAAATAGACTAGGAGCACATCACGGGCCGCAAGATCGAACTCCACCGCCACGCCGGTTGCGGCGTAGACGAGGCCGAACAGCACTGAGAAAAGCAGGCCGCCGGTCACCGGTTCCGGAATGCTGAACTCGCGCAGGAAGCCCACGACACCGTTGATGCGCTTGCCGACGAACAGCACCACGATGCCGAGGGTGATGGCGAAGAAGGAGGCGACGTGCAAGCTGCCGTCAATAAACTCCATCAGTGCTTTTTCCTGGTTTCATGGCCGGTCGCCGACTGTCCGGTGGCAAGCACCTCCCGGTGACCGGGATGCCGGAAAGTGTTCACTTGGGTTCTATCCTGAACAGCAGTGAATACAGGGTGGGCACGAACACCAGCGTAAGCACTGTCGCAAAGCCCAGTCCCGCCATGATGGTAATGGACATGTTGACGAAAAACACGTCGGACAGCAGCGGTATGAGCCCGAGTATCGTGGTAGCCGCCGCCAGCACCACTGGGCGGAGACGGCTGATGGTAGCGTCCAGGATCGCGCTGAACCCTTCCTTACCCTCGGCGATCTGCTGGTCGATCTCGTCGATCAGCACAATGGCGTTCTTGATCAACAGCCCGATCAGCGACAGCGCACCGAGCAGCGACATGAAGTCGAATGCCGCGTTCGCCGCCAGCAGACCGGCCGTGATGCCGACGATCGCCAGCGGTACCGTGAGCCAGATGATCAGCGGCTGGCGGATCTTGCCGAACAGCAGGATGCTGGTAAGGATCATCAGCAGGAAGCCCACCGGCAGCGAACGCCCGAGGCCGCTCTGGGCCTTTTTCGAGTCCTCGTATTCACCGCCCCAGGACAGGCTGTAGCCCGCAGGCAGCTCGATCGCCTCGATCTGCGGCTTGATCCGGGTGAACAGCGGGGTCGCCAGCTCGCCGGTCGGGTTGCACGAGGCGATGATGGTGCGAATGCGGTCACGCGATCGCAGCACCGTGTTTTCGAACACGGTCTCGAAGCCGCTGATCACCTGCGCCGCGGGCACGGCCTGGTTCAGTACCGGGCTCCATATGGTGATGTCCTGCATGTTACCCACGTCGGCGCGCTCATCCTTGGGTGCACGCATCATGATCGGCAGCACGCGGATTCCGTCACGGTAGCGGCCGACCGGTGTCCCCTCGAAGGCATAGCGCAGGGCCGAGGCCAGGTTCTCACGCGTGATGCCGAGCTGCCTGCCGACCTGCTCGTTGAACACCGGCCGCACCAGCTTGACTGGCTGGCGCCAGTCGTCGCGGATGTCTTTTGCCTCTGCGTCGGCGCGCATGATCGCCTGGGCCTGCTCCGAGAGCTGCCGCAGTACCGCCGGATCAGCGCCGTGAAAGCGCGCCTCGATCTTGGCGTCACGCCCGGGTCCGATCCGCATCGACTTGATGATCGGATCGGTCCAGGGCATCTGCGTCCGCATGTAGGTCTCGACCTGGCCCCAGAGCTCGGTGATCCGCTCCCGGCTGTCGGTCTGAACGATGATCTGGGCATAGGCCGGGGACATCTCGCGCGGGTCGTAGACCAGCGTGAAACGCTCGTGCGGCCCACCGATCACCGTCGTGGTCTGCTCCACGCCCTCCAGGCCGCGCAGGAACTCGCTGACGCGCAGTGCATCCTCGCGCGCCGAGCGGATGTCACTGCCCTCGATCTCCCATACGTCGACGAAGAACATCGGGGTGTTGGACTCGGGGAAGAACGCCTGCTTGACGCTGCCAAAGCCGATGACCGCCACCACGAACAGGCCCACGACCACCGCTACCGTCAGGATACGTCGGCGGATCGCGAATGCGAGCACGCCGCGGAAGACCGTGAACAGCGCGCCGCCGTAGGGATCCCGCTGCGCCTCTGCGCCGGCCTCGCCGGGCTTGAGCAGCAGGGAACAGAGCAGCGGCGTGGTGCTGATCGCGGTGACCCAGGAAAGCAGCAGCGAATAGAGAATGACGTAGAACAGCGAACCGGCAAACTCGCCGGTGCTGTCGGGTGACAGACCGATGGCGGAGAAGGCCAGGATACCGATGACGGTGCCGCCGAGCAGCGCCCAGATCGTCTTGCCGACCGCCTCGCTGGCTGCCTGTGCCGCGCGCATCCCGGCCTGCATACGCACCAGGATCCCCTCGGCGATCACGATCGCGTTGTCCACCAGCATACCGAGCGCAATCACCAGTGCGCCCAGCGAGATCCGCTGCAACTCGATCCCGTTCAGGTGCATGATCAGCAGCGTGCCGGCCACCGTGACCAGCAGGACAGCGCCGATGATCAGACCGACCCTCACGCCCATGAACAGCAGCAGCACGATGATCACGATGGCCACCGCCTGTCCGACGCTGACCACGAAGCCGCTGACCGACCCTTCGACCTCGACCGGCTGGTTGTAGATCTGGGTCAGCTGCATGCCGACCGGGACTATCCCCTGGAGTTCGTGCAGGCGGCGGTCGAGGCGCGCGCCCACCGCGACCACGTTCTCGCCGGCCTGCATCGAGATCCCGAGGGTCAGGGCCGGCCGGCCGTTCACGTAGTACATCTTGCTGGGGACCTCCTCGTAGGCCCGCACGATGTCGGCGATATCCTTCAGGTAGACGAGTTTCTTGTCGTCCGATCCGATCAGCACGTCACCGATCTCGGCAACCGAGGCGAATTCGCCGGTCGGGCTGACGCGCAGATATTCCGGGCCGATGCGGACCCGGCCGGCGTCCGCGACCACGTTCTGCGACTCCAGGATGCCGGCGATCTCGGCCGGTGAAATCCCCAGCTCGCCGAGGCGGGCCCGGGAGATATCGACATAGACCACTTCCTGCTGGGCGCCGCCGATGATGACCTTGCGCACGCCGGAGACCAGCACCAGCTCCCGCTTGAGCCGGTCGGCGAGGTCCCAAAGGTCGCGCCAGCTGTATCCCTGGCCAGTCAGCGCCAGGTAGACGCCGTAGACATCGCCGAATTCGTCGATGATCATCGGTTCCTGCGCGCCCGGCGGCAGCTTGGACTTCATGTCCGCGATCTTGCGCCGCAGTTCGTCGTAGATGTCCGGAAAATCCTCGGCCCGGTACTTGTCCTTGAACTCGATCTGGATGTCCGACATCCCGGGACGCGAGATGCTCATCTTGATGTGCTTGACCTGCTCCTTCCGCTGCAGGGCATCCTCTATATGATAGGTCACCTCGTCCTGGACCTGCTGCGCGGACGCGCCCGGATATTGCGTGATGATCTTTGCGACCTTGATCGTGAAGGCCGGGTCCTCGAGCTTGCCCATGTTGTCGAAGGCCCAGACACCGCCAAACACCAGGATGATGACGATCAGCCAGGAGATCACCGGCCGCTGGACCGAGTATTCACCGATATTCATGCTGCGACCCCCGTCCGCTGCTCTGGAGCGCTGCTCATTGTTGGTACTTGAGGTCTTCGGGGCGGGGGGCGGCCTGTTCGAGATCGGGCATCAGCCTGACCTGCATACCATCGACCAGGAACGGCGTCCCGGCGGTCACGATCCGCGCGCCCGGTTCGAGCCCGTCGAGGATCTCGATACCGTCACCGAGGAGTCGTCCGACTTTCACCGGCCGCGGCGATACCGTCATGCTGGCCTCGTCGACTGTCCACACCCGGGGATCGAGCTTGTAGTCGCCGACCACCGCGCTGACCGGTACGGTGAAGCTTATGCCGCTGTCGATGAGGCCCAAGAAGTCCACGGTCACGGTCGCAGTCATGCCAGGAAGGACCGTACCCTTATCCCATTGCTTCATCAGGTAGGTCGCCTCGAAGGTCTGGGTCTTCGCGTCGGCCTTGGTCGCCAGCTCCTTGAACGTCAGCGGATACGCGTGTCCGGGCTGGTCCTGGAAGCTGGCGAATACCTTTACCCGGTGGCGTGCGTCCACTGTCTGCGCCTCGCCGCTTGCCCGGATACCCCGGATGATCGACTCGGGGACGTCGAACTTGACCTCCAGCATCTGGATATTCTGCAGCACCGCGATCGCCTGTTTGGCCTGCACCTCCTCGAACTGGTCCACCAGGCGGGTCGCGATAATGCCTTCGAAGGGCGCCTTGAGTTCGGTGTAGGCCAGGTCCTGGGTCGCCGCGCTGAGCGCCGCCTGGGCTTTCTTGAACTCCGCCTCCAGCCGGTCGAAGTCCGAGCGGGAGATGGCCCCGGTATCGACCAGTTCCTTGCCCCGCTCGTAGTTCTTGTTTGTCTTGTCGAAGGTCGCCCGCCGGTCGTCGACCACGATCTGGTAATCGGTCGGGTCCAGGCGCGCGACCAGGCCGCCCTCCTGCAGGCGATCCCCTTCCTTGACCGGAAATTCTTTTACCGTTCCCGGCACGCGGAATGCCAGGTCGGCGCGTTGTGCGGCCGCGATACGGGCCGGAAACGAGCGGGCCCCTGCGGCATCGGCGCCGGCAATCACCATGGTCTTGACCGGCCGCGCTACCGCCTCGATCTGTGGCGGCGCTTGCTCTGTACAACCGCCAAGCATCGAGGCGACCAAAACCCCCCCGGCGATGAGGAATCTTCCCTGCGTGCGATGGGTTCTCAGCTTAATTTCTTTTCGCATCCGGATGGCTTCCCTTGAATGAGGACGGAAGGTCGTACCGCCAGGTCCGACATGCTCAGCTGCGCCTGGATGCCGGGCACACCGCACTGGTGCTTTCCGTCCGGTGAGCGGGTCGACAATTGGTAGGGACCGGCCCGAATTGTACCTTCTATTGCGGACACAGATCGACGCCTTTCCGGGCGATACCTGGGCACGCATTAACCTCGCAGCCAACCCGCCCGCTTCGAACGGCGCTTCCGGGATGCCATGGCGGGGGGGTGAGCCCGACCCAAGGCTGCCGATCGGGTTTGCCGCGCCGAACGGCAGTGTGCCTATGCAAATCGGACGCACGCGCGCGGTTGAGTACACGCCCTCAGGACCAGCGCATGCATCATGGGTCCGCGGCAGCCAGCGTTGCGGGACTCCAGGGTTGAAAAAGAAAAACGGTAAACGCCCGAATGCCGATAGTAATCTCGGTGTATGGACAACAACGCAACGCGGTGTATCGCAGCGAATGACAAGGACGGCCATTCAGTCGTCATGGCTGCCATGCCCACGGGTGGGCGGTTGCTGCACAGCGCTGTCGGCAAAGCAGGCCCTTGGATAGGCATTCCTGGCAAAGCTACCCGGGACAGAGAAGCAGCGATACACGACATCCCGGAGGCTCGCTACAGGCGGTGTTCACCACGCGCTGTGCAGTTGACGTTGGCCGCATGAACGCACCGGATCCAGGCATTTGCGTTGATTCCGTGAGCTACACCTATGGCCAGCGCGTCGCGTTGGACAATGTCAGCTTCGACGTCGAAACCGGGTGCTTCTGCGCAGTTCTGGGACCGAACGGCGCTGGCGAGAGCACGCTGTTCGTGCTGCTGACGCGGCTGTCCGTGCCCCGGCAGGGCCGCATCCGGATCGCGGGTTTTGACCTCTCCGATGAACCGCGCAAGGCGCTTGCGCGATTGGGCGTCGTGTTCCAGCAGCCAACACTCGATCTCGATCTGAGCGTGCGCAGGAACCTGCGATATTTCGCGGCACCCAGAACGAGTGGCTCAAGGGGACCTCGAGTAATGCCTTGCATCGCATCGTTCCACATGGAAAGCGACAATCTGCGCCTGCAATACCTCCGCTCGTCAGAGACGCCTGGCTGGGAAAGCCAGCCTATATCGGCCACAGCGTTTTCACGCGGCCCGGACCCTTTGCAGACCTCACCGGCGCAAACGGCGATCTCGTCGCCTTTTCAAGCAACGGACGCTGGATGCTGTTTGCCGCGACAAGACCAAACGGCTCGCTGAATAGAGATACAATTAGATGTAACTGTTCGGCCAATTTTACGGGACCAGAGGAAATGGAGAGCCACAATCCACCTCGCGCCGGTGAACTTAGCGCCACCTGCCCGAATCCCGATTTGATTGCGTGCAGAAGGAAACACTTCGGACGCGACGTCTGGCATTTCGAGTGCGCGCACGCCGTGGAGGTATTCGCGAAGGACAGTGGCATTTTTATCAAATGCTCTGGACTGAATGGACTCTGCAGCGTGGAAGACGGCAACGACGTCTTCGTTGGGTCACCCAGCGTCAATTCGTTTAAGGATTTCCTCGAGACGACCTTGAGTTACCTAGGCCTGAGGTAACCTTGCGCTGAATGCCGACGTGCTTGACTCCCGAGAGCGCATACAAGCAATTCGTTCCGCGTCGCCCGCCTGTGCCCGTGGCCTACCATCAGCTAAGGATGGCGCTAAGCTCTTCCTCGGTAAAGCCGCAGCCCGTTCCATACGCTTGTTTTAGGTCCTCGTTGGCCAGGTGACGCGAACGTTCCTTGGTGGCGCCGGCGCCCAGATGAAACTCGTACCTGTCGCGGAGATAGCTGTGTTGCTTCCAGGCCGAACGATGCCTGGAGGCGATGCTTGTTCCGTCCCGATCGCCTAATTCCGCGATCCCCGAACTCTTTACCTCGGTTGACGGCGGTGTCCGGCCTAACCTGTCTTGGAGATCGGCGATTTGTTGTTTTCGAGCGGCAAGCTTCTTTTTGTGTTTCCGGACCCGTTTCTCGAGGATCAGGTTGGCGGCTGTTGCCTCTTTGATGCTTTTCTTGAGCCGCTTGATTTCTTTTCTAGCCTTTTTCTTTGCCACGGTTTCGTCCTCCCCATCTGGCGAAAAAATCTTGCTTATTGTGTTTCAACCGCCACGGCCGTGATCGGTCAAAGACCCCCCATCGAGGCGGCCTTCGCTTTGCTGCAGTGCGCCAGGCCGCATCCGATTCTTATCAGGCGTTGCTAGAAACCATCGCCTGTCGCCGAATACGCTAGGAGAGTCGAGAGTTCAGTGTCGCGCTTTGCCACTCACCTCGAGCAGATCGACAAGCTCTCGCTCGACATTGCTGCCACCAATCCCCACACGCGCCCCCGGGGAAATTGTTGCAAGCGTCTGCGTCGAGCGCTGAAAATCACCGGTCACAAAATCACCAAGTGCCGACACCAAGGCGAGTGAAACATCACGATTCGTGCCGTTGCTTGAGGCGGAAATGGTTTCTTCACATCGTTTGAGCCCGGCCATGTCTCCCGCTGAAGCGAACAGGCCGGCCACATGAAGCGCGATGAAAGGGTGGCCCATCATTCCCCAAACGCGCTCGATATGCTCAAGCACATCATTCCCCAAGGCGCTCGTCTTGCCGGTGAGCAGGTAATCCCTGAGCAGGAAGCCACCGCAATCAGCAAGCGTAAGGATAGGACCACATGTCGTGGTTTCCGGTGCGCAAAAGCCCAGGTAACGTTGCATCGCGGCTTCGCGCTCACCTATCTGCCATTCCGCCAAGGCAAGGTGCCATTGAACGTGCCCATACATCTGGCCCTCATGGGCGCCGGACTCATGGACCGAGAGCCAGTTCTGCAGAAGCTTTGCCGACTCTTCTGCTGCCCCGTCATCATGAAGTACATGTGCCAGACCATGAATGGAATAGAGTGACTGCGGACGGATTTCCAGTGCCCGCTCGATCAGCTCGCGCCCCCGTTTGCGTTGCCCTGCCTCACTGGCGGCGAATCCGAGCCGGGCAAGGAATGCCCAATCGTTGCCTAATGCCTGTTCAACGGATTCAAATACATTCAGCACGGCGTCCAGCTTAGTGGGTCCACCGTAAAAAAACAGATTCCCCGTAAGCTGGGAAATCACTAACAGATCGTTGGGCGTTGAATCGATGTAGGCCTGTGCCTTTGCCAAGGTAGCATCGGGCAGGTCAATCAATCCGATAAGAACGTCGATGTGTTCACGTTCCCAGTCGCTTGCGTTCAGTGCCGCCCGTTCTGCCAGCTCTCGAAAGTTCTTGGCATCAGGGTCTCCGACATCTTGTGCCACGTAATAGCGCGCAGCTGCAGCCAGAGCAAAATCCCTGTCCAGCTCAAGCGCTCTATCGAGGGTTTCGGCCGCTCCCGACTCTGATCCGAGTATCAAATCGACGGCTTCCTGGTACAGGTCGGCGGCTTCAGCGGATTGACTCGATAGCCTGTTGCCGGTTCGTGTTTCGAACATGGGGACTCCGTATCTCGTATTGATCTTATTGCAAGCCGAAAGCCATTCATTCTTGAATACTCGGCACCAGGAAAATCCAAGCGTGTGATTTCCAGCCCATTGGCATTATGACGCCGGGTTTCCAGGTTCCCCAAGCATCCTTAGTCCATCAGGCCTCCGGGCAGTTGCCACTGGTCAGGAATTGGCACGGCACGCGGCGATTCAGTCGTCCGAATCGAAGTGTAGCTGCATTCGAACACCAATCTCGAGCAACGTCACCCGCCCGTCGATGACGCCGCGCTCGGGCCAAGGATGCCATCGGCGACGATCATGCTGGGCGTGCTCAGCGCCGAGACGCCGGTAAAAAACTGGATTGTCCTGGTGGCAGGGCCCGGCGACCTTTCTCCTTGTTCATGGGGCCGATGGGGCGGCTGTTTTTTGACCAGGTGCCAGAGGGCGCGCAACAGCCAGGCGATTGCCCACGATTCAATCTGCCACCCCGCCTGCCGCTAGTCCTTATCAAACACACTTCAAACGCGCCAGGCGTGTTGCGACTCGCGAGATCGTGCGCGGCCGGTGCGACATCATCGTAGGACGCGGATCTCATGCAGGAAACAAAGCCCCCATTCAACCGCTGGCTCGTCGTGGCCGGCGCCGTTCTGATTCAACTCGCACTCGGTGCCATCTATGCCTGGTCCGTGTTCACCGCGCTGCTCACCGACCCTGCGGGGCCCTATGCCTTCAGCGTCAGCGAAGCGGCCTGGGTCTTTTCAACCGGCCTTGCGACCTTCGCCATCGTGATGGTCCTGGCGGGGCGCTGGCTGCCGCGCATCGGCCCGCGCCCGCTCGCCGTGGCCGGGGGCCTGCTGCTTGGTGCCGGTTACGTGCTGGCGGGCCTGTTTGGCAGCGGGTTCTGGGGCCAGCTGGTGTTCATCGGATTGATCGGCGGCGCAGGCATCGGGCTCGGCTACGTCGTGCCGATCGCGGTTGGCGTGAAATGGTTTCCGGATCGCAAGGGCTTGATCACCGGCCTGGCCGTGGCTGGATTCGGCTTCGGCGCCACAATTTGGGTGAAGCTGGCGGGATCCTGGTTCGGTGGCCTGCTGAACACGGTCAGCCTAGCCGGGTTGCCCGGCGTGCAGAGTGTTTTCCTTATTTACGGCGTGATCTTCGCGGTGCTGGTGCTACTTGGCAGCACCGTGATGGTCAACCCGCCGGAAGGCTATCGGCCCGCTGGCTGGGTGCCACCCGCGCCCAGCGACGGCAACATGCATGGGGCAACTGATTACAGCGCGCGCGAAATGTTGCGCACGCCACAGTTCTACGTGCTGTGGACGGTCTTCATGTGCTCGGCTCTGGCCGGGCTGATGGTGATCTATTGCATCAAGCTGTTCGGCATCGATGCCCTGCAGCACCATGGCATCCTCGATGCCGGCGCAATCACCGGCACCGCGATGGCGTGGTACGCGATCTTCAACGGGATCGGACGCATCGCCTGGGGCAGCGTGTCCGATCGCATCGGGCGCAAGCATGCGATTATGCTGATGACTCTGCTTCAAGGCGCGATCATGCTGATGACCTATCACGTGTTCATCACGTTCGGCATGCAACATGGATTCGTCGTCGCCGCGGCGCTGATCGGGTTCAATTTTGGCGGCAATTTCGCACTGTTTCCCGCTGCCACGGCCGACTATTTCGGCAATCGCAACGTGGGCACCAACTACGGCTGGGTGTTCACGGCCTACGGCATCGCCGGTATTGCCGGACCGTTGCTCGCGGGCTACTTCAAGGATGCAGCGCAGGGGGCAGCCATACCCGTCGTATGGATGACGCCATTTGTCATCGCCGCTGTCGCCTGCCTGTTCGCGACCGCGATCATCGCGTTCTCGGGGCGCCCGACACGCGCTCCACAGATGCTGGCTCAAGAAGGCTAACCCGCTTGTTCGTGAGGGGGTCGGGGTCGCTGGGAAATCACCAGCAGCTGTTCGGCTGCGTGAAGCGTCCCAGCCAAACTCAGCCAGCCAATCTGGCCACGTGACGGGGACAAGCAGCCGCTGGGCTCCCTCCCCGGGAGCTTTGGTGCCTCCGGCGGTTCAACCCAACACGCGGCCCGCAAAGCCCTGCTCCGCAACCGGCCAGCTTGTTGCCTGCGAACATTTCGGGTCGGAGTGAAAGAACCGGACCCTACTCACACGCTGGCCTAGCCTGCAAATTGCATGAAGGCGGACGGGCACGTGGTGTTGCGTGGCAGCCGGAAGGCGTTCGATGCGTTCTTCGGCCCTTGTATTCGACGTGACAGTCTGTCCTGTTCGGGCTCAGGCCGCGCTGGACTTTGCATTTG
>JAJDNF010000027.1 GCA_022340805.1 Chromatiaceae bacterium
GGGCAAGACGCTCGACGAGGCGCGTGAGATCAAGAATTCGCAGATTGCCGAGGAACTGGCGCTGCCGCCGGTCAAGGTGCACTGTTCCGTGCTCGCCGAGGATGCCATCAAGGCCGCGATCGCCGACTTCCAGTCGAAGCAAGCCCCCGGACAGGGCGGCTGACCGGGCGGGAGGGCGTTCGCATGGCAGTTACCTTGACAGAAGCCGCGGCCAACCGCGTTCAGAGCTTTCTGCACAGTCGCGGCAAGGGCCTGGGCGTGCGTCTCGGCGTAAAAACATCCGGCTGTTCCGGTCTCGCCTACGTGCTCGAGTTCGTCGACGAACTCGATGACGGTGACGAGGTGTTCGAGGATCACGGCGTGAAGGTGATCATCGACAGGAAGAGTCTCGTATACCTCGACGGGACGCAGCTCGATTACGGCAAGGAAGGCCTCAATGAGGGCTTCAAGTTCAACAACCCGAACGTCAAGGACCAATGCGGTTGTGGCGAGAGCTTCAAGGTCTAGCGCAAGCCTGACCTGCGGAGTATCGACGCCCGCCTCCTGCGGGCGTCCTTGATTGGGTATCCCGATGTTCGATTTCTCCAAGAACTATTTTGAGCTGTTTGGCATGCCTGCCGGTTTCCTGCTGGATGCCAAGGAACTGGCCGTGCGTTACCGGGAACTGCAGAAGCTGGTGCATCCGGACCGCTTCGCCGCGTCCGGGGAGCACAGCCAGCGGCTGTCGCTGCAGAGCGCGACCCTGGTCAACGAGGCCTATGCCACCCTCAAGGACCCGCTCAAGCGCGCCCAGTATCTGCTCGTCCTGAAAGGTGGCGAGTCCGATACGCAGCACCATACGCTCAACGATCCGGACTTCCTGATGCAGCAGCTTGAGCTGCGCGAGGCGCTCGCCGGCGTGCGTGCGGCCAGCGATCCGCATGCCGCACTCGACCGCCTGCTGCGCGAGATCGGCGGCATGATCCAGAGCCAGGTCGCGCAACTGGCCGTGCAGTTCGAAGACTCGAGCCCCGAACAGCTGGCGGCGGCCCGTGAGGCGGTGCAGAAGATGCAGTTCCTCAACAAGCTGCATGCCGAGGCGGAGGCGATCGAGGCGGACCTGGAGGAGGCCATCTGATGGCGCTGCTGCAGATTGCGGAACCCGGGCAGGCCGCCGCGCCACACCAGCACCGCCTGGCTGCGGGGATCGACCTGGGTACGACCAACTCCCTGGTGGCGACGGTACGCAGCGGTCGTGCGGAGACCCTGGCGGATGGCCAGGGCAATCACATCCTGCCATCCGTGGTGCGTTACACGGCCGATGGCGTGGTGGTCGGCGAGGCGGCCCGACGGTCAGCGGCCGACGACCCGCTAAATACCATCTCCTCGGTGAAACGGCTGATTGGCCGTGGCGTCGCCGACGTCAGCTCGCTCGGCAGCGAACTGCCGTATGACTTCGTCCGCGGCGAGAGCGCGGTGCCTCGGATACGCACGGCTGCCGGTGAAGTCACCCCCATCGAGGTGTCGGCGGAGATCCTCAGGGTCCTCGGGCGGCGCGCCCAGGATACCCTCGGCGGAGAACTAAGCGGCGTGGTGATAACGGTGCCGGCCTATTTCGACGACGCCCAGCGCCAGGCGACCAAGGACGCCGCGCGTCTGGCCGGGTTGCACGTCTATCGCCTGTTGAACGAGCCGACCGCGGCCGCGGTCGCCTATGGGCTGGATCGTGGCGCGGACGGTGTGCATGCGATCTACGACCTGGGCGGCGGAACCTTCGACGTGTCGGTGCTGCGTCTGCACCGGGGTGTGTTCGAGGTGATGGCCACCGGCGGTGACTCGGCGCTAGGCGGTGACGATTTCGACATGGCGGTCGCCGGCTGGATTCTCGAGCAGGCGGGCGTGTCCCGCGGTGCAGACCGCGGCACGCTGCGTCACGTGCTCGACCAGGCGCGAAGCGCCAAGGAGATCCTGGCCACGCAGGCATCGACGACCGTCGATGTCGAACTGCCCACCGGCCGCTGGCAGGGGAGTCTTTCGCGCGCCCAACTCGATGCGCTGATCGATCCGCTGATCCGCAAGACCGTGCACACCTGTCGCCGTGTGCTGCGCGATGCCGGTGTGAGCCCCGACGAGATCGAGGACGTGGTGATGGTCGGTGGGTCGACGCGCACGCTGCGTGTACGGGAGATGGTCGGTGAATTCTTCGGCCGCGAGCCGTTGGTGGATATCGACCCGGACCGCGTGGTCGCGATCGGTGCCGCGATCCAGGCCGACGTGCTGGCTGGCAACAAACCCGGCGAAGAGATGCTGCTGCTGGATGTCAATCCGCTGTCACTCGGCATCGAGACGATGGGCGGCCTGACCGAAAAGCTGATCCCGCGTAACACCACCCTCCCGGTCGCACGCGCGCAGGAGTTCACCACCTTCAAGGACGGCCAGACCGCGATGGCGGTGCATGTCGTGCAGGGCGAACGCGAGCTGGTCGCGGACTGCCGCTCGCTGGCGCGCTTCGAACTGCGCGGCATCCCGCCGATGGTGGCCGGTGCGGCACGTATCCAGGTGACATTCTCGGTTGATGCCGATGGCCTGCTGCACGTTGAGGCGCGCGAGCAGACCTCGGGGGTGTCGGCCAGCGTAGCGGTGAAACCGTCGTATGGCCTCACCGACGACGAGATCACCGGGATGCTGCAGGCGTCCATCGAGCACGCGCAAGACGACATGCAGGCGCGCCGCCTGGTCGAAGAGCGGGTCGAGGCACAGCGCGTGGTCGAGGCGCTGAACGCCGCGCTGGCCAGCGACGGCGCCGAGCTGCTGAACACGGCCGAACGCGCGACCCTGGATCAGGCCCTGCAGCGCCTGGTCGACACCGCCAGCAGTTCCGGGGATGCGGACGAGGTGGAGGCGGCGATCAAGCGCTTGGAGAAGGACTGTGAATTCTATGTTGAACGACGCATGAACAGCGGCATCCGCAAGGCCATGGCGGGCCATCGGGTCGACGAGTTTGCGCAGGAGGACGGCTCCAAGGCCGATTGACGTTATGCCCCAGATCATCTTCCTTCCGCACGACGATATCTGCCCCGAGGGCGCGGTTATCGAGGCCGAAACCGGGCAGACCATCTGCGATGCCGCGCTGGCCCACGACATCGAGATCGAGCACGCCTGCGAGAAATCCTGCGCCTGTACGACCTGCCATGTGATCGTGCGCGAGGGCTTCGACTCGTTGAACGAATCCAGCGAGGACGAAGACGACCTGCTCGACAAGGCATGGGGTCTCGAACCCGAGTCACGGCTCAGCTGCCAGGCGCTGGTTGGCAGCGTGGACCTGGTGATCGAGATACCCAGGTACACGATCAACCACGCCAAGGAAAATCACTGAGCGGGTGCTCGGGTTCGGCAATCAGCTTTCGCGAGGAAAACAACATGAGCCTTAAGTGGACCGACGTGCTGGATATCGCGATCGAACTCGACGAGGCGTACCCGCAGGTCGATCCGAGCAGGGTCAATTTCGTCGATCTGATGAACTGGGTGCTCGACCTGCCGGATTTCGACGACGCCAGGGAGCACTGCGGCGAAAAGATCCTCGAGGCCATCCAGGCGGCATGGATCGAGGAGCGCGACTGAGCGGCCGGCCGCGAAAACAACCGCGTCGGCCGGTCCCGCCAGGTCGCGCCGGAATCCCTCACAGGCTGCTGCTAGAATTCACCGCCCGCACCACCAGGCTGCCTGGTGACAGGCACGACGATCCCCAGGAGAAAGTATGTCCCTGATCAAACCCTTTCGCGGGCTGCGCCCGGCCAACGGGCGCGCCGAGGACGTCGTCGCGCCGCCGTACGATGTCGTGGACCGCGCCGAGGCCAAGGCCCTGGCCGTGGATCGCCCGTGGAGCTTCCTGCATGTCTCCAGGCCGGAGATCGATCTGGCGGATGCGGTCGATGCCTACGACCCCGCGGTTTATGCCAAGGGCCGCGAGAACCTCGACCGCATGGTCGAACAGGGGGTGCTGGTGCGTGACCCGGTGCCCGCCTATTACGTCTACCGGCTGACCATGGGCGGACATGTGCAGACCGGGCTGGTGGCGACCGCATCGGTAGCGGCCTACGACCAGGGGCGGATCAAGAGGCACGAGTTCACGCGCCCGGTGAAGGAGGACGACCGGGTGCGCCAGATCGATACGCTGAATGCCCAGACCGGCCCGGTGTTCCTGGTGTATTCGGCCAATACCGTGGTCGACGGTATCCTGCGCGAGGTGTCATCGCAGCCGCCCGAGGTCGATGTGACGGCGCAGCGCGACGGGGTGCGGCACGAGATCTGGACGATCGACCGGGCCGATCTGATCGCGCAACTGACCGACGCCTTCGAGGCGATGCCGGCGATCTACGTTGCCGACGGGCATCACCGTTCCGCGGCCGGTTCACGGGTCGGCAATGCGCGTGCTGCGGCGAACCCCGGGCACACGGGCGGGGAGAGTTACAACCACTTCCTCAGCGTGATCTTCCCGCATGACCAGATGCAGATCCTGGACTACAACCGGGTGGTCAGGGACCTGAATGGCCTGTCCGCCGAGGCGCTGCTCGCGGCGGCAGCCGACAACTTCGACCTCGAGTTGAGCAACGAGCCGGTCAGGCCCGCTGGCAGCGGCGAGTTCGGCATGTACCTGGCAGGGCAGTGGTACCGGCTGCGTATCCACGAAGAACGCATCCCGGCCGACGACCCGGTGGCACGGCTGGATGTCAGCCTCTTGCAGGACAACCTGATCCAACCGATCCTTGGAATCGCCGATCCGCGTCGCGACGACAGGATCGATTTTGTTGGTGGTATCCGTGGCCTGGCGGCGTTGGAAAAACGCGTCGACAGCGGTCAGTGGGCGGTGGCCTTCGCGCTTTTCCCGACCACGATGCGGGCGCTGATGGACGTGGCCGACGCCGGCGAGGTGATGCCGCCGAAGTCGACCTGGTTCGAACCCAAGCTGGCCGATGGCCTGGTGAGCCACGTGCTCGATTGACGTTGCTGCACCGGCTCGCCCGGTGCCTGTCAGGACCCGCGCCGAAGGAAGCCCAAACCCAGATGGTCTCGCTCGTCACAACGCTGCCGAAGGAAGGAACCGCCGACCAGCAGCAGGTCGACAGCTGGCTCGATGAGCTGGCCAAACGTCGCCCGGCCAAGGACATCGAGCTGCTGCGCGAGGCGATCGCCACCGCGCGCGCCGCGCACCAGGGCGAGACCGCCGCCGACGGCTTCGACCGCTTCCTCTCGCTGCTGCACACGGTCGATACGCTGGACGGCCTGAAGCTGGATATCGAACCGCTGCTCGCGGCGATGCTGTCCGGGCTCCCGGGGCATGCCGCCTATGATGCCGCGCAGGTCGAGCAACGCTTCGGTCCGGCCGTTGCCGCGATGGTCGCCCAGGTGTCGCGCATCCGCGAATTGTCGGCCACCAGCTCGGAGAACGTCGACGAGAAGGGCATCGAGAACCTGCGCCGTATGCTGCTCGGTATAGCCGATGACGTCAGGGCGATCCTGGTGGTGCTGTCCAAGCGCCTGCAGCTGATGCGCCGGCTGAAACACCTGCCCCCCGACGTTCAACGCAGGGTCGCGCGTGAGACCCAGCTGGTACACGCACCGCTCGCCAACCGGCTGGGCGTGTGGCGACTGAAATGGGAGCTCGAAGACCTCTGCCTACGCTATCTGCAGCCCGCGGAATACACCCGGTTGGCCAGTCAGCTCGACGGCAAGCGCCGCGAGCGCGAGGCCTTCATTGCCGATGTGATCGAGCGCATGGGCGCGGCATGCGCGCAGGCCGATATCCCGGTGGATCTTTCTGGCCGCCCCAAGCACATCTACAGCATCTGGAAAAAGATGAAGCGCAAGCGCGTGGATTTCGAACAGGTGTTCGATGTGCGCGCGGTCAGGGCCCTGGTCGAGACGGTGCCGCAGTGCTACGAGGTGCTGGGCATCGCGCACAGCCTGTGGCGACCGGTGCCGGGTGAGTTCGACGACTACATCGCACACCCGAAGCAGAACGGCTACCGCTCGCTGCACACGGCGGTGGTCGGTGACGACGGCAAACCGCTGGAGATCCAGGTGCGCACGCGCGAGATGCACGAACACGCCGAGCGCGGTGTCGCGGCACACTGGAAGTACAAGGAGAGCAAGAGCCAGGACGACGAACTCGAACGCCGCATCGAGTGGATGCGGCGCTGGCTGGAACAGCAGGATGATGACAATCCACCGCCGGACAGCGTCGAGGATGATACCGAGTACGAGGCGCGGCGCATCTACGTGTTGTCGCCGCAGGGCAAGGTGGTCGAGCTGCCGAATGGCGCTACCGCACTGGATTTCGCCTATGCGATTCACACCCTGGTCGGTCACCGCTGCCGCGGCGCCAAGGTGGACGGCCATATCGCACCGCTTGCCCAGCCGCTGAAGAGTGGTCAGAAGGTCGAGATCCTGACCGTGAAGGAGGGTGGTCCGAGCCGTGACTGGCTCAACCCGCACTCTGGCTATCTGACCACCAACAAGGCGCGCAACCGGATCAGGCAGTGGTTCAAGCAACAGGATTACGACCAGCACACCGCTATCGGTCGGGCCAGCCTCGAGCGCGAGGTCGGGCGTCTCAGCCTGCCCAAGCCGGACCTGGACAAGCTGGCTGCACGGTTCAACTTCAAGACCCACGATGATCTGCTGGCGGCGATCGGCCGCGGCGAACTGTCGGCTATCCAGGTGGCCAATGCCCAGGCCGAGCGCGTGCCGCGCGACGCGGCCGCGATTGCGGACCACGAAATTCCGGAAAAGCTCAGGCGCCGGGCGCCCTCGCGGGCCGCGGGCGGGGCCGGCCAGGTGGTGGTCGACGGGGTTGGCGACCTGATGACTCAGGTGGCCAAGTGCTGCAAACCGGTGCCGTACGACGACATCATCGGCTATATCACCAAGGGTCGCGGCGTGACGGTGCACCGCAAGGACTGCGCAGTGGTGCGCAAGATGGACGCGGAGCACCGCGCGCGCCTGGTCGAGGTCGCCTGGGGCGACAGCCAGAAGGACTCGCGTTTCCTGGTCGATATCCATGTCCTGGCCACCGACCGCAAGGGGCTCCTGCGGGACATCTCGTCGGTGTTCGCGAATGCCGAGATCGACGTGCTCGGGGTGAATACCCAGTCCGATCGGCGCAGCGAGCGGGCCAGCATGCGTTTTACCGCCGAGGTGAACGACATGACCCAACTCAGCCGGGTGATCGACCGCCTCGCACAGATCCCCGATGTGCTGGAGGTGCGGCGGCAACTTTCCTGATCACCGTGCTTGGCATCCGGGTGTCAGTGTAGGTAAACTAACCCCCGGTTTTAAAAGACAAAATCTGTTATTCTTAAACCCGTTTCGAGTCGTTGCGTCGATGCGACACCAAGTGGGCGGGCGATACACACCCGGGAATGTGGATAGATTTCGCCGGCGCATCGGCCAGATGCCCGGTTTTGTTTTTTTGTTGTTTGATCTTATTGGAGTTTTGCATGGCCGTAGAACGTACCATTTCCATCATCAAGCCCGATGCTGTGGCAAAAAATGTCATAGGCGACATCTACAAGCGCTTCGAAACAGCGGGCCTGCGCATTGTCGCTGCGCGCATGATGCACCTCAGCCGCGCCCAGGCGGGCGAGTTCTACGCGGTGCACAAGGCGCGTCCGTTCTACAATGACCTGATCGAATTCATGACCTCCGGTCCGGTGATGGTCCAGGTGCTGGAGGGCGACGATGCGATCGCCAAGAACCGCGAACTGATGGGCGCCACCAATCCAAAAGACGCTGCACCCGGGACGATCCGCGCCGACCACGCGAAGACCGTCGATGAGAACGCGGTGCACGGTTCGGATGGCCCGGACACCGCGGCCGTCGAGATCGCGTTCTTTTTCCCCGAGGGCGTGTGCGAGCGCACCCGCTGAGCCGCATAGCATGAGCGATGTACCCAAGACCAACCTGCTGGGCCTGACGAAGGCCCGCATGGAGGCGTTCTTCGTCGACTTGGGTACCAAGGCGTTCCATGGCCGCAACGTGCTCAAATGGATCCACAAGCACGGCGTCGTCGATTTCGACCTGATGACCGACCTGCCCAAGGCGCTGCGCGAGCTGCTCAAGGACAAGGCCGAGATCGTCACGCCGCGCATCGTGCTCGATCAGCCCGCGCGCGACGGCACGATCAAGTGGCTGCTCGAATTGTCGGACGGTCAGCACATTGAAACGGTGTACATTCCGGACGGCGACCGCAGCACCATCTGTGTGTCCTCGCAGGTCGGCTGTGCGCTCGACTGCTCGTTCTGCTCCACCGCGCAGCAGGGATTCAACCGCAACCTGTCGGTGGCAGAGATCATCGGCCAGGTGTGGCTGGCGAGCCGCATGATCGGCCGCCCGCCTACCAACGTGGTGATGATGGGTATGGGCGAGCCGCTCGCCAATTTCGACAATGTCGTCCCCGCCATGGACCTGATGCAGGAAGACCTGGCGTATATGATCTCCAAGAGCCGCGTGACGATCAGCACCTCGGGTATCGTGCCGGCGTTGAAGCGCCTGCGCGGGGTCAGCGACGTCAGTCTTGCCGTGTCGCTGCACGCGCCGGATAATGCACTGCGCGACCAACTGGTTCCGATCAACCGCAAATACCCGCTCGAGGAACTTATTCCAGCCTGCAAGCAGTTCATCGAGCACGACAGGCGGCGCAAGGTCACCTGGGAGTACGTCATGCTGGACGGCGTGAACGACTCGATTGCGCACGCGAAGGCGCTCATCCGCCTGTTACAGGGGGTTCCATCGAAGGTCAATCTGATCCCGTTCAATCCGTTCCCCGGCACCCTGTACCGCACCTCGCCACCCGAGCGGGTCGAGGCCTTCAGGCAGCGCCTGATGCGTGCCGGTATCATGTCCATGACGCGCAAGACGCGTGGTGATGACATCGATGCGGCCTGTGGGCAACTCGTCGGTAAGGTCCATGATCGCAGTCGCCGGCACCTAAAAAGGATCCCAATCGTGCAGGAACATCGGCCATGAGTGGTGCATGGGTGAATCTGTTGAGTGCGACGCTGGTCGCTTTGCTGCTGGCCGGCTGCCAGGGGAATACCGTACGCGACAGTTCATCCGATGGTGCGACCGGCAACCTGGGGTCGCCTACGCAGCATCAGGGCCCGGCCGACATCTACATCGAACTCTCGGCCGCCTACCTGCGCGACAACCAGCTGGCAGAGGCCTACAAGAATGCCAAGAAGGCGGTGCTCGTCGACCCGTCGTCGAGCAATGCGCATTATGTTTTTGCGCTCGTGAATCAACGCCTTGGGCAGCGCGGCGAGGCAGAGCAGGAGTACCGCAAGTCGGTGTCGCTGGATCCGCGTAATCCTGTGGCCCTGAATGCGCTGGGTTCTTTTCTGTGCGAGCAGAAGAATTTCGAAGAGGCGGACGAGTATTTCCACCGCGCCTTGGCCAACCCGCTTTACAGCACGCCGTGGCTGGCATGGCACAATGCCGGCCACTGTCGTGAGATGGCGGGTGACCCGAAAGGTGCGGAGAGCGATTACCGCGCGGCCCTGCAAGTCAACCCGCGCTTTGCGCCAAGCCTGATCGGCATGGCCAAGATGACCTTCGAAGAAAGGAACTACCTTTCGACGCGTGGCTACCTGCAGCGCTTCGGCGAGGTGGCGCCGCACACCGCAGAGAGCCTCTGGCTCGGTGTGCGAACCGAGAATCAGTTGGGTGACAGAGATCAGATGGCCAGTTACGCTCTAAAGCTGCGGAGCAAGTTCCCGGACTCTGATGAGGCCAAGTACCTACAAACGATCGAGTGAGCTATGAGCGCCGTAATGCCGGATCAACCAAGCAACAATGTGGCAGAGTTATTCGCACCGGGGCCGGGTGAACGCCTGCGGGCCGCGCGCCTTTCGATGGGTTTCGATCTGGCGAAGATTGCCAGTGAGCTGCACCTGACGGGTCGCGTGGTCGAAGCGCTAGAGGCGGATGACTACGACAACGTCGGCGCGCGCGTGTTCGTGCGCGGCTATCTGCGCAACTATGCGCGGATTGTCGGCATGCCGGTCGAGTCGATCCTGCGCCAGTTCGACGAGAAATGGCCGGACGAAGCGGTGCGCCAGACGATGGTCAGGCAATCGCCGACCCTGCCGGCCGATGGTGGACCCAGTCGCGGTTGGGCAGGGGCCATGACCTGGCTGTTGGTGGTTGGCCTGGTCGTGCTGTTTCTGATGTGGTGGCGCGGTTATCTCGACGAGATCGTGCCGCCGCAGATCCGTTCGACCGCGGTGGTCGACCGCCCGGCGCCAGTGGCGCCCAACGGCGACGATTTGGCCGCCATGCCGCCGCTGGACAGTGATCCCGCGTTCGCCGACGGCAGTCTGCGCTTGCCTGCGCCGCCGGCAGATGTCGCTCTGGACGCCGAGCCTGGCGACAGCCTTTCCGCCGCCCCCCCGGCTCCCGAATCCTCTGCCGCAGGCGGTGACGATATCGCCGTGTCGACCCCTGCGCCGGCTTCGGGGGCGACCCTGGCGGTACCGCCCGCCACACCGGTCATGGCCAATGACACACAGCCGCTGCCCACGGATGGGGGTGCCCCGGTCGTGGAGGGCACCAAACAGATCGTGTTGACCTTCAACTCGGCATGCTGGGTCGATGTGCGCGACGCGGAGCGCAGCTTCAAACTGTTCGGCGAGATGCCAAAGGGTACCCGCAAGCTGCTTGGTGGCCAGCCGCCGTATAAAATGGTGATCGGCAATTCCCAGGCGGTGACTATCACCGTGAATGGCAAGCCGTTCGACCTGACCCCCTATGCAAAAGGCAATGTCGCGCGCTTTACGCTCGACCCCTGACGGCGACGCAGCTGCCGGTTGAACGCCATGCCCCGCGTCGCGGGGTTTCGATTTTCCGAGTAAACGTTTTCAATGGCTAAAAGCATCCAGGCAATCCGCGGTATGCATGACGTGCTGCCGGAGCAGAGCGCGCTGTGGCAGTTTCTGGAAGGCCGTGTGTCGGCGGTTCTGGCGTCCTATGGCTATCGCGAAATCCGCATGCCGATCCTCGAGATGACCGACCTGTTCAAACGCTCGATCGGCGAGGTCACAGACATCGTCGAGAAGGAGATGTACACCTTCGACGACCGCAACGGCGACAGTCTCACGCTGCGCCCGGAGGGTACAGCAGGCTGCGTCAGGGCCGCGATGGAGCACGGCCTGCTGCATAACCAGACGCAGCGCCTGTGGTATCAGGGGCCGATGTTCCGCCACGAGCGGCCGCAGAAGGGGCGTTACCGACAGTTCCAGCAGATCGGCGTGGAGACCTTCGGCATGCCCGGTCCGGACATCGATGCGGAACTGATCCTGGTGACGGCGCGCATCTGGCAAGCGCTGGGCCTCGACGACCTGGAACTGCAGTTGAACACGCTTGGCACCGCGCAGGAGCGTGCCGCGTACCGCGCCGAGCTGGTCGCCTATTTCGAGGCGCATTCCGAATTGCTCGACGATGACAGCCGGCGCCGCCTGGGCAGCAATCCGCTGCGCATCCTCGACAGCAAGAACCCCGAGATGCGCGCGATGCTCGACGCGGCCCCGGCTCTGACACGGCACCTCGGCGAGGAGTCTAAGGCGCACCTGGATTTCATCTGCCGCACCCTGGACGATGCCGGTGTGGCCTACGTGATCAACCCGCGCCTGGTGCGCGGCCTCGATTATTATTCGCGCACCGTGTTCGAATGGGTGACCGGTCGGCTGGGCGCCCAGGGCACGGTGTGTGCCGGCGGCCGCTACGATGGCCTGGTCGAGCAGTTGGGCGGCAAGCCGGTAGCGGCGGTCGGTTTCGCGATGGGCCTGGAGCGCCTGGTCGCGTTACTCGAAGAGGCCAACCCGCAGGCCGCTGCCTATGGCGCCGATCTGTACCTGGTCCTGGATGGTGATGCGGCGCAGCGCGAGGGCATGGTGCTGGCCGAGCGCCTGCGCGATGCACTGCCCGGGCTGGAGATCATCTGCAATTGCGGCGGCGGCAGTATGAAGGCACAGTTCAAGCGCGCGGATCGCAGCGGGGCGCACTATGCGCTGCTGTTGGGCGACAGGGAACTGCAGGATGGCCGCGTGGTGCTCAAGCCGCTGCGCTCGGACGAGGCGCAGTTGTCGGTCGAACGCGAATACCTGACACGGACACTGGCCGAGCGATTGGCCCGTTGAGCGCGGGCCTCATTTTTCAGCGGAGAAGATTGCAATGAGTACGTACCAGACCGAAGAGGAACAGGTCGAGGCCATAAAGAAGTGGTGGAAGGACAATGGCAAGTCCGTGATCGGCGGAATCGTGCTCGGATTCGCGGTGATCGGCGGATGGCAGGGCTGGAAGCTCTACCAGAAGAACGAGGGCGAGGCTGCCTCCAGCTATTTCGATGCGATGCGCAATTCGGTGCGGATCGGCCAGATTGATGCGGCGATCGAGGACGGCAAGCGCCTGATCGGCGACTACGGCAGCACCGCCTACGCAAGCTTCGCGGCCCTGGAGCTGGCCAAGCTTTCTTATGATCGTGGCGAAAAGGCCGCAGCACGCGATCAGCTGCATTGGGTGACCGAGTCTGCGCCCGACCCCTCGATCCGCGAACTGGCCCGCCTGCGGCTTGGTCAGCTGTTGCTCGACATGAACGAACTGCCAGCGCTGCAGGCGCTACTGGGGCAGCCACCGCTGGCCGCATTCGCCGGTGAGTTTTCCAGCCTGCGCGGGGATCTGGAACGTGCGCTCGGTAACCAGTCGGCGGCGCGCGAGGCCTATCAGGAGGCCCTGCTCAAGGGGGTCCAGGACGAAGGCCTGCTGCGAATGAAACTGGTCGATGTCGGTGGCGTGAGCCCGGCATCCTGAGGGTTTATATGATGCGACGTCTAGTCTTGTTGCTGCCGGTCGTGCTCCTCGGGGGATGCGGGACCTTTGCCGATCCGACCGAATGGTTTGCTTCGGCGGAAGTCGTGAAGCCGGCGGAACTGGTCGAGCTACAGAACAAGGTACAGCCGCAGACCCTGTGGTCGCGCGATATCGGGGCCGGCACCGACCACCAGCGCCTGAGTCTCGAGCCCTATGTCAACGGTGACACGGTCTACGTCGCCGATGGCGAGGGCAGGGTGCAGGCATTGACCGCGGCCGACGGCAAGACCCGCTGGGAGGTCGAGCTGGATCTGCCGGTGTCGGGCGGCCCGGGTGTAGGGTCCGGTCTGGTCCTGCTCGGGACCAGCGACGGCGAGGTGATTGCGCTGGCGGCGGAAAACGGTGAGCAGCGCTGGCGCACCCAGGTCTCCAGTGAGGTGTTGTCGGTTCCGGCGGCCGAGCAGGGGACCGTGGTCGTGCACACAATGGACGGCAAACTGTTCGGACTGGAGGCGACCAACGGTAATGAGCGCTGGCGATACGAGCGCGAAGTGCCGGTGTTGACGCTGCGCGGCAGCAGCTCCCCGGTGATCGCGAACGGCGTCGTCTATGCCGGTCTGGCCGGCGGCAAACTGGTGGCCCTGCGGATCGACAATGGCGCCCAGCTCTGGGACGTGGACGTGACCGTCCCCGGCGGGCGATCCGAACTGCAACGCCTTGCGGACATCGACGGTGACCCGATCGTGCTTGGCGGCGGGGTATTCGTCGCCACCTATCAGGGCGATGTGGCGGCGGTCGAACAGCGCTCCGGCCGGGTTGCCTGGCGACGCAAGATGTCCGCCTACAGCCGCATGGCGGCCGATCAGCAGGGACTGTACGTGAGCGACGCTGATGGTGTGGTCTGGGGCCTGGACATCCGCTCGGGCAGCGCCCGCTGGAGCCAGGACGCGCTGAAAAACCGCAAGCTGTCGAGCGTGGCGGTCCTCGGCGACCTGGTCGTCGTCGGTGATTTCGAGGGCTATCTGCACTGGCTCGATCGTTACGACGGCAGCATGCTGGCGCGCACCCGCGTGGGCAGCGACCCGATTACGACGGGTATAGACGTGGTCGATGGCACCCTGTACGTGCAGGGTGACGGCGGTGAGCTCTCCGCCGTGCGTGCGCCTGGCGAACACTGAGTTCTGGCATGCTGCCGGTCGTCGCCCTGATCGGGCGCCCCAATGTCGGGAAGTCCACCCTCTTCAACCGCCTGACGCGCACGCGTGACGCGCTGGTCGCGGATCAGCCGGGCCTGACGCGTGATCGCAAATATGGCGTGGGGCGGCTCGGATCGCAGCCCTATGTCGTGGTCGATACGGGCGGTATCAGCGGTGACCGACAGGGCGTCGACATCCTGATGGAGAAACAGGTCCAGCAGGCGATCGGCGAGGCGGATCTGGTGTTCTTCATGCTCGATGCGAAGGATGGCCTGACCGCCGGGGATCAGATGATCGCCGAGGGTTTGCGGCGCACCGGCAAGTCGATCACCGTGGTGGTCAACAAGACCGAGGCGCTGGATTACAACAGCATCAGTGGCGATTTCTTCTCCCTGGGTCTGGGTGAACCGGTACCGATCGCCGCGGCGCACGGACGTGGTGTGCATGGCCTGATCGACCAGGCACTCGACAGCCTGCCGGCATCGGACACGTCCGCGCAGGGGCCCGAGGACGATCCCGGTGTCCAGATCGCGGTGGTGGGCCGGCCAAACGTGGGCAAGTCGACCCTGGTCAACCGCCTGCTCGGCGAGGAGCGGGTGATTGCATTCGACCAGCCCGGCACCACGCGCGACAGCATCTTCATCCCGTTCGAACGGGATGGGCGACGCTACACGCTGATCGACACTGCCGGTGTGCGGCGTCGCTCCCGGATCAGCGAGGTGATCGAAAAGTTCAGCGTGATCAAGACGCTGCAGGCGATCGAGCAGGCCAATGTGGTGCTGTTCGTGGTGGATGCGCAGCAGGGGGTCTCGGACCAGGATGCGGGCCTGGCCGGGCACGTGGTCGACAGCGGGCGCGCGCTGGTCGTGGTGATCAATAAGTGGGACGGGCTGAGCGGCGATCAGCGCGAGCGGGTCAAGAGCGAGATGCAGCGCCGGCTGCCGTTTCTGGACTTCGCCGACTGGCGTTTTATCTCGGCACTGCATGGCAGTGGCGTAGGCCATCTGCTGACGGCCGTCGATGCCGCCTACCAGGCCGCGACCTGCGATCTGAAGACGCCGGAGCTCACCCGGATACTCGAGGATGCGGTGACCGAGCATCAGCCGCCGCTGGTGCACGGTCGGCGCATCAAGCTGCGCTATGCACACCAGGGTGGCAGGAACCCGCCGATCGTCGTGATCCACGGCAATCAGACCGCCGACGTACCGGCGAGTTACCAGCGCTACCTGATGAACCGCTTCCGCAGCGTACTCAAACTGCGCGGGACGCCACTGCGCATCGAGTTCAAGACCGGGGAGAACCCGTTTGCAGGTCGGGGCAACAAGCTTACCAGCCGCCAGCTGAAGAAGCGCGGACGCCTGATGAAGTTCGTCCGCAAGCGCAAGTAGGCCGCCGCGCGGTAAAAACGGCGATCGTCCGCAAGCGCCGGTTGCGCAAACCATGACCCAACGCCGCGTCGCGGACCGCGTGGCACGGGTCTGCGCGCGCCTGGCGGGTCAGTCCTCGGGGTCGCAGGCCAAAGATCGGTCGAAGCGGGCGGTGGCATCGACGGTCAGGTCGAGTCTTCCATCCGCCAGCAGGGCCTGCAGCCTGTCCCCGGGGGCGGCCTGGGTGACGCTGCTCAGTACGCCGGCGTCGGCACGGCGCAGCACCGCGTAGCCGCGTTGCATCGTCGCCAGCGGGCTGACCGCATGCAGTTCCCTGACCGTCGCCGCGAGGCGATCGGCATTGCGCTGCAGCGCCTGCCTGCAGGCCTGATGCACGCGTTCAGGAATATTCCTGAAACGCTGCCGCAGGAAATCGAGCTGGCGCAAGGGGCTGTGCGCATGCAGTTGCCGCGACAACGCCTCCAGCGAGGTGCTGCCGCGCGCCAGCCGTGCCCGCATGCTGCGCACCAGGCGCAGGTCCAGGCCGTCGAGCCGCTGCTGCTGCTGGCGCAGGCGATTCCCCGGCGAACCGCGCTGCAGACGTGTCTCGAGACGCGCCAGCTGTTGGGCCTCTGCAGCAAGCCGGCGCTGCACGGCCTGGTACAGACGGCGCCGCTGGGTGGTGATCGTGTGGGCCAATGCCGTGGCGTCGGGACTGATCAATTCGGCGGCGGCCGACGGGGTCGGGGCGCGTCGGTCGGCGACGAAGTCGGCGATGGTGAAATCGATCTCATGACCGACCGCACTCACGATCGGAATGTCGGCCGCTGCGATCGCGCGTGCCAGGCGCTCGTCGTTGAACGCGGCCAGGTCCTCGATCGAGCCGCCGCCCCGGGTCAGCAGCAGCACGTCGCAGTCAGCACGCTGCAACGCCGTGTGCAGGGCCGCCAGGATCTCTTCGGCCGCACCCTTGCCCTGCACCTGGCTCGGAAACAACGTGACCGCCAGATGCGGGGCGCGCCGGCGCAGGACGTCGAGCACGTCGTGGATCGCGGCGCCGGACGGCGAGGTAATCACGCCGAGGCGCAGCGGAAAGGCTGGCAGGGCACGCTTGCGCGCCGGGTCGAACAATCCCTCGGCCTGCAGTCTTTGCTTGAGTGCCTCGAATTCGCGCTGCGCAGCACCGGCCCCCGCCGGTTCCAGGTGTTCGATGATGAGCTGGAAGTCGCCGCGAGGTTCGTAAAAGCTGATGCGCGCCCTGGCGAGGACCTGGTCGCCGTCGCCCGGCGTGAACCGCAGCAGCTGGCGTTTCGCCCGAAACAGCGCGCAACGCACCTGCGCATGGGCGTCCTTTAGGCTGAAATACAGGTGTCCCGAGCGCGGCATGGCGATATTCGAGATCTCGCCCTCTACCCAGACCAGCGGAAAGCTGCCCTCGAGGACTGCACGCACCTCGCTGTTCAGGCGGCTGACGGTGAAGATGTCGCGGCTGGCCGCGTCCGGGGGGGACATTCAGGGCTGTCCGGACCAAGGCCGGGCGATGCCCGGCCTTGCTATTGCAGCCTGATCAGTAGAGATACGAGGGGTTGCCCGCGTTGACCTGGCTGGCGGCCTGCTCCTGGCCCAGACGACCCTGGGCGGCGGCCTTGTCGGCGAGGCCCTTGGCCATGCCATAGTCACCGGCGGCGGCGGCCTCTTCGGCCGACTTGATCATTTTGCCGGTGTCGCGCCACTCACCGCCAACTGCGGCCGCCTTTTTCTGCTCGGACTTGGCCGCCGCGATCGCGTTCTCGTAGGCCTGCTTGGTCGTATCGCCGGCGGGTGCCGCCGACTCTTTCATCTCATGCTTTGCGCAGCCGCCGAAACTCAACGCGATGGCAACGAGGGCGGCTGACAATAGAATCTTTTTCATCTGACTCCATCTCCTGACAATTTAAATCTTTTTGTATGGTGGTCGCCCGAATTCCCTGCTGTTCTTGTAGTAATGCAGGCTCCACAAGGTGGGTTCCATGCCGGGGCGGTGCTAAAAGCGCGTAGCTGCCGATGATTACGACCTTGGTACGACGCTTTGTCGAGCGTACCCAGTTTACCGAGTTTTCGTCAAATCCTATAATATCCGGCTTATCTTCATTCCCAATCTGGAAATGCCCATGCGTCTTGCCCAAGACCAAGAAGCCCTGACTTTCGACGACGTGCTGCTGGTTCCCGCGCGATCCGAAGTGGTGCCGAAAGACGTCACCCTGGCCACCAAACTGACCCGCGAAATCGATCTGAATATCCCGCTCGTATCTGCGGCGATGGACACGGTGACCGAGTCCGGTCTTGCGATCGCGATGGCCCTCGCCGGTGGCATCGGTATCGTGCACAAAAACATGACCGCCGCGGACCAGGCCGCGAACGTGCGCACGGTCAAGCGTTACGAGAGCGGCGTGATCCACGACCCGATTACGGTGTCACCACACACCAGTATCGGCGAGGTGCTGGCGCTGACCCGTTCGAATCATATCTCCGGCGTGCCGGTGGTGGATGGCTCCGAGCTGGTCGGCATCGTCACCGGTCGCGATCTGCGCTTCGAGACCCGGCTCGACGAAAAGGTCAGCTCCATCATGACCCCCAAGGACCGCCTGGTCACCGTGCGCGAGGGCGCCAGTCGCGACGAGGTCGTGGCCAAGCTGCATCAGCATCGGATCGAGAAGGTGCTGGTGGTCAACGACGATTTCGAGCTGCGCGGGCTGATCACCGTCAAAGACATTCAGAAGGCAACCGATTTTCCGGATGCCTGCCGCGATTCGCAGGAACGCCTGCGCGTCGGAGCCGCGGTCGGTGTCGGCGCCGGTACCGAGGAACGCGTGGAGTTGCTGGTCGAGGCGGGTGTCGACGTCATCACCGTCGATACCGCGCATGGGCATTCGGTCGGTGTCCTTAACCGTGTGGCCTGGATCAAGAAGCACTTCCCGCAGGTGCAGGTTATCGGTGGCAACATCGCAACCGGCGAGGCCGGCCTGGCGCTGGTCCAGGCGGGCGCCGATGCGGTCAAGGTGGGGATCGGACCCGGTTCGATCTGTACCACGCGTATCGTCGCAGGTGTCGGTGTGCCGCAGGTAACAGCGGTCGACAACGTCGTGACCGCGCTTGCGGGTAGCGGCGTGCCGGTTATCGCCGACGGCGGGTTGCGCTATTCGGGCGACATTGCCAAGGTGATCGTGGCCGGTGCGCATTCGGTGATGATCGGCGGGCTGTTTGCCGGTACCGACGAGTCACCCGGCGAAGTGGAGATCTTCCAGGGCCGTTCGTACAAATCGTATCGCGGCATGGGGTCGCTGGGCGCGATGGCCGGGCAGCAGGGATCGAGCGACCGCTATTTCCAGGAGGACACCAAGAAGGACAAGCTGGTACCGGAAGGCATCGAAGGCCGCGTGCCCTACAAGGGGCCGCTGATCAATGTGATCACGCAGCTGCTCGGCGGCGTACGCTCGAGTATGGGCTACACCGGCTGTGCAACCCTGGACGAGATGCGCACCAGGCCGCAATTCATGCGTGTGACCAACGCCGGCATGCGCGAGTCGCATGTGCATGACGTGCAGATAACCAAAGAAGCACCGAACTACCGCAGAGACTGATCCGCGGGAGAGGAGTATCCAGGGCGCGGGGAACGCAACCGGGTATGCCGATCTGACGGCCCCGGTGCTCCTTGCGCCCTTTGCGTTTCGCAGTTTTTTGGAAGCAATAACATGAACAATGACATCCACGCGCACCGCGTCCTGATTATCGACTTCGGATCGCAATATACGCAGCTGATCGCGCGTCGGGTGCGCGAGGCGGGCGTGTACTGCGAGATCTGGCCCTACGACAACTGCGAACAGGCAATCGAGGCGCAGCAGCCGCGTGGCATCATCCTGTCCGGTGGGCCGGAGACGGTGACTGGCGAGGATACGCCGCGTGCGCCGCAGCGTGTGTTCGAGATGGGTGTGCCGGTGTTGGGCATCTGCTACGGCATGCAGACCATGGCGGCACAGCTCGGCGGTCGGGTCGCTGCATCGGACAAGCATGAATACGGCTATGCACAGGTCCGTGCGCGCGGTCATTCGCGGCTGCTGCGCGACATCGAGGATCACGCCAGTGCCGAGGGCTGGGGGCTGCTGGACGTCTGGATGAGTCACGGCGACCGGGTCGAGGAGCTGCCGCCGAACTTCATTGCGATCTGCACCACCGACAACGCACCGCTGGCCGGCATGGCCGATGAGTCGCGCAACTTCTATGGTCTGCAGTTTCATCCCGAGGTCACTCATACCCGGCAGGGCGGACGCATTCTGGAGCGCTTCCTGTTCGATATCTGCGGCTGTCAGGCACTGTGGAATTCGCACAGCATCATCGACGATGGCATCCAGCGGATGCGCGAACAGATAGGCGACGGCCGCGTCGTGCTCGGGCTCTCCGGCGGCGTGGACTCGTCCGTGGTGGCGGCCATGCTACACCGCGCGGTCGGCGACAGGCTGGTGTGCATCTTCGTGGACAACGGCCTGCTGCGGCTGCACGAGGGCGACCAGGTAATGGCCACCTTTGCCGAGCACATGGGCGTCAACGTGATCCGTGTGAATGCCGAGGACCGTTTTCTGAAGGGCCTCAAGGGCGTCTCCGATCCGGAGCAGAAACGCAAGATCATTGGCAACCTGTTCATCGATATCTTCGAGGAGGAGGCCGCCAAGCTCGAGGATGTCGCGTTTCTTGCGCAGGGTACCATCTACCCTGATGTGATCGAGTCGGCCGGCGCTGCATCCGGCAAGGCGCACGTGATCAAGTCGCACCACAACGTCGGCGGGCTGCCCGACTACATGAAACTGCAGCTGGTCGAGCCGCTGCGTGAGCTGTTCAAGGATGAGGTGCGGCGTGTCGGTGTCGAGCTTGGTCTGCCCTACGAGATGGTATTCCGGCATCCATTCCCGGGCCCCGGCCTGGGTGTGCGGATCCTCGGTGAGGTCACCAGGGCATATGCTGAGATCCTGCGTGGCGCCGATGCGATATTTATCGAGGAGTTGCGGCACGCAAACCTGTACGACGAGGTCAGCCAGGCCTTTGCGGTCTTCCTGCCGGTCAAGTCGGTCGGCGTGGTCGGCGATGCGCGCTGCTACGACTACGTGGTGACGCTGCGCGCGGTGAAGACGGTCGATTTCATGACCGCCAGTTTCGCGCATCTGCCGTTCGATCTGCTGGAGCGCGTTTCCAGCCGCATCATCAACGAGGTGAGCGGGGTTTCGCGCGTCGCGTACGATATCTCGAGCAAGCCGCCGGCCACGATCGAGTGGGAGTGAGCGGAATTGTTAAATTATTGATTTATAACAAATAAAACAATCTAATCGATAATATAATCTGCATCATCAATGGTATTTTTTATGGTATTTTCAGCGCGCTTAAACGCAGATAGCAGCGATACCATGAGCGGCAGGTTGGCGAAATCATGGTATCAGCGGTCGGCGCTCAGATATCGCCTTTGGAACGAGCGTGGCGTGATTTAGGCCTATATTCACGCCAAATATGCCTATAGTGTGGCGTGAATAAGTGCTAGAATCGCGCCATGAAGTGGATATGGCAACAGCCCGACTGGCCAGATTTTCGCTATGACAATCGCGCGCTCAATGATCGGGAACTTCAATTTCGCCTGAACTCAGAGCGCCTGGCTGGCAGCTTTGATGCGCTACCGATGGCGTCCCAAGAGGATGCCACGATTGACTTGATGCTTTCCGAGGCCATCAAGACCAGCGCCATTGAGGGCGAGGATCTGGACAGAGAGTCGGTCAGGTCATCGCTGTTCTCATTAATTACATCGGATACGCTACCGGACAACTCAGACCAGAAAGCTGCTGGGGCTGCATCGCTGCTGGTGGACGTCCGCAAGAACTGGCAAACATCGCTGACGCATGACCTGCTGGGCAAGTGGCAGTCCATGGCCGTCCCAGAGCAACGCTACACGGCTATTCTGCGTGGCGCATACCGTAACGATCCTTCACCTATGCAAATAGTGAGCGGGCCTTATGGGCGGGAAAAGGTTCACTATGAGGCCCCGCCAGCGACTCAGGTGCCGGATGAAATGGCGAGGCTTACCGACTGGTACA